>NZ_LWBS01000220.1 GCF_001652265.1 Rhizobium leguminosarum
CTTTGTCACGAGGCTTCGGCCCGGCCGGTTACCCTGCCAAGCCGCTCGTCAGCTACCAGACCTATCGACAATTATCTGGGTGGAACCTTCCTCCACTGGTGTTACGCGCCGTCGGGGCGCACTGAGAGATGCGGGCTAGGATGCCTGCCTAGAAGAACTCGTCGAGCAGCTGATAATAATCGAGTCTCGCCGGATCCGTGGCCGGCATGCCGTAGCGATCGAGGAAGGGCTGCACCAGCGCCTCGCCGAAATTATAGGCGATGCTGCGGCAGGCGAGCGCGATATCCTGATAGCGGTCGGCGACGCCGAGACGGCTGCAGTCGATATAGCCGGAGAACCCGTCTTCCAAAGCGATGAAATTCGGCAGGCAGGCATCACCATGGGTAACGACGAGATCCTCGCGGCCCGGCCTCCCGCTTTCAAGATCGGCAAAAAGGGCTTCGGCACTCTTTCCAAGCCGCGTCTCATCAAAATCGGTCTCGTCGATGATACCGGCCTGCATCCGTGCTTTCGCCGCCGCAATACGCATCTCCAGCCGGTGATCGAAGGGGCAGGATGCAATCGGCAGCCGATGCAGGTCAAGAAGCGCCGCAGCCAGCAGCTCGACCCGCGCAAGCGGCGTCACCGCCGACGCGCTGGCGAGATCACTCCCGGGAAGCGCGCTGATCAGCAGCCGGTTGTGCACACCGTCACTGTCCTCTGCAATGATATCGGGACAGGGCAGACCGGAACTCCGGAGCCAGCGAAGCCTGGCTGCCTCGTCGGCGAGCTCGCCGAAAGCACCAGCCTCTTCGACCTTCAGATAAAGGCTCGGCAATCCGAGAGCTTCCAGCCGAAAAACGCTCACAGCGGAACGCCCGAGCGCATCGCGTTCAAACCGATAACCAGCCAGACGGGCGTCAAGCACGCCCGCTGACAGCGGTTGATCTTCTTGGGAAATCGACATGATATCTGCAACCATTGACGCCAGCCGCATTATCCCGACCGGGCGGGAGACCGCAAGCGGCGCGATCGGTCAGCACACATTGGCAGACTGAGCGAGCCCTCTGCGGCCTCAATGAACGGTTTCGGCGGGCGCGGCTTCGAGAAGGATTTCAAAAGCCTCTTCCAGAGCCGCCACCAGAATATCGGTCAGCTCGTCGCCTTTGTTTTCCAGGAACAGCGCGCTCACGGCTTCATCCTGACGCTCAAAAAAACGCTCAATCTCGTTCGACATATCATCTGTCCTCTTCTTCACCGGAATCATCACGGCCATCAGGAGATGGTTAGGTGCGGTTCCTTGCGCGTGGCTTGTAGCGAAGCTCACCGATGCTCCGCGTCGCCGTTTGGATAGTGATAACGCGCCCACTCACTTTTCGGGATTACATTCCCGACACCAAATTCAAACGATACAATCTTCGTCGCGTTGTCATTCACTTCGCAACTGAACGCCAATTGGTGCAATTTCTGACCGTCATAGAACGCGCTTCCCTTAAGCGCGAGGAAATTGCCATTCCGGAGCTCGTATTGAGGCACCTCAATAATATTGGGATCATATGCCGCAGACGAATGAAGGAGCTGTTCTCTAAGCTCGCTCCAGCAAAGCTGACCACCCCTTGTTTGGCGCGGCAAGTTATTCATCGCCGTCTTGACCGTGGGGTCTGAGACAAAGTCGTCGGTAAATAGCGTCTTCGCTTTCGTGAGCTTATTTGATTCCTTAGCCGCTGCGTCCGGTGGCATTGGGGAGGTTGCCGTCGAATTCGTTGACGGATTTGCCTGCTCGAAATTCGTCTTTGCCTCATCGTGTCCTGTGGCTGCCGGCCCGTTCTTTTCCGGATTGGCCTCAGCAGTCTCTACCTCGGGAAGTTCGATATCCTGCGGCAGCGGATTCGCGGCAGGCATAGTCTCCGGAACCTCTGGCTTTTGGAGTTGCGGCGATTCGACAGGCGGCGTTTCTTCGGGTTTTGGCTCAACGATCGGCGGTTTTGGTGCTTCTGCCTGCTGCGGTATACCCCGCTCGCTTTGTTCCGGCGCTGAATCCTTCTCGGCAAATTCGAAGACCGGGCGGGCGACACGTTGTGGCTGGGGAGCGACGGGCGCTTCGGGCAGCTTCGCAGCTTTTGGAGGCGGTGGCGGCGGCGGCGGAGGTGGTTCCTTCTTGGCCTCTTCCGGCGGCTTCGGCTCCGGTGGTTTTTCCTTGGGCTCCGGCTTCTTCTCCTCTGGCGGCGGGACGAGTTCCACCTTCACACTCTCATCTTCGACAGGCTTCCACTCGATCTTCGGCAGCCCGAAAATCAGAAGAGCAATGATAGGAATATGCGCAAGAACGGACGCGACAACGCCCCAGCGGATTTCAGGCCGCTGCTTTCCCGTTTCGTGCTGCGCTTCCGCCGGCTCTACGTCTTCTTCTGTCACAGCAGCGATGTGGCCTCTAAAACCGGCAGCATCAAGCCACAAAAGAAAAAAACCGCGTGATCGCTGCAGCGATGAGGGTTATTGGTCGGCGGCTCCATCGTCGGCTACCAGATTGTGCTCTTGCCATTCACCTTGCGGAATGGCATCGCCGACGAGAAAGGCAAAGGACACCACCTTGCCGGAGCCGGCATCGAGCTCGCATTTGAACTGGATGTTGTACCACTTCCGTTTGCTGCGGAAGGCGCCACCCTTCACCTCGACATCGTTGCCGCTGAGCCTCTCCGCCGCCATCGCATAGGGCGCAAGCGCATCCGGCGCCATGGCCGGCTGCGCCCGGCGCACCTGCTCCAGCGCCTCGAGGTCACAGAGCTGCAGATTGCGCTCGCTGCCGGCAAGGCCGCGCAGCGCCTCGCGGGCGCGGCGGCTGCGCGGATCGGCAAGGACCTTGTCGGAAAACAGCTGGCTTGCCTCGACGAATTCCGTCGGTTTAGGCGCCAGCGCAGCGATCGGTGCCGCGGAGGGCATTGCCGCAGCAGGCGGATTATTTGCAACCGGCGCCGCCGGCTCGGCTTCGGGTTTTGCCGCTTCAGGCTTTGCCTGTTCCGGCGAAGGCTCCTTGACGGGCTCGGGCATTTTCAGCGATTCCGCGGCCTGCGGGACGATCTCCACCGAGAGACCGTCATCCGGCAATGGCAGCGGCGGCTCGGCCTTCGGCAACAGCAGCAGAAGGAGCAGGATCGCAATGACATGCAGCGCGAACGAAGCCGCTGCACCCCGCCGGATCCCGTCATCCCATTTGTCCGCCGCCAGTTCCATCGGTCAGGAAGCGGCTGTCGGACGATCGATGACGATCATGAAACTGAGGAGCGCTTTCATCATGAGCTTGCCGAAAAGTCGGGCCGAAGCCTGCCGCGGAAATTGAAGCACGCCGCGACACTGCCAGCGCAGCGAGTGCTCCGCAACGTCTAAGATCGACGATCGCCGGCTTCGGCTACCCGAGCGAGCCGATGATCTCTCGATAGGCGGCTTCCGGGAATGCCTTCAGTGTCTCAGTGCGGACATTGCCGCCCATCGCCAGCGAGAGGCCAAACCGCGCCATGACGGCATCGTCAGGCGCTTCGCAGACAGCCACCATGTCGTGGCCGCCCATCGTCAGAAAGAACTGGTTGAAGGAGCCGCCCATGTCGCCGAGCAGTTTCTTCGCCGCATCCAGCCGTTTTGACGAGTCGCGAACGTTGCGCACACCTTGGTCCGTCCAGTTGATCAACACGATGTAAGTGGTCATTTCGCACCTCCCAACGGAGGATTCGCCCGACACGGGCATGCGTCGGTCCTCGCTCGCGCATCGCGATCGATTTCTTCCCCCGTGCCCGGACTATAATCTTGTCACCACCGAGCGACAAGAAAGCCGTCGGGATCATTGGTATTAGGCATGTCGCCCAAAAGTGTGCAGCAGTGACGCAAAGACCGAAAGCAAAAAGCCGGACACGAGCCCGGCTTTTTCAATCAATACAGCATTCTCGACCGCTTAGCTGTCGAGGAACGAACGAAGCTTTCTGGAGCGGCTCGGATGCTTCAGCTTGCGCAGCGCCTTCGCCTCGATCTGGCGGATACGTTCGCGAGTGACCGAGAACTGCTGGCCGACTTCTTCGAGCGTATGGTCGGTGTTCATGCCGATGCCGAAGCGCATGCGCAGAACACGTTCCTCGCGCGGCGTCAGCGAGGCGAGAACTCGGGTCGTCGTCTCGCGCAGGTTCGCCTGGATGGCAGCGTCGATCGGCAGCAGCGCGTTCTTGTCCTCGATGAAATCGCCGAGATGCGAATCCTCTTCGTCGCCCACCGGGGTTTCGAGCGAGATCGGCTCCTTGGCGATCTTCAGGACCTTGCGGACCTTTTCGAGCGGCATGGCCAGCTTTTCGGCCAGTTCTTCCGGCGTCGGCTCGCGGCCGATCTCGTGCAGCATCTGGCGGGATGTGCGGACGATCTTGTTGATCGTCTCGATCATGTGCACCGGAATGCGGATCGTGCGGGCCTGGTCGGCGATCGAACGGGTGATCGCCTGACGGATCCACCATGTCGCATAGGTCGAGAACTTGTAGCCGCGGCGGTATTCGAACTTATCGACCGCTTTCATCAGGCCGATATTGCCTTCCTGAATGAGGTCGAGGAACTGCAGGCCGCGGTTCGTATACTTCTTGGCGATGGAGATGACCAGGCGAAGATTCGCTTCGACCATTTCCTTCTTGGCGATACGCGCTTCGCGCTCGCCCTTCTGCACCATATGGACGATGCGGCGGAATTCCGAGATCGAGATACCGGTTTCGGTCGCCAGATTCTGGATTTCCTGGCGAATGTCGCGGATCGTCGTGTTTTCGCCCCTGGCGAATTCCTTCCAGCCGCGGGCGGCCAGATTGCCGATCGACTTCATCCAGTTCGGATCGAGCTCAGCGCCCTGGTACTGCTCCAGGAAGGAGTCGCGCTTGACGCCGTAGGATTCGGCCAGACGCAGCAGGCGGCCCTCGTTGGAAACGAGGCGCTTGTTGATGTCGTAGAGCTGCTCGACAAGGGCGTCGATGCGGTTCTGGTTCAAGGACAGAGACTTGACGGCCTTGATGAGCTCATCCTTGAGCTCCTTGTAACGGCGCTCCTGGGCAGTGGACAGCGTGCCGGAAGCCGACAGCCGCTGCTCGACCTGCTGGTCCTGCAGCTTGCGCAGCTTCTTGTAGGTCTCGGCGATCGTATCGAGCGTCTCCATCACCTGCGGGCGAAGCTCGGCTTCCATCGCCGCCAGCGAAAGGTTGGATTCGTCCTCGTCCTCTTCCTCCTCCTCGGGAGGCAGGCCTTCGCCGCCGACATCGGTGATGTCGTCGTCGCCGGAGCGGGCGCGGCGGGTCTTTTCCTTCTCTTCTGCCAGCTTGCGATCGGCCTCGATCTTCTCCGGGCTCTGGAACTGCGGCGCCGCCTTGGCTTCAGGGCCTGAATAAGTCGTTTCGAGATCGATGATCTCGCGCAGCAGCGTCGTGCCTTCGTTGAGTTCGTCGCGCCAGATGATCAGCGCCTGGAAGGTCAGCGGGCTCTCACAGAGGCCCGCGATCATCGTCTCGCGACCGGCCTCGATGCGCTTGGCGATCGCGATTTCGCCTTCGCGGGAGAGAAGCTCCACCGAGCCCATCTCGCGCAGGTACATGCGAACCGGATCGTCGGTACGGTCGGTCGGTTCTTTTTTCTTGGCGGTCGCCAGCGCCGTGCCGCTCGAAGGCGCGAGTTCGCCGCCTTCGCTCTCCTCGTCGCCGCCGGCGTCGTCGTCATCGCTGCCGCCGGAAGTACCGGCTTCCTCGGCTTCTTCGTCTTCGATGACGTTGATGCCCATGTCGGACAGCATCGACATCGTGTCTTCGATCTGCTCGGACGTCACTTCTTCGGACGGCAGGACCGCGTTAAGCTCGTCCATGGTCACATAGCCGCGCTTCTTGGCGGCTTTGATCATCTTCTTGACCGCGTCGTCGGAAAGATCGAGAAGAGGGCCGTCGCTTGCGCCGTCGCGTTCGACTTCCGCCTCTTCGTTCTCTTTGACCTTGGTTGCCATTTATATCGTCGCCTTCCTGACGCTATCCAATCTCGCTACGGTGAACGGGCTGTCTCAGGGCCTGACGCGCCGCACGCGCCGCCCTCGAATCACCTTTGCCCACCTAACGGGATGACATTTAAAGCCTGATTAACCACGATTACCGGCACCGGACAGCAAAGTTTTCTTGCTCTTGGATTTCCGGCCATGGTTGCGCGATCCGCCTTGACCCAGTTCACCGTTCAACAAGTCGAACGGTGATTCCCACATTTTTTGTTCTCGTCAAGCTTTTCCGGAAAAAAAGCCCACAAAAATTCGGAAAAAGCCTTATCCACAGGCTTTGAACCGAGGCAGCGATTGCGAACCCTTATTTAAGATGCTGCGAACAAAAGACAAGGGCAGCAAGAATTTTGCCCGCCGTACCGGTTGTTTCCCTCATTTTTGCAGTTGTGCAGACGGTATATGCGCCTTTAGAGCGCCGTGCGCCCTTTCGGACGCACAAAGGACGCTTTAACACTTTGAATCTGCGCATCGTGCTCGTCATACGCCTTCACCGTCAGCGCACCGATATCGAATTCGCCTTCGACCTCGAAAGCCACATTGCCGCAATGGCAGCTTCCTTCATGGAGCATGTCGTCCTCCTCACATCCAGTCCATGACAACCTTGCCGGAATTGCCCGATCGCATCGCCTCGAAGCCGTCGCGAAAATTGTCGATGCCGATCCGGTGGGTGATGATGGGCGCGAGATCGAGGCCGCCCTGGACGAAGGCGATCATCTTGTACCAGGTCTCGAACATCTCGCGGCCGTAGATGCCCTTGAGATTGAGCATCTTGAAGATCACCTTGTTCCAGTCGATTTCGAAGCCCGCCGGCGCGATGCCGAGAATGGCGATCTTGCCGCCATTGTTCATCTTGTCGATCATGTCGCGGAAGGCAGGTGCGGCCCCCGACATTTCCAGCCCGACGTCGAATCCCTCTGTCATGCCGATCGCCTTCATCACGTCGGCGAGATTTTCCTTCGATGCGTCGACGACATGATCGATGCCGAGCTTGCGCGCCAACTCCAGCCGGTGCGGATTGATATCGGTAATGACGACCTTGCGGGCGCCGGATCGCTTGGCGACGAGCGCGCCCATGATGCCGATCGGCCCGGCACCGGTGACGAGCACGTCCTCGCCGACGAGATCGAAGGAGAGCGCGGTGTGCACGGCATTGCCGAACGGATCGAAGATCGCGGCAATCTCGTCGGAAATATCATCCGGGATCGGCACGACATTGCTTTCGGGAATGCAGACGAACTCGCCGAACGAACCCGGGCGGTTGACGCCGACACCGAGCGTGTTGCGGCAGAGATGGCCCCTGCCCGCCCGGCAGTTGCGGCATTTGCCGCAGACTATATGCCCCTCGCCGGAGACCCGCTCGCCGACATGATAGCGGGTGACCGCAGAGCCGATCTCGGCGATCTCGCCGGAAAATTCATGGCCGACCACCATCGGCACCGGAATGGTCTTCTGCGCCCATTGGTCCCAGTTCCAGATATGGACGTCGGTGCCGCAGATCGCCGATTTCTTCACGCGGATCAGCACATCGTTCGGCCCAACCTCGGGCACCGGCACATTCTCCATCCAGAGCCCGACCTCCGGTTTCGCTTTGACCAGCGCCTTCATCATATTCGACATCGACAATATCCACCCTTACTTGGCGCCCAACTTTGCTATCCCCTCTTCTCCCCAGCGGGGAGAAGGTGCCCGTAGGGCGGATGAGGGGCGGCACGGCACGCCGTCAAACTCAAATCACACCCAATTCCCGCCCTGCCTCGGTAAAGGCCGCGATTGCCCGCTCCACATCCGCCAGCGAATGGGCCGCCGACATCTGCGTGCGGATGCGGGCCTGGCCTTTCGGAACGACGGGGAAGGAGAAGCCGATCACATAGATTCCCTTCTTCAGCATCAAGCTTGCCATATCCTGGGCGAGTTTGGCATCGCCCAGCATGACGGGGATGATCGGATGGCCTTCGCCGGCGAGCTTGAAGCCGAGCTTGGTCATTTCGGCGCGGAACAGATCGGCATTGTCGGAAAGGCGCTTGCGCAAGGCATCGCCGTTTTCGATCAGGTCGAACACCTTGAGCGAGGCGGCGGCGATGACCGGCGCTAGCGTGTTCGAAAACAGATAGGGCCGCGAGCGCTGGCGCAGCCACTCCACAACTTCGGCCTTCGCCGAAGTATAGCCGCCCGAGGCGCCGCCGAGTGCCTTGCCGAGCGTGCCGGTGATAATGTCAATCCGGCCTTCGACGCCGCAATGTTCGGCAGAGCCGCGGCCGTTTTTGCCGACGAAGCCGACGGCATGGCTGTCATCGACCATGACCATCGCGCCGTATTTCTCGGCGAGATCGCAGACGCCTTCCAAATTGGCGATGATCCCGTCCATCGAGAAGACACCGTCGGTGGCGACCAGCTTGAAGCGGCTGCCTTCGGCCTTTTTCAGTTCCTCTTCGAGCGCCGCCATATCGTTGTTGGCGTAGCGGAAGCGCTTGGCCTTCGAAAGCCTGACGCCGTCGATGATCGAGGCGTGGTTCAGCGCGTCGGAGATGATCGCGTCCTCTTCCGACAGCAGCGTTTCGAAGAGACCGCCATTGGCGTCGAAACAGGAGGAATAGAGGATCGTGTCTTCCATGCCGAGAAAGGAGGAGATGCGCGCCTCGAGCTGCTTATGCTCTTCCTGCGTGCCGCAGATGAAACGCACCGAGGCCATGCCATAGCCGTATCGGTCGAGCGCCTGCTTGCCGGCCTCGGCCAGCTCCTCGTTGTCGGCAAGGCCGAGATAGTTGTTGGCGCAGAAATTCAGCACCCGCTCGCCGGTGGAAATCGCGATCTCGCCCGCCTGCTTGGAACTGATGACGCGTTCGGATTTGTAGAGGCCGGCATCCTTCAGCGCTGAGATCTCGTTGCTGAGATGGGAGAGAAATTGCGAGGTCATGGACGGCCTTTCCCAGAGATTTCCGTTTGCCCGCCGGGTTAGCATATTGCCGCCGGCTTGTCTTCTTCAGCGCTGGACCGCAATCAGCAGGAACATCGGCCGGTCCAGCTCCTCCGCCCAATCGGGATTGTCGCGCAATTCCCGATCGTTCGGGCTCCACTCCTCGACATGGCGGAGGGTAAAGCCCGCCGCAATCAAGGTGTTGAGCGTCGTGCCGAGCTTGCGGTGCTGCTTGACCACACCCTTGGCGAGCCAGTCGGTGGTGCGCGGACCTTCGACGGAATAGCGGTCGAGCGGCCAGATGCGCCGCCCCTCGGCATCGGTTGCCCAGGCGGGATTGGTCGGCGCCATGAAGATCGGATGTTCGATGGTGAAGACGAAATGCGATCCCGGTAAGAGCGCGCGATAGACCGTCGCGACCAGACCAGCGAAATCCTCGATATAATGCAGCGCCAGCGAGCTGTAGGCGAAATCGAAAGAAGCTTGAGCAAGCATGAGATGCTCGAGATCGGCGATCTCATAGGTGATCGCGGCTTCAGCCGCATCGGCCCTCGCTCTCGCGATCATCTTTTCCGAAATGTCGAGCGCCAGCACGCTGGCAGCACCCTGGCTCACGGCGAAACGCGAAAACCAGCCGAAGCCGCAGCCGAGGTCGACGATACGCTTGCCGGCAAGATCGGGCAGCAGCGCACGCACCGCCGGCCACTCGGATGCTCCGTCAAGCCCGTGCACGGATCGCCTCATGCCGCTATATCCGGCGAAGAATTCCGGTCGGTCGTAGATATTCTGGGCCATCGGCGCTCCTCCCTACTGCATAATTCCTGAAATCGGAATCGATTTCAGGAGAAAATTATGCAGCAATTCAAAGTGCTACAGCGTCCTTTGCGCGCCTGAAAAAGACGCGCGGCGCTGTAGAGGCAGCACTACCATGCCCCCTCGCCGGATCTCAAGGATCAGCCGGGTCCGTTAGCCGTTGTCCTGAGCCAGAATGATCTCCAGGAAGGCATCGCCGTAACGCTCGAGCTTCGCCTGCCCGACGCCTGATATGGCGAGCAATTCCTTGCGGCTTCGTGGCTTCTCGGTGGCGAAGGCGATCAGCGTCGTATCGGGAAAGACGACATAGGGCGGCACGCCGAGCGATTTCGCGATCGCCATGCGCTCGGCCCGCAGCGCCTCGAAGAGACTGCCGTCTGCGCCTGATAGTCCCGATTTGCGCTCGCTGCGCTCCGCCTTCTTCGTGCGCCGTTCCGAGGCCGGCCGGTCCTTGCGGAAGAACACCTGCCGCTCGTGCTTGAAGACAGCGCGCGCCTCCGGCTCCAGCTTCAGCGCCCCAAAGGCCTCGTGGTCGACGCGGATCAGCCCCATGGCGAGCAACTGGCGGAAGACCGACTGCCAGACGCGCGCCGGAATATCCTTGCCGGCGCCGAAGACCGGCATTTCGGCATGGCCGAAACGCTCGGTCTTTTCGTTGACGTTGCCGAGGAGCACGTCGACGACATGGCCAGCGCCGAAACGCTCGCCGGTGCGATAGATGGCGGCCAGCGCCTTGATCGCCGCCTCCGTGCCCTCCCAGGTCTCGACCGGCTTCAGGCAGGTGTCGCAATTGCCGCAATGGCCGGCATGCGCCTCGCCGAAATGGGCAAGGATGGCCTGACGGCGGCAGGAGGCGGTCTCGCAGATCGCCAGCAATGCGTTGAGCTTGGCGCGTTCGACCCGCTTGATCTCGGCGGCAGCACTGCCCTCGTCGATCATCCGTCCGCGCTGGATGACGTCGGCCATGCCATAGGCCATCCAGACCTCGGACGGGAGGCCGTCGCGGCCGGCGCGCCCTGTCTCTTGATAATAGGCTTCTACCGAACCCGGCAGATCGAGATGGGCGACATAACGCACGTTCGGCTTGTCGATGCCCATGCCGAAGGCGACGGTGGCGACCAGGCAAAGGTTCTCTTCTTTCAGGAAGGCATCCTGGTTGGCGTCACGAACTGCCCTGTCCATGCCGGCATGATAGGCACGCGCGCGAATGCCCTGCCCGTTCAACCATTCGGCCGTATCCTCGACCTTGGCGCGCGACAGGCAATAGACGATGCCGCTGTCGCCCTTGTGGCCGGACAGGAACCGCAGCAGCTGCTGGCGCGGCTGGTCGCGCTCGACGATCTCGTAGGCGATGTTCGGTCGGTCGAAGCTGGTGGTGAAGATCTCGGCAGCATCGAGCCCCAGCCGCTCGATGATGTCGTCGCGTGTGTGCGGATCAGCCGTCGCCGTCAGCGCCACTCTGGGCACACCCGGATATTGCTCGCCGAGCCGGCCGAGCGCGCGATATTCCGGCCGGAAGTCATGGCCCCATTGCGAGACGCAGTGGGCCTCGTCGATGGCAAACAGCGCGATCTTCTCGTTGGCGATCAGCTCGCGGAAACCATCGGTCAAAATGCGCTCGGGCGTTACGTAGAGAAGGTCGAGCTGGCCCGCCGAAAGCGCGCGGCGAACCTCGACGAACTCCTCGCGCGACAGCGAGGAGTTGAGCGCGGCTGCCCGGATGCCGAGCTGCTTCATCGCCTCGACCTGATCGCGCATCAGCGCAATCAGTGGCGAAACCACGATGCCGACGCCATCGCGGCAGAGCGCTGGGATCTGGAAGCACAGCGACTTGCCGGCGCCTGTGGGAAAGAGCACGACCGCGTCACCGCCGGAAACCACATGCTCGACCACCTGCTGCTGCTTGCCGCGGAAGGAGGAATAGCCATAGACCTGCTTGAGGATATCGAGCGGCGAACGGCCGGCGGAAAACAGCGCGCCGGAAGCGGAAAAACCCGGTTCATTCCGTTCAGTCAGCGACATCAGTGGTTCGCCGCCCCTTTAACGCGGCCGGAAAGCACGCCGAAGCCGTCGATGATTGCCTCCTGGTTCTCAAGGCGCACCCCTTCGAAATGCACTTCCTGCTGCGCCCGCATCAACTGAACGATCGCCTCGCCGTCGCCGGCTTCGGTCGCCAGCGCGATCTCGCGCTCGAGCTCGATCTTCTGCCGGCGCAGCGCCTTCGCCCGCTTGTGGGAGGCCAGCGCCTGACGGTATCCCTCACGCGCATCTTCCATCGCCGCCTCCTCGGTCGCGATCCACAGCCGGGCATTGCGCACCTGCTGGTCAAGGCTCTTGATAAGCGGGCCGAAGCCTTCGAATTCCAGCCTTTCGGTCAGATATTCGCGCGTCAGATGCGGGCCGGCGACGGCCGCAGCTGCCCCCAGCATCGCCGACCAGAGCCGCTGCAGCTCGCGGCTGTCATATTCGATCGCGGCGATCTCGTCATAATCGTCGATCATCAGCGAGGGGTGATTGACGACGGTCAGCGCCAGCACGCATTCCCGCAGCGCCGTATTGTTCTGGTGGCCGCGCACCGGGCCTGACCGGGCGAGCCTTTCGGAAATGACGCTCGGGCTTTTCGGCCCTGCCTTGCCGGCATTGTCGCGGCCCGTACGGTAATTGCCATTGCCGTTGAAGCCGCCGCGGCGATCGCCATTGTTGCGGTTCTGGAACTGCGGCTGGAAGAAGGCGTTCAGCCGGTCGCGAATATCCTGCTGGTAGTGACGGCGCACGTTCTCGTCGGCGATGACCGCGACCAGTTGCTTCAGTCGCGCCTCCAGTTCGGCGCGCGCCTCGGGCGTGTCGAACTTGCCGGTGCTGATCTCCCGGCTCCAAAGCATCTCGGAGAGCGGCTTTGCCTGGCTCATCACCTTGTCGAACGGCGCGCGCCCGTCATCGCGCACGAGATCGTCCGGATCCTTGCCGTCGGGCAGAAGCGCGAAGCGAACAGAACGGCCGGGCTTGAGATGCGGCAGCGCCAATTCGGCGGCGCGATTGGCGGCGCGGATACCGGCGCCGTCGCCGGCGAAGCAGAGCACCGGTTGCGGCACCATCTTCCAAAGCAGCTCGAGCTGGTTTTCGGTGAGCGCTGTGCCGAGCGGCGCAACGGCATTCTCGATGCCCGCCTGATGCAGCGCGATCACGTCCATATAGCCTTCGACGGCGATGATGGTGCCGGTCGCATTGTCGTCCTGAGGATCGCCGCGGCCCGGCCCCTGGATCGCCCGCCGCGCGCGGGCGAAATTGTAAAGGACATTGCCCTTGTGGAAGAGTTCCGTCTCGTTGGAGTTCAGATATTTCGCCGGCGCATCGGCAGCCATGGCACGGCCGCCGAAGGCGATCACCTTTTCCCGCGACGAAAGGATCGGGAACATGATGCGGTCGCGAAAACGATCGTAGGAAACCGGCACGTTTTCATGGACGACCAGGCCGCAGGCCTCGATCTGCTCCTTGGAGACACCCTTGCCGGCGAGGAATTCCTTGAGCGCATTGCGGCTGTCGGGCGCAAAGCCGAGACGGAAGGTCTCGATGGTGCGCCCCGTCAATCCGCGGTCGCGCAGATAGGCGCGCGCCCTTGCCCCATTCGCCGTCTGCAACTGATCCTGGAAAAATTGTGTCGCCATTTCCATGACGTCGATCAGCGAGCCGCGCTCCTTCTCGCGCTTCTCCATCACAGGATCGGCAAGCGGCATCGGCACGCCGGCCATATCGGCGATCTGCTGCACCGCCTCGGGAAAACTCAGGCCCTCCAGCTCGGTGAGAAAGCGGAAATGGTCACCGGTGACGCCGCAGCCGAAGCAGTGATAACGGCCCTTTCGGTCCTCGCAGTGGAAGCTCGGCGATTTCTCGCCGTGGAACGGGCAGCAGGCCCAGTAATCGCCGCGCGACACATTGGTCTTGCGCTTGTCCCAGCTCACGCGGCGCGCAATCACGTTCGAAATCGGAACGCGGTCGCGAATATCATCGAGAAAGGTGTTGGAAAAGCGCATCGATACCTCTTAGCCAGCCTCCATATAAGCTGCTTTGCAGCTCCATGCCACGAAACTTGTCATGAAAACCCGCTATTCACAGGCTATGTGGCGGTCATCGGCGGCTCCGGTTATCCAATCAACAATGCGTTATCGCCCCCCTGCGACAGGGTGCGACATTATTGTCCCTTCAGAGCCGGAATCCCGCCATCAGAAAAGCCTCAGCAAGGGCGGCGGCATCCAACAGAGATTAGAAAAAATATTTTGGAAACAATGGATTATTCCTCAGGTGATTGCGCCTCATCATCCTCTGCGCCACTTCCAGAAAGTCCACTTTGGCGTCTCCCAAACCGCCGATTCCGGCAATTATTATTTTTTTGTAATTTGAATAAGCCGCCGCACCGCAATAGGTTCGATCTCAACAAAGCGATCCCCGAGCGAAGCACCATCCCTACCCCCGGCGCCGCTTCGCAAGGGTGCCTTTGCAAATACCCTCTGGCTTGGGCTTCTGCCCTGCGTGCCGGCGGACGCAAAGAGCAAGAAGGCAGGAGCGCCCCCAGCTCCTGCCTTCTTAAATTTTGTGCTCTCTTGCGACGACTCTCCTTTTGAAATTAACCGCTTATTGACAAAACCGTTGACAGGCGGCGCTCGCATGAACGATGGATGCGCCGAACTCCCTGGACCTCTCCAAATGGCCTTTACCGCGGAAAATCTTGCAGCAGACGACCGCTTCCTCGCGGCCATTCTGCATTGCGCCGATCAGATGCTCGCCATCTATCGCGAGAGCCCGCGCATCGCCTCGATCTTCGCCGCGCAACAGCGCTGGCTGATGGCTCATGCCGGCTTCGCGCTTCACTACGGCTATTCAGACGATGGGAGGAGCGGCGGCCTCTATTCCGGCCGATTCATCGATTTTGCGATCAGGAACAACATCGCCAGCCGCAACACGGCCGCTGCTTTCATGCAGGAAATGCTGGCCTATCGCTTCCTGCGACCGGTTCCCGGCCCCGATAAGCGCACACGTTACCTGGAGCCTACCGAAATCGCCGAGCAGCATTTCACCCGATGGCTCGTCACCCATATGATGATCCTCGACAGTCTCGACGGCGGTGAGCGCGCCAATAAGATCACCAGCGACCCCTCTGCGATGATGGCAGCGATCCAGCCGCTGATCGCAAGGGCGATCATCGGAAGTGAAGCGGTCCGCAATCCGGGGGTCACCTTCAACCTCTTCAACTGGGCGAATTCCGGCGGGCTGGTGATGGACTACCTGATCTCGCGCCTTCCCGAATTTCCAAGGACGGCCGATCGCGTCGTGCTCGGCCCTCTGTCGCTCAGGGAAATCCGCGAACAGTTTATGATCTCCAACACCCACCTGAAGCGCCTTCTGATGCAGGCAGCGACCATGGAGAGCATTGGCTGGACCGAAGCCTCCCGCAAGGGCGACTTCTGGCTGTCGGGCCACTTCATCCGCGAATATTGGAATTATCAGGCGGCGAAATTCGCCATCATCGATGCCGCCGCCGAAGTGGTGCTCGGGCCTGCGGTCCGTGACGAACCGCAGGCAAGACGCGTTATCTGAGGCTTATCCGTTCAACAGTTCCTTGACGGTGGCCGACGCCTTGGCGAAATCCATCTGGCCGGCATAACGCTCCTTGAGCGCCGCCATCACCTTGCCCATGTCCTTGGCGCCTGCGGCACCAGTCTCGGCGATGATCGCCGAGACGTTGGCGCGCACTTCGCTGTCCGAAAGCTGCTTCGGCATGAAATCCTGGATGACAATGATTTCGGCGCGCTCCTTGGCGGCAAGCTCCGGCCGGGAGTTCTCCTCGTAGATCTTGGCCGATTCGTCGCGCTGCTTCACCATCTTGGCGAGAATCTGCAGGATCTCGTCGTCGCTCGCCTGCTCCTTGCCGATGCCGCGATTGGCGATATCGCGGTCCTTCACCGCGGCCTGAATCAGCCGGACGGTGGAAAGCCGCTCCGCATTCTTGGCCTTCATCGCCTCTTTCAGCTGGGTGGCGAGTTGATCGCGCAGCATGGTCTTCACTCCTGTTTTGATGCCGCTTCATAAACCACGCTGATGCGGGGGATCAAATAAATTGCGCGGTCGGCGCGATAAAGCGCAGGAAAACGGCGGCAATCTCGGCTACAAAGATTGACGCTAAGCGATTGCGTGGCTATTTACCGCCACCTGCACCAAAATTCGTGATCAGGCCTGGAGCGCGCGGCATTGCCGCGTCCACACGCCTGCGAGATCAAAAGGCGGCGAGCCGCGGCAACGCGCGCACCGATCGCCGGAAACGGGATGAAGATGACCGCGACAGCACCCTGGACAATCGAAAAGCCGACCGCCCTGCTCGTTCTTGCCGACGGCACGGTCATCGAAGGCAAGGGCATCGGCGCCACCGGCAAGGTGCCGGCCGAAGTGGTCTTCAACACCGCGCTGACCGGCTATGAGGAGATCCTGACGGACCCTTCCTATCTCGGCCAGATCGTCACCTTCACCTTCCCGCATATCGGCAATATCGGCACCAACGATGAAGACATCGAGGATCTGACGCCTGCCGCCCGCCATGGCGCCGTCGGCGTCATCTTCAAGGCCGACATCACGGAGCCCTCGAACTACCGCGCCGCCAAGCACCTCGACCAATGGCTGAAGGCCCGCGGCGTCATCGGTCTTTGCGGCATCGACACGCGCGCGCTGACCGCCTGGATCCGTGAAAACGGCGCTCCGAACGCGGTGATCGCCCACGACCCGAACGGCGTCTTCGACATCGAGACGCTGAAGGCCGAAGCCAAAGCCTGGAGCGGCCTCGAAGGTCTCGACCTTGCCAAGATCGCCTCGTCCGGCCAGTCCTCGCAATGGGTCGAAACGCCGTGGGTGTGGAATGAAGGTTACGGTGAACTCAAGGCCACGGACGCGAAATACCACGTCGTCTGCCTGGATTACGGCGTCAAGCGCAACATCCTGCGCCTGTTTGCCGGCCTCGGCTGCAAGGTGACGGTCGTGCCGGCCGCAACGAGCGCCGAAGACGTGCTTGCCATGCAGCCGGACGGCATCTTCCTGTCGAACGGCCCGGGCGATCCGGCGGCAACCGGTGAATATGCCGTGCCTGTGATCAAGACGCTTGTTAAGACCGATATCCCGGTCTTCGGCATCTGCCTCGGCCACCAGATGCTGGGCCTCGCACTCGGCGCGAAGACCGAGAAGATGCATCAGGGCCATCATGGTGCCAACCACCCCGTCAAGGACCATACCACAGGCAAGGTCGAGATCGTCTCGATGAACCACGGCTTCGCGGTCGACTCGAAGTCGCTGCCGGATGGCGTTGAAGAGACTCATATTTCGCTTTTCGACGGCACCAATTGCGGCCTGCGCGTCCTCGGCAAGCAGGTCTTCTCCGTCCAGCACCACCCGGAAGCCTCTCCCGGCCCGCAGGACAGCCACTATCTCTTCCGCCGCTTCGTCAACATGGTGCGCGAGAAGAAGGGCGAACCGGCGCTCGCCGAGCGCTGATTTCAAATAATGCCCATTTCCGAGGAAGGCCCGCTTACAGCGTGCGCGTCTTTTCAGACGCGCACGCTGTAACACTTTGAATTGCTGCATAATTCCTTAAATCGATTCCGATTTGAGGAATTATGCAGCGGCCGGGCCTTTTTCTTTATCCGCATATTGACCTCAGCTTAACTTGAGGAATTACAGATCTGCCTGCAAACATCTGATGCGGGAGTAAACCGGATGAACGGCGTTTTCTACAGGATCGACAAATTCGCCGTGCCGCCCCCGGCGCGCGACGAGTTCCTGATGCACATGGTGTGCACACATACCTTGCTGCAGACGCAGCAAGGCTTCACGCGTCACTCTGTCCTGGAGCAGGTCGCCGGACCCGGCGAATTCAATTTCGTGACGATCGCCGAGTGGGAAAATGCCGAGGCGTTCGAGCAATCGCAGGCAGCGGTCGCCGCCGCGCAGGCGACGGCGAACCTTAGTCCGCAGGAAATGTTCGAACGGCTCGACATCCGCGCCGATATCGCCGGCTACAAGCCGGTCGCAGCCTGATCAGGAGATATCAGGCGCCGACCGTCATTCCTTCGCGGCGAAGAAGAAGGTAGAAGCGCGCGCAGAGCATGACGGCGGCAGCCGCCAGCCCGACGAGGAAGCCGAACCAGATGCCGATGCCGCCGAAACCCAGCGGGAAGGCAAAGGCCCAGGCGAGGAAAAAGCCGATCGGCCAGTAGGCGATCAACGCCATGACCATCGGCACGCGTGCGTCCTTGAGGCCGCGCAGCAATCCATTGGCAATCACCTGCAACCCGTCGACGAGCTGGAAAAGTCCGGCAACGACGATCAGCGGCCCGGCATAGGCAAGCACCTTAGGCGCCTCGGGCGAGTTGACGTCGAGGAACCAGCTGCCAAGGAATTGTGGCATGGTGGCAAAGAGCACGCTGCCCACCGCCGAAATGGCGCAGGCGAGGATGAGCACCGTGATCGAACCGCGCACCAGCCCCTGATAATCCCCCCGCCCGTGTGCGACACCGACGCGCACCGTGGCCGCCTGGCTGAGGCCGAGGGGGATCATGAAGGCAATCGAGGCCCATTGCAGGGCAATGCCGTGGGCGGCGAGCTCAATCGTGCCGATATAGCCCATCAAGAGCGAAGCCACCGTGAACAGGCTGACCTCGGCAAGGATGGTGACACTGATCGGGAAACCGAGCCGGACGACCTCCAGCAGTGCATGCCAGTCGGGCTTCCAAAACCGCACGAAGATCTCGTAGCGCCGCGTCTCTTCCCGCCGCTGCACGAAAGCCAGGATGAACAGGAAGCCGGCCGTCTGCACGGCGACCGAAACGATCGCCGCACCTTCGAGCCCCATCGCCGGAAAGCCGAAATGGCCGAGCACGAGCATATAGGCGAAGATCGCATTCATCACCAGCGTAGCGATGGTGACGTTGAGGATGATGCCCGCCTTGCCGATGGCGCTGACCAGCGCACGCATGACATTGAAAAGCAGTGCCGGCAGCACGCCGAACTGGCCGATCATGATGTAGCCGTGGGCGAGCTTGGCCACCTCGGGCTTCTGCTGTGCGAAGAGGAGGATCTGCTCCGACTTGAAGAAGGCCGGCTGCATGATGACCCAGTAGGCGATCACCACCCACAGGCCCATGCGCAGCGACCGGCGCACCGAGACGAGGTCGCCGCGGCCATAGGCCTGCGCCACCATCGGAATGACGGCGATGGCAAAGCCCGAGCCGAAGATCAGGATCGTGAACAGGAACTGTGCCGCAAGCACCATTGCCGCCAGATGCTCGGCGCCGAGGCGGCCGACGATCATCACATCGGTGGTGTTGATGCCGAGCTGGGCAAGCTGCGCGCCGATCAGCGGAATGCCGAGCGCCAGCGTGGCACGGAAATGTGCGCCCCAACGATTATCGTTTGTCGGCGCAAGTCTGCGCGCGTCGATCGGCGTGTCCATGACACCAGTCCTGTGATTGAAATATGCGTCGCCGCAACTTGCGGCGAAATATCATCCGGGCTTAGACCAAAGCCCTGCAAAGAACTACCCCAAATGAGGCAGATGATGAAAAATTCATCATCACATCAGCGTTTCTGATCGATCAGCCCGTGGCTTCCAGCGCCTTGGCCGGCTCCCTCACCCGAACCCTTGTGAGGAATACCCCGGCTGCCAGAAGGATGAGCACGGCGGCCGTGAGATACGGCGCGCCTGCAAAAGTGACGGGCGCCTCGGGCCGCGTGAAGTAGGAAAACATCTGCGTGAAGATCAGTGGCCCGACAATGGTGGTGATGCTGCTGAGGCTCGTCAGCGCGCCCTGCAACTCGCCCTGCGCCGACGGCGGCACCTTGCCGGCAGCGATGCTGCGCAGCGGCGGGTCGGCGACGTTTTCGATAACGGTCGCGACGATGACGACGTAAACCACCCAGCCCTCCCAGGCGAAGGCATAGCCGGTCAGTCCTGCAGCTGAAAAGCAGAGGCCGAGAAGAGCGGTCTTCCACTCGCCGAGCACCGGCACGATCCGCGGCAGAACCAGCCCCATGACGATCGCGGCGCCGATGCCGTAAATGCCGAGCGACAGACCGATCTGTCCCTCGCTCCAGCCATAGCGATAGGTCGAGACGAACGACCAGACCGAGGGATAGACGGCATGCGCCAGGAAGAACAGGAACATGACGAGGCTGACCCAGCCGATGCCAGGATAATGGTGCATCTGGCGCAACGCGCCGAGCGGATTGGCACGTTTCCACTCGAACCGGCGGCGGTTCTTCGCCTCCAGCGTTTCGGGCAAAAGGAAGCAGGCGGCGATGAAATTGACAAGCGACAGCGCAGCCGCGCCGAGGAATGGCACACGCGGGCCGAATTCACCGAGGACACCGCCGACGACGGGGCCGATAGTGAAGCCGACACCAAAGGCGATGCCGATCAGCCCGAAATTCTTCGCCCGGTTCTCCTCCGTGCTGATATCGGCGATATAGGCCGAGCAGGTGGCAAAACTGCCGCCGCTGATGCCGGCAAGCACGCGACCGACGAACAGCATCCAGAAGCTGGTGGCGATGCCGCAGATGAAATTGTCGATCGCGAAGGTCAGCACCGAAAGCAAAAGGATCGGCCGGCGGCCGAAACGGTCGGACAGGTTTCCGAGCAGCGGCGCGAACAGGAATTGCATGCCGGCATAGACGAGCATCAACCAGCCGCCGTCAATCGCCGCATCGCTCACGCTGCCGCCGGTCAGTTGCTCCAGATAGGCGGGCAGCACCGGCATGATGATGGCAATGCCGATAATGTCGAGGAAAAGGATGATGAAGACCAGGAAAAGGCCGCGTCGAACAAATTTCGGGTCAAGCATGAGGCATCTCTACAGCGGTTGGTCCTGAAAAGACGATCTCGTCGCCGAGAGAGTGACATAGCTCAGAAAAGAAACTGAAACAATCCGTGAACATTTCAAAGTTTTTGATAATGCTAAACGGGAAATTTATGAGAGGCCTCAACCGGTGGGCGCGTTGCCGTTCCGGCGTCGGATAATCAAGAGCCGCCCAGCGGATCGTCGGGCAATGCGTTCTCTTGCAATCGCCGCGACGGCATCCAGATCACAAGAGAGACCGTTCATTGTGCATTCCCCCGCACGGCCTGTTTGATACTCTCCGATTATCGCCCGAATGCGAAAGCGGTAGAACGGCAGCATCGATGACGACGCCCGGGGCGGATGTGCGATCGCACCGCGGCGCAGAAGAAGGAGAAGACAATGCAGACCTATCGTTTGGGAAAGACCGGACCCGATGTATCGGCCATCGGCCTCGGCTGCATGGGCATGTCAGGCATGTACGGCCCGTCCGACCGTGCAGAAAGCATCGCGACGATCCATGCAGCTCTCGATGCCGGCATCAACCTGCTCGACACCGGCGATTTCTACGGCATGGGCCATAACGAGATGTTGATCGGCGAGGCATTGAAGGGCCGCAGGCGCGAAAACGCCGTCATCAGCGTCAAGTTCGGCGGCTTGCGCGATCCCGTCGGCGGCTGGAACGGCATTGACGCCCGCCCGGTCGCGGTGAAGAACTTCCTCAGCTATACGCTGCAGCGCCTCGGCGTCGACTATATCGACATCTATCGTCCCGCACGCCTCGATCCGAACGTGCCGATCGAGGACACGGTCGGCGCCATCGCCGACATGGTCAAGGCAGGTTATGTCAGGCATATCGGCCTGTCGGAAGTCGGCGCAGAAACGATCCGCCGCGCCGTCACTGTGGCCCCGATCGTCGACCTGCAGATCGAATATTCGCTGATCTCGCGCGGCATCGAGGAGAAGATCCTGCCGACGGCACGCGAACTCGGCATCTCGATCACCGCCTACGGCGTGCTCTCGCGCGGCCTGATCAGCGGCCACTGGCAGAAGGGCCAGGGCGGAACGGCCGGCGATTTCCGCGCCTACAGCCCGCGCTTCCAGGAAGGCAATATCGAGCAGAACCTCGCTCTGGTGGAGAAGCTGCGTGAGATTGCCGAGGCAAAGAGCGTCTCTGTCGCCCAGATCGCCATCGCCTGGGTTGCCGCCAAGGGCAAGGATATCGTCCCGATCATTGGCGCTCGCCGCCGCGATCGGTTGACCGAGGCGCTCGGCTCACGCGCCGTCGATCTTTCACCAGAAGATTTCGCCATCATCGAACGCGCCGTGCCGAAAGATGCGGCCGCGGGTGGGCGTTATCCCGAACACATGCTGCAGCATATGGACAGTGAGAAGTAGGCAAGGGATCGAAGGGGCTGCGATGTGCTTGTGCCATGCGCCCCTTCCTCTCTACTCCTCAAATCGGCCCGGAGAACGTATCGCAGGCCGACAACTGGCCGCTGTCGAAGCCGCGCTTGAACCATCTGACGCGCTGCTCCGAGGTGCCGTGGTTGAAGCTTTCCGGGACGACGTAACCCTGTGACCGCTTCTGCAGCGTATCGTCGCCAATCTGCTGGGCGGCGTTCAGCGCCTCCTCCAGATCGCCGGACTCGAGCAGGCCCTTCTGCTGGGTATATTTGCCCCAGATGCCAGCGAAGCAATCGGCCTGCAGCTCGACGCGCACCGACATCTTGTTGGCCTCGGCCTCGCTCATGCGCTGACGAGCCTGGTTGAACTTCGGCAGGATGCCGAGCAGGTTCTGCACGTGATGGCCGACCTCGTGGGCAACGACATAGGCCTCGGCGAAATCGCCCGACGCGCCGAACCGGTCGGAAAGCTCCTGGAAGAACTCGGTGTCGAGATAGACCTTGTGGTCGCTCGGGCAGTAGAACGGACCTGTTGCCGATGATGCGGAGCCGCAGGCCGATGCCGTCGAGCCAGAGAACAGCACGAGGCGTGGCTCCTCGTAATTCTGGCCCTGCGCCTGGAAGATGCCCTGCCAGGTATCTTCGGTCTCGGCAAGAACAGTGCGCATGAAAGCAGTCATCTCGTCATTGGCGGGCGTGCGTGTTCCGCCGGACTGGCTCTGCTCGTAGCCGGGACCGCTCGTCGTGCCGCCGGTATCGAGCACCTGCATCAGGTCGATGCCCATCGCCTTGAAGATAAAATAGATGACGACGAGGAAGATGATCGTGCCGATGCTGAGGCCGCCGCCTGCCCGGCGAACGCCGCCGCCGGAGGGGAAATTAAAGCCGCCGCCGCGGCCGAAACCGCCGCCGGTCGGATCGCCGCGGCGATCCTCGATATTGTCGGACTGACGCCGGCCTCTCCATTCCATCTACGCTCTCCCCGGCAATGCCCGTGCTTGCACTCAAGCAATCTATATATCCGTCGGCGGCCGGAATTCCAGCGACTTCATCGGGCAATCAGGCGCTCGCGTCGCCGACGCAGCACGATTGCGATCAGGATCGAGCCGATCACCGCCGCAGCAAGGACAGCCGGCCATTCCGCGCCGGTGAAGATGACCGCATGCATGAACCGGCCAGGCAGGAAAGTGAACAGGCCGGCAAGGACGATGCCGCCGAAATAAAGGCCGGTGACGATGCGCTTGTGCAGGCGGATATCGCCGCGACGAGCCGCCGCGATCGCATTCCAGCTGCCGAACAGCGTTGCGAGCGACAGAAGATGGATCGGGCTGAACCCGTAGAAGAGATCGAGTTCATGAATGAAGAAGCTCGACATCGCCGTGACAACCATCAGCGTCATCCAGATCCTGCCGAGCAGCCGGTGCAGCGGCGTGCCTTTGGGGCGCAGCAGGGCGTAGGCGCCGAGAAGTGCCGCCGGCGTAACCGCGGCGACATGGATCTGAACAGCGAGCGAGGTGTCGAGGAGCGGTTCGAGGGTCATGAGCGACATCCGGTTGAATTCGATCCCTGTTTCCGCCAAGACTCCATCTGCCTCAATCCGAACCGCGCGAACGGCAGGAAAACTTCGTGATTCACCCCTTCTTGCAATCCACGCTTCGCGAATTGCAGGTCTTTCTCCAATCCCGGCGCTTCTGGGGAACCTTTGCCGCGATCGTTCTGCTTTTTGCCGTCACCGGCCCCTACGGCACGATGGAAAGCATGGCCTTCGGCGAACGCCTCGCCTATTGGCTGACCCTGCATGCCGTTGCCTGGGCGATCGCCATCCTCTGCGCGGTCATGGCCGAAAGACTGCTGCGGGAGGTGATCGTTTCGATGTTCGCCCGCATGATGACGGGTTCGCTCATAGCCGCCCTGCCGATCGGTTTTGCCATCAGTCTCGTCGACTATATCTTCACCGGCGAAACGACCACGCTCGAAAGCGGCCTGCAGCGCGCGCTTTTTGCGGTGCCGCTCTGCGCCCTCTTCTGCCTTTTGACCTACATGGCGATGAGCCGGAAAATCGCCGAAGCCGCAGTTCCTGAGGAAACCAGCCCCGGCACCTCGATCCTTGACCGGCTGAAGCCTGAGAATCGGGCCCGCTGCTGCGCCTCTCCGTCCAGGATCACTATACCGAGGTGGTGACCGGCCGCGGGCGCGAACTGGCACTCTTACGTTTCGCCGATGCGCTGAAGGAAACCGCCGCAACGCCGGGCCTTCGCGTCCATCGCTCGCACTGGGTGGCCGACGCCCATGTCGAAAGCCTGAAACGCGACAATGGCAGGCTGCTGATCCTCACCCGCGACGGCACGAAAATCCCGGTCAGCCGCAGCTATGCCGAGGATGTGCGCCGTCGCTTCACGTAAAGAAGTCGCGCCAAACGATTGACGGGACTCCCGCTTTCGCTCTTCCGGAAGCAGGGCG
Source organism: Rhizobium leguminosarum (assembly GCF_001652265.1). GTDB lineage: Bacteria > Pseudomonadota > Alphaproteobacteria > Rhizobiales > Rhizobiaceae > Rhizobium > Rhizobium leguminosarum_D. The sequence continues at coordinate 24,484 of NZ_LWBS01000220.1, forward strand.
ACGGCGAAATCCGGGTGGCGGTCGTGTCTGATGGGAAATAGTCTTTCGCGGCGTGTTGGATTCCTGTCGATTCCGCGATTTATGGGGTTCCGTTTGCAAATACATTTGCCTATAAGCCGCTTCTAGCCTGAAAAGACCCAGCATGCGCGACCCGACCCGGTGATCTCCCACCCTGGCCGGCTTTCTGCGCAGCCAGAAAACGGAAGCACTCATGCCGAAGCGCCAAGATATCAAATCGATCCTCATCATCGGCGCGGGACCGATCGTCATCGGCCAGGCTTGCGAGTTCGACTATTCCGGCACCCAGGCCTGCAAGGCGCTGAAGGAGGAAGGCTACCGCGTCATCCTCGTCAACTCCAACCCGGCGACGATCATGACCGATCCGGGTCTTGCCGACGCTACCTATGTCGAGCCGATCACCCCCGAAGTCGTCGCCAAGATCATTGCCAAGGAGCGCCCGGATGCGCTGTTGCCGACCATGGGTGGCCAGACGGCGCTGAACACCGCGCTTTCGCTGAAGCGCATGGGCGTTCTCGACCGCTACAATGTCGAGATGATCGGCGCAAAGCCCGCCGCCATCGACATGGCCGAGGACCGCGCGCTGTTCCGCGAGGCGATGGCCCGTATCGGGCTGGAAACCCCGCGCTCGATGCTGGCGAACGCCACCGACATCAAGGACCTCGACCGCAAGACGCATGAGGCCGAGCGCATCAAGCTGCGTGAAAGCCTCTCCGGCCCCGACCTCGACACTGCGCTGGACGAACTCGAAAACCAGTGGAACCTCGGCGAGAGCGACCGCAAGCAGCGTTACATGAGCCATGCTATGGCGATTGCCGCCCAGGCGATCGACCATGTCGGCCTGCCCGCCATCATCCGCCCCTCCTTCACGCTCGGCGGCACCGGCGGCGGCATCGCCTACAATCGCTCGGAATTCTTCGAGATCGTCGGCGGCGGTCTCGATGCCTCGCCGACCACCGAAGTGCTGGTCGAGGAATCGGTGCTCGGCTGGAAGGAATATGAAATGGAAGTCGTCCGCGACAAGGCGGACAACTGCATCATCATCTGCTCGATCGAAAACATCGACCCGATGGGCGTCCACACCGGCGATTCGATCACCGTCGCCCCGGCGCTGACGCTGACAGACAAGGAATACCAGATCATGCGCAACGCCTCGATCGCGGTGCTGCGCGAGATCGGGGTCGAGACCGGCGGCTCGAACGTCCAATTCGCCGTCAATCCGAAAGACGGCCGTCTCGTCGTCATCGAAATGAACCCGCGCGTCTCGCGCTCGTCGGCGCTTGCCTCGAAGGCCACCGGCTTCCCGATCGCCAAGATCGCCGCCAAGCTGGCGATCGGCTATACGCTCGACGAACTGGATAACGATATCACCGGCGGCGCAACGCCTGCCTCCTTCGAACCGTCGATCGACTACGTCGTCACCAAGATCCCGCGTTTCGCCTTCGAGAAATTCCCCGGCGCCTCGCCGGTGCTGACGACGGCGATGAAGTCGGTCGGCGAAGTCATGGCGATCGGCCGCACCTTCGCCGAATCGCTGCAGAAGGCGCTGCGTGGCTTGGAAACCGGCCTGACCGGCCTCGACGAAATCGAGATCCCCGGCTTTGAAGAGGGCGAATCCAGCCAGAACGCCATCCGCGCCGCGATCGGCACACCGACGCCCGATCGCCTGCGCATGGTCGCCCAGGCGCTGCGCCAGGGCATGAGCGAAGCCGAAGTCCACGAAGGGTGCAAGATCGACCCCTGGTTCATCGCCGAGCTGAAAGCGATCGTCGAGATGGAGGCCCGTATCCGCGAGCAGGGCCTGCCGCAGGATGCCGCCAACCTGCGCATGTTGAAGGCCATGGGCTTTTCCGACGCGCGCCTGGCGACGCTGACCGGCAAGCGCCCGAAGGAAGTGGCCGAGTTCCGCAACAGCCTGAACGTTCGCCCGGTCTTCAAGCGCATCGATACTTGTGCCGCCGAATTCGCCTCGCCGACGGCCTATATGTATTCGACCTATGAGACGCCTTTCGTCGGCGCCGCCCGCTCGGAGGCCGAGGTTTCCGACCGCAGGAAAGTCGTCATCCTCGGCGGCGGCCCGAACCGCATCGGCCAAGGCATCGAGTTCGATTATTGCTGCTGCCACGCCGCCTTCGCGCTGAAGGATGCGGGTTATGAAGCGATCATGATCAACTGCAACCCGGAAACCGTCTCGACCGACTACGATACGTCGGACCGCCTCTATTTCGAGCCGCTGACGGCCGAGGACGTGATCGAGATCCTGCGCGCCGAGCAGGAAAAGGGCGAAGTCGTCGGCGTTATCGTCCAGTTCGGCGGCCAGACGCCGCTGAAGCTTGCCGAGGCGCTTGAAAAGAACGGTATTCCGATCCTCGGCACCGCGCCTGATATGATCGACCTTGCCGAAGACCGCGACCGCTTCCAGAAGCTGCTGATGAAGCTCGACCTCAACCAGCCGAACAACGGCATCGCCTATTCGGTCGAGCAGGCCCGCATGGTCGCCACCGAAATCGGCTTCCCGCTGGTCGTGCGCCCCTCCTATGTGCTCGGCGGCCGCGCCATGCAGATCCTGCATTCGGAAGGACAATTGCAAAGCTACCTGCTCGATACCGTGCCGGAACTGGTGCCCGAGGATATCAAGCAGCGCTATCCCAACGACAAGACCGGCCAGATCAACACCCTGCTCGGCAAGAACCCGCTGCTCTTCGACAGCTATCTCAGCCACGCCATCGAAGTCGACGTCGACTGCCTCTCAGACGGCACCGACGTCTATGTCGCCGGCATTATGGAGCATATCGAGGAAGCCGGCATCCATTCCGGCGATAGCGCCTGCTCGCTGCCGCCGCGCACGCTCTCCAACGAGATGCTCGACGAGCTGGAACGCCAGGCGAAAGCCATGGCCAAGGCGCTCAATGTCGGCGGCCTGATGAACGTCCAGTTCGCCATCAAGGACGGCACCGTCTACGTTCTCGAAGTCAATCCGCGCGCCTCGCGCACCGTGCCCTTCGTCGCCAAGACCATCGGCGCGCCGATCGCCAAGATCGCCGCCCGCGTCATGGCCGGCGAGAAGCTCGACGCGACCTTCGCCGCCTATGGTGAAAAGCCCGATCCGCGCAAGCTGAAGCACATTGCCGTCAAGGAAGCCGTCTTCCCCTTCGCCCGCTTCCCCGGCGTCGACACGCTGCTCGGCCCGGAAATGCGCTCGACCGGCGAAGTCATCGGCCTCGACACCGATTTTGCGCTGGCCTTCGCCAAGTCGCAGCTTGGCGCCGGCGTCGAGCTGCCGCGTGACGGCACGGTCTTCGTCTCCGTGCGCGACGCCGACAAGCCGCGCGTGCTGCCGGCGATCCGCATCCTCGTCGAGCAGGGCTTCAAAGTGCTTGCGACCGGCGGCACCGCCCGCTTCCTCGCCGAAAACGGCATCACCGCCACCAAGATCAACAAGGTGCTGGAAGGCCGTCCGCACATCGAGGACGCGATCCGCAACCGCCAGGTCCAGCTCGTCATCAACACCACCGATGGCAACAAGGCGATCTCGGACTCCAAGTCGCTGCGCCGTGCGACGCTGATGCAGAAGGTGCCTTATTACACGACGATGGCAGGCGCCGAGGCCGCCGCCCAGGCGATCAAGGCGCTGAAGGCAGGCAATCTGGAAGTGCGGCCGCTGCAGAGCTACTTCGCCTGAGATCGATCCCCAAGCGGGTGCAGCGCGCGCGCCTGCTCCTGTCCCGAATTCGAACGAGATACAAGGCGCGGCCTTCGCGCTTCGTCCAATGCACATCTTCCGCGATCATGTTAGCATTCCCGCAAACAGGGGGCGAGCATGAGCAAGAATATCGTCATTCTCTTCGATGGCACGTCGAATGAGATTGCGGCGGACCGCACCAATATCCTCAGGCTTTTCGGCGTTCTGAAACGTTCGTCGACGCAAATCGTCTACTACGATCCCGGTGTCGGCACATTTGGCGCGGCCAATGCCTGGTCCAGGGCCTATCGCAAGAGCATCGAAGTCTGGGGCCTGGCGACCGGGTGGGGTCTCGACCAGAACGTCAAGGAAGCCTACCGCTTCATCGTCGACAATTATGAGCACGCGCCACGCGGCAGCGGTGAGGATAGCGACCGCATCCATATCTTCGGCTTCAGCCGCGGCGCCTATAGCGCCCGGGTTCTTGCCGGCTTCATCCATGCGCTCGGCATCGTCAGCCGGCACCATGTCAATCTCATCGATTATGCCTACAGGACCTACAAGGGCATCTCCGACAACGAAGCGAAGGCCGGTGGCTTCGCCGGCACGACCGACGATGATGCTCCATCGGCCTTTTCCAGCATGCGGCTCTATGAAAGGACGCTGAAGACCTACCGGCCGAAGATCAAGCTGCTTGGGCTTTTCGATACCGTGGCCTCGGTGATCGAGATGGGCAAATGGTTGCCGCAGCTAAGGACCCTGCCCTTCACCAGGAAGAATCCGAGCGTCGAATGGTTGCGCCATGCCATGGCGATCGACGAGCGGCGGACGATGTTCAACCCGATGCCCTGGACGCCGGGGCAGGAATATTGGGGCGGGCCATTCCGGCCGAAGGAGCCGGTGCCGCAGAACGTCAAGGAAGTCTGGTTCGCCGGCGTCCACGGCGACATCGGCGGCGGCTACCCGGAAAAGGAAAGCGGCATCATCAAGATCCCGCTCGAATGGATGATCAGTGAAACCAGGCAGACCGGCCTCGACTATATCGACCAGACGGTCAAGGCAGTCGTGCTCGGGCACAACAGCAGGCCGATCCAGAACTACGTGGCCCCGAACGCGCAAGCCAATCCTCACCATTCGATGACCGCCGGATGGCGGCTTCTTGAATATGTTCCCCGCCGCGTGCCCGAAACCTCCTGGCGCAAGCGCGGCAACACGGAAGGGATCTACCTGCCGCTCCAGGATCGCCGTTTTATTCCTGACGGTGCGGTCATCCACCAGTCGGTGATCGATCGCGGAAATCTGTCCCCAAACCTGCCGCGGCAGGGAAGCTTCACGATAGAGCCATGGTCGGACCGCCCGCCGGCCAAGGATGGGCCGGACCATCCGCCTTCTGGACAATTTTGAGGCGCACCACCTGCTATCGGGGCGGGCCGCGTTTCTTTCATGCGAATTTTCTGGAAATCGGCCTTGGCGATCTGCTATAAGCGTCCGACTAAGATTGTGGCACGGTTCCGAAGCTCCCCTTCGGGACCTGTTTTCTTTTGTGTTCGCCGCTGATTATGCGGATACAAAAAGTGAAGGACAGAAAAATGGTTGAAAAGGTACCGATGACACAGGGCGGTTTCGTCAAGCTGCAGGAAGAACTGCGCTGGCGTCAGCAGGAGGAGCGCCCGCGAATCATCGAGGCGATCGCCGAAGCCCGTGCCCATGGCGACCTTTCCGAAAACGCCGAATACCATGCCGCCAAGGAAGCCCAGAGCCACAATGAAGGCCGCATCAGCGAGCTGGAAGACCTGACGGCGCGCGCCGAGGTCATCGACCTCACGAAAATGTCGGGCGACAAGATCAAGTTCGGCGCCAAGGTGAAGCTCGTCGACGAGGACACCGAGGAAGAAAAGACCTACCAGATCGTCGGCGACCAGGAAGCCGACGTCAAGGCCGGCCGCATCTCCATCTCCTCGCCGATCGCCCGTGCGCTGATCGGCAAGGAAGTCGGCGATTCCATCGAGGTCAACGCGCCGGGCGGCTCCAAGGCCTACGAAATCCTCCAGGTTTCCTGGGGCTGATCGCCCGCCAGCCGCGAGACCCCTCCCTTGCCTGATATCCGTGACGTCGAGATCGTTGCGCCCAATTTCAAGCGCCGGCTCTCCGGCGTCACGTCGACGATTGTCCAGCTCATCCCGTGCCAGATCCGGCTCGGCATCAGGATCGCGACACTCGGCCCCGGCCTGCCGGAGGACCTGCCGAAACTTAAATGGCGGCAGCTCCTCGGCCTCTGGCGCCCGCCTGCGCGCCGGCGCCGGCGCATCTGGCACGCTCGCCGCAACAACGAGATGGCCGTCGGCATCCTGCTTCGCCATCTCACGCGCATGCCGCTGAAGCTTCTCTTCACCTCGGCGGCGCAACGCCGCCACACCGCCTATACGAAATGGCTGATCCGCCGCATGGACGCTGTCATCGCGACCAGCGACCGTTCCGGCTCGTTCCTCGAGGTGCCGCACACGGTCATCCATCACGGCGTTGACCTTGCTCTGTTCCATCCGCCGGAAACCGCAGAGGACGGCATCGCCGCCACCGGCCTGCCCGGCCGCCATCTCATCGGCTGTTTCGGCCGTGTGCGCCATCAGAAGGGCACTGATCTTTTCGTCAGGGCGATGATCGAACTGCTGCCGCAGCACCCCGAATGGACTGCCGTCGTCTCCGGCCGCGTGACGGCGGAGCATGCGGCATTCGCAAACAAACTCAAGGCGGATGTCGCGACCGCCGGGCTCAGCGACCGTATCCTCTTTCTCGGCGAGGTGCCTGACATCAAGGTCTGGTATCGCCGCCTGACGCTTTACGTCGCCCCTTCCCGCAACGAAGGCTTCGGCCTGACGCCGCTCGAAGCCATGGCTTCGCGCACCGCGGTGGTGGCATCGGACGCCGGCGCCTATGCCGAACTCATCGTCACGGGCGAGACAGGCTCAGTGGTCGCCGCCGGCGATGGCGAAGCGCTGACGGGGGCAATCGCGCCCTATATCGCAGATCCCGCTCTGGCGATCGCGCATGGCGAGAATGCGCTGCGGCATGTCAGGGCGAATTTCGCGCTGGAGAAGGAAGCGAGCGCGATCGGCGCCGTTTACAACAGCCTTCTCGGCGACAATCGCAGCTGAGGCAGAAAAGAGGAACGGCCCGTTGGATGACGGGCCGTTGCAAGAATTTTAGCACTGCGAACAGTTCGGTTAGCTATTCAGCCGGCTGCAGCCCCGCAGCCGAAGTATCCTCTCCGGTCTGGCCGCCCAGTGCCGCGGCAAGCTGCGCCGTATCCAGCTCGTTTTCCCAACGCGCCACGACGATCGTCGCAACCGCATTGCCGACGAGGTTGGTCAGCGCCCGGCATTCCGACATGAAGCGGTCGATGCCGAGGATGAGCGCCATGCCGGCGACCGGTACGGAGGGAACGACGGAGAGCGTCGCGGCAAGTGTGATGAAGCCGGCGCCGGTGATACCAGCGGCACCCTTGGAGCTCAGCATCGCCACCAAGAGCAGCAGGATCTGGTCACCCCAGGAAAGATGAATGCCGGTTGCCTGGGCAATGAACAGGGCCGCCAGCGTCATGTAGATGTTGGTGCCGTCGAGATTGAAGGAATAGCCTGTGGGGATGACGAGACCGACGACCGAGCGCTTGCAGCCGGCCTTTTCCATCTTGTTCATCAGTCCCGGAAGTGCGGCCTCCGAAGACGAAGTGCCGAGAACCAGCAGCAGTTCTTCCTTGATGTAGCGCAGCAGCGCCACGATCGAGAAGCCGTTGTAGCGGGCAACAGCGCCGAGAACGACGAGGACGAAGAGCAGAGAGGTGGCGTAGAAAGTGCCGATCAGCATCGCGAGGTTGGCGATCGACCCGACGCCGTACTTGCCGATGGTGAATGCCATGGCGCCGAACGCACCGATCGGGGCAGCCTTCATCAGGATGGCGACGAGCTTGAACACGGGCGCCGTCAGGGCATTGAGGAAATTGACGACCGGTTCGCTCTTTTCGCCGACCATGGCGAGTGCGATGCCGAAGAGCACCGAGAAGAATAGCACCTGCAGAATGTCGCCATCGGCAAAGGCGCCAACGATCGTCGTCGGGATGATGTTGGTCAGGAAACCGACGATGCTCTGCTCATGCGCCTTTGCGGCGTAGCTGGCGACGGCGGCCGGGTCCAGCGAGGCCGGATCGATGTTCATGCCGGCGCCGGGCTGGACGACGTTGGCGACGATCATGCCGATGATAAGCGCCGCCGTCGAGAAGGTCAGGAAGTAGAGCATCGCCTTGCCGGCGACGCGGCCGACCTTCTGCAGGTCGCTCATGCCGGCAATGCCGGTCGCGACCGTCAGGAAGATGACCGGGGCGATGATCATTTTGACAAGCTTGATGAAGGCATCGCCCAGCGGCTTCAGCTGAGTGCCGAATTCGGGATAGAAATGGCCGAGAAGGATACCCGCAGCGATAGCCGCGAGAACCTGGACGTAAAGATGGGTATAAAAGGGCTTTTTGCCCTTGCTGCCTGCGACTGCATCGAGTGGTGCTGCGATCATGATGTCCTCCTAATGGCTCGTCCGGAACGAACTCCGGCCTCCCGAGCCGTTCGCTTCAAGTCCAACAGCTCAGCCGTTGTTGCCACCTCCTTCGCAATCGGCGTGCCAGTTTTACGCCACCAGACAACATATTGAATTTATTAATGAAAAATTTACTGGGCTGCTGATGGCTAATTAAGCAATGCGGAAATCCGCACAAATCCATTTGCGTTTCGTGCAGAAAAATGCACAAATCCGCCATGTCCGTGTCGCAGAAATTGTGGCCTTCCCTACCCTTGCAGCACCGCATCCGCCGGTTGTGGTTGGCCTATGCCGTGCTCGGCCTCGTCGCTGTCGTCGCAAGCCTGTGGGTAAGTGGCGCGATCGGCCGGCATCGGGCGGAGGCTGCCCTCGAGGAACAGGCCCGCATGGATGCGAGGCTGAATGCGGCTTTGCTGCGCACGGTTCTCGAAAAATACCGGGCGCTTCCCTTCGTGCTGTCGCAGGACGCGGCGCTCGCCGCGGCGCTGGCAGGAAACGATGCCGGCACATTCGAGCGGCTCAGTCAGAAGCTGGAAATGCTGACGGCGGGCACGAAGGCTGCCGTCATCTATGTCATCGATAAGGACGGCATGGCGGTTTCGGCCAGCAACTGGCGCGAACCGACGAGCTTCGTCGGCAATGACTATCGTTTCCGCGAGTATTTTCAGGGGGCGGCCGAACGAGGACAGGCCGAGCACTTCGCGCTCGGCACGGTCAGCAAGAAACCGGGTCTCTATATCTCCCAGCGGATTTCGGGCAGCAATGGCCTGCTGGGCGTCGTCGTGGTCAAGGTCGAATTCGACGACGTCGAGGCGGATTGGAACGCCTCGGGCACCCCGTCCTACGTCGTTGATGAGCGCGGCATTGTCCTCATCACCAGCATCCCGTCATGGCGGTTCATGACGATCGGCCGGATCGCCGAAGTCCGGCTGACGGCGATCCGCGAAAGCCTTCAATTCGGCGATGCGCCGCTTCAACCCCTGCCGCTCGACATGGTCCGAAATCTCGGCGACGGGCTCGATGTCGTCGAGATCGTCATGCCGGGCGATGCCGGGAAAACCAGGTTTCTCGATGTCGCAACGTCGGTGCCGGCGACCGGATGGCATTTGCAGCATCTGGTAGCACTCGGACCGTCCGTCGATGCGGGGATTCGCGAAGCCCGCATGCTGGCATTGCTGATACTCCTGCCGCTGCTGACCGGAGCAGCCTTCCTGTTGCGCCGTCGCCATACGATCGCCCTGCGAATCTCCACCGAACAACAGGCGCGGGAGGAACTGGAACGGCGGGTGGTCGAGCGGACGCTGGATCTCAGCCAGGCGCGGGACCGGCTGCAGGCTGAAATCATCGGCCACAAGAGCACGGAGCAGAAGCTGCAGGCGGTGCAACAGGATCTGGTGCAGGCCAACCGGCTGGCCATCCTGGGTCAAGTGGCCGCCGGCGTCGCCCATGAAATCAACCAGCCGGTCGCGACCATTCGTGCCTATGCCGATAACGCCCGCACCTTCCTCGATCGCGGCCAGACGGCGCCTGCCGGCGAAAATCTCGAAAGCATCGCGGCGCTGACGGAACGCATAGGTTCGATCACCGACGAACTGAAGACCTTTGCCCGCAAGGGCCGCGGCAGCGCCGAACCAACCGGATTGAAGGACGTCATCGAGGGCGCGGTGATGCTGTTGCGTAGCCGGTTTGCCGGCCGCATGGATACGCTCGACATCGACCTGCCGCCCGCCGAACTGCAGGTGATGGGAAACCGGATCCGTCTCGAGCAGGTGCTGATCAATCTGCTTCAAAATGCCCTGGAGGCGGTGGCGCCGAAGGCCGGAGAGGGTCGCGTCGAGGTCAGAACATCCACCGATGCAGGGATGGTAACGGTGACGGTCGTCGACAACGGTCCCGGCATCCCGCCGGACATTCGCAAGGGCTTGTTCACGCCATTCAATACCTCGAAGGAAAGCGGTCTCGGCCTCGGCCTGGTGATCTCCAAGGATATCGTCGGCGACTATGGCGGCCGGATGGAGGTTTTAAGCGACAACAGCGGAACCCGGTTCATCGTTCAGCTAAGGAAGGCTTGAGATCATGGAAACGCCGACCCCTGTTGCGCTGATCGACGACGACAAGGACCTGCGCCGCGCCACCGCCCAGACGCTCGAACTCGCAGGATTTTGCGTTTCCGCCTATGACGGCGCGAAAGCCGCGCTGGCGGATCTGCCGGCGGATTTTGCCGGCCCCGTCGTCACCGATATCCGCATGCCGGAGATCGACGGACTGCAGCTCTTCGCCACGCTGCAGGGCATGGATGTCGACCTGCCGGTGATATTGATGACCGGCCACGGCGATATTCCCATGGCCGTTCAGGCGATCCAGGATGGCGCCTATGATTTCATCGCCAAGCCCTTCGCAGCCGATCGGCTCGTCCAAAGCGTGCGCCGCGCTAGCGAGAAGCGGCGGCTTGTTCTGGAGAACCGCATGCTGCGGAAGGCAGCCGAAGATGCGCAGGAGAATTTGCCGCTGATCGGCCAGACGCCTGTCATGGAAAACCTCAGAAACATTCTTCGCCACATCGCCGATACCGATGTGGACGTGCTCGTCGCCGGCGAAACGGGCAGCGGCAAGGAAGTGGTTGCCCAGATCCTGCATCAATGGAGCCACCGCCGGAAGGGCAATTTCGTCGCGCTGAACTGTGGCGCCCTGCCCGAAACCGTCATCGAAAGCGAGCTGTTCGGCCACGAAGCCGGCGCCTTTACCGGCGCCCAGAAACGCCGCACGGGCCGCATCGAACATGCAAGCGGCGGCACGCTTTTCCTCGACGAGATCGAAAGCATGCCGGCCGCCACGCAGGTCAAGATGCTGAGAGTGCTGGAGATGCGCGAGATCACGCCGCTCGGCACCAACGAGGTGCGTCCGGTCGATCTTCGCGTCGTCGCCGCGGCCAAGATCGACCTTGGAGATCCCTCGGTGCGCGGGGATTTTCGCGAGGATCTCTATTACAGGCTGAATGTCGTGACGATCTCCATTCCGCCGCTGAGAGAACGCCGCGACGATATTCCGCTGCTGTTTTCCCACTTCGCCGCTCGCGCCGCGGAGCGCTTCCGTCGCGATGTCCCGCCGCTTTCACCGGATGTGCGGCGGTATCTCGCCTCGCACACATGGCCGGGCAATGTTCGCGAACTCTCGCATTATGCCGAACGCGTGGTGCTTGGCGTGGAAGGCGGGGGAACGGCAGCGGTCCTTCCGCAGCCGACGGATGCGACGCTTCCCGAACGGCTGGAGCGCTACGAGGCGGAGATCATTCGCGACGCGCTGTCGGCCAATGACGGCGACGTCCGCCGCACCATCGAGGCGCTCGGCATTCCGAGAAAGACGTTTTACGACAAACTCCAGCGCCACGGCATCAACCGGGGCGGCTATATCTCGCGCAAGTAGTTGGCGATGACGGTCTATCTGTCGAGTGGCTTTAGACTTCCACCAGTCCCAGCTTCTTCACCTGCCGGATCGTCAGCATGGTGCGCACGGTATCGACATGTTCGTTCGCCGTCAGCACCTCGATGACGAAATCCTGAAAGCGGGTGAGATTCTCCGCCACGCAATGCAGCAGGAAATCGCTGTCGCCGGAGACCATCCAGGCCTGGCGCACCAGCGGCCATTCGGCGGTGGCCGCGGCGAAGGCCTTGAGATTGCCTTCCGACTGATGCTTGAGGCCGACCATGCAGAAAGCAACGAGGTCGAATCCGAGCTTCGGGCTGTTCAGCATCGCGTGGTAGCCCTCGATGATGCCGGCTTCCTCGAGCTTGCGCACCCGGCGCAGGCAAGGCGGCGCCGAGATGCCGACGCGATCGGCAAGCTCCACATTGGTCATGCGGCCATCGGCCTGCAGCTCCCGGAGGATCTTTATATCGATGACGTCGAGTTCCGCACGACCCACATCATTGCCTTTCTTTAATTCTCCGCGGGGAGCTTCTATATAAAGCCGCGGAATACGCAAGAAAGTTTCACGCTGATGACGGATTCTTGCACATCCGGGCGATTTGCCTTGTTGGTAACGCAAGGCTGCCCTTGAATAAAAGCATTGGACGTTCATAAATGGCGCAGGGACGCGAAACGGCCGCAATCGCTATCTAGCCGCCGCCCTCCTGCCAGTCGAAAGGAAGTGACATGCCCGCCCGCCATACCAAGGTGCTCATTATCGGTTCCGGACCCGCAGGCTATACCGCCGCCGTCTATGCCGCGCGCGCCATGCTGAAACCGGTTTTGATCGCCGGTCTCGAACAGGGCGGCCAGCTGATGATCACCACCGATGTCGAGAACTATCCGGGCTTTGCCGATCCGATCCAGGGTCCCTGGTTGATGGAACAGATGCTGCAGCAGGCAAAACATGTCGGCGCCGAGATCGTTAACGACCTCGTGACCGAAGTCGATATGAACCAGCGTCCTTTCGTCGCCCGCACCGACAGCGGCCAGGTCTGGACCGCCGATACGCTGATCATCGCTACCGGCGCCAAGGCAAAGTGGCTCGGCATCGAGAGCGAACAGCATTTCCAGGGCTTTGGCGTTTCGGCCTGCGCCACGTGCGACGGTTTCTTCTATCGCAACAAGGATGTGATCGTGGTTGGCGGCGGCAACAGCGCCGTCGAGGAGGCGCTCTATCTCTCCAACATCGCCAAGTCGGTGACATTAGTGCACCGCCGCGACTTCTTCCGAGCCGAGAAGATCCTGCAGGAACGCCTGTTCTCCAAGGACAATGTCAAGGTTCTGTGGAATACCGAAGTGGCCGAGATTACCGGCACGCCGGCCAAGCCGCCGATGCCGCAATCCGTATCCGGCGCGCGCCTGCGCGACGTCAGAACCGGCACGATCACGGACATGGTGATCGATGGCGTCTTCGTCGCGATCGGCCATGCGCCGGCAACCGAGCTCTTCAAGGACAAATTGAAGCTGAAGGACAATGGTTATCTCTGGACCGCGCCGGATTCGACCGCGACCAGCCTGGACGGGGTCTATGCCGCGGGCGACGTGACGGATGATACGTTCCGCCAGGCGATCACTGCCGCCGGCTTGGGGTGTATGGCTGCACTTGAAGCCGAGCGATACTTGACGGGCCACATGCCCGTCGCCGTGGCCGCGGAGTAAGATCGGCATGAGGGGTGGGGGAATGCCATTGGATTGGGACAAGCTGCGTATTTTTCACGCAGCTGCCGAGGCGGGTTCGTTCACGCATGCGGCGGATAAACTGCATCTGTCCCAATCCGCCATCAGCCGCCAGGTCAGCGCGCTGGAGCAGGATGTCGGCACCAAGCTGTTTCACCGCCATGCACGTGGCCTGATTCTAACGGAACAGGGCGAGTTGCTTTACCGCACCGCCCATGACGTGCTGCTGAAGCTCGAAACCGTGAAGATGCAGCTCACCGAGACGACCGAGACGCCATCCGGCAAGCTGCGCGTCACGACGACGGTCGGCCTCGGCCAGGGCTGGCTGACCGACAAGATCCAGGAATTCCTGCAGCTTTATCCCGATGTGCAGATCCAGCTGATCCTCGACAACGAGGAAGTGGATGTAAACATGCGTCATGCAGACTGCGCAATCCGCCTGCGCCAACCGCAGCAATCCGACCTCATCCAGCGCAAACTCTTCACCGTGCACATGCACGTCTATGCGGCCCCGTCCTACATCAATCGTCATGGCGAGCCGCAAAAGGTCGAGGATCTCGACAATCACCGCATCATCACCTTCGGCGAGCCGGCGCCGAGTTACCTGCTCGACGTCAACTGGCTTGAGGTCGCCGGCCGCTCCTCCGACAACAAGCGTATTCCGCATCTGCAAATCAACAGCCAGACCTCGATCAAGCGCGCCGCCCTGCTCGGCATCGGCGTCGCCTGCCTGCCGGATTACATCGTCGGCCGCGACCCCGGCCTGATTCAGCTGGCGATCAATGCCGACGTCCCCTCCTTCGACACCTATTTCTGCTATCCCGACGAGATCAAGAACGCCGCCAAGCTGAAGGCCTTCCGCGATTTTATCGTCAGCAAGGCCAGAAACTGGAACTTTTAAGCCTGGTTTTATTGGTAAATTGCCGACTATGCAGAACGTGCATAACTGGCATGCACAAATGAGGGTTGCCGTTTGCCCAATAAACCACCATATCGCTCATAGCTGATGCACATGGTGGCTTTTCCTCCCAGTTCCACCGCATTAGCTGTTCCCCTCTGGAGGTTTTTGACCTTCACACTTATAAGGGCCCTGGTTTTCCAGTGGCCCTCTTTTTTTGTCCTTGCTTCCTCGATAAATGCCGCACCGCAAAAAAATTGTGCGACGCATAGCAGACATGCACAAAAAAGCATTGAAACCTGCTCAAGGAAGCACCATATCTTTCTGAGCTGATGCATCTTGTGGTTTCTCTCCCAGTACCACCGCATTAGCTGTTCCCCTCTGGAGGTTTTTGACCTTCACAATTATAAGGGCCCTGGTTTTCCGGTGGCCCTCTTTTTTTGCCCAAAATTTGTGCACTATTTAAAACTAGTGCCTCACGCCTCCGTGATTTGCATATCGAAGTCTGACGATCAATATATCGATAAAACGCGATTTATAGTTCGGCGAACAACGATGGACAAAGACGAAATTATCAAGGCGCTCGCCCATCCCACCCGGATGGACATTCTGAGCTGGCTGAAAAACCCCGAGAAACATTTCCCCTCGCAGGAGCATCCTTTCGAAATGGGCGTTTGCGCCAGCCAGTTCGAGCGCTGCGGCCTGTCGCAGTCGACGGTCTCGGCCCATCTCGGCACGCTGCATCGCGCCGACCTCGTCACCACCAAGCGCGTCGGCCAGTGGATCTTTTACAAACGCAACGAAGAAACGATCGCCGCCTTCCTCAAGCAACTGACGCAGGACCTTTAGAATGCCCCTCGCCCTCCTCGTTCTCGCCTTGAGCTCGTTTGCGATAGGCACCACCGAATTCGTCATCATGGGTCTGTTGCCTGAGGTCGCCGCCGATCTCTCGGTCAGCATCCCGCAGGCTGGGTGGCTGGTCACCGGTTATGCCCTGGCGGTCGCTATCGGCGCCCCTGTGATGGCCGTTTTGACCGCGAAGCTGAAGCGCCGTACTGCCCTGATTGGGCTGATGGCCTTCTTCATCGCAGGCAATTTGCTTTGCGCTCTGGCGAGCGACTATTGGGTGCTGATGATCGCCCGTGTCGTAACAGCACTCTGCCACGGCGCCTTCTTCGGCATCGGCTCGGTGGTTGCCGCCGGCCTCGTTGCCGAAGACCGCAGGGCCCGCGCCGTCGCGCTGATGTTCACCGGCCTGACGCTCGCCAATGTTCTCGGCGTGCCGCTTGGCACCGCGATCGGCCAGGCCTATGGCTGGCGCGCCACCTTCGGCGTGGTCACCGTCATCGGTATCGTCACCATATCAGGCCTGATTGCCATCCTGCCCAGGGACAAGCAGCAAGAAAACGGCAGCATCCTGCGTGAGATCGCAGCCCTCAGGAATGGCGGCCTGTGGCTGGCACTCTCCACCACCGTCTTCTTCGCCGCCTCGATGTTCGCTCTCTTCACCTATATTGCGCCGCTGCTGCGCGACGTCACCGGCGTGTCGCCGGAAGGCGTCACCTGGACGCTGTTCCTGATCGGCCTCGGACTGACTATCGGCAACCTCGTCGGCGGCAAGCTTGCCGATTGGCGGCTCGGCGCAACGCTTGCCGGTGTTTTCGCCGCGATCGCCATCACGTCGATTGCCTTCAGCTATACGAGCCGCTTCTTCATCCCGGCTGAAATCACCCTCTTCCTTTGGGCAATGGCAAGCTTTGCCGCCGTGCCGGCGCTTCAGGTCGGCGTCGTCGGCTTCGGCAAGAACGCCCCGAACCTGGTTTCGACGATCAACATCGGCGCCTTCAACACCGGCAATGCACTCGGCGCCTGGGTGGGCGGACTGGTCATCGACGCCGGCTTCGATCTCACCCGCGTTCCGCTCGCCGCAGCCTTGATGGCCCTGATCGGCCTCGGCGCGACGGCGCTCACCTATCTCTCCGCCAGGGGCCGTTCCGCCCTCGCCCCTGCCGAGTGATCCTCCCGCAAAAGAAAGGACCAACATGGCCAAGCTTTTCGAACCCACGAAAGTCGGCGACATATCAGTCAAGAACCATATCGTCATGGCGCCGCTCACCCGCAACCGTTCGCCGGGCGCGATCCCCAACGACCTCAACGTCGAATATTACCGCCAGCGCGCCACAGCAGGCCTGATCATCACCGAAGCAACCGCGATCACCCATCAGGGCCAGGGTTATGCCAACGTGCCGGGTCTCTACAGCAAAGAGGCTCTCGACGGCTGGAAGCGCGTAACCGAGGCGGTTCATGCCGCCGGCGGCAAGATCGTCGTCCAGATGTGGCATGTCGGCCGCATCTCGCATACGACGCTGCAGCCGAACGACGGCAAGCCGGTTTCCTCGACCAATCGCATCGCCAAGGCCAAGACCTATCTGGTCAATGCCGACGGCACCGGCAGCTTTGCCGACACCTCCGAGCCGCGTGCGCTCGATACCGCCGAAATCCCTGGCATCATCGAGGATTACCGCAAGGCTGCCCGGGCGGCGATCGACGCCGGCTTCGACGGTGTCGAGATCCACGGCGCCAACGGCTACCTGCTCGACCAGTTCATCCGCGACGGTATCAACGACCGCACCGACCAATATGGCGGCTCGATCGAAAACCGCACCCGCCTGACCTTCAAGGTCGTCGATGCCGTGGTCAAGGAAATCGGCGCCGGCCGCACTGCGATCCGCATCTCGCCGGTGACGCCATCCGGCGAAAGCTACGATTCCAATCCGCAGGCGACCTTCACCCATGTCGTCGAAGGACTAGCCAAATACGACCTCGCCTATATCCATGTCATCGAAGGCCAGACTGGCGGCGACCGCGACTACAAACAGGGCGACAATCCCTCCTTCGATTACAAGGCGTTGCGCCAGACCTATGAAAAGGCCGGCGGCAAGGCCGACTGGATGGTCAACAACGGCTACGATCGCGATCTGGCGATCGACGCCGTCGAAAGCGGCCGCGCCGATCTCGTCGCCTTCGGCAAGCCCTTCATCGCCAATCCCGATCTCGTCGAGCGCATGGAACACAACCTGCCGCTCAACACGCCCGACCAGTCGACCTTCTACGGCGGCACCGGCAAGGGCTATATCGACTATCCCATCCTCGAAAAGGTCGCTTGAACCTTTCACACGCGAACGCGAATCCCGCCGAAAGGCGGGATTTCCATTTTCGACGGGTTTTTGTAGGGTGCCGCCATGTTTGCTCCCTATCTTGATCGCTGGTCGCTAATATCAGACGGCGAGCCCATCATCACCCATTCAAGCCGCCTGCTGCCGGTCCTCTGGCAGGATAAGCCCGCCATGCTGAAAGTCGCGGCAGATATCGACGAACGATACGGCGCTCTTCTGATGCAGTGGTGGGACGGTGACGGTGCAGCCTATGTCTACGCCCATGAGGGCGACGCCGTGCTGCTGGAACGGGCGACGGGAAGACGCTCGCTGCTTGCCATGGCGATGAACGGCGAGGACGATGAGGCAAGCCGCATCCTCTGCGGGACGGCGGCACGGCTGCATGCGCCGCGCGAAAAACCGCTTCCCGATCCAGTGCCCCTCACCCGCTGGTTTCGCGATCTGGAACCGGCAGCAGGCAAGCATGGCGGCACGCTTGCCGATTGCTCGGCGATCGCCAACGTCCTCCTTGCCGATCAGCGTGATGTCACCATCCTCCACGGCGACATCCATCACGGCAACATTCTCGATTTCGAGGTGCGCGGCTGGCTGGCGATCGATCCGAAGCGGCTCCGCGGCGAGCGCGGCTTCGATTTCGCCAATATCTTCGCCAACGAAGAACTGCCTGTCATCACCGATGCCGCCCGTTTCCGCCGCCAGCTCGCCATCGTTTCAGCGGAGGCGAAGCTGGAGCCGAAGCGGCTGCTGCAATGGATCGCCGCCTATTCCGGCCTTTCCGCCGCCTGGTTCCTCGGTGATCCGAATGTTCAGCAGGCAGAAACGGCCCTGACGGTCGCCCGGATCGCGATGGCCGAACTCGAGAGCTAACCCGCGTTCTGCGACGGGTGCCCGATAAGGTCTGCCGCGGCTTGACGGTGCGATTCGGGCAGGCAGCCAAGTGCCACGAGCGAAGTCCTGACCGCTTCGTCGATCGGCGTCTGCGGCTCCTTGCCGAGTTCGGCCACAAGCCTGGTGTTCCGCATCCGCACCGGCAGCTTCCAGAGATAGCGCATCTCCTTGATCTCCCGCATCACCGGAACGAAGGGCGCCGCCAGCGGCACGATCCACCAGGGAAAGCCGCCGATCTTTGCTTTGCCGCCTGCGACGCGCTTGATTGCTTCGGCCATCTGCATGCCGTCCGCATCCCAGAAGCCCTCCATGTGATAGACGGAGAAAGGCGGCAGCCGATCGGCCCGCTCGATGAGCTGGGCGATGGTTTCCGCCATGTCTGGCAGGTAGGCCCATTGATGACCGATGCCGCGCCGACCCGGGTTCCTGATCGTGCCGACGGGCTTGCCTGGAGTCACGAGACCGGACGAAAACCAGCTATTGGCGGTCGTGCCTGGACCGAAGAAATCCCCTGCCCTGACGATGATGGCGCCGGCACCGGACTGCGAGGCCGCCTCCAGCCGCTCCTCCATTTCGACGCGGATCGCTCCCTTCTTCGTCGTCGGATGCTGCGGGCTTTCTTCCGTCGGCGTCGGCAGGGCATCAGGACCAAAATTATAGACGTTGCCCGGCAGCACGATTCGCGCGCCGACGGCGCGAGCAGCGGCGATGGAATTGTCGAGCATCGGCAGCACCAGCGTTTCCCAGTCGCGGTAGCCGGGTGGGTTGACGGCATGGACGATCAGGCCGACGCCTTCAGCCGCCTTCAGGACGTCGCCGGCATTCATCGCATCGCCCTGAACCCAGTCGAAGGCTGGCTCGTTCCTCGACACCTTGGCGGCATCACGATTGAGCGCCCGGATGCGCCAGCCGCGCGCAAGCAGCTTGCGGGCCACCGCGCCGCCGATACCGCCGGTGGCGCCGAGAACGAGGGCCGTCGTCTTCATTATTTCGCTATTCATGACAATCATCTCCTTCGATGGGATGAGCGGATCATGCCATCAGAGGGATATAAACGAAATTGACGAAAGAAATGCATCTGCTATACGAAAATACATGAACTCCGAACCGAGCTGGGATTTCTACCGCAGTTTCCTGACCGTGCTCCAACAGGGATCGCTGTCGGCCGCCGCCCGCGAACTGGGGCTGACCCAACCGACCATAGGCCGCCATGTCGACGCACTGGAACTGGCGATCGGCGCCGAGCTCTTCACCCGCTCGCCGAACGGTCTGCTGCCGACCGACGCCGCACTGGCGCTGAAGCCTTACGCCGAGACGCTGGCGGCAACCACGGCCGCCCTTTTACGCACCGCATCCGGGCAGCGCGAGCGCGTGGCTGGAACGGTCAGAATCAGCGCCAGCGAGGTCATCGCCGTCGAAGTGCTGCCCGGAATTCTCGGACCGCTGCAGGAGGCCTATCCCGAACTGCAGATCGAGCTCTCGGCATCCGATACGATCGAGGACCTGGTGAACCGCGAGGCCGATATCGCCGTGCGCATGGCCGAGCCGCAGCAGGCTGCACTCGTCGTGCGTCGCATCGGCGATATCCCGCTCGGCTTTCACGCCCATCGCCGCTATCTCGAACGATACGGCATTCCGCAAACCCTGGCTGATCTCGCAAACCACCGGCTCATCGGCTTCGACCGGCAGACGGCCTATGTCCGTATGGTGATGAAACGCTATGCGGTGCCTGGCATCGAATTCTCCTTCCGCTCCGACAACAACCTCGCCCAGCTTTCGGCGATCCGTGCCGGCGTTGGCATCGGCATCTGCCAGACAGGACTCGCGCGTGAAAATCCCGACCTTGTTCACATCCTGCCTGATGCCTTCAGCCTACCGCTCGGCACGTGGGTGGCGATGCATGAGAGCCTGAAGTCTTCGCCGCGCTGCCGCGCTACCTTTGACGTATTGGTCAAGGGGCTTCAGGACTATCTCCGATATTCGACCAGCGCATAATCGCAAAATCAGAATCGATTTTTGCAAAGAATCATGCGCAAATTTCGAAGCGATAGAGCCTCCTTAACGCGTCTTATCGGACGTACACCCCAGCGGGATGCAAATGACAAAGCACCATGCGGTTGAACTCGTGCCCTGCGATCCGCAATGGCCGCAAGCCTTCGAGCGCATCCGCGACAGGCTTCTGGCCTTGCTGCCGCAAGCGCTCTCCATCGATCACATCGGCAGCACATCCATACCAGGCATGACAGCCAAGCCGCTTATCGATATCGATATCGTTCTTCCCGGGCTCGGGCATATCGAGGGCGCCACACGCGTGCTCCTGGCAGAAGGCTACGAGCCGCGCGGAAACCGCTATGACGACGAGGTCTGGGCGTTTTTATCGAGAGGTTCAGTGCCGGCGGAACGGGTCTACCTTTGCCCTTCCGGCAACGGCACGCATCGAAACAGGTTGGCTTTCCGGGATTATCTCATCGCGCATCCGCAAGCGGCGGCCGATTATGCCGCGCTCAAAAGCAGGCTGGCAGCCGAATTCCGGATGGACGGCGACCGTTATACTGCGCACAAGCGCGAATTCGTCAATGCGATCGTCGCGCGGGCATTGACGGGCGATGGTTAGCTTCAGATGCCTTGCGAGGCTTCGGCTGTACGGTCCTTCCACAAGCCGTCCACCACCTCGGTTTCCGGCCGATCGCCGCCCTCGGCATATTCCTCATGCCATTTGCCGTTCTCGTCCTGCCAACTGATCTCGGCGGAATCGCCGCCGACCTGCTGTTCGGCCGCGACGATGCGTGCAGCTTCGAGCGCCTCGGCATGGGTCGGGAATGCCTCGGAATAGACACCTCCCAGCCTGTAGGCCCAGCCGCCGTCATGCGGCACGACTTCATAGACCACCTTGATCATGCATCCGTCTCCTCATCTTCTTGTTGCGCATCCGCACGCTTCCGGACAGGATCCGGATCATCGCGGCCGCTTGACGAGAATTCGAGGACGCCGCGATCTGCTTTCCGGCCCCGATGACGTTCAGTATTCCATTAAACGCCGAAGACTGCAAATGGCACTCGACCGCGGCTTTCTTGATAGGCGAAATCAGTGACTTAGATAAAATGTATGAATCTGAACAGGAGCAGAGGCTTGGGGATCGCGTCACGCCTTAAAGAGGAAAAATTTCTGGTCGCCGCACTTGTCGTTGCAGCGATCGCCTATCTCTTGGAACACGCAGTGATCGAGATGGGGCGCGGCGTCGCGCTGGTTGCCGCCGCGGCCCTGGTCGGCACCATCGTGCTCGCCTCGATCCGTGTTGCCCATCATGCCGAGCTGCTCGCCGTTAAGGTCGGCGATCCCTACGGCACGATGATCCTGACGCTCTCGGCCGTTGCCGTCGAAGTCATCATCCTCGCCATTATGATGAGCGGCGAGAGCTCGCCGACGCTGGTACGCGACACGATCTATTCGGCCCTGATGCTCGATATCAACGGCATTCTCGGCCTGGCCGCCCTGCTCGGCGGCCTCAAGCACGGCGAACAGCCCTATAACGACAATTCCGGTAAGACCTACGGCGTGATGATCCTCACCGCCATCGGCATCTCGATGATCGTGCCGGAATTCGTGCCCAGCGACAAATGGCACTATTATTCCGCCTTCACCATCGTCGCGATGATCGCGCTTTACGGCCTCTTCCTGCGCATGCAGGTTGGCCAGCACAGCTATTTCTTCAGCTACAGCTACCCACGCTCTGAACGGAAGAAAGAAAGTCCGGACGAGCACGGCCCCGACGAGTCGGCCGCGATCTCGATCGCCACCATTCTCGTCGGCGTCGTCATCATCGGCCTGCTGGCGG
This sequence comes from Rhizobium leguminosarum, assembly GCF_001652265.1. GTDB lineage: Bacteria > Pseudomonadota > Alphaproteobacteria > Rhizobiales > Rhizobiaceae > Rhizobium > Rhizobium leguminosarum_D. The sequence continues at coordinate 46,707 of NZ_LWBS01000220.1, forward strand.
AGTTCATGGCGGCCTTCATGACCGAAGGCCTGCGCGACAGCGGCGCGCCGATCGCCGTGACCGCCGTGGTCGTCGCAGCGATTTCGGCCGCACCCGAGATCCTGACCGCATTAAGGGCGGCACTCAGGAACCGCATGCAGGCGACGGTCAACATCGCCATGGGCGCCTCGCTGTCGACGGTCATCCTGACCGTGCCCGTCATGGAAGCGATCGCGCTCTATACCGGCCAGCCCTTCATGATGGCGATGACCCCGGTACAGACGGTGATGGTGGCGATCACGCTGATTGCCGCCGCGATCAACCTCAACGACGGCGAAACCAACGCCATCGAGGGCATGACGCATTTCATCCTCTTCGCCACCTTCGTCATGCTGACCGCGCTGGGGCTTTGAAGGCTCCCGCCCCCGCGGAGGAAGGTAAAGAACAGGCTGTTTAGGCGGGCTGTTGGGCGAAGAGCAGGCGTTCGCGGGCTGCGAACCATTCCTCGGCGTAATCGTCGTTCTTGTATTCCTCGAAATACGGTCCGCCATCGGTGAAATGGACGTTCTTGGCGTCTTTGCGGTAGTCGTATTCATTGACGAGGTAATTCCACGTCACCGGCAATTCGCCGATGAGGTCTTCATTCTCCAGCCATTTGAACTGATGCAGTTGCAGCCCGGTCGCGGTATTGACGTAGTTGGGCGTCAGTGCGCGGCATTCGTCATTGTTGAAGAGGATGAAGCTCGACCAGTTCTTCTTTTCGTACTTGGTCTGCGCCTGGCCGAGGAACTTGGTGTCGATCTTCGGCTGGTAATCGTGTTTGACGCACATGACGGCGTAACGCCCGTCGCGCAATGCCCAAAGCTCGGCGATATCGGCACGCATCAGCATGTCGCAATCCATAAAGATGCTCCAGCCCTCGTAACCGCTCAGATAGGGCGTCAGGAAACGCGAGAAGGAGAACTCCGTGGATTGCATCGCGTTGCGCTGGCGGGTGAAAATCCCGCCAAGATTGGAGAGCGCAATGGGCGAGAACTCGACCGGGATCGACGACTTCTCGATGATGCTCTGCACGAGAACGTGGTAGGCAACCACTTCCTTGGGATCGAATCCCACGAAAATTCGGACGTTCTGTTGTTCCATTGTCCACCTCGATCGCCAGCATAGAGAGATGAATTGATTGCTATCGGAAACAGCGTTTTTGGCCACCCCCGCCTGTTAGCAAAGGCCTGCGACAGTCATCCCTTCGACTTTTCGAGAAAACGCTGCTTGCGGGTTTTCGGTTTGAACCGCCGAAAGAAATTGTCGACGGCGCGGATGAATTTAGTGACTGACATCAGCCTGTCGATCTGGCTGTTCGTATTGTCGAGCCGCTCCGACAAGACCTCAGCCGCAGTCATCGCGATCTCGATCGGCGGCACCTCAGGAAACCGATTGGCGAGCGCCGAATAGGGGCTGGCATTGACGCCGCCCACCATCGAGATCGACCCCATGCGCGCAAAGAGACGCAGGAAGATCTGCTCGAACGTCCAATCGTGCACGTCGAACACCTTCCACTTCTCGCTCCGCTTCGCCGAAAAGCCGGCAAGCAGGATCTTGCCCGGCAGCTGCAGATCGGCGAGCCACAGCGCTACCGCAAAGCCGCTCGTCGCGATCTTGCCGATCGGATAGAGATCGGCGAGCATTTGTGTCAGATCAAGGTGACGGGCCTTAGCGCCTTCGAAGCAGCTCTTTTCGCTGAGATTTTCCTCGGCGGAGACCCGGATGTTGACGACGCCGAGGAAATCGTCGCCGCCAAAGAAGCGCAAGACATCCGCCGCTTCGCGCCGATGGACGATATGGGCGCCCATCACGTCGCTGCGGGCAACCAGCATGGAATGGCCGACGAAGGGTTCGTCGAGCACCTTATAGACCTTGTTGAAGAAGACGTAGAGCGCCGTCTCCGGCAATTCGCTCCGCAGCCGTTCGAGATCGACCGCCTCGCTGTTTGCTACCAGCACGACGTGGGAGTAGCCCGACAACAGCGCCTTCCACGCTTCCGGCGTCAAGAAATTGAAGCCGCCATCCGGAGCGGTCGTAGCCTTGTTATCGCTGGGGATTGCTTCCATATCGCCTCACATGCACTTTCCAAGGACGACGCGGTCCGCCCGACTAGCTGTTGCTGAAATAGGCGCGCATCCGGGCAAGCCGCGTCAGCCCGCCGATCTGCTTTCCCACATGCGAGAGGAAGCCCGCCACTCGGTCCGTCATCGACGGTTGCCTGCAGAAAGACGCCCAGGGTGTGTTGCGAAGATCTTCGGCATAATGATTGGCCATCCGCCGGTGCACCCAGGGCACGGTGGCCTGCCACGGCTTTTTCCGGCCGGTGAAATGAAAGATGGCCGGCCGATCGACGAAAGGCAGCAGGCCCGTCTGTGTATTCCAGCGCGGATCGAGCACCAGCCAGTCGCGGTCGAAGGTGACGTTCAGCGCATCCTGGTCGTTATTCTCGAACAGATGCGACCGCTCCTCGAAGATTTCCCGGGTCCTGGCGAAAAGCCCCCTCGCCCGGCAGACGGACCAGTCGAATAGCAGTACGCCGGCATTGAAGTAGCGGCCGCCTTGGCCCATGCCGATCTTGCGCTGCCGCGCCCCGGCCTTCTCGGGAAAGGCCATGACATAGTCGTCGACCGCGGCAAGCGCTTTGCCCTGCAGATCCATGGCGAAGAGTTCGTCGACCGGCGCAACCGCAAGCACATCGGCATCGAGATAGAGCAGCCGCTCTACATGATCGGGAATGTGCAGATCCATGTAGAGGCGCGCCAGCGTCGCCCCCGACCAGCGACCCCGCGCCTGCAGCGCCGCATCCGGCGTATTGTAGGGCAGCACCCTGATCGCCATGCCGTGCAGTCGCGCGAAATTTCCGACCTTGGCGATTTCGTTCGGCTTGAGGTCGATGCCGAGAAGCAGGAACTCAACAGTGGAACCTGAGAGATTGCGCTTGACGGAAAGCAGGGTGCAGCAGGCGGCCGGCAGCATATTGACATCCGAACAGACGATCACGGCACTCTGCTGCAAAATCCCGGCCTCCCGAAGCGGCAACTTAAACTTGATGCCGGATATCTATTTGGTTTGATGCCAACCCGCAACCGCAGATCACCCGCCGGACCGTCGCTCTGCGTCACGTTTTGAATCGGATTTCAACGACTTGCGAGGCAAAGCGGATTCAGATGAGGAGCATATTGAATCGGAACGTGAACTTAGAGCCGCAGCGCCAATGGATGATCGACGAGCAGCCGGTCGACTGTCGCAAGCTGCAGCCCCTCGACCTTGCATTGCGCAAGCAGCAAGCGATCGAAGGGATCGCGCGTCTCCGGCTCGGGGTCGGCGGCGGTGATGACGTGCGCGATATCGATGGGCAGGATCGTCAGCCCGGTCTCCCCGAGATAAACGGGAATGGTCTCGAGGGGCAATCCGGGCTGCAATTTTCCAAGCCTTGTCTTGATGGCAATTTCCCAGAGGCTGGCGACGCTGACGAAACCGATGGCGGCACCGTCCGAAAGCACCTGCTCGACACGCGGAAAACGCTCCGCCAGTTTCTTCTGGGCAATTGCAATCACCATGTGCGTGTCAAGCAGCAGACGCATGATCACGGCAGCGGCTTGAGAAGAAAATCTTCCGGCAAAGGATCGTCGAAGTCGTCGGCGATATACATCTCCGTGCGCGTGATACCCTTGGAACGAAGATAGGCTTCGCCAGCTTCCAGGTTCAAACCGCCGCGTTTTTGATGCGGCACGAGATCGAACACCGGCCGGCCATTGCGTGTCACGACAATGGTTTCACCTTCCTCGACCTCACGGGCGAGTTCGGTCAGGCGGTTCTTCGCATCACGGATCGAAACGGTCTTCATGAAGGCAAATGTAGCTACATGCAGCTACATCGTCAACGTCGGTGCCAAGAAAAAGGCCCGCCGTCGCCAGCAGGCCTTCGATTGGTGTTTTTGAGAACCGCTTACTTGCAAGCGCCGCAGAAGCGCTGGATGCGGCGGCAGGCTTCCTCGAGCAGCTCTTCCGAAGTCGCGTAGGAGATGCGGAAGTTCGGGCCCAGACCGAAGGCCGAACCGTGAACGACGGCAACACCTTCCGTTTCCAGAAGCTCGGAAACGAAATCCTCGTCCGTCTCGATGACCTTGCCCGACGGCGCCGTCTTGCCGATCAGGCCGGCGCAGGACGGATAGACATAGAAGGCGCCTTCCGGCACCGGGCAGACAATACCCTTGGCCTGGTTCAGCATGGAAACGACGAGATCGCGACGGCCTTCGAAGATCTTCTTGTTTTCAGGGATGAAGTCCTGCGTGCCGTTCAGCGCTTCGACAGCCGCCCACTGGGCGATCGACGTCGCACCGGAGGTCTGCTGCCCCTGGATCATGTCCATGGCCTTGATGAGCTGGATCGGGCCGGCCGCATAGCCGATGCGCCAGCCGGTCATCGCATAGGCCTTGGAGACGCCGTTCATCGTCAGCGTGCGGTCGTAGAGCTTAGGCTCGACTTCCACAGGCGTGACGAACTTGAAGTCGCCATAGGTCAGGTGCTCGTACATGTCGTCGGTCAGCACCCAGACCTGCGGATGCTTCATCAGCACATCCGTCAGCGCCTTCAGCTCGTCCTCTGTATAGGCCGCCCCCGTCGGGTTGGACGGCGAGTTGAAGACGAACCACTTGGTCTTCGGCGTGATCGCCTTTTCAAGATCGGCCGCCTGAAGCTTGAAGTTATGCTCCTGGGTGGCTGAAACGAAAACCGGCGTGCCGCCGCACAGCGCCACCATCTCAGGATAGGAAACCCAGTAAGGCGCCGGGATGACGACTTCGTCGCCCGAGTTCAGCGTTGCCATGAAGGCGTTGAAAAGGATCTGCTTGCCGCCGGTGCCGACGATCGTCTGCTCCCAGGAATAGTCGAGGCCGTTCTCGCGCTTGAACTTGGCGGCGATCGCCTTGCGCAGCTCGGGAATGCCGGAGACCGGGGTGTACTTCGTTTCGCCGCGGTTGATCGCGTCGATCGCGGCCGTCTTGATATTATCGGGCGTATCGAAATCCGGCTCACCCGCGCCGAGGCCAATGACGTCACGTCCTTTTGCTTTCAGCTCGCGCGCTTTCTGGGAGACGGCGATGGTGGCTGAAGGCTTCACACGGGAAAGAGCATCGGCAAGGAAAGCCATGATAACGGTCCTAATGGTTGAAACGGGCAGAAAGCCGGGACCGGAGTTCTGCGGTTAGCTCTATGTCCAATGTATGACGGCATTTCAAGCGGAAAGGCGTCATGGTGGCATGATTCTTATTGATCGGTTCGCCGCACCGTCCGTCCGGCACGCCGCCCCCTTCGGAGAAGCCTGTGTCATGTGGTTGAAACACCAGCCCAGATCTTGAATCAATCTCTGAAGTCATCCGGATTTATCCCCTGAAATCAGTGGCATCGCCGAATTCGGTCATCGCCACGAATAAGCCGCAACAAATGCCGCGCCATGCCGCAATTCGGTCGTGAGTGCGCCGAGATCGAAGCCGCATCATCCGACATCCGAAATTGGTTATTGAGGGTATGCCAATGTTTCTGGAAGATGAGTTTGCCATCAGGCGCATTAGTGCGCGCCGACTTTCCGCTTCAGTCCTTGTTGCCGTCACCGCCTTTGCCGCCTGCACCGCCGCGATGCTGGGACTTGCCTCGATCGCCCGCGCTGCCGAGACGCCGCAGGCATCAGCCCAGCTCGCAGCGCTTGTCCGACCGAACGACGTCAACAGCGGCTCGCTGCTCTTTCCGTCGAAGGAGCCGGGCTTCTATGTCGAAGCGCCCCGGCTGAAGAGTGATGTCGCCATCGATGTCTCCGGCCCGATCGCCAGGGTGAAGGTGACGCAGCGCTTTGAGAACCCGAGCCAGGGCTGGGTCGAGGGCACCTACGTTTTCCCGTTGCCGGATAATTCCGCCGTCGACGCGCTGAAAATGCAGATCGGCGAACGTTTCATCGAAGGCCAGATCAAGCCTCGCCAGGAAGCCCGTGAGATCTACGAGCAGGCCAAGGCCGAGGGCAAGAAGACGGCGTTGCTCGAACAGCAGCGGCCGAACATCTTCACCAACCAGGTCGCCAATATCGGTCCCGGCGAAACCATCGTCGTCCAGATCGAATACCAGCAGACGATCCACCAGTCGGGCGGCGAGTTCTCGCTGCGCTTCCCGATGGTCGTCGCCCCGCGCTACAATCCGGCGCCGATCGTCCAGACCGTCGAGTTCAACAACGGCGCCGGTTTTGCCACGCCGCGCGACCCGGTGGAAAACTGGGACAAGATCGAAGCCCCCGCGCTTGATCCGCGTGAGAACGCAAGGATCAATCCGGTTTCGCTGACCGTAGACCTCAAGGCCGGTTTCCCGCTCGGCGACGTCAAATCTTCCTTCCACGCGGTCGATATCAGGCAGGACGGCGACCAGGCGAGGACGATCAGCCTGAAGGCGGACACCGTTCCCGCCGACAAGGATTTCGAGCTCACCTGGAAGGCCGCTCCCGGCAAGATGCCGAGTGCCGGCCTCTTCCGCGAAGTGATTGATGGTAAGACCTATCTGCTCGCCTTCGTCACCCCGCCCACGGCCCCAGATACGGCAGCGCCGCCGGCAAAACGCGAGGTGGTCTTCGTCATCGACAATTCGGGCTCCATGTCCGGCCCGTCGATCGAGCAGGCAAGGCAGAGCCTGGCGCTTGCCATCTCCAAGCTGAACCCCGCAGACCGCTTCAACGTCATCCGTTTCGACGATACGATGACCGATTATTTCAAGGGTCTCGTCGCAGCCACCCCTGACAATCGCGAAAAGGCGATCGCCTATGTCAGAGGCCTGACCGCTGACGGCGGCACGGAAATGCTGCCTGCCTTGCAGGCTGCGCTGCGTCACCAAGGACCGGTCGCAAGCGGAGCGCTGCGCCAGGTCGTATTCCTGACGGATGGTGCGATCGGCAACGAACAGCAGCTTTTTGAGGAAATCACCGCGAACCGAGCCGATGCCCGCGTCTTCACCGTCGGCATCGGCTCGGCACCGAACACCTATTTCATGACCAAGGCCGCCGAAGTCGGCCGCGGCACCTTTACGGCGATCGGCTCGACCGATCAGGTGGCGAGCCGCATGGGCGAGCTTTTCGCCAAGCTGCAGAACCCAGCCATGACCGATATCACTGCCACCTTCGAAGGCATCGCAGCCGAGGATATCACGCCGAACCCTATGCCGGACCTCTATAGCGGCGAGCCTGTCGTGCTGACCGCGCAGCTGCCTGACGATAAGCCCGCCGGCAAGCTGCAGATCATCGGCAAGACAGGCGACCAGCCCTGGCGCGTCGAGATGAATATCGCCAATGCCGCCAATGGCAACGGCATTTCCAAGCTCTGGGCGCGGCGCAAGATCGACGATTTCGAGGCGCGCGCCTATGAACGTAAGGATCCGGCCGCGCTCGACAAGGATATCGAGACCGTGGCGCTCGCCCATCACCTCGTCTCCCGCGTCACCAGCCTGGTCGCCGTCGACGTCACCCCGTCTCGCCCGGTCGATCAGCCGCTCGGCTCAACCAAGCTGCCGCTCAACCTGCCGGAAGGGTGGGATTTTGATAAGGTCCTCGGCGAAAACCCCGCCCCTCTTGGCGGTACGGAGCGCCATGGATCGGCTACGCCGACAGGAAACGTCGGACCGGAGCAGGCTGCGGCCGAAACACAGGAGCTCGCCGCGTCGCCTGAGATCGCAAACATGATGGCCGCAGCCCCGACCGCCAAGGCGGCCACCATGATCGCGCAAAAAAGCACGACCGTGAACCTGCCGCAGACGGCGACGCGCGCCGACGAGCAGATCATCCGCGGGCTGACCCTGCTGCTCGTGGCGCTGACGGCGGCAAGCGGGCTTGCCGTGTGGCGGCGACGCCTCAAGGGCATTATTGCGGTCGGGGTCAAGCGAAATGGTCTCTAGGCTCTCCGCAAGCCAGAATGAGGAAGCGGCCGAATTCGAACCGCTTCCGACCTATCTGGAACTCGCCATGGCCGCCGCCACGGCCTATGATCGGCCGAAGATGCGCCAGAAGAAGGGTTTCTTCCTCTGGCGCCTTTCCTCGATCGAAAAAGCAATTGCCTTTGCCATCGCCGGCCTTGCCCTCTATGGCCTGGCGCTGATCGGCGACGGCTTCCTGCTGAAGGCGAAGGCAGAGCTTTCCCAGGTTCTGCTGAAACGCGCCTTCGCTGCCGAATTGCGGGGCGAAGAGACAAAACCCTGGCCCTGGGCGGATTTTACCACCGAGGCCAAGGTGCGCGCCCCGCGCCTCGGCAAGGAGGCGATCGTGCTCTCCGGCGCCTCCGGCGAGGCTCTCGCCTTCGGTCCGGCCTGGCTCGCCAACACGCCGCAACCGGGCGAGGAAGGCACCTCCGTCATCGCCGCCCATCGCGACACGCACTTCCGCTGGCTGCAATATATAAGGCCCGGCGATACGATCGAGGTCACTCGCCGCGACGGCAAACTATTGACCTTCAAGGCCGGCGAGGGCCGCATCGCCCCGTGGGATGCCAACGGCATCGATCCCTCCTCCGATGGCCGCCGCCTGGTGCTGACCACCTGCTGGCCCTTCAATGCCACCGAACGCGGGCCGCTGCGCTACATCCTTGAGGCAGAATTGGTCGACGGGTAGAGCGCCGTGCGTCCTCTTGGACGCACATAGGACGCTCTGCTTCTTCTGAAGATCGTGGGCGACGGGCTCGGTTCAACCGGTAAACACAAAGCCGTTATTGCAGGTCGAATGAGTTGAAGCCCTCCCCTGCACGCTCCACGTTCAGCCTGGAGAGACCACAGGGAAGCAAGATGAAGAGAATATCCGCCTTCCATTTCGCCACAGCGCTGGTTCTGTTCGGCACCGTATCGGCAGATGCAGCCGACACCATCAAAACGCAGGATCTCGCGGTGCGGGTCGACAAGCTCGCCGACGACCTCGAACATCCCTGGGCAGTCGAGGTCTTGCCCGACGGGGCCTACCTCGTCACCGAGCGGCCTGGCCGCATGCGCATCGTCCGCGACGGCAAGGTTTCAGACCCGATCGGCGGTGTGCCCAAGGTCAGCGCCCGTGGCCAGGGAGGCCTGATGGACGTGGCGCTCGCTCCGGACTTTGCGACATCCAGAAAGCTCTATTTCACCGCCGCGATCGCCAACAGCCAGGGCTCCGGCACCGAGGCCTTCAGCGCCACGCTTTCAACTGACGAAAAGACGCTCCATGCCGTGACGCCTGTTTTCTCCATGCGGCGCTTCACGTCAGGCAACATCCAGTACGGTTCGCGCATCGCGATTGCCCGTGACGGTTCGCTGTTCATCAGCGTCGGCGACCGTGGCGACCGCGACCGCTCGCAAGACTGGCAGGACGATGCCGGCTCGATCATCCACATCAATGCCGACGGTAGCATCCCTGCCGACAATCCGTTCAAAGACGGCGGCAAGGCGCTGCCGGAAATCTGGTCGAAAGGCCACCGCAACCCGCAGGGCATCACCTTCGACGCCAAGGATGGCAAGCTCTATACCGTCGAGCACGGCGCGCGCGGCGGCGACGAGATCAACCAGCCCGAGGCCGGCAAGAATTACGGCTGGCCGATCATCACCTATGGCCGCGACTATTCGGGCGCCGAGATCGGCGAAGGCACCGCCAAGGAAGGGCTGGAACAGCCGCTGCATTATTGGGATCCTTCGATCGCGCCCGGCGCGCTCGCCGTCTATCGCGGCGCCATGTTTCCCGAATGGGACGGCAATTTCCTCGTCGCGGCGCTGAAGTTCCAGCTGCTCTCGCGCATGCAGCGTGACGAAACCGGCGCCTTCGTTGCCGAAGAGCGCCTGTTCGAGGGCGAATACGGCCGCATCCGCGACGTTGTCATCGCACCCGACGGTGCGCTGCTGATGGTGACGGACGAGGATAACGGCGCGCTGCTCAGGGTCTCAAGAGCGCAAGCCCGTAACGGCTGAGGATCACAACGCGCCGCGCAGCTCCTTGCGGATGACGAACTTCAGCCCGGACCAGATCTCGTCGACTGCGCAGACCTTGACGTCGACCAGACCGGTTGGGAGCAGAACCTCCCGCAGTACGTCCTCCGTGATGTCGGTCGGCACGCGTGAACTCTTCTTCGGCCAGGATATCCAGACCATGCCGTCCCGCCTCAAGACACGGAAAAGCGCAGGCGCAACAGCCTCCAGCGCCGGCCGTTCGGTCGTAAACAGATGCACATAGTCAAACGCACGCCGAGGCGTCTCGGGAAGCACGCGGACGACCGAAGCAAAACCGTCGAAGCCATTGATGTCACCAATCGCTTCCGGAATGCCGAGAAGAGCGGCGGTCTGCCCGTGTGCCAGGCCGAGTTTCCTGACAAGCGGCGTGCCGGAATAACCTGCCGTCCTAGGCGCCGCCGCATCGCCGGCCGGCTTCCGTTCCTTGTGTCGCATGCATTCATCTCCGTCAACCGACACGAAGTCTTCACCCTTGCCGAAAGGAAACGCAACTGCTAACCGCTTGGGCACATCTCCCTTCCCCATTGAGGACGACATGACGCGCGTTCAGGCGAACCTCCTCCTATTGCTTGCAGCCGCCATCTGGGGCGGCGGCTTCGTCGCGCAGTCGACGGCGATGAAGGCGATCGGCCCCTTCTGGTTCATCGGCCTGCGCTTTGCCGTCGCCACCCTGGCCGTGCTGCCTTTTGTCCTTTTTGAAGCGCGCAAGGCAACGGAGAAGACAAGCGCGCGCCATGCCAGGCTCTACATCCTGATCGGCCTTGCCCTTTTCGGCGGTGCAGCCACGCAGCAGGTCGGACTGCAGACGACGACGGTGACGAATTCCAGCTTCATCACCGGCCTCTACGTCGTTTTCGTGCCGCTGATCGCCGTGTTCTTCCTGCGCCGTGCTCCGCATTGGATCATCTGGCCGGGCGCGCTGATGGCGATCACCGGCATTTACCTCCTGTCCGGCGGCCATCTCTCGGCGATGGCGCCTGGCGATCTGCTGACCGTCGTCTGCGCCGTCTTCTGGGCGATCCAGATCACCCTTGCCGGCACGACCGTTACGGAGACCGGAAGGCCGCTCGCGCTCTCCGCCGTGCAATTCGCCGTCACCGCGGTCTGTGCGCTGGCCGTTGCCGCAGCCGTCGAACCGGTCAGCCTTTCGGCGATACAGGCCGCGGCGCCGGAGATCCTTTATGTCGGTATCTTCTCCTCCGGCGTGGCTTTCGTGCTGCAGGTGATCGGCCAGCGCTACACGACGCCCTCGCAGGCAGCGATCTTTCTTTCTTCCGAAGCACTCTTCGGTGCCTCACTTGCAGCCCTGCTGCTCGGCGAAACGATGCCGGCAACAGGTTATGCAGGTTGCGCGCTAATGTTTATCGCTATGCTTGTGGTCGAGCTCGTGCCTGGGTTCACCCGGCGGCGCCTGCCAGCCGCGTGAACACGTGTCCAAATTTGGGCTAGTCACGCATCGGAAAAAAAATTCATCTGCCGCAAGAGACGCGTTTACGTTGCATTTTTGGGAAAATCTGCCCGGAACTTATATTGCAGACGATATAAAACATTAATCATTCCCTATCAGCGAAGGAAATTTTGCGTTTTTGCGCAAATTGGAGATCGACAGGGGTGTGCCCGGAACGACACGTTAAAAAACTTTTGCTTGCCAAAATCCTTTAAACGCAGCACTCTCAGCGCGTTCGGGCATTTTGCGAGCATGGGAAGTCCTTAAGTATTTGCGCGCCGGGAACGCTAATATTCCGGTCAGCCGGTTCCGAAAATGGCGGGCGAAAGTCCTGCCTGGAACAGGCCGAGGTAGAGGGGACCTTTTTCTCAAATTTCAAGAATTGCCTGCCAACGCCTCCCCGCAAGGAGGCAATGCTATGATGCTGCCCGTGTGGATGGCGGGCGGAGAGAAAAGGACCTGACGCATGGCAGAGACTGGCACTGTAAAATTCTTCAATACCGACAAAGGCTTCGGCTTCATCAAGCCGGACCGGGGCGGCGCCGATATCTTCGTTCACATTTCTGCCGTTCAGGCCTCTGGCCTGGCCGGTCTGACGGAAAACCAGAAGGTAAGCTTCGACACGGAGCCGGATCGCCGCGGCAAGGGCCCGAAGGCCGTCAATCTGCAGATTGCGGGCTGAACCCTTAACAAGGCTGGCGAGTTCGAGTTGAAGCCCGGCAGCAATGCCGGGTTTTGTCGTTCAGCCTTCGTTCAGCTACAAATCTCTACGACTGTGACCATCGAGAAAGGGACCGGCGTTCGGTTCCCGGGATTAGGATTTGCGCTTATGAACAGGCTCGCCAAGACCCTTCTGCTGACGGCAACCGCTGCTGCACTCACGCTTTCCGCGATCGGTGAAGCGTCGGCCCGCGACCGCCACTGGCGCCACGACAATCATCACGGCAACAACGATGCGTGGGTCGGCGGCGCCGTCGGCCTAGCCACCGGCTTGATCGTCGGCTCGGCCATCGCCAATGCCAATAACGGTCCGGCTTACGAAGAGCGCCGCTACATCGATCCGGCCTATGAGCCTGATTACTACGAGCCCGCTCCGGTCTATCGCGCCCCGCGTCGTGTCTATGTCGAGCAGCCGCAATATGTCGAGCAGCCGCGATACTATGCGCCGGTTCGCACGGTGGTAGAACCCTGGTCGCCGCAATGGGAGCGCTACTGCTCTTACCGCTACCGCTCCTTTGATCCGCGCAGTGGCACCTATATCGGCAATGACGGCCGCAGCCACTTCTGCACCGCCGGCTGATTGCACAACAATCCCTGCTACAAAGCGCCGCTTCTCAGCGGCGCTTTTGTTTTTTGCCTCGTCAACCGGCCTTCTTTTCCCAAGGCATCGGTCCTGCCTCGGCATCCAGCTCAAAATCGGTCGAGACGCTGACGGCGCGCCATTCACGATCGGCCTCGATACGCGCCGCATCCGCTTTCTCGACATTGCGCACGGCATCGCTGCCGAGCAGCAGCCGCAACGGCGGCTCTTCGAGACCGGCGATGTGGATGACGACTGCAGCCGCTTTGGCAGGATCTCCGGGTTGGCGACCATCGTACTCACGCTGGAATCGCACTGTGGCGCCGACCGTCTCCGCATAGTCCTGCCGCCCTTCGGCAAGCACCGTCGAGGAGCCGGCGAAATCGGTCCTGAAGCCGCCCGGCTCGATCACCGTCACCCTTATGCCGAACGGCGCGACCTCTTTCGACAGCACCTCGGAAAAGCCCTCGACACCGAATTTCGCCGCCGAATAGGCGCCGCGGCCGGCAGGTCCGATCCGGCCGCCGACGGATGAGAACTGGATGATGTGCCCTGCCCCCTGCGTGCGCATCAGGGCGATGACTGCCTTGGTCATGATGATCGTGCCGAACAGGTTGGTCTCGATCTGGGCGCGAAAATCGGCAAGGCTGGTATCCTCGATCGAGCCCACATTGCCGTAGCCGGCATTGTTGACAAGCATGTCGATGCGCCCGAACCCCTTCACACCCGCCTCGACTGCCGCCGCTGCCGCCGCCTCGTCGGTCACGTCAAGCGCCAGCGTCAGCACCTGATCGCCATACTGCTCGTAAAGATCGGCAAGCTGGCCGGGATCGCGCGCCGTCGCCACCAGATTGTCGCCGGAGGCCAGAACCGCCTCCGCCAGCGCCCGGCCGAGACCGCGCGAACTCCCTGTTATCAACCAGACCCTGGACATCGGAAACCCTCCTTCTTTGGTTCCCGGCTCATGTATGGTCTACTGTATCCGATCGAAAGAAGGTACCCAGACGATCTATACACACCTTGAGGTAACTGACGTGAGCAGCGACATGTTCGATTTCTGCAGCAGCATGACGGACGAACAAGATGCGCGGGCCCGCGAACTGATCGAGCGGGCGGCGGCGAAATGGCCGCTGCGCATCCTGCATGTGCTCTCCGATGCCGGCGCACCTCTGCGCTTCTCGCGCCTTATGGAGAGGGTCGAGGGCATCAGCCAGAAAGTGCTGACGCAGACGCTGCGCACCCTCGAAAGAGATGGCCTCGTCATCCGCACACTCTATCCCGAAGTGCCGCCGCGCGTCGAATATGAGTTGACGCCGCTCGGACGCGACCTTCTCATGCAAGTCGCCGCGCTCTGGCGCTGGATCGTCGAACACCTGGGCGATTTCGATGCACGCAAAGCCGTAAAGCTGACGGCGGCCCATGCCTAAAGCGCGTCGCGATCTTTCAAATTCGCTCCTCGCACATTAGGTCTTTGTTTTACGCACGTCGCTAGCGCCAAACCGCTGCACACTTTTGCGCGACATGCTTTAGGCCGGAATGCGGATCGTTGCCCTCAGTCCACCGAGCGGGCTGTCGCCGAGCGTGACGTTGCCGCCATGGCTGCGGGCGATGTCGCGGGCGATCGCAAGGCCGAGCCCGGTGCCCGACGCATCGAGATTGCGCGCCGTATCCAGCCGGAAGAATGGCTTGAACACGTCCTCGCGATTCTTTTCCGGAATGCCCGGCCCGTCATCGTCGAAGATGACGGTCAGCCATTTGGCATTGTGCTTGGCCTCGATGTCGAGCCTTTCCGCGTAACGACGCGCGTTCGAGGCAAGGTTGGTGACGAGACGCATGAAGGCGTTCGGCCGGACGGATATGTCGTCATCACCTTCGATGGAATAGCTGAATTTTTTACCGTGCAGGGCGAAATCGGATTCCAGCTTCGCAAAGATCTCGCTGAGTTTGAGTTCGCCGACATCCTCTTCGACCTCGCCGCGTGCAAAGGCCATATAGGCTTCCAGCATCGTCTGCATGTCGTTGACGTCGTCATTCAGACCATGCAGGTCGGGATTGTCGCCAGCGAGCGCCAGTTGCAGCTTGAAGCGGGTGAGGATGGTGCGCAGATCATGGCTGACACCGGAGAGCATCGCGGTGCGCTGCTCGATCTGCCGTTCGATTCGCTCGCGCATCAGGATGAAGGCAAGACCGGCACGCCTGACCTCGTCGGCGCCGCGCGGATAGAAATTATCAGGCTTCTGCCCCTTGCCGAAACTTTCAGCCGCTCGCGCCAAGGTCAGGATCGGCCGGATCTGCCCGCGCAGGAAGAGAATCGAGATGCCGATCAGCACCAGTGAGGTGCCGACCATCCAGACGATGAAGATATGGGTGTTCGACGCATAGGTCTGGCTGCGCTTGGTCAGCACCCGCAGGATCTTGTTGTCGAGTTTGATGCGGATCTCTACGAGGTTCGAGTTGCCGACCGTGTCGATCCAGAAGGGCCGGTGAATCTCGTCGGTGATCTCGTCGCTGAGGATGCCGTCGAGTATCGAGAAGAACGGCTTGACGCGCGGTGGCGGCAGGTCGCCGTCCGGCTCGATCGAGATCTGCAGGCTGAGCTGATCGCGGGCGATACGGATGATCTCGCTATAATCCGAATTTTGCGGATAGGTCTCGATGATCTCGATGATCGCGGCGATGTCACGGGTGACGGCAAGCGACAGCCGCTCCGTCACCATTTGCCAATGGCGCTCCATGAAGACGGCGGCGACGACGGATTGCAAGAGCACCATCGGAATGATGATGATCAGCAGCGAGCGCGCGTAAAGTCCGGTCGGCAGCCGGCGGCGCAGCCAGCGGACGACCCAGCGCCAGCCCGGCGCAGAAGTGCGGTCTTCCCGCCGCAAGCTGTCGATCGTCACCATCAGCGCCGGTCCCGAACCTTGAGTTTAGTCGATGCTCAGCCTGTATCCGATGCCGCGCACGGTCTGCAGCCAGACGGGATTGGCGGGATCATCCTCGATCTTACGCCGCAGCCGGTTGATCTGCACGTCGATCGTCCGCTCGCCGACTTCGGTGTCGTTGCCGATCAGTTCATGGCGGGGGATCGTGTCACCGGCGCGCCGTGCAAAGAGCAGCATGATCTCCTGCTCGCGGTCGGTGAGCCGGATGACCTCGCTGGCTTTCTTCAGCTCCTTGCGGGTCAGCGAGAAGGTGTAGGGGCCGAACATCACTTGTTCGATCTTCGGTCCCTCGCCGCCCGCATTGCGACGCAGGATGTTGTTGATGCGCAGCACCAACTCGCGCGGGTCGAAGGGCTTGGAGAGATAATCGTCAGCGCCGGCCTCGAGGCCTTCGATGCGATTGCCCGATTCCGCCAGCGCCGTCAGCATGATGATCGGGACGTTCTTGATGGCGCGAAGTCCGCGGGTGACGTCGATGCCGGATTCGCCGGGCATCATCACATCCATGATGATGAGGTCAAAATCCAGACCAGTGAGCTTGCGCTGCGCCTCGGCGCCGTCGGCGGCGACGGTGACGCGGAAGCCGTTCTCGGCGAGATAACGATTGAGCAGCGCGCGGATGCGGGAGTCGTCATCGACCACCAGCAAGTGCGCCGCATCGTCGGAAATACCTGTCTTGACCGCCATTCAATCCGCCCTCTGTCTGTCCCGCATTCCGCTGAGGAAAGCTTTTACGCCCTCCCGCACCTCCGCAGAAGCCCCTTCGAATGCCCGCTCAATGCGGCGCGATTGCGGCTCAGCAAGGGCAAGCGCCAGCTCTCGTCCCGATTTCGTCGGATAAAGCTTGCGCTGCCGCCGATCCTCGGGGCCGGCCACCTGGCGAATATAGCCTGAATCGATCAGCTGTTTCAGCACCCTTGCGAGGCTCTGCTTGGTGATCTTTAAGGTATCAAGAAGATCGGCAACCGTCATGCCAGGGTTGCGGTTGACGAAATGCACGACGCGATGGTGGGCCCGGCCGAAGCCGCTCTTTTCGAGGATGGCGTCAGGATCGGAAACGAAGTCGCGATAAGCGAAGAAGAACAGCTCGATGATCTCGAAATCGATAATCCCTGTATCTTCCATCGGCGTGGCCAGCGGCTCTGGCTTGCTTGCTTTCGGGCCGGTCTGTCGTGACACTCGGCATTTCCTTTTCTCTTTCCGCGCGCTGCGGGAAACTTTCGCGAAGATATGTCAGCTTTACTGAGATAAATTTGCGTCGCTGCTAACTTTCCCGAACTCTGCGGGAGCGCCGCACGGTCTCTAATTCCCTGGAAACCAAGGCCCGTCCGGCACTCCGACGCAATAGGCGATTTCCCTTGCGTCTGTGGATAAGACGTAATGGGGACAACAATCAACAGGCATGGCGCTCAAGCACCGGAGGAGTTTAGGGAAGGCTTCAGTTCCTTTCGACCAGGTGGACGGCGAAGTCTGGTTCAACGGCGAGTTCGCCGCCTGGGAAAGACGCCAAGATCCACGCATCAACGTCGCCATCGGGCAATGGAGCAGCTATTTCAACCCGACCGAAAAGCTGAAGGGCATTCGCCTCGATATCGCCGAATCCGCCGTCCGATCCGAAGACGGCGCCCTGCGCCTCCAAGGCTGCCGGTCCCTACAGGATCTGCACCATTTCCAAGCACGCTACGCCGATACCATGATGCTCGATGAACAACTACATGAAGGAAGTCTATCCGGCGGCGATCGCCGCCGAATAAGGCCGTCACGCAATCGGTCCGGCTACTGCATTCCTTAAATCGGAATCGATTTAAGGCTAAACTTTTGCAGCAATTTAAAGTGCTACAGCGTCCTTTGCGCGTCTCATAAAGACGCGCGGCGCTGTAGCACCGACCCATCGGGCCTTTTATCTATGCGCCCGTGCCATGACCAGTCCGGCGAGCGTCGAGAGAATGCCGCCGCCGATCAGGCCGCCGATGCCGTCGGCGATCAGCCCGGTCATGGCCGCTTCGCCGCCGACCGTGCTGAGCAGCATACCGCCGGCGACGCCGCCGATCGCGCCTGCGATCGTCCGGGCGACGACATTGATCGCTTGCTGCTTCAAAGCAGCACTCGCGGCGTTGCCGCCGATTGCACCGGCTATCAATTGTGTGATGAGCGGAAGTAGCGCTTCCATGATTTCCTCCTCTGGCGATCTCCCCGATCGCCGATCCATGCCGAACCTTCGGCATATTAGTATATTATCATATTTTGGAGGAAAGCGTTAAGAAAAATCAACCGATGCGGGATTAAGGCAGGGAGAAGCGCCCCGGAACGAGGCGGTCCGACGTCCGCCTCGCCTCAGTTTCAGTCGATCACGTCATTGATAGACGTAGACGATCCGGCGTGTACCGGGATCGACCAGCACCGGCCGATCGTTGATCCTGACATAGCGGTATTCGTAGTCGGGAATCGACTGGAATGTGACATCGTCAGGCACCTCGGCGCCGACGACGACATCTCCGCCGAGCTGCACTGTCTGGGCCGGATTGGTTTCGATATAAGTGCGGACCGTCTCCGGCGGGGTGATGGTCTCGACCGCTCCGACGGGGCCGAGCAACTCGTCGCCAGGTGCCGGCTGTGGCTCGGCCGGCACGACACTCGCGGTCGACTCATAAGTCACGCTGGGTACGCCGATCTCGGCACGGTGCTGCTCGACGATGACAGGGCTGCCGCCTTGATCGACCTGCAGATAATCGGCATAGACCCAACCGCGCATGCCGTTGACGTCGACACGGCACCAGCGGCTGCCTTCGATGCAGCCGTCGAGGACCGCTGTCGAGCCGCGGGTGGCAAGGCCGACCGTCGGATATTGCGGGCCCGGACCGGCACGGACGTTGAGATCGTTGACCGTCGTCGCCATCATCTCAGCCTGCGCGAGACCGCCGCTCGCCAGGAGCACGGCTCCAGCCAACAGAATGTTTCTCTTCAAGGTCATGTGAGCGTCTCCTTGGTTTCGATGGGCTGACAACGCGCGGGGTTCCACGATGTTCCCATGCGCTCCGACGAGCGAAATGCGGCTTATGGGAGATTTCATCCAAGTGCTTCGAAGAATTGAACAAAATTCAATTTTTCCGCTCTATTACGATGGCGGAGAGGGGCGTAAATTCTTGTTGCAGTCCGTCATTTTGCCGTGAGGCGGACCGCAAATGGCGGAAGATTCCGGCTGCCCTTGCCAGGGTTTCGGACTATACCGAAGCAGTAGAGACACCAAGCGAGGCACTTATGGGCATGCTCCAGGCCGGCATCATTCCGGTGACACCCTTCCAGCAGAACTGCACGATCTTCTTCGATCCCGATACCAAGGAAGGCGTCGTCGTCGATCCCGGCGGCGACATACCGCTCATTCTGCAGGCGATTGCCCAGAACGGCCTGACCATCAAGGAAATCTGGCTGACACACGGCCATCTCGACCATGCCGGCGGTGCCCGCGAACTGAAGGAAGCTCTCGGCATCGACGTGGTCGGCCCGCATCAGGACGACCTGCCGCTGCTGCAGCGGATCGAGACCCAGGCCGCGAAATATGGCATATCAGGGTTGCGGAATGTCGTGCCCGACCGCTGGCTGAAGGATGGCGACAAGATCTCTTTCGGCGCCCATGAATTCGAGGTCTATCACACACCCGGCCATGCCCCCGGCCACGTCATCTATTTCAACCGTGCGCAGAATTTCGCCCATCTCGGCGATGTCCTCTTCAACGGCTCGATCGGTCGCACCGACCTGCCCGGCGGCGATCATCAGCAGCTTCTCGATTCGATCCGCGACAAGGTATTGCCGCTCGGCGACGAGGTCGGCTTCATCTGCGGCCACGGCCCGGGCAGCCGCATCGGCGACGAGCGGCGAAGCAATCCATTTCTGCAGGAAATCAGATCTCGTGGAGGATCCGATGCCGGCGCATCGGGCGAAGCCCCGAACAACTAGAGCATGATGCCGAAAAGTGTGCGCGGTTTTCGGACGACATCATGCTCTATTTCTTTGATTTAGATCAGGGTGATTTTAGGCCGATCAGGCTTAAAATCACCCTGATCTAATGCATGTCGACAAAAAGTGCGCAGCGGTTTTCGGATAACGACTTGCATAAAGACTTAAAGCGCGTCGCATGAATCCGATTCGACGCGACGCGCTTTAAGTGTGAACTCGCGCTCACATCATCTTTCGGCCGTTTGGCACCGGCTGTTCGACCGCAGCAAGCACGATCGCGCCGTTCTCGTCTTCGAATCCCAGCGTCAGCACTTCCGAGCGGAACGGCCCGATCTGGCGCGGCGGGAAATTGACGACGCCGAGAACTTGCCGGCCCAGCAGGCTTTCCGGCGTATAATGCATGGTGATCTGCGCCGAGGATTTTTTAACGCCGATCTCAGGGCCGAAATCGATCACCAGCTTGATTGCCGGCTTGCGCGCTTCCGGAAAGGGACTGGCCTCGATGATCGTGCCGACACGAATGTCGACACCCTCGAAATCGGCGTAGTTGATCTCTTCTGCCATATTGTCTCCGTCAGCCGGCCAGTTCCTCGGCCCGCTTGCGCGCCGCCGCAAGGGCTGCGTCGAACAGAGGCTGCATGCCGTTCTCGGCCATCAGCACGGCGAGCGCCGCCGCCGTGGTGCCGCCGGGAGAAGTCACATTCTCTCGCAGCCGCGAAGCGTCGTCGGGGGACTGGTGCATGAGTTCACCAGCCCCCGCGACTGTTTCCCGCGCAAGACGCATGGCGAGGTCCGCCTGCAGGCCGAGTTTACGGCCTGCCTCCGCCATACATTCGACGAGATAGAATACGTAAGCGGGCCCGCTGCCCGAAAGCGCCGTCACGGCATCGATATCGGTTTCCGCCGGCACCCATTCGACCGGGCCCGAGACGCGCAGAAGGGAATGGACGCGTTTGCGCTGCTGACCGCTGACCCCTGAATTGGCAAAGGCGCCGGTGATGCCGCGCCCGACCATGGCCGGCGTGTTCGGCATGGCCCGCACCATGGCGGCCTTGCCGAGATGTCTCTCGAGGAAATCGAGCGTCTTGCCGGCTGCGACCGAGACGACGACCGTGCCCGACCCGACCGCACTTTTCACCGCCGGCAGCACCGTTTCCATCACCTGCGGCTTGACCGCCAGGAACAGCACGCTTGCCTTCAAATCCATGGGAAGCGCGGTCAGATGGGTCGCGCCGGCCTCGTTGATCGTCGCCAGCATCGCCGGCGACGGGCCGGGATCGACGACAATGACGGCCGAGCCCGGAACGCCGCTTTTCAGCCAGCCGGAGAGCATCGCCCCACCCATGTTTCCGGCGCCGATCAGAACGACGGGACGTGTCGAGGAGAAAGCCTTCGTCGGCATCTTAAGCCTCGCCGACCGTTTCGAACAGCACGGCTTCCATCGCCTTCGTCGCTTCCATGCCGGACCAGACGACGAACTGGAATGCCTGGAAATAGGCCTCGCAGGTGTCGAGCGCACTGGAAAGCAGCACCTCAACCTGGCGGTTGGTAGGCTCCGCACCGCCGGCAAGCAGCAGCGATTGGCGGAAAATGACGACATCTTCCTGGCGCCACAGGTCGAAATGACCCATCAGCACCTGCCCGTTGATCGCCGAGAGCAGCTTGACCACCTCGTTGACCCTGATGTCGGGAACTTTGATATCGAAGGCGCAGCCAAGATGCAGCGCCTCGAACTCCTCCATCCAGGAGAAAGAGACGTGGTAGTCCGTCCAGCGGCCCTCGACCGTCATCGCGATCTCGTCCTCGCCGGACCGTTCGAACGACCAGTCGTTGTTGGAGGCAACGTACTCGATCATATCGACCGGGTTCGACTGACGCTCGACTTCCAATTCCATCAGGTTCATGCAGCACCTTCTTGACCGGAACGAATGCGACCTAACTTGGTGTACGAACACAAGAAAGACACACGCAAAATACCGGAACCACCACTCGGATGATCGTTGAACCGCTGCCAGACTTAACGCAGATAACCTGCCCGGAGCTTACCAAGTCGCTTCGAATCATCATTTAAAATCAGTGTATAGCGCCCCTTGCCCCCTGCCAGCCCCCCGAACGGAAAATAGGACCGGCCACTGTGGAAAGGCTCTTCGAAATTCAATTCAGAAGGGAGAATAAGCGACTCTGCGAATTGGCTTTTTTGGCAGTGTCCACAGGTGGAAAACCCATCTGGTTTTTTTACGGAAGATGCGGCGTGTGGCATGAAGGCAACGCCGCACCTGTGTCTTATCGGGACTTAAGCGTTCTCGCCGGCAAGTTTCGCCTCGAGCACTGCGATGCGGGCGGCAAGCGCCTCGTTCTCGTCGCGTGCCTTGATCGCCATCTCGCGCACGGCCTCGAACTCCTCGCGCTTGACGATGTCCATGCTGTTCAGCCAACGCTCGGCCTGGGCGTTGAAGGCGGTTTCGATCTCCTTGCGGACGCCCTGGGCGGCACCGGCCGCATCGGTCATCAGCTTGGCGAATTCGTCCATGATGCGGTTCGTTCCGGTCGTCATGGCGTTTTTCTCCCTTCGCATGAGGTGAATTCAGCCCTTCGGGGCCTCGAGGATTGAGGTAGGACTTCGCCACCGACGATGCAAGCGCTTTGCACGGATATAAGCTTGCCGCACCGGCCAGGAACGAGCCATCACGAACAATGGACTTGACCGTCCGGGATCGCAGCGGCATGTTCCGCGCAACTCAACGGGTGGAAAACCTTGCCGATAGCAGCCGATCTCCTTGCCATCATGCCTTTCCCGGATATCGATCCGATTGCCTTTTCGATCGGTCCGCTGGCGATTCACTGGTACGGCCTCGCCTACGTCGCCGGCATCCTGCTCGGCTGGGCCTATGCGCGCCGCCTCGCCGCCAATGAAAGTCTCTGGCCCGGCAACGTCTCGCCGATGTCAAGGACGCAGCTCGACGATTTCATCGTCTGGGCAGCGCTTGGCGTCGTCCTCGGCGGCCGTCTCGGCTATATTTTCTTCTATGATCTCCCCGCCGTCCTGCGCAGTCCCGTCCGTGCGCTCGAGATCTGGAACGGTGGCATGTCCTTCCATGGCGGCCTCACCGGCACGACGATTGCCATGATCCTCTTTGCGCGCCGCAACGCCATACCGATCTGGAGCCTGTTCGACATCGTCGCCACCGTCGTTCCCTTCGGTCTGCTTTTTGGCCGCATCGCCAATTTCATCAATGGCGAGCTGTGGGGCCGATTGACCGACGTGCCCTGGGCCGTGGTCTTTCCGACCGGCGGTCCCTTCGCCCGCCACCCAAGCCAGCTTTACGAAGCCGGCCTCGAAGGCATTGTTCTGCTCTTGGTGCTGGCCGCCCTGGTCTACGGCATGCGCGCGCTGAAAAGCCCCGGCTTCATCACAGGCGTCTTCGTGTGCGGCTATGCGCTGTCGCGCATCTTCGTCGAATTCTTCCGCGAGCCCGACGCCCAGATCGGTTACCTCCTCGGCACGAACTGGCTGACCATGGGCATGGTGCTCTCCTCCCCGATGATCCTGCTCGGCCTTTGGGCGATGCTGCGGGCCCGCCGCCGGGCTGCGCTGCAGCTTTGAAAACGGCAGGACGCGCGACATGACCACCGCTCTCGGCAAAAAGATCAAGGCGATCATCCAGGCCAACGGCCCGATCAGCGTCACCGATTATTTCTCGCTCTGCCTCGCCGATCCCGAACACGGCTATTACCGGACGCGTGAGCCTTTCGGCCGTTCCGGCGATTTCGTCACCGCGCCCGAGGTCAGCCAGATCTTCGGCGAGATGATCGGCGTCTTCATCGTCCATGCATGGCAGCGCCACGGCGCACCGACGGATGTCCGCCTCGTCGAGATCGGCCCCGGCCGCGGCACGATGATGGCTGACATGCTGCGCGTCATCTCCCACATCGCCCCGTCACTCCTGGATGCGATGAGCGTGCATCTCGTCGAAACCAGCGAGCGCCTGCGCGACGTCCAGAGCCAGACACTCGAGCCTTACGGCGAGAAAATCGCCTGGCATAATGGCTTCGACGAAGTGCCGCCCGGCTTCACGCTGATTGCCGCCAACGAACTCTTCGACGCCATCCCGATCCGCCAGTTCGTCCGTATGCCGACGGGTTTCCGCGAGCGCATGGTCGGCATCGACGCCGATGGCGAGCTGACCTTCGCCGCCGGCGTCGCCGGCCTCGATCCCGCCTTGCTGCCCGAACCGGTGCAGAACGTGCCGGTCGGCACCCTCTTTGAAATCTCGCCGGCCCGCCAGGCGGTGATGGTCGCAATCTGCGAGCGGCTGCGCGTCTTCGGCGGCACGGCGCTTACGATCGACTACGGCCATCTCGTCACCGGCTTCGGCGATACGCTCCAGGCCGTGCGCATGCATGAATTCGACCCGCCGCTCGCCCATCCCGGTGAAGCCGATCTGACAAGCCATGTCGACTTCCAGCAGCTCGCCGAAACGGCGCTTGCGGCCGGCCTCCATCTGAACGGCGCCCTGCATCAAGGTGATTTTCTAAGTGGCCTCGGCATTCTCGAACGTGCGGCGGCCCTCGGTCGGGATCGCGAGCCGCAAACCCAGCAGGTCATCCAGGCGGCGGTCGAAAGGCTTGCCGGCGCCGGTGAAGGCCGGATGGGCGAACTCTTCAAGGTGATGGCGGTCTCCCATCCCGCCATCGATCTCATGCCCTTTCGTCCGGTGGATTGACAGGGCGCACGCGGCTGGTTCAACATCGGCCCGAAACAAGAACTTGAAGCGCGCCGCATATGCGATGCGCTTGGGATAATAACAAACCCCTCGAAAACCCCGGAATCACAGATGCAGGACGCGGCCTCTCCCGCACCGATCGAAAGCGCCCTGCTGAACGAAGCGGCGGGCAGCACCATCCGGCACGGTTATTTCACGCGGGCCGGCGGCGTTTCCGAAGGTCTGTATCGTGGCCTCAATGTCGGCCTCGGCTCCAGCGACGAACGTGACAAGGTCCTCGAAAACCGGCGCCGTGTCGCCGCCTGGTTCGGCTTGCCGGTCGAGCGGCTGGCAACCGTGCATCAGGTCCATTCTCCCGATGTCGTGGTGGTCGGTACCGATTATGACGGCGCCCGCCCTGACGCCGATGCGATGGTAACGCGCACCCCTGGTATCGCGCTTGGCGTGCTCGCCGCCGATTGCGGGCCGATCCTCTTTGCCGATCCCGATAACCGCGTCATCGGCGCAGCCCATGCCGGCTGGAAGGGCGCGCTGACGGGCGTGCTCGAAAATACCATCGCCGCCATGGAGGCGCTGGGTGCGGATCGCGCTCGCATCGTCGCCTGCCTCGGCCCCTCGATCAGCCAGGCAAGTTATGAGGTCGGTCCCGAGTTCGTCGAGCGTTTCGTCGCCGAAAACCCGGAGGACGTGCGCTTTTTTGTGCCTTCCGCAACGCCCGGCCATGCCATGTTCAACCTGCCGGCGTTGACCGTCGACCGGCTGACGAAAGCCGGCGTGCGTGCCGAAAGCCTCGGCCTCTGCACCTATCCGGATAGCGAGCGCTTCTTTTCCTACCGCAGGACGACACATCGCAAGGAGCCGGATTACGGCCGCCAGATTTCCGCGATATCAATCAGGGAGACTTGAGCAGAATGGCACTGCATTTCGAAAAGGCCGAATTCGCAAGCCGGCTTGCGCGCCTCACCGAGAAGATGAAGGAAGAAAAGCTCGACGCCTTGCTGCTCTTCGCCCAGGAAAGCATGTACTGGCTGACCGGCTACGACACCTTCGGCTACTGCTTCTTCCAGACGCTGGTCGTCAAGAGCGACGGCACCATGGCGCTGATGACCCGCTCGGCCGATCTTCGCCAGGCGAGGCATACCTCGATCCTCGAGGACATCCATATCTGGGTCGATCGGGTCAATGCCGATCCGACGCTCGACCTGAAGAACCTGCTGGTCGAGATGGATCTGCTCGGCGCCCGCATCGGTGTCGAATATGATACGCACGGCATGACCGGCCGCGTCGCCCGTCTGCTCGACGCGCAATTGACCACCTTCGGCCAGATCGTCGACGCTTCCTACCTCGTCAGCCGCCTGCGCCTGATCAAGAGCCCGACGGAGGTCGCCTATGTCGAGCGCGCCGCCGTTCTCGCCGACGATGCGCTCGATGCCGCGATCCGGCTGACAAAGCCCGGCGCCGACGAGGCCGATATCCTCGCTGCCATGCAGGGAGCGGTCTTTTCCGGCGGCGGCGAC
Organism: Rhizobium leguminosarum; assembly: GCF_001652265.1. GTDB lineage: Bacteria > Pseudomonadota > Alphaproteobacteria > Rhizobiales > Rhizobiaceae > Rhizobium > Rhizobium leguminosarum_D. The sequence continues at coordinate 72,595 of NZ_LWBS01000220.1, forward strand.
TACCCCGCCAACGAGTTCATCATCGGCTCCGGTGCCGACGCGCTGCTCTGCCGCTACAAGGCCGGCCGCCGCAAGCTCGACGCCAACGACCAGCTGACGCTCGAATGGGCCGGCGCCTATGCGCATTACCATGCCGCCATGATGCGCACGATCGTCATCGGCGAACCGACGCACCGCCACCGCGAACTCTACAACGCCTGCCGCGAAACCATCGAGGCGATCGAGACCGTGCTGAAGCCCGGCCAGACCTTTGGTGATGTCTTCGACATGCATGCCAAGATAATCGACGAGCGCGGCCTGGCCCGCCACCGGCTGAATGCCTGCGGTTATTCGCTCGGCGCCCGCTTCTCGCCCTCCTGGATGGAGCATCAGATGTTCCATGTCGGCAATCCGCAGCCGATCGAGCCGAACATGTCGCTCTTCGTGCACATGATCATCGCCGATTCCGATACGGGCACGGCGATGACGCTCGGCCAGACTTATCTGACGACAACGGATGCGCCGCGCGCGCTGTCCCGCCATCCGCTCGATTTCATCGGCCTCTGACCGGTGAGAATCCGGAATTGACAGACGACGGTCCCCACCCGCATAAATTCGGGTGGGGCTGATTGCGATTGTGGGAAGGACGGATCAAGGGATGACGCGAGCTGCGATTGTGCCCACGCTCCTATTCGTCATGGCTCTGCTGACCGCCTGCAATACCACCGATGCGTTGACGCCGCAGGTCGATATCGGCGATTCCTCCGGCCGCGCGTCGTCGAGCCCGGTGACGCAGAGTGAAGCCGAGCGTTTGGCAGGCACCCGCCAGCCGACTTTCGCGGGAAATCCGCAGCCGGGCGGCTACCATCCAGCCTATGATCAGTCGCAGCAGGCCTATCGACCCGGCACCGGCGCGCCACCGACGACAATGCAGGAGCAGGCAAACGCCCTATCGAGGAGCGGCTCCTCGCCGGCTGCCTCCGCCCCGATCGAGGAACAATCGCTGCCACCGCCGGCGGCCAGTGGCGGGCTTCCCGCACAATTGGCTGAACCGGCCGGGACGCAACAGCCGCAGCAGACCGCCGCCCTCAGCCCTGCCCCCTCCTCCGCCCGCGGCAATACCGTGCGCTTCTTGCCGATCATCGGCGCGCCGGTGCAGGCCGTGACCCCGCTCTCGCGCCAGCTCGGCGCCGAGGCACGCGCGCATGGCCTTTCCATCAAGAGTTCCAACGATGCGAGCAGCGATTATATTCTCAAAGGTTACCTCTCCGCCTTCGGCGACGATGGCAAGGTCACCGTGGTCTATGTCTGGGATATTCTCGACAGCGGCGGGGGCCGCCTGCACCGCATCCAGGGGCAAGAAAGCGTGCCGACGGCGGCGACCGATCCATGGGCGGGCGTTCCGGCCTCGGTGATGCAGCAGATCGGCTCAAAAACGATCGCGGAATTCTCCTCCTGGCGGCAGACTCAGGGTGGTTAGTCACAAACTTTTTGCAAATATGGAAGCCTGTGGCGCCTTTGCCCTTGCATTCACGGGGAAGCTGACTAAAAAGCGCGGCTATCAGCGCATAACAGGCGGACCAAAATGAAGGTTTTCGCAGGCAATTCGAACCGGCAACTCGCCGAAGCGATCTGCAACTATCTCAATGTTCCCTTGGGGAAAGCCAGTGTTCGAAGGTTTGCCGATCAGGAAATCTTCGTGGAGATCCAGGAAAATGTGCGCGGTGAGGATGTTTTCCTCGTGCAACCGACCGCCTTTCCCGCCAACGATCATCTGATGGAACTGCTGATCATGATCGACGCCATGCGTCGTTCGTCAGCCCGCCGCATCACCGCCGTCCTACCCTATTTCGGCTATGCCCGTCAGGACCGCCGGGCTTCCGGCCGCACGCCGATCTCCGCCAAGCTGGTCGCAAACCTCATTACCGAGGCCGGCGCTGACCGCGTCATGACGCTCGATCTCCATGCCGGGCAGATCCAGGGCTTCTTCGATATACCCACAGACAACCTCTTTGCCATGCCCGTGCTGACCCGCGACATCAAGAGCCACTATGACCTCAGCAACGTCGTGGTCGTCTCGCCCGACGTCGGCGGCGTGGTTCGCGCCCGCGCGCTCGCGAAGCGCCTGGACTGTCTTCTGGCCATCGTCGACAAGCGCCGCGATCGGCCGGGTGAATCCGAAGTCATGAACATCATCGGCGACATTGCCGGCAAGGACTGCCTGCTGATCGACGATATCGTCGATTCCGGCGGCACGCTCTGCAACGCGGCCGACGCGATGCTGGCCGAGGGCGCATCCAGCGTCACCGCCTATATCACCCACGGCGTTCTTTCCGGCGGCGCGGTCACCCGCGTCACCTCCTCGAAGCTGCGCGAACTCGTCATCACGGATTCGATCCAGCCGACCACGGCCGTGCTTTCGGCACACAATATCCGCGTCGTAACGACGGCGCCGCTGATCGGCGAAGCCATCAGCCGAACGGCCCAGGAAGAGTCCGTCTCCAGCCTGTTTGACTGAAAACATCAGGCATCCGACGAACCTCCGGATTTTGTTGATTGTCAGCGACTAGCTTAGTTTTCGCCGCGAACTCGCATCATCTGCCGAAAGGCGCGCCGCTTTAGTGCAGGTATTGCGTTGACGATGCGCATTATGCTGCGCATGAAAGCGAGCTGAACTGTGCCGACAATCGGCCGATGAGCCAGATCGTTAGCATCCATCTGCTTTTTCGATTCTTGGACTGCTTCGGTACTGTAGCGAAGCATCTCGATTTCGTAGGCGTGTATGGCTTCGACGAGCGGTTTTCGCCCTTGGTTCGCTTCGACCAGCATGCGTCCAAGCAGAGCTGCATCGCGAAGTGCGGTGTTGGCGCCCGCGCCTCGTCCGGGTGTCATCGTATGGACGGCGTCACCGAGCAGAGTGACATTCGAACTTGTCCAAAGCGTCAGCGGAACGGAGGTCCTGACCTTGACATCGTAGATCGTCGAGGGCTCCGTCATAAGGATGAGAGCACGTAAGTGCGGATGCCAGTCTCGAGCGAGCTCCAGGCCCAGCTCTCTCAATTGTTCACCGTTCAGGCCGGACGGATCCCGCGGGCAATTCTGCCGGGCGCCCCAGATACCCCAGCCGATGCTGTCTTCGTCGAGTGCTTCGACGAAATCCGGCCAACGCGCAGCAAACCCGGGGTCCCCTCGGCTGTCGGCGAACTCGAGCGAGTGAATGATTGCGCCGAAGCCCATCGGCGCCATAATCAGCGACATGCCTTTGAACATTTTGTCCGACAGCAGAGCTTTCGTCTCGGCCGACATAGGAATTTTGCCGCCGAGCGATACGATCCCAGTGTCTTCCAGACGCGCGTCCGGCAAGCGTTGCTTGCATACAGTGGAACTCGTGCCGTCAGCACCCACCAGGACATCTCCCGTCGCGAGGCTTCCATCCTGAAAGCACGCGGTGACGGACCCGTCCGCATTACTTGTGTAACCTTGAAGCGCCTTCCCGAAGAACACGTCGTCTTCAAGTCCCCTGAGCAGAACCCGCCTCAGCGTCTTTCGAACCACGTTCTTTTCACCGTCGAGAGCGTTCGGCTCTGCATCATCGACGTCGAAGCTCAGCACTTCGCCGAGCTGTTCCGTGAGCATGTTGAAATAGCGCGGCGACCTGGCGCAGGTGGCGACATAGAGGTCGTAGAGTTCGCCGGGGATACAGGCTTTTAGCGCTCGGCTTCCAGCCGGGCCGATGCCGACGCGATAGCCACCGGTGTCGGCGTTCGGCGCGAGGTCGCGCTCATACACCGCTATGCAAACCCCAGCCTGCTTAAGCAGATGGGCGAGTGCCAAACCGCCGGTCCCGGCGCCGATAATCAAAACCTTCATGGTACTAGTCCGGGTCAAGGTTGGGGTCGATGGAGAACTTCGCGGCGATCTGCCTCAGCCACTCGTCTGTCCAGGTGATGCGCTCGGCGCTGAGGTCCTCGACAACGCCGTTGACCCAAGACAATTCGGTTGCGTGAAGCGCCCGGAGATATTCCGTCTCCAGAAGGAAGAGCCTTGGTACGGCCTGCGCCTCCTGCAGGACTTCGTCGATCCGGCGAAGTTCTGACTCGATGGCTTTTGCTCTGCGCTCAAGCTGGCTCGCCACATCGCTCGGCGCAAGCAGAGGAAGAAATGATATGGCTGCGGGGAATTCCGGATATTCCCGCGTCACGGTCGACAACATCTCCCGCATCCATTCCAGCGCGATGTCGCGGCCCTTCTCGGTTATCTCGTACACGGTCCGCTCGGGACGCTTGTCATCCCGGACTGTTTTCTGCGCAGCGATCAAACCCTCGCGTTCGAGCCGCTGGATTGTTTGATAGAGGCTCGCCCTCTGCGCGACATTGATCACCTCGCCCTTGCCGCGCTCCTTGATGAGCCGCTGCATCCGGTAAGGATGCAGCGGCTCCTCCATGAGCATTCCAAGAACAGCGAGCGCGGTTGGAGAGCGTTTGATTGATGTCATAGTCATAGTGTTACTAGTTAATTTACAACTAGTCAATACGATGACGATTGCCGGAGCCCCGGCTCGACGTAAGTTCGACCCAATGGCGTGGCGACAGGCCTCTTGCGACAAAAACCTCTATCGGCGATCAGCGGCCGAGGGCCGCCTTCTGCGGCTGGTCGACGAGATTGTCGATGAACCAGTTCGGATAGACCGGGGCCGGCTCAGTCGCCGCATCGAGCGCTGTAAGGTCGCCTTCATCAAGTACCAGCTTCGCCGCACCGAGATTGTCGGCCAGTTGATGCGGTTTCGAGGCGCCGAGCAACACGCTTGAGACCGTCTTTTTCGCAAGCAGCCAGGCGATCGCCACCTGGGCGACGCTCGCCCCGTTCGCGGCGGCGATCACCCGCATGCGCTCGACCAGCGCGAAGCCCCGTTCCTTGTCGAAGGGCAGGATATCGAAACCGGAATAGCGGTTGTCGGGATCACCGAGTGTTTCGCGGGTGTATTTGCCGGAGAGAAAACCGGAGGCGAGCGGGCTCCAGACGGTCAGCCCGAGGCCATAACGCTGCATCATGGGAAGAATGTCGCGCTCGACGTCGCGGCCAAGCAGCGAATAATACATCTGTCCATGCGTGAAGGGCGCCAGCCCGTTCGCCTTCTGGATTTCGAGCGCCGCCGCCACCTTCCAGGCCGACCAGTTGGAAAAGCCGATATAACGTACCTTGCCGGAGCGCACCACCGCATCGAGCGCCGACAGCGTCTCTTCGAGCGGCGTGAACGGATCCTCCTTGTGGACGATATAGACGTCGATCCAGTCGGTTCTGAGCCGTTTCAGGCTTTCCTCGACCGACCAGAGGATGTGGCGGCGGGAAAGTCCGGCCTGGCCGAGAGGCGTGCCGGTGCGGAAGCCGACCTTGGTGGCAATCACCACCTCGCTGCGCCGCGCCATCAGCACCTGTCCGAGGATCGTTTCCGACTGGCCGGATGCATAGGCGTCTGCCGTATCGAAGAAGTTGATGCCGGCATCAAGTGCCTGTCCGACAAGCGCATCGGCAACATCGGCATCGGTCTTGTAGATCGCGCCTAAGCTGCGGTCGCCCGATGTGAAAGTCATCGCCCCGAAGGCAAGCCTGGAAACGGCAAGGCCGGTCCGGCCGAGGGTCGTATATTGCATGTCATCCTCCATCCATTGGATTGTCGTGATCGGATGGAAAGACAATGCCTCAAAACATTGTTGCGAAAAATCCGCCGAATCGATAAGGCTTATGAAGTTCAACTTCATAATAGACCGATGGCGCCCGACCCCTTTAACGGCTTGACGGAATTCCTGGCCGTCGCCGACGCCAGGAGCTTCACCGCTGCCGCCGCATCGCTCGGCGTCACGCCGACTGCCGTCAGCCAGACGATCCGCGCGCTCGAGGCGAGGCTCGGCGTGCCGCTCTTCGTCCGCACCACGCGGCGCGTCGCGCTCACCGAAGCCGGTGCCGCGCTCTTCCAGCGCGTCCGTCCGGCTGCCGGCGACATTGCCGATGCCTTCGACATGCTGGGTGGCTTCCGCGACCGCCCGCTCGGGCACCTGCGCCTCACCGTGCCGCGCATGGCCGTGCCTCTGATCGTGACGCCGCTGCTGCCGCAATTTCGCAACGCCTATCCCGATATCTCCGTCGAGATCTCAGTCGATGATGCGGCAATCGATATCACCGAACGCGGTTTCGACGCTGGCATCCGCATCGGCGAAGCGATCGAAAAGGACATGATCGTCATGCGGCTGACATCTGATATCACCTGGACCGTCGTCGGCTCGCCCGGCTATTTCGCCCGATATGGCCGGCCGCTAACGCCGGAGGACCTCACCCGCCATCAGGCGATCCGCTACCGCTATCCGACATCGGGCGTCATCTATCGCTGGGAATTCGAGCGAGACGGGCGCGACTTCTCCGTCGATGCGCCCGGCAACCTGATGGTCAACGATTTCCTGCTGCTGCTCGAGCTCGCCGAGGCCGGGCTCGGTCTTGCCTATTTGCCGGATATTTCCGTCGGCGAGGCCGTGGCATCAGGGCGGCTCGAACGCGTGCTCGATCCCTTCTTGCCGACCACGCCCGGTCTCTTTGCCTATTTCCCCGCCCGCTCGCAGACGCAGCTGAAGTTGCGCGCCTTTCTCGACATGGCAACGGCGCTGCTGCGCCGCAAAGGATGAGACCCTAGGCGGCGCATCTGCTCTTCGGTCGAAAGACCCTGGATACTCTATTGCGGCTGGACCGTTTCCTGGTCCGCTTCCTTGACCACCTGGCCGTTGACGGCGACAGCGCCGTCGCGGCTGATGCTGATGTCCCAGCGCGAGCGGCCATCTGCATCGGTCTTGGCGAAGCCCTTCACCATCATGATGCCGAAGGAGACCTGGTTGAGGTCGGGATCCGTCTTGACAAGCTCCTGAACCGCGGCAATCGTCTTGTCGAGGTCGCGGGCAAGGATCGTCGCCTCCATCGAATAGTCCTTCTGGGTATCGACCCGTCCCTCGATCTTGCCGGTCATGTCGACGTCGTAGACATCGGATTTGGCGCTGACCTTAGGAAACTCGATGGTGAGCCGGCCATCGCGGAAGAGCTTTTTCGCCATCTCGTCGCCGCTTTGCTCCGGCGGCTTGGCGTTGAAATCCATCGCCATGAGTGCGTCGCCGAAGGTGGCGAAATCCAGATTCGGAATGGCGAGCTGCAGATCGAAATTGGTCGGCACGAAGGGCGAATAACTTGCCGGCATTGCCGGGCTGTCGAGGCTGATGTCCTGCGCATCGATGCCGAAGCCGAAACGCATGGCGTCGCTCGGCCCGTCCATGACCAGGTTGTAACCGAATGCCTTCACGCCGCCATTGCCCATCTGGCTGCTGACGGTCAGATTATTGACCCCGATCGTCTCGCTGAACGAGGCAAGAATCGGAAAGGCTTGCTTGAGCATTCCCTTTATCTTGTCGCTGTTCTCTGGGCTTAGTTCCTTCTCCTCGAGATGGTCGAGAATGAAAAGGACGATCTCGCGGATTTGCTTGGCCGGCAGGCCGTTCAGCTTGGCATCGAAATCGATCGAGTCGGCACGGATTTCAACAGGCGGCATTTGCAGGCCGGAAACCTGCTCGACGAAAGTCGACATGGAGCCGCTGCCCGCAAAATCGATACGCCCATTGCCGCCTGCGCTGTCGGTCGAGGTCAGCTTTTGGTCCATCCCGGCAAAGCTGGTATGGACTTCCTCGGTGTCGGACTTGCTGGCGACCTTGATGTCCTTGGCGGTGAAGGTGCCGGAGCGCAGGTAGCTGATCGCCGGGTCGAACACGCCGGTATAGACAAGCGAAGCGATGGAGTAGGAGAAATCCGTCGGCTTCTGGTCGGGGCCTTTGAAATGGCCGGAGACATTGAGGTTGTTGTCACCCTCAATGTTCCAGAGCCCGCTGTCGAGCGGCGTAGCGAACATCGAGAACGGCGTCAGCCCGCTGATCGCAAATGTCGCTGGATCGGCCTTGGCAAGCAGCTTCGCCAGATCGTAGATGATCTCGTAGCGTGTGCCCGCCGGATTGACGGTGAGCATGCCGCTCTTCGCCAGATCCTCGGGAAGCAGCTTCGTCAGATTGTCCTTGACCGCATTGGCGCCATCCTGATTGATCTCGACGCCCTGGGCCGTGGTGACAAGGCAAAGTGCCAGCAAGCTCGTTGCCGTGACAAGTTTGAGACGCATAGTCCGATTTCTCCTCAGCCCTTTTTGAACGCGGCCATCCAAAGATGCGAAGCGCGCCGATGTCAACCTCAGCTGCGGCAGAGAATGGCAATTTGCCACTCACGCGGCCGCGGATTTCGTCACGGCGAGCGCAAGAACCGTTTCCTGCTGTACGGCCGGCACCTCGCCGTTGACGATCGCCTCGATGCCCGAGCGCGGTCTCGGCTTACCGAAGAGGAAGCCCTGCACCTGCAGGCAGCCTTCCCGTCGAAGGAAGTCGATATGGTCTTCGTTTTCGACGCCTTCAGCAAGCACCGGTATGTCGAGGCTTGCCGCAAGAATGAGCGTCGAACGCACGATCGCCGCAGACTGCTTGTTGGTGACGACGCCGTCGACGAAGGCGCGGTCGATCTTGATCTTGTCGAACGGGAAGCTCTGCAGTGTCGACAGTGACGAATAACCCGTGCCATAATCGTCCATCGCCACCTTTACGCCCAGCGCTTTCAGCCGGCGGATTGCCTGCAGCGCATGTTGATGATCGGCGATGATGCCGGATTCGTTGATCTCGATCTCGAGTCGCGCCGCCGGCAGGCCGGTCTCGAGCAGGATCTGATGCACGATCTGCGGTAGGCGGTTGTCGCCGAGCTGCTGCGGCGCGACGTTGACGGCGATGCGTAATGGGTTCTTCCAGGTCACCGCTTCCGCGCAAGCGGCCCGCAGCACCCATTCACCAAGCTCAATGATAAAGCCGGTCTTTTCCGCGATCGGAATGAATTCGACGGGTGAGATGTAGCCGCGCGCGGGATGTCTCCAGCGCAGGAGCACTTCCAGGCCAACGATGTCGCGCGTCACCGCGTCATTCTGCTGCTGGTAGAACAGCTCGAATTCGCCGCGCGCCAATCCCTCCCGCATCTCGCTCGCCAGCGCGTTGCGTTCGCGCGCTGCCTGGTCCATCGAGGGCTCGTAGAAGCATATGCTGTTGGTCGCTGTCGATTTTGCCCGATACATGGCGATATCGGCCTGCGACAACAGGTCGTCCAAATTGTCCGCCTGTCCGGGATAGGTGGAGATACCGATACTGGAGCCGACGGTCAGCGCATGGCCGTTCCATTCGATCGGCCGTGCGATCTCGTCGAGCATACGTTGTGCCAGTCCCTTGGCGTCCGAACGGACGAAATAATCGCACATGACGGCCACGAACTCGTCGCCGCCGACCCGCGCCACGAACTGGCCGTTCTGCATGATCTTGAACAGCCGCTCGGCGACGGCGCGCAGCACGGCATCGCCGGCGGCGTGACCGTGAACGTCGTTGATTTCCTTGAAACGGTCGAGGTCGAAGGAGAGCACGGCGATATTGGCCGTCATGTCCCTCGGCTTGTTGACCAGCGCCGACAGATGCTCGTTGAAGGCGGCGCGATTGGCAAGATTGGTCAGCGGGTCATGCAGCGACAGATGGCGGTAACGCTCGACGGCTGCCTGCGTCGACTGCATGTCGATGATATAGGTGGAAGCACCCAGCGCCAGGATGATGATCATGACGGCGCTAACGAGACCGGTCATGATGCCGTCCGAGATGATCTCGGTGGGTGCCGCAACAGTGGCATCCGGCAGGATCGTCAGCCCCGCCATGCCGGTGAAATGCGTGAGCACGATCGCAAGGATCAGCGAAAGGGCAGCTCCGTGCCGGCAGAAACGCGTGATCGGCCGGCCGACGCGATTGGTGGCGACTGCGCCGAACAAGCCGGCCAAGACCAGCGAGGCGACGACATAGGAGGGCTGCCATTCGAGACGACCCTCGACCTCGTAACCGGCGATCCCGACATAGTGCATGACCGCGATGCCGAGGCCGACGATCACGCCGCCTGCCTCGATAAGCGCGCTCTTCTGCGCGATTGACGCGATGGCAAAGCCGATCATCGTCGTCGCGACGGCGGCGAACAGCGACAGCAGCGTCAGCGTCGGCTCATAGCCGTTCGCCACCGGCGTCTGGTAACCGAGCATCGCGATGAAATGCGTCGTCCAGATGGTCGAGCCGCCAACGAAACCGGAGAGAAACAGCCAGTTGGTTTTCTGCAGCCCCTGCGATCGGCGCACCCGGGTGAAGAGGCGCATCGACAGCATCGATCCGAGCACACAGATAACGGTGGCGAAGATCAGATGCGGAAGGCTGTGTTCGACGGTGATGCAGGAAAGGACGCGCAACATGAGAGGCAACCGGCAAATTGAGACGGCCCTGCTTATATTGGCGGGTAAGCGCAGGATTTATTAATCGCCGCCGATTTCGTTTTCGATGGTTAAACCTTGGCGAAGGCGTGTATATGGGCAAAAAACAACCCAAATCCGCAACTTGCGTTTCCGATCGACTTATAATATAGGCCACCGGTCCGTGTAGACACCCTTGGAGGCAACGCGGATGAGGTCGGGTCATACCGCCTCCGGTTCGTCGGAACAAGGCTTTTGCCCGCCGCCGAACTCTCCAAATAACCTCGAAAGGAATAGCCATGAGCCAGGAAACTTACGAGCTCAAGGCCGAGGCGCGCGAACGGGTTGGTAAGGGGTCCGCCCGTGAACTTCGCCGCAACGGTTTGATTCCCGCTGTCATCTACGGTGACAAGCAGGCCCCCATTGCCATCGCTCTCAACACCAATGAGGTGACGAAGCGCATTCACGCCGGTGGTTTTATGACCACCGTGGCGACGATCGAAGTCGACGGCAAGAAGCACAAGGTTCTGCCGAAGGACTACCAGCTCGATCCGGTCCGTGACTTCACGTTGCATGTCGATTTCCTGCGCGTCTCCGGTAACACCCAGGTGACCGTCGAAATTCCGGTTCACTTCATCAACGAAGAGAAGTCTCCGGGCCTCAAGGTCGGCGGCGTTCTGAACATCGTTCGCCATGAAGTTGAAGTTCATTGCCCGGCCGATGCGATCCCTGAGTTCTTCAACATTGACCTCAGCGGCAAGAAGATCGGCGACAGCATCCATATCTCGGAAGTCACTCTGCCGAAGGGTGTCACCCCGGTCATCGACCGCGACTTCACGATCGCGACCATCATTGCCCCGGCTGGCGGCATTGACGAGACTGCTGCGGAAGGTGGAGCCGAAGCCTGATCGCTTCGACCAATTTGTAAAGCATATGGCCCGCTTTCCCCTGGAAAGCGGGCTTTTCATTGTCCGCAAACGCCCCGTTTCAGCAACATTTAACAAATTCGTGAAAGCATGTTCCGTCAGCTGCGAAGAAGCCCGCCTTAATGCGCGACGGCAAATATGGCGGCCCGGGGGAGTAGACGGAAACATGAACAATTCCGTTGAGAACAGATTTTTTGCGATAGTTTGCGGAGCGCTGCTTGTTTTTGTTGCCCCCCTCTTTGTTCTCTTCCTTTTTCTTTCCTCGGAACGAGCCGACAAGGAAATACGCGATCATATCTCCGTTCTTCTCGTCGCCAATGCCCAGGCGCTGGCCAAACCGCTGTGGGACCTCGATGAGGAGAGCGTTACCCAGATCAGCGCGACGGTCGTTTCCCAGGGCGCCATCGTCAAGGTCGAAGTGCGTGACCAGTCAAGCCAGCTCGATGTCAGCCAGTCCACCATTCCGCGCTCCTTCGACGGCAAGCTGGTGCAGGTGTCACGCGCCATCATCTACAACACTGTCGACGGTCCGAAGAACCTCGGCAGCATCAGCGTCTATTATCCCACGCTCGGCCTGTTTTCCGGCCTGAAGCAGGAAGAGGTCGTTTTCATTTCGATCTTCATCTTCGCGGTGCTGACCGTTTTCGGCACGGCGCTGATCGGCAACCGTTTCTTCGTCATCCAGCCGCTGATGCGGCTGACGGCGGCGATCGAGGCCACCCGCCAGCTAGGCTCCCGCCATCATGTCGACTGGCAGTCAAACGACGAGATGGGACGGCTTGCCCATAGCTTTAACGAAATGCAGACCAAGCTCGAAAGCGAGGAAAAGGAGCTGAAGCTCGCCCACCACCGCGCCACCGACATCTACAATCTGACGCCCGCCATGCTCTTCTCGCTCGATGAGGAAGACCGCATCACCGCCATCAGTGATTATTGGCTGCTTGCCACAGGTTATAACCGCGCTGCCGTCATCGGCCGCAACTTCGCCGATCTCGTCACTTCCGCCACCCGCGACAAATTCGTCAAGCGCCGCCGGGCCGAAAGCGGTATGACCGTCACCGTCAAGTTTGTCTGCCTGGACGGTCGCACCATGGACGTCCTGATCATGGAATCAGAGGCGGGAGCCGGCGCTCACGACCGCCTCTCGCTATCGGTCATGACCGATGTCACCGAACTCAAGGCTTCCGAGGACCGCAACCACCGCCAGGCAATCACCGATCACCTGACCGGGCTTCTTAATCGCCAGGGCTTCGAGGCCGTCCTCGACAATAAGATCGCCGCCGCCGACGCCGCCGGCCAGGAGCTCGCCTGTCTCTTCGTCGATCTCGACCGCTTCAAGTGGATCAACGACAATATGGGCCATGCCGCCGGCGACCTGGCGCTGGTCGAGCTCGTCGAGCGCCTGAAAACCCATCTTGCCCCCTCCGACGAGGCGGCCCGTCTCGGCGGCGACGAATTTGCTATCTTGCTGCCGGCGAAGGATGCCGAAAAACGCGCCAAGGCAATGTGCGAGCAGATTGCCACGCTCTTCGAAACGCCATTCGCCCCGGACATGCATCTGAGCGCTTCCGTCGGCATTGCCATCTATCCGCATCATGCCGCAACCGCGGCCGAACTGCTGCAGAAATCCGACATGGCGATGTATGCCAAGAAACGCGACGGCAAAAACGGCGCGCAGCTCTTCGACAATGCCATGCTCGACCGTGCCCGCAGCCGCGCCGAGATCGAAGCCAATATCGAAGCCGGCCTCGTCGACAACTGGTTCGAGGCCTTCCTGCAGCCGATCGTCAACCTGAACGGTCGCGGCATATCAGGTTTCGAGGCGCTAATGCGCCTCAACCATCCACAGAAGGGCCTGATGCCGCCGGCCGAGATCATCAGTGTCGCCGAGGAGACGGCAAAAATTGTCCGCGTCGGCAACGTCATCATGGAAAAGGCGGTCGCCAACCTCGCGAAGATTTCCCGCATCCCCGGTATGCAGGATACCTATCTCGCCATCAACTTCTCGCCACTGCAGTTCGAGCCGGCGCTGCCGGCCCGTCTTGCCGCCATCGTCGGTCGCCACGGCATCCGTCCCGAGCGCATCGTCGTCGAGATCACCGAGGCTGTGCTGATGCACGACAACCCTGAGATCCGCATGATCGTCACCGAGCTTCGTCGCTTCGGCTGCCGTATCGCGCTTGACGATTTCGGCACCGGCTATTCGTCGCTGAGCTACCTTAACCGCTTCCCTGTCGACATCATCAAGATCGACCAGTCTTTCACCCGCGCGATCAACGACGGCGATGACGACGTGCGCCAGAAGAGCCGCATGCTGATCGAAGGCATCACCACGCTCTCCCACAAGATGGACTGCACCGTTATTGCCGAAGGCATCGAGACCGAAGAGGAGTGCCGCACGCTCCACCAGATGGGGCTTGATCATGGCCAGGGCTACCTCTTCCACCGTCCGCAGCACGCAGCCACGCTGATCGAGGAACTGATGGCCTCGCAATCGGCCATCGCACGCGCCTCGTAAACGAAGAACGAAGGAGATGATGCCGATGAAAAAGCTCCTGCTTCTCGCATGCCTGGCGCTGCCATGCACAGCCCATGCGCAAACGGTGACCTTCGCGACCGAGGATTATGCCCCCTTCAACTATCGCGAAGGCAAGGAGATCAAGGGCGCGACCGTCGAGCAGGTCGAAAAGAAAATGGCCGCGATCGGCGTCGACTACACGATCGAAATCATGCCCTGGGCGCGCGCTTTCAGCCTTGGCCGCACGGCGCCGATGACCTGTGTCTTCGCGACCGCCCACAACGGCGCACGCGACCCGTTGTTCAAATGGGTCGAGCCGCTGCTCATCGACCGCAACATCCTGATCACCCGCAAGGGCTCTGATGTCACCGCCAGCAATCTGGACGAGGCGAAGAAATATACGGTCGGCACGCAGCGCGAGGATTACACCGAGACGATCCTGAAGGAGAAGGGCTTCACCAAGCTCGATGTCGCCAGCGACTTCAACGCGACGCTGCGCAAACTGCTTGGCGGGCGCATCGACATGATGCCGATCTCCGAACTCTATTTCGAAAAGCTGCAGGTCGACCAGCCGGTGGAGATGGTGACCGTGCTCTCCTCCCAGCCGATGGGCATCGCCTGCGAGAAGAGCTTTCCGGCCGATCTGCTCGCCAGGATGCAGGCTGCCCTCGACAAGCTGATCGCCGATGGCGACCAGAAGCAGATCTTCCTGAAATACGGCATGAACCTGTCGGACTGACCCTGTCTGAGTGATCTTGGCCGACAGACCGCTGCCCTTTCCGCTTGACTTTGCTTTCATTTCGCGGTGGTGAACGGCGGGAAGCTCTAGCAAGGAAAAACAGACCATGCTGATCATCGCGGGTCTCGGCAATCCCGGCGGCAAATACGCCGGCAACCGCCACAATATCGGCTTCATGGCCGTCGATGCCATTCATCGGCGCCACAACTTTTCGCCCTGGTCGAAGAAGTTCAGGGCCGAGATCGCCGAGGGCGAGCTCGGCGGCGAGAAGGTACTGCTGATCAAGCCACAGACCTTCATGAATCTTTCCGGCGAGTCCGTCGGCGAAGCGATGCGTTTCTACAAGCTCCAGCCGGCTGATCTCGTCGCGATCTACGACGAACTCGACCTTCCCCAGGGCAAGGCGCGGCTGAAGACCGGTGGCGGCCACAACGGCCACAACGGCATCAAGTCGCTCGACGCCCATTGCGGCAAGGAGTACCGGCGGCTGCGCCTCGGCATCGGTCATCCCGGCGTCAAGGAGATGGTGCAGAGCCACGTGCTCGGCGATTTCGCCAAGGCCGACAAGGCCTGGGTGGAGCCGCTTCTGGACACGCTCGCCGACAATGCCGATATGCTGGTGCGAAACGAGGATTCGCAGTTGATGAACAAGATCGCGCTGGCGCTCGGCGGCAAGGCCGAGGAGGAGAAGCCAGCGAAGGAAAAAAAGGACGCCGAGAAGAAGCCGGCCGGCCAGTCGCATATCCATCAGGCTCGCGGCCACAACCAGCCGAAGCTGCCGGTGACCGGCCCGATGGCCGACATGCTGAAAAAGATGTTCGGCAACAAGGGCGATTGAGATTAATGCCGGATGGAGACGTCATCATCCGCCCTGCAGTCCGCGGCGATCTTCCCGGTCTCCTGGCCCTCTACCGCCAGCTGAACCCCACCGATCCGGTTCTTGACGAGGCCATTGCCGAAGAACGCTTTTCCGCCATCCTGGCCCAGCCCGGCATGACCGTCTTCATCGGTGTTGCGGGTGAGGTCGCCGTCGCCACCGTCACAAGCGTCGTCGCGCCGAACCTGACACGGAACGGCGCGCCCTATGCGCTCATCGAAAACGTCGTCACCCATGCCGATCATCGCAAGCGCGGTTATGCCCGCACCGTCATCGGCCACGCGGTCGCCGAGGCCTGGAACGCTGGATGCTACAAGGTGATGCTGCTTACCGGCTCCAAGAATCCGGCAACGTTGCGCTTCTATGAGAATTGCGGTTTCGTGCAGGAAAAGACCGGCTAACAGATCCGCCGGCCCTGACTCCATATTCGCGGCGGCCCTCGGAAAGCGCCTATTCCTCCGGTTCGGTGGTGAACATCAGCGGAAAGCCCATGCCCTTGGCAAGGTCGATGCCTTCCTTGGCCTTGGTCTCGGCGATATCTCTGGCGCAGACTACGACCACGCAGGAACCGAGCTTGTGCGCCGTCATCATCACCCGGTAGCCGGTCTCCTCGCTCATGCGGAAGACGGCTTTCAGGACCAGGATGACGAATTCGCGCGGCGTAAAATCGTCATTGACGAGAATGACCTTGTATAGCTTCGGCTTGTCCAGCTTGAGCTTCACCTTGGCCTTCGGTTTCAGGGCAATGTCATTGTCACTCATCGGAAAAATCCACCCGTTGATGACATGGAAAAGGCGGAGAAAACATCCGCCATCAATATATTGCACCGTAAGCGCGGCAGTTCAATGACGGAGTGTTATTCCACGGAGAGCAGGAGGCAATTCTGGCCGGCTTTTTCCAGGATTGCGGCAGCCTTCTTGTCGAATGTCACGAATGTTTCGCCGCCAAGCCTGCGACCTTCGAAGACGATGATGCCATCGGCGAAATCCCCGCCAGCATCGAGAAAGGATAATCCGGCTTCGACGGCAACTCTGTCGTAGACAACCTTCCTGTCCGATATTAGCAGCCGGATGGCCGCTGATATCTCTGAAGCGCTCTTGCGGTAGACCCGGCTGGCGACCCAGACGAATTCGCAAAACGTCAGATTGGAAATGAACAGGCGTTCGGCCTCGCGCATGAACGTCCTTGCACGCTCGGTTTGCTTCGGATCGTCGTGCACGGCCGAACGTACGAGCACATTCGTATCAACGATCATTGTCGACGACGACCTCGCCTGCCCAGCCCGCCTTTATGGCCTCATCGATCTCTTCGAGCGTCGCATGAATATTCTCCTTGTTCTCCAGACTCCCGAAGAAGCTTTCCACCGAGCCGGCGACCGGTCGCCTCTTAACAGCAATGACCTCAAGTTTCCCGCCAGGCAGGAGATCGACATCGATCCTGTCGCCGGGCCTGACCCCGAGATGCTGAAGCACCTCCTTTTTCAGGGTGACCTGCCCCTTTGCCGTCACAGTCAGAGTTGGCATGCTGATGGTGTCCTTTGCTCCAAAAGTAAGGCTAAGTCGCCTTACCTTCAAGCCGAGCGCCTCAGCTTTTTCAATTCATGTTGCGAACCCTTGACCCAGGGCGGCCATTCCCGCATAGGCAGGGCAAAGTTACCAATAGATATGGATCAAGCCATGGGCTTCAAATGCGGTATCGTCGGGCTGCCGAATGTCGGCAAATCGACCCTCTTCAACGCGCTCACCAAGACGGCCGCCGCACAGGCGGCGAATTATCCCTTCTGCACCATCGAGCCGAACACCGGCGAAGTCGCCGTTCCCGATCCGCGCATGCGCAAGCTTGCCGACATCGCCAAGTCGAAGGAATTGATCCCGACCCGCATCTCCTTCGTCGATATCGCCGGCCTGGTGCGCGGCGCCTCGAAGGGTGAAGGCCTCGGCAACCAGTTCCTCGCCAATATCCGCGAGGTCGATGCTATCGTGCATGTGCTGCGCTGCTTCGAAGACAGCGACATCACTCATGTCGAGGGCCGCATCAACCCGGTCGCCGATGCTGAGACGATCGAGACCGAGCTGATGCTTGCCGACCTCGAAAGCCTGGAGCGCCGCACCGAGCAGACCCGCAAGCGCGCCACCGGCAAGGACAAGGAATCGGTGGCGATGCTGCCGATCATGGAAGCCTCGCTGAAGCTGCTCAACGAAGGCAAGCCGGTTCGCACGCTGCTGTCGACGCTCGATGCGGAAGAAATCGTCATCCTCAAGAGCCTCAATCTTCTGACTTCGCATCCGGTGCTCTACGTCTGCAACGTCGCCGAAGGCGATGCCTCGACCGGCAACGAATTCACCGAGGCCGTCGCGGTGATGGCGAAGGAGCAGGGTGCCGAAACCGTCATTATCTCGGCGGCGATCGAGTCTGAGGTCGCCCAGCTTCCCGAGGAGGAAGCCAAGGAATTCCTCTCCGCCCTCGACCTTGACGAGGCGGGCCTCGACCGGCTGATCCGTGCCGGCTACAAGCTGCTCCACCTCATCACCTATTTTACTGTCGGCCCGAAGGAAACGCGCGCCTGGACGATCGAGCGCGGCACCAAGGCGCCGCAGGCCGCCGGCGTCATCCATTCGGATTTCGAACGCGGCTTCATCCGCGCCAACACCATCGCCTATGACGACTACATCAAATACAACGGTGAAGTCGGCGCCAAGGATGCCGGCAAGGCACGCGACGAAGGCAAGGAATACGTCGTCCAGGACGGCGACGTCATCCACTTCCGCTTCAACACCTGAACGGAAACTGCCGCTATCCCGATCTATTCATTTCGCCCAAATCGCTCAGCGATTTGGGCGAAATCGTAAGATTTACGGAGTTGCCCCTAAGACGGCCGGCGGCAGTCTTTGCGAAATGGCGGCCGGCAGCGCCCGCAGCACGATGCGGCGCAGCGGCATCCAGCCCGTTCCGATGACGAGCACGATCGCCCCGACGACGATCAGCGTCGTGAAGATATAGGTATCAACCGTCGCACTTCCCTGCCGGAAAATGCCGTAAATCGCAAAACCGAGCGACAGCAGTCCAGACGTGACGAAAGCCCGCCGGTCGATGACAAGGCCGATCAGCATCAGCACCGCAACGCTGATAACGATGATCGGCGTCTTGATCGAAACCGTCTGGGCAACATCCAGCAAATTGCCGTCGAACGAAATCAGCAGGCGGACGCTGAAGAGCAGCGCCGGTGCGGCACCCAGATGAAGCCAGAAGGCGATATCGGAGCGTGTCGTCCGGCGCATCCGATCGCCAAGGTCGAAATACAGCGCCGTTGCGAACAGTCCGAGCGCACAAACGAGGCAGACCACCGCGAGCAAGACGGGATGGTTGGCGAAGAATTGCGGATCCCCGCTCGCCCATTGCATGAGCCGCAAAAACAGGGTGAGGACGAATGCAAGGGCCGACATGATGCAGAGCGCCAACGCCAACGGCACACGATAGCGGACATAATAGGCGCCGAGAATGATAGGGAAGCCGGCAACGAACTGCGTCGCCTCCGCGCCGTTGAAAGCGGGTGTTATCGGCTTGAAGAAGAAGGACATCAGCAGGAACGTCCAGCAGAACAGCGCGATCGTCAGGCTGACTGCCGGCAGAGCAAGCCGCTGCCGGCGCACCAGGATCTCCGAAAGCACAATGATTGCAGGCAGCACGGCATAAAGTGCGGCAAGCCCCCAGAGGCCGCCGAGCGCCACGACGACACCGATCGTGATCAGCACATCGTGAAAGCCGCGCACGAAACGCGGTGTCTCGGTATCCGACCAGGCCTGCTCTTCCTGCGCTGCCATTACCGGTCGCGCCTCTATGACGGTGACGCCGCGCTCGGCCAGAAACGGCAAAAGCCGCCCGCCTGCCTCCGGCGAAATCAGCCCCTGGCGTGCAGCTTCGTCGAGTATCGATCTCAGTTCCGTCATACCCGTTTATCTCCCCGGAATCATTGAGCCCGCGCGGATGCTATTGTAAGCATTGTGCGCTGCATATGGCGGGAGGAACGAATGTCGGCAGAAAAACTTTCCTTCGAGGATTTCCGGCCCGGCTGCCGCTTCGCGCTTGGCCCGAAGCTGGTCATCGCCGAGGAAATCATTGAGTTCGCAAGGGAATTCGATCCGCAGCCGATGCATCTCGACGAGGCTGCCGGCCGCGCCAGCATTCTCGGCGGGCTTGCCGCCTCCGGCTGGCACACCTCTTCGATGTTCATGCGCATGATGGCCGACAGCTATCTCCTGAACGCGCTCGCCGAGGGCGCGCCTGGTATCGATTTGATGGAATGGCGCAAGCCTGTCCTTGCCGGCGACACGCTGTCGGGCCATTCGACTGTGCTCGAATCCCGGCCGATGCGCTCGCGGCCCGGCATGGGCATCGTCAAGTTCCGCCATGAGGTGGAAAACCAGCGAGGCCAACTCGTCTTGGTCTCAGAAAATTCGGTCATGCTCCGCATGCGCCCGGAGACATCAGCATGAAAATGTCCGACCTCTACACCGTCGGCGAGAAGGCCGAGATCGGCAGCTACACCTTCACCGAGGAAAGCATCATCCGCTTCGCCAAGCGCTTCGATCCACAGCGTTTTCATATCGACAGGCAGGCGGCAAAGGAAAGCCTCTTCGGCGACCTCTGCGCCTCGGGGTGGCACACAACAGCCGCCTGGATGCAGACTTTCATCGCCTTTTGGGAAAGGCAGAGCGCAGCACTCGCGGAAAAGGGCCTGACAGCACCGAAGCTCGGCCCCTCACCGGGTTTTCAGAACCTGCAATGGCTGCGGCCGGTGTTCGTCGACGATGACGTGACCTATTCCGTCGCCTTGCTCTCCAGCCGGGCGCTCGCCTCACGGCCGGGCTGGCACGTCAACACGATCCTCTGCGAAGGCGTCAATCAAAACGGCGATCCCGTTATCCGTTTCGAAAGCGGCGTCCTCGAATTCGACTGACGCCCGCAAGGGACGCGGTTCGGAGCATGATGCCGAAAAGTGTGAGCGGTTTTCGGACGATATCATGCTCTATTTCTTTGATCTAATGCCCGGAGAATTCGACCAGCGTGTGCACGATAACGCCGAGTTCTTCCAGCTTCCTGCGGCCGCCGAGATCAGGCAGGTCGATGACGAAGCAGGCGCCGACCACTTCCGCGCCGATCTGGCGCAGCAGCTTGGTTGCGCCGACGGCCGTGCCGCCGGTGGCGATCAGGTCGTCGACCAGGATCACCTTCTCGCCGGGCTGCACCGCATCGCGATGCATCTCCATCTCGTCGACGCCATATTCCAGGCTGTAGGCGATACGCACGGTCTCGTGCGGCAGTTTGCCCTTCTTGCGGATCGGCACGAAGCCCGAGGAAAGCTGGTGGGCCACCGCACCGCCCAGAATGAAGCCGCGCGCCTCCATGCCGGCGATCTTGTCGATTTTCGTGCCCGCATAGGGCTGCACTAGTTCGTCAACCGCCCTGCGGAAAGTGCGTGGATTGCCGAGCAGCGTGGTGATGTCACGGAAAATGATGCCGGGCTTGGGATAGTCGGAAATGGAGCGGATGCTGGCTGCGAGCTCCGAAGTCGTATTGTCCATGGAAAGTCCATATTCTGCGAGGGCATGAAACTGGCCGCACCCTATCAATTGCCAGGGGCGGAACCAACAAAAAAGGCGGCCCGAGGCCGCCTTTTGAATGTCGATCGGGAACCGCTCAATGTTCCTTGTTGGCGTAGATCGAGCGCTTCGTCAGGTAAATCAGCACCGTGAAGATCAAGAGGAAGATCATTACCATGAAGCCCGTACGCTTGCGCTCCTCGAGATGCGGCTCGGCGGCCCACATCAAGAAGGCGGAGACGTCCCTCGAATACTGGTCGACCGTCGCCGGCGCACCATCGTCATAGGTCACCTGGCCGTCGGAGAGCGGCTTCGGCATGGCAAGGACAGCCGCGGCATGGAAATAAGGGTTATAATGTCCGCCCTGCGGCACCTGGAAACCGGCCGGCGGCTCTTCATAGCCGGTCAGCAGCGAATGGATGTAATCCGGGCCACCTTCCTGATACTGCGTGAAGATGTCGAAGACGAATTGCGGGAAGCCGCGCTCGACTTCGCGAGCCTTTGCAATCAGCGAAAAGTCGGGCGGAGCCGCACCGTTGTTGGAAGCAGCAGCGGCCTCCGCGTTGGGGAAAGGCGCCGGGAAGTGATCGGAAGGGACCGCTTTGCGGGTGAACATCTCGCCAGCAGCGTTCGGGCCGTCCTGAACCTCGTAATTCGCTGCGAAAGCCTTCACCTGCGCCTCGGAATAACCGAGCTCGTCGAGCATGCGGAAGGGCACGAGGTTCATCGAGTGGCAGGCGGAACAGACTTCGGTGTAGACCTTGAGGCCGCGCTGAAGCTGGCCCTTGTCGTAATGGCCGAATGGACCGGCAAAAGTCCATTCCTCCTCCTTCGGCTCCTTCAGCGGATAGTGCGGCGTCGCACTTTCCTCGTGATGGGCCGGAGCCGCGCCGTTTGCGGGCGTCGCTTCCTGGGCAAAGGCGGCGCTGCTGAGAACGGTAGCGACAGCGAGCGGCAGAATGCTTGCAACAAGCTTTTTCATATTCCTATTCCTTCGCTCGCTTACGCTTTGGCCGCCGCACTGGCTGCAGCTGTTTTGTTGCGCTTTTCGAGCACCGCTTCGGTGATCGAGTTCGGGATGCGGCGCGGCGTTTCCACCAGGCCGAGAACTGGCATCGCGACCAGGAAGAAAGCGAAGTAGAGGAGTGTGCAGAACTGCGAGATCATGACATAGCCACCTTCCGCCGGCTGCGAACCGAGCCAGCCGAGGATGATCGCATTGATCACGAACAGCCAGTAGAACAGCTTGTACCAGGGGCGGTAGACGGCCGAGCGGACCTTCGACGTATCGAGCCAGGGCAGGAAGAACAGCACGATGATCGCGCCGAACATCACGAGCACGCCGCCAAGCTTGGAGTCGATCGGGCCGACGTTGAAGGTGATCGAGCGCAGCATCGCGTAGAACGGCAGGAAGTACCATTCCGGAACGATATGGGCCGGCGTCTTCAACGGGTCGGCCGGGATGTAGTTGTCGGCGTGGCCGAGGAAGTTCGGCATGTAGAAGACGAAATAGGCATAGACCAGCAGGAAGATCGAAACGCCGAGAGCATCCTTCATCGTCGCATAAGGCGTGAAGCGCACAGTGTCTGTCTTCGTCTTGACCTCGACGCCCGTCGGGTTCGTCTGGCCGACGACGTGCAGCGCCCAGATGTGCAGGATGACGACGCCGGCGATCATGAACGGCAGCAGGTAGTGCAGCGAGAAGAAGCGGTTCAGCGTCGGGTTTTCGACCGCGAAACCGCCGAGCAGGAACTGCTGCACCCATTCGCCGATCAGCGGGAAGGCCGAGAAGAATCCAGTGATGACGGTGGCGCCCCAGAAGGACATCTGGCCCCAGGGCAGAACGTAGCCCATGAAGCCGGTCGCCATCATCAGGAGGTAGATGACCACGCCGAGGATCCAGAGGATTTCGCGGGGCGCCTTGTAGGAGCCGTAATAGAGACCGCGGGCGATGTGCAGGTACACCGCGACGAAGAAGAAGGATGCGCCGTTGGCATGCATATAGCGCAGCAGCCAGCCGTGGTTGACGTCGCGCATGATCTTCTCGACGGAGTTGAAGGCGACCGACGATTCGGCAGCGTAATGCATGGCGAGCGTGACACCCGTCAGGATCTGCACCACCAGCATGACGGCGAGCATGGCGCCGAAGGTGTAGGCATAATTCAGGTTACGCGGAACCGGATAGGCGATGAAGCTGTCATAGACCATGCGCGGCAGTGGAAGGCGCGCATCGACCCATTTCTCGAGGCCGGTTGATGGCTCGTAGCTGGAATGGCCACTCATTAATCAGTCTCCCCTCAACCGATCTTGATCTTGGTATCGGACAAAAATGAAAAGGTCGGAATCGCCAGGTTCTGCGGCGCCGGGCCTTTGCGGATGCGGCCGGCCGTGTCGTAGACCGAGCCATGGCAGGGACAGAACCAACCATTGTATTCGCCGGCCTGGCCGAGAGGCACGCAGCCGAGATGCGTGCAGGTGCCGATCATGACGATCCAGTTTTCCTTGCCCTTGCCGCCCGAACGGTCAACACCCGTTGCCTGAGCGTCGACAGGAAGGTTTGCATTGCGCGCGATCGGGTCCTTCAGATCACCAAGCTGGACGGCGTTTGCCGCTTCCACTTCCTCAGGCGTGCGATTGCGGATGAAGATCGGCTTTCCGCGCCATTTGACCGTCAGTGACATGCCAGGCTCAAGGCTGGCAACGTCGACTTCGATGGAGGCGAGAGCGAGCGTCGAAGCGTCAGGACGCATCTGATCGATGAATGGCCAAGCGACTGCAACGGCGCCGACGGCGCCTGCCATACCAGTGGTGAGATAAAGGAAATCACGGCGAGTGGGTTCGCCCATGCCCTCGCTTGTCGTTTCGTGTTCGCTCACGGCTAACATCCTCTGCGCAATTTTCGCGGAATTCCGCCCTACCCCCTCTACCGGCGAATCTCTCTGGACACAATTCGGCCATAGATTCCCCGGCAATCCGGCGCGTTCTATGCTTGATCGCAAATTATGTCCAGCCTTGGCAAGGGGATGAGGGCACAATGTCGCGGGAAATTTCGGATGAATTTTTTAAGGCAAACACGCGCTTGCCATTATGTTGCATTGCAACAAAAACGGCCTCGTGATAGGCGCAGTCGCAGCCAAGCCAGCGAGCCGGACCGGAGCGGATGAGAGACACGATTTTTTGCGTATTCAGCGTCCTCACGACCCTCGTTCTCGCCATCGTCTCTCTGCGATACGTTGCCGATTTCTATCTGCTGTCGTTCTTTTACAGCTTCCAGGTCCATCTGGCGGCGGCCAGCGTGGTGGCCTCGGTCGCAGCCCTTCTCGTCAAGCGGCATTGGTATGCGCTGCTGACCCTCGCGGTATCGGTGGTCCTTGCCGTCCACGGCGTCGTGATGATGCGCGAGTTCATCGAACCATCAGTCGAGGAGAGCCGGCCGGCCCTGTTCAGGCTGATGTCCTTCAATATCGAGAACGATAATTTCGCAAACGGCCCTGACATCGCCGACATGGTCATCACCTCGAGCGCCGATGTCGTCAACATCCTGGAGGCCGAACCGCTGCTGTCGGAACTGCCGCGGTTGTTGAAGGCCTATCCCTATTATATCGGATGCGGCGTCGGCATGGAGCAATGCGATACGCTGGTCTTGTCGAAACGCCCGCTGATCGAATCCCACATCCGCAATCTCGGCCTGCTCTGGCGCAATCGGCTGACGATCTCGACGATCGATTTCGACGGCCAGAAGGTCAATTTCCTCGCCGCGCACCTGACAAAACCTTATTACGATGAGTTCCACGGCCTCGAAATCTGGGATCTCGCGGAGATCATCCCTTCCCTTTCGGGACCGCTCGTCCTTTCCGGTGATTTCAATACGTCGATCCTGGCGCCAGACGTGCAGTATCTCATGCGCACTCAAAGCTTGGGCACGGCATCGCTGGAGCCCGCGACATGGCCGATCCGGGCTGGCGCCTTCGGTATTCCGATCGATCACGTCTTTACCCGGGCGCCGCTGCGGCTGAAATCGGTGCGCCGCATCGAGAACGGCTTCGGATCAAATCATTTTGGCCTCATGGCGGAATTTGTCATCGATCCTTGAGCCCGCGTGCTCATCCGTAGCGAGGAAGCCGCCGGACTGGCGCGCCCAAAGTTCGGCATAGAGCCCGCCGTGGCGAAGCAGTTCGTCATGACTGCCTTCCTCGATGATCCGGCCGAGATCGACGACGATCAGCCGGTTGAGCGCGGCAATCGTCGACAGCCGATGGGCGATCGCAAGCACCGTCTTGCCTTCCATGATTCGATGGAGATTGGACTGGATCGCTTCCTCCACTTCTGAATCGAGCGCCGATGTCGCTTCGTCGAGAACGAGGATTGGGGCGTCCTTCAGCATGACGCGGGCAATGGCGATGCGCTGCCGCTGCCCGCCTGACAGTTTGACGCCGCGTTCCCCGACATGCGCATCGAAACCTCTGCGGCCCTGCTGATCCTGCAGGCGGGCGATGAAGTCGATGGCTTCGGCGCGCCTGGCTGCCTCGACCAACCCCTCCTCGCCGGCATCCGGCCGTCCGAACAGGATATTGTCCCGCACGGAACGATGCAGCAGCGAGGTGTCCTGGCTGACGACGCCGATCTGCATCCTGAGAGATTCCTGCGTCACGGCTGCAATATCCTGGCCGTCGATCAGAATGCGGCCATCCTGAATATCATAGAGGCGCAGCAGCAGGTTCATCAGCGTTGATTTCCCCGCGCCCGAACGACCAACGATCCCGACCTTCTCGCCGGGCCGGATGGTCAGGGAGAAATTCTCGACGACCGGCTGGTGACCCCTGCCGTAGCGGAAGGAAACATTGTCGAAGCGGATACCGGGTTGCCGGATCACCAGGCTTTTGGCATCCGGCCGATCGACGAGCCCCAGAGGCTGGGAGATCAGATCGGCGGCGTTCTGGATGGTGCCGAGATTGCGCATGATGCCGTTGAACTGCGTCATCAGCCGCCCGAGCAGGAAATTCAACCTCAGCACCAGTGCCAGAGAGAATGCCACGGCGCCCGAACTGACCAGGCCGCGCAGCCAGAGATCGACGCTCAGCCCGGCCATCGTCACGATCATCAGGCCGGAGAGCAGCGCCATGGAGGCCCTGACGCCGGTGATGAACCGCGTGAAGCGCAGCACCGTATCCTGATAGATATCGAAGCCCTGCCGCATGTAGCGGTCGCTCTCCTCATCGCGCGCAAACAGCTTCAGCGTCTGCATGTTGCTGTAGGAGTCGACCATCCTGCCATTCAGCATCGATCCGGCTTCCGCCGTTTCGCGGGAATGATGGCGGATGCGCGGAACGAAGTGGCGCGCAAGCAGGCTGAAGGCGCCAAGCCAGAACAGCACGACGGCGGCAAGGGAAAAGTCCAGCCGGGCGACGAGCACGAGCGTCGTTGCGGCATAGATGCCGACGAACCAGACGCTTTCCATCAACGAGGTGACGAGATCGCCGGTTGCCTGCCCCGCCGACCACACCTTGGTGACGATGCGCCCGGAGAAATCGCTCTGGAAGAACGACAATGACTGCCTGGAGACGTGAAGATAGGATTGCCAGCGAGCGAGATTGTAGAAGCCCGGCGTGATCACCTGCTGGTCGACGAGCGCGATCAGGAAGGCGACGACGAAGCGTACGAGCCCGATAAGGGCGAGCATGCCGAACAATTCGCCGCCATGGGCGGCGAGAAGACCGTTCCAACCGGCACCCGGCGTGATGCTCCCGAGGATATCGACCAAGCGTCCGACGAACCAGAACAGTGCAGCCTCGATTGCCGCCGATGTCCCACCGAGAACGAGCATGGCGATAAACGGCATCCTCGCCTGGCCGATATAGAACCAGATGAATCCGAGCGTCGAGCGCGGCGGCTGCAGATTGGCGCGTGGGCGGAACGGGTC
This sequence comes from Rhizobium leguminosarum, assembly GCF_001652265.1. GTDB lineage: Bacteria > Pseudomonadota > Alphaproteobacteria > Rhizobiales > Rhizobiaceae > Rhizobium > Rhizobium leguminosarum_D. The sequence goes on from NZ_LWBS01000220.1 coordinate 99,533, forward strand.
GATCCAGGTTTCGAACCGGCGGAGGATGGGCTTCAGCAACATAGAAGCGATATAGGCGGATTAGCCGACCCGGCAAAGAGAATGAAAAGCGGACAGAATGTTATATTTTGGTAATTATCGATAACATCGGCGGCATCGGCATTGACTGCCCCTCAACCGGTCACAATCTGACGTTACGATCGCGCTTCACCGGAGACAACGTCCATGGAAACGAAAATGCTCGATGCGCATATTCCGCTTCCGCTTGCAGAGAGGCTGGATGCCCTGGCCATCGACCTGGCGCTGCCGCGCGATGAAATCGTCACCGAGGCCATCACCGCCTGGATCGACCAGGAGGAGCGCCGCCGCATCACAGCGCTGCGCACGATCGCCGCCGGCAACACCATCGTCCTCATCGAACATCACCGCGCGATTGATTGGGCCGACAGCCTTTGAACGGCTAAGAAGCAACCGCGGTCTTCAGCAACCGTCCAGCAAGCTCATAGCCATCCTAATAATTTAAGAGGCCCTCCCCCGCTTCCGTGGGGAGGGCCTCATTTCATTCCGCCGCTACTTCCGCCTCCTCGGCATGATCGGAGAGGAAGCCGCCGGACTGGCGGTTCCAGAGGTCGGCATAGATGCCGCCTCCCGCGATCAGTTCGCTGTGCGAACCGGCCTCGATGATCCGGCCCTTGTCGAGCACGATCAGCCGGTCCATCTCCGTCAGCGTCGAAAGCCGGTGGGCGATCGCGATCACCGTCTTGCCCTCCATCAGGGCGAAGAGGTTTTCCTGGATCGCCGCCTCAACTTCCGAATCGAGCGCCGACGTCGCCTCGTCGAGCACCAGGATCGGAGCGTCCTTGAGGAAGACGCGGGCGATCGCGATGCGCTGCCGCTGGCCGCCGGAGAGCTTGACGCCGCGTTCGCCGACCTGCGCATCCAGCCCTTCGCGGCCCTGCAAGTCGACGAGACCCTCGATGAACTCCCAGGCATTCGCGCGTTTGGCGGCCTCGATCACCTCGGCGTCCGTTGCATCGGGGCGACCATAGGCGATGTTGTCGCGGATCGAGCGATGCAGCAGCGAGGTGTCCTGCGTCACCACGCCGATCAGCGAGCGCAGGCTTTCCTGCGAGACGCCGGCGATGTCCTGCCCGTCGATGGTGATGCGGCCGGCCTCCAAATCATAGAAGCGCAGCAGCAGGTTCATCAGCGTCGTCTTGCCGGCGCCGGAACGCCCGACCAGGCCGACCTTCTCACCCGCCTTGATGTCGAGCGAAAGGTTGTCGATGACGCCCTTGCTCTTGCCGTAGTGAAAGCGGATGCGGTCGTAGTGGATCGCACCCTTCTTCGCCGTCAGGGTGGGTGCGCCCGGCTTGTCGACGATGTCGTGCTGCTTGCTCATCATCTCCATGCCGTCATAGACCGTGCCGATATTCTCGAACAGTGCCGAGACTTCCCACATGATCCATTGCGACATGCCGTTGACACGCATGGCAAGACCGATGGCGATGGCGATGGCGCCGACCGAGATCGCTCCATTCAGCCAGAACCAGATCGACAGGCCCGAGATGACGAAGAGCGCGATGCAGTTGTTCATATAGACGCTGATATGGAAGAGCGTCACCTTGCGCATCTGCTTGTGCACGGTCTGCAGGAACTCGTCCATGCCCTGCTTGGCGTAAACCTCCTCGCGCCCCGCATGCGAAAACAGCTTGACGGTCGCGATATTCGTATAGCTGTCGACCACGCGTCCCGTCATCATCGAGCGCGCATCCGCCTGCGCCGCCGCGATCTTGCGAAGCCGCGGCACGAAATAGGCGACGATGCTGATATAGACCGCCAGCCAGACAAGGATCGGGATCATCAGCCGCCAGTCGGCAGCTGCGATGACGATGATCATCGTCAGGAAGTAGGTGACGACATAGACGAAGACGTCGAGGATCTTCATCACCGTTTCGCGCACCGCAAGCGACGTCTGCATCACCTTGGTCGCGACACGCCCGGCAAACTCGTTGGCAAAGAACGACATGCTGTGGCGCAGCAGGAAGCGGTGCATCTGCCAGCGTGCGATCATCGGATAATTGCCGAGCATCATCTGATGCATAATGAGAGAATCGAGTCCGGCCGTCAGCGGCAGGCCGACCAGCACCAGCGCCGCCATCCAGAACAGCTTGTGGCCTTCTCTCTCCAGGAAGGTGGCACGGTCGGCATTGGTCAGCCAGTCGACGATGTCGCCGAGGAACTGGAACAGCGCCACTTCGCCGATCGCGATCAGCGCGGTCAGCACGGCCATCAGGCCGAGCCAGGGCGCGGCCGGTTTGCTGTAGTGCCAGCAGAAGGCAAAAAGACCCTTCGGCGGGACGACGGGGTCCTCGCTTGGAAAGGGATTGAGTCGCTGTTCGAACCAGCCAAACATGAAATTGCTCCGAAACGTCAGCGTTCCGGCTCCCGGCTTCGCGCCATCCCAGCGCTATGCAAGCACATATGGGAACCGAACGTTCAAGGGGCGAGGCTGAGACAGCCGCACAAGGGATCAAAAAAGGAAATTCAGGGAAGAAACCCGCACTATCGGCGGAAAATCGCACTGCTTGGCATCACGGCCGGGAGGCGCACATACAGCAAAATATTCATTCTGGCGCTCCTTGCTGGCGATTGAAGATATGCACCGATAACGCGAAAACGAGGAATTTTCCAGCCCTGTTCTGCCAAAAATTTCATCTTTTCGGGCCCAAACGCGCCATGTTGCTTCGAAATCACAGTTGCATTAGGCCTTTGGCGGTGAAAGCGGGAAGATGGCGCATTATGACTTCACTCAGACTGGCACTCTATCAGCCGGATATAGCAGGCAATACAGGCACGATCCTGCGCCTTGCCGCCTGCGTTGGTTTCGCGGTCGATCTGATCGAGCCCGCCGGCTTCGACATCTCCGACCGCAACCTGAAACGGGCGGGAATGGATTATATCGCCGCCGCCGCACTCACCCGCCATGTCAGCTGGGACCGCTTCGAGGCGTGGCGTCTGACCACCGGCCGCCGCCTGATCCTCGCCTCGACCCAGGCGGCGGAGCGCTACACCGATCTTGCCTTTCGCCCGGACGATATCCTGCTCTTCGGTCGCGAAAGCGCCGGTGTGCCGGATCAGGTGCATGAAGCAGCCGATGCGCGCGTGCTGATCCCGATGCTCGAAGGCCAGCGCTCGATCAACGTCGCCATGTCGGCCGCCATGATCGTCGGCGAGGCGATGCGCCAAACCGTGTGGGCCTGACGGACACCGGCGCTGGCGGAGCAAAAGCCCGCGGAATTGCCGATCCGCTCCAGAATATGTCGCAAAATAGCGTTGTCTATCTGTCAAACCGGCGTATATTTATTAGCCGGGCAATCAAAAATTCAGTATTGGCCTTCATAATTCCAATAAGTTGGAATGGCCATGCGAGGAAAATCGCATTTCTCCACATCTGTGAAAGAAGAATAAAACAACAAAATGGACTCTACAATCATCATGATCAACCTGTTCGGCGCCGTGGCTCTGCTGCTGTTCGGCCTCGCGCAGGTGAAGGATGGCGTGTCCAGGGCCTTCGGCGCCCGCCTGAGAACAGGTCTGGCGACCGGCACACGCGGCAGCCTTCGTTCTTTCCTGTCAGGCCTCGTCGCAACCATCGCGCTGCAGAGCTCGACGGCAACGGCATTGATGACGGCCTCCTTCGTCGAGCGTGACCTGATCAAGCCGCGCATGGCGCAGATCGTCCTGCTCGGCGCTAATGTCGGTACCGCGATCACCGCCTGGATCGTGGCAACGGGCATCGAATGGCTCTCTCCTCTCCTGATTCTTGCCGGCATCGTGCTTTACCGCGGCCGTTCAAGCACCAGCCAGGGCGGCGGTACGGCACTGATCGGCATCGGGCTGATGCTGTTGTCGCTGCACCTGCTTGGCCTTGCGACGGAACCGATGCGCGCCTCTCCCGCCCTTGCCGCCTTCATCGGCCTGCTGGACGGCGCCTTGCCCGTGGCGATGATCGTCTCGGCAGCACTTGCCTTCGCGTCCTCGTCGAGCCTTGCGGTGGTGGTGCTCATCCTCTCGCTCGCCTCGGCCGGGGTGGTCTCCGCCGAACTCGTCATCGTGCTCGTGCTCGGCGCCAATCTCGGCGGCGCAATACCGCCTGTCGTCGCGACATTGTCCGGCCCGGTTTCGGCTCGGCGCGTCACCCTCGGCAATCTCGCCGTCCGCACGCTCGGCTGCCTTATCGCCCTGCCGCTGGCGGGATATGGAGCGGAACTCATCCAAATGCTGCCCTTCGGCCCTGCCAAGCTGCCGGTCGATGCGCATCTTGCCTTCAACCTTCTGCTGGCGGCGCTGGCCTGGCCATTCTCCCGGCCGCTCGCCGCCCTGATGGCCCGGCTGGTACCGGATCAGGCCGAGCCCGATAACGCCCCAAAATATCTGGATGCGCAGGAGCTTGCGACGCCGGTCGTTGCCCTTACCAGCGCCACCCGCGAAGTGCTCGGCGTCGGCGACTTGATCGAGCGCATGCTGATCCGGGTGTCCGAAGCCTTCGAGCACGGTGATCCCTCCAAACTTGCCGAGATTCCCGCCCTCGAAGAGCGCGTCGACCGGCTGCAGCAGGCGGTGAAGGTCTATCTTTCGAAGCTCGGCCGCGAGGGTCTCAGCGACGAGAACGCCCGCCGCTCGATCGTCGTCATCGATTATGCGATCAACCTCGAACATATGGGCGATATCATCGAGAAGGGCTTGCTGGAGCAGGTCGCGAAGAAGATCTCCCTTGGCCTGAAATTTTCCGAGGACGGTCATCAGGAACTGCGCAAGCTGTTCGACCTGACGATCGACAATCTGCGCGTCGCCCAGACGATCTTCGTCACCCGCGATTTCAATCTCGCGCGTCAGATGATGGAGGTAAAGGTCGAGGTGCGCCGGATGGAAAAACAGTCTGCCGAGCGCCACCTCGAACGCCTGCGTGACGGCCGTGCCGACAGCCTGCAGACGAGTTCGCTGCATCTCGACATGCTGCGCGACCTGAAGCGCCTCAACGCCCACATCGTCTCGGTGGCGCATCCGATCATGGATGAAAGCGGCCTGCTGATCGAAAGCCGCGTGCGGGCGACCGCAAAGTGACGGTCAGTCGGCCGAAGGCAGGCGGCGCATGGTGAATTCGATCTGGTCGCCGTCGAGCTGACGCCAACTCTCCACTTCGGTCCAGTAGGCGGCTTTCGGATATTCGTCGAACCATTCGCGCGCCTTGGCGCGTGCGTCCATGAGGCCGAGGCAATAAGTCTCACGCACGAAATGGTCTTTCTTGCTCGGGGGATTTTCCGCCCGATGTCTCGCTATCCTGCGCTTCAGGCCGTCGAAGGACGGAGGCCCTGGAACTTTTTTCATCAAACCTACCTCCTCGGAAAAAGGTAATATCGAAATTCTTGATTTGCGAGTCGAATCTTGGAGGCGCTCGGCAGTGCTGCCTCGGCTTGGCGAGATGCAGCACCAACTGCTAATCATGGCGTGCAATCAAGAATGAGCGAGTCGCCTCCGAAGGAGATGTCGACCGTCGGAGGCATAAATAAATGGAAAGACCGGAACTGCCGATCGGCTTGCCTGACGATATCGAAGACAAGAAGGCTGCCGCCCGCAATTGGTTCGAGGGATTGCGCGATACGATCTGCGCCTCCTTCGAGGCTCTCGAGGATGAGCTGGAAGGGCCGCTTTCCGACCAGGAGCCTGGCCGCTTCGTCGCCAAGGACTGGTCACGCGAAAACGGCGCCGGCGGCGGTGGCCGGATGTCGACGATGGAAGGCCGCGTCTTCGAGAAGGTCGGCGTCCACACCTCCACGGTCCACGGCGAGTTCTCTCCGGATTTCCGTGGCCAGATACCTGGCGCCAAGGACGATCCGCGTTTCTGGGCCTCGGGCATTTCCCTGATCGCCCATCCCGTCAATCCAAACGTTCCGGCGGTGCATATGAACACCCGCATGGTGGTCACATCAAGCCGCTGGTTCGGCGGCGGGGCCGATCTGACGCCGGTGCTGTCGCGCCGCCGCACGCAGGAGGACGAAGACAGCCAGCTCTTCCACAAGGCCATGGAGATCGCCTGCCGCAATCATGCCGTCGCCGATTACGATGCCTACAAGGCCTGGTGCGACGACTATTTCTTCCTGAAACACCGCAACGAGGCCCGCGGCATCGGCGGCATCTTCTACGACTGGCTGCATTCGAGCGAGGAAGCCGGCGGCTGGGATGCCGATTTCGCCTTCACGCGCGATGTCGGCCGGGCCTTCTCCATGGTCTATCCAAAGATCGTCCGCTCCAACTTCAATAAATTGTGGACAGAGGCCGATCGCGACGAACAATTGATCCGCCGAGGCCGCTACGTCGAATTTAATCTGCTGTATGATCGCGGCACGATCTTCGGCCTGAAGACCGGCGGCAACGTTGAATCCATTCTCTCATCGTTGCCCCCCGTCGTCCGCTGGCCATGAAGCTGTGAGATCTCATCGATAAATTCGAGGTGATAGACCTTCACGAAAACTCAGTGCGTCCTAACTTTATATGTATGTGCGTAACAATCGGAGGAGGATTGTCATGACGATACAAAGTGGCTCGCCAGCGTCCACGGATGTCCAGGAAACATCCCGCACGATCGACACATCCGAGTTTCTGACGCGCATTGCCGAGAAACTGCGGGCCAAGAGCGGCTCGGATCTGCCGCTGTCCTGCTTCATCGAGCAGGTCAAGCTGCAACTGGCCAGCGGAAAGTCGCCGGAACAGCTGCAGAATGAAGCAGCGGCCGCCAACAGCAACATGCCCCGCCATCTCTTGGATACCTACAAAGCCTGGGCGATGCCCGACTGACTTTGCCTTTGCTGGCCGGCATGTCGTTGCCGGCCGGAACCTTCCCTCCCCCCGCACATTCATAAATCGCGTAAGATCGCGATCGTCGTTGTGTTTCGAACAGAGGAGAAGATCATGCGACTTTTCGAATGCGGCACTCTCGTTCCGGGCTGCGCCTGGCATACACGGGCGGATAGCGACGCCGAGGTGGTCCGCCGTGCCGTTGAGCACCTGAAAAATGCTCACGGAGAAACCACGATCCGCGAAAACATGGTGGACAATATCAAGGCTCGCATCCGCGACGAGGTGAACGCAGCCTGATTATTGCACGCGTTCCTGCAGCCGGGCGAGCAGCGCCGCCCGGTCGGAAACGAAATTTTCCTCCACCCACTGGTTTTCCAGGCCGGCAAGCAGCTCGCCGACACGCGGACCGGACGCGATTCCCGCCGAAATCACATCGCCGCCGTTCAGCGGAAACTGCGGTTTCTTCCAGTGCATTGCCTTGTCCAGCAGCTTGATGAGCCGCGCCGACCGCGCCATTTCGTCGAAATCACTTTCAGCCTTGCCGCGCGCAACCGCAAGCGCCAGCTTCAGCCGCGTCGTGATGCCGTCGGCGCCGTTGCGGTAAAGCAGCCTTTCGAAGGCGGCCGGCGACATATCGTCATTAACAGGCGCTGCCATTGCCCAGGCCTTGAGAGTGGCCGCCTCGGCATTCGAGAGCTTGAGCCGGGCTGCAAGCACCTCCATGCGCTCAGCATCGGGCGGCACGATCGCCGCAAGGCGCAGCAGCGGATCGGGCGTCCAGCCGAGCGCCTTTTCGGTGGTAATCAGCGAAGGGATCGCATCGATCCCCCATCGTTCCGACTCCGGCAGGATTTCCGTCAGCACCGCCACCTGCCGCATCCAGAGCAGCGCCCGGCCGGGATCGTCGGCGCCAAGCAGCTTTCGCAGTTCAGACCAGACGCGTTCTGCCGAAAGCGTCGTCAGTTTCGAACGGGCGAGGGAACACGCCTTCAGCCCCTCGGCATCCGGCCGCCCGGAACCGTAATAGGCAAAGAAGCGGAAGAAGCGCAGGATGCGCAAATGATCCTCGGCAATACGCCGTGCGGCATCGCCGATGAAGCGGATGTTGCGCGTCTCAATGTCGGCAAGTCCATCAACGAGATCCACCACCTCGCCCTTTGCATCGGCATAAAGCGCGTTGATCGTCAGATCCCGCCGTTCGGCGTCTGCCTTCCAGTCGGTGCTGAAGGCAACCTTGGCATGCCGTCCGTCGGTCTCGACGTCGGTGCGAAGGGTCGTCACCTCGAAGGGCTTGCCGTCGATGACGAGCGTCACTGTGCCGTGCTCGAGGCCGGTTGGGACTGCCTTGATGCCGGCCGCCGCGGCCCGCTCCATCACCGCCTCCGGTCTGAGTGTCGTCGCTATGTCGACATCATTGACCGGCAGGCCCATCAGGCTGTTGCGCACCGCTCCGCCAACCACCCGCCCTTCCCCGCCATCGGCGTTGAGAAGCGCCAAGATCCGCCCGAGGGCGGGGTCGCGAAACCATGCTTGGTCGGCGATGCCGGTCATGCATAAAGCCTTTCATAAAGCGTGCGGACGATGCCGGCGGTGATGCCCCAGATCATTCTGGTTTCATAGGGCACGCGGTAGAAATGCCGGTCGATGCCGTCGATGACACGTCTGTCCCGGGTGTGATTGGCAGGATCCATCAGGAAGGAAAGCGGCACCTCGAACACGTCGTCCACCTCGGTTGGGTTCAGCGTCAGCGCAAAGCCCGGCGAGACGACGCCGAGCACCGGCGTGATGCGGAAGCCCGTCGAGGCAAGGTAATTCGGCAGCCGTCCGACGGTTTCGACGAAGGAGCCGGCCAGGCCGATCTCCTCCTCCGTCTCGCGGATCGCTGCCATTTCAGGCGAGATATCGGCGGGATCGATCGAGCCGCCGGGAAAGGCGATCTGCCCGGAATGTTTGCGCAGCGTCGTCGTGCGCTTGGTGAAGATCACATACGCCTCCTCGCCGTCGTCGACGACGGGCACGAGCACGGCGGCGTCGCGCAGCTTGAAGGTCTCGACCTCGGCCACGATATCGGGATTGAGGATGTGGTCCCCGTGATCGCGCCAGGCACGGTCGACCGGCCCGCCATTCTGGTTGAGCGCGCGGCGGCGGAATTCGGCTGCGGAAAACAGCGGGTAGCGGTGGGTGATCGCATCATTCATCGGCAAAGCGCATCCAGTTCGTCGGCCGGCATGATCGGGAAGACTTCGCCGGCGGAGCGGATCGCAAACATCGCCTGCCCCTCCACCTTCAAAGTCTCGCCGAGCGCGACCAGTTCATACATCACTGCACGCGACACCAGCGCCTCCAGCCGCCCGCGCACATGCAGATAGGGTTTCAATTCGGCATTCTCGCCCGCAATGGCAAAGCGCAGCCGATGCTCTCCTCCCGCCTCCACGACATCGCCGACATTGGTGCGAAAAGTCAGCACCTGTTGGCCTTGCCCCTCCGTCACGCTCATCTCCACGGCGATGAAAGGCGCGTCGACGACCCTTATACCGACCTTTTCCACAGGAGTTACGAGATAGGTCTTCTGGTCGTCATCTTTCCTCAAAACCGTCGAGAACAGCCGCACCAGCGCCGGTCGGCCGATCGGCGTGCCCATGTAGAACCAGGTGCCGTCCGCCCGGATTTCCATGTCGATATCGCCGCAGAAAGGCGGATTCCACCGCTCGACTGGCGGTAATCCTCGCTTTTTACCGGCATTTTCCTCAGACGCGCGCGAAATCAGTGCGGCAAGTCCCGCCGCATCCGCCTGTCCGCTGATTTCTTCGGCTGCCATTCTTCCGTCCCGGTTTGTCCTTAACGAAGTAAAGTCACGAGATAGTCATTCGCAACGAACTTGTCAGCCCGTCACATCTCCATAACTCTATCGGGTATGAGGCACATGTATAAGTCCGCCGATTCGCTGCCGAATGATTTCAGCCGTTGGAGATGCCCGTGGGTATGATGAAGACCGAAGCCAGCCTCGATGAAAAGGCGATCGTCGCCGCCGCCGAAAAGGCGCTCTCCGATATCGCCGCCATCCGCGGGGAAGTCTCGAAGGTGATCTTCGGTCAGGAAAGCGTCGTCGAGAACACCATTCTCGCCGTGCTGTCAGGCGGTCATGCTCTGCTCGTGGGCGTTCCCGGCCTTGCCAAGACCAGACTGGTGTCGACCCTCGGCGAGGTGCTCGGCCTTGCCGCCAACCGCATCCAGTTCACGCCGGACCTGATGCCCTCAGATATTCTCGGCTCCGAGGTGATGGACCAGGACGACAGTGGACGCCGCTCCTTCCGTTTCGTCAAGGGTCCGGTGTTCGCCCAGCTCCTGATGGCCGACGAGATCAACCGTGCCTCACCGCGTACCCAATCGGCCCTTCTGCAATCCATGCAGGAATATCACATCACGATCGCCGGCCAGCGCTATGACCTGCCGGCGCCCTTCCATGTGCTTGCCACCCAGAACCCGCTCGAGCAGGAAGGCACCTATCCTCTGCCTGAAGCCCAGCTCGACCGCTTTCTGCTGCAAGTCGACGTCAACTATCCCGAACTCGCCGCCGAGCGGCAGATCCTGCTCGAGACGACGGGCTTGGGCGAAACCCGGCCGGAAGCCATCATCGATGCGCAGCGGCTGATCGAGATCCAGACCCTGGTGCGCCAGATGCCGGTGAGCGACACGGTTGTCGATGCCATCCTGGCGCTGGTACGTTCCGCCCGCCCAGGACAGGGCAATGCCTCGACCGACAAGAACGTCGCCTGGGGTCCAGGCCCGCGCGCCGGCCAAGCGATGATGCTCTGCGCGCGTGCCCGCGCGCTCTACGAAGGCCGTCTCGCACCGTCTCTGGACGACATCTTCGCGCTCGCCGAACCCATTCTCCAGCACCGCATGGCGCTGACTTTCGCCGCCCGCGCCGAAGGCATGTCGGTGCGCGACGTCATCGCCGGACTGGTCAAGCAGGCAAAGGGATAAGGAAGCCGGACGCGTGGCATCTATCGGACAGATCGTCAATCCGACACCCGGCAGCGATGCCCTTTCCCGCGCCAGGCAGCGGGCCGCCCTGGTGCCGGACTGCCTGGTGGAAGCCAAGCGTATCGCCAACACCGTGATCGCCGGCTGGCATGGCCGCCGCAAGCGCGGCATCGGCGAGAATTTCTGGCAGTTTCGCCCCTATGCTGAAGGCGAGAGCCTGTCGCGCATCGATTGGCGCCGCTCCGCCCGCGACGACCATACCTACGTGCGCGAGCGCGAGTGGGAGGCCGCGCACACCATCTGGCTCTGGTGCGACATGTCGCCCTCGATGATGTACAAGTCGAGCTATGGCAGCGTCTCCAAGGAAAGCCGCGCGCTGGTCATCATGCTGGCGCTTGCCGAAATCCTCGCCCGCTCCGGCGAGCGCATCGGCTGCCCCGGCATCATGGAACCCGCTTCCGCCCGCAACGCCGCAGAACGCCTCGCAGCCGCTCTCATGCACACACCGCTGACCGGCGGCCTGCCGGAAACGGCGATGATCCGCGGCTGGAGCGACCTCGTCCTCATCGGCGATTTCCTCGACGATGCGCCGGCAATCATGGAACGGCTCGGCCCGCTTGCCCGCCGCGGCCTGCGCGGCCACGTGGTCGAGATATCAGATCCCGCCGAAGAGATATTCCCCTATAGCGGCCGCACCGAATTCACAGATCCGGAGAGCGGCGCCAAGCTTATCTCCGGGCGGGCCGAACACATCCGCGAGGCCTATCGCAACGCCTATCTCGCCCGCAGGGACAGCCTCGGCCAGTCGCTGCGCCATCTCGGCTGGACCTTCGCAACCCACCGCACCGATCGTCTTGCTTCGGAGGCACTGGTCGCGGTGCACATGTATCTGTCCGGCATGCCGGCCAAGGCTACGCATGGAGGGCAGCTATGAACGCCCTTCCCTTCGCTTTTGCCTATCCCACCATTCTCGGCGCGCTCCTTGCCTTGCCGGTTATCTGGTGGCTGCTCCGGCTGACGCCGCCACGTCCAAAGGCCGAAGTCTTCCCGCCGCTGAAGATCCTCGCCTCCGTGCTGAAGCGCGAGGAAACGCCGGCGCAAAGCCCGTGGTGGCTGACGCTGCTGCGCATGCTGCTCGCCGCCGCCATCATCCTTGCGATCGCCGATCCGGTTTTCAATCCGCGCACCAGTTCGCTCGCATCTGGTGGCCCGCTCGTCCTCTTCGTCGACAACAGCTGGGCGGCGGCACCCGACTGGGAGCGCCGCATCCAGACCGCCGACGCATTGATAGACGATGCCGAATCCGCCGGCACGCCTGTGTCGATCGCCTTCACCGCCGATCCGACCAACGATGCCGTGCCCGGCACCGCCGTTGCCGCCCGCGACAAGCTGCGCGCCGCCGAGCCACGACCGCTTGTGCCGGACCGCGAACGCGCCTTCCAGGCGCTGCGCGCCGCGCTGAACGGCATCAAGCCCGGTACCCTCGCCTTCCTGACCGACGGCGCCGCCGCCAAGCCCGACGACGCGACGGTGCGCCGGCTCGCCGAACTCCAGCCCGCCGATCTGCGCCTGATCGAGGGCGATGCCGCGCGGACAGTCGCGATCACGGCGGCTAACAATGCGGCGGATGCCATGACCGTCAAGGTTACGCGGCTCAACAGTGCACAGGCCGCATCGGTAGCACTGAACGCCGTCGATACCCAGGGCCGCTCGATCGCCAATGGCAGGGCGGATTTCCGCCCGGGCCAGAGCGTCGCGACGAGTTCGATCACCGCCCCCTTCGAGATGCGCAACGATTTCGCGCGCGTCAGCGTCGATAATGGCGCGACGGCAGGCGCCGTCCACCTTCTCGACGACGCATTCAAGCGCCGCCGCGTCGTCTTGCTGTCAGGTGAAGGAGGGGACGAGTTCCAGCCGCTGCTCTCGCCGCTCTATTATATCCAGCGGGCACTGCAACCCTATGCGGATCTGATCCAACCTGCCGATTCCGATCTTTCGGTCGCGATACCAAAACTTCTCGCCAACAATCCCTCCATCATCATCATGGCCGATATCGGCCGGCTGCCGGAGGAAACCTACGAGCCTTTGACGCGCTGGATATCGAATGGCGGCATGCTCCTGCGTTTTGCCGGCCCGCGTATGGCGGCAGCCCCTGCAGACGATCCGCTGATCCCCGTCATCCTGCGTCAGGGAGAACGGGCGTTGGGCGGCACCTTGTCCTGGAGCGAGCCGCAGTCGCTTGCCGAATTTCCAAGTTTCGGGCCTTTCGCCGGCATAGCGCGTCCTGCCGATGTCGTCGTCAAGCGGCAGGTGCTTGCCGAACCGACGCCCGATCTTGCCGAACGCACCTGGGCGAGCCTGGCTGACGGCACGCCGCTCGTGACGATGAAGCAGCTCGCATCCGGCCAGATCGTCCTGTTTCACGTCACCGCGGAAGCAACCTGGTCCGATCTGCCGATCTCCGGCACTTTCGTCGACATGCTGCGTCACCTCCTGCAGATATCGCGCTCGGGCGGCGTGACTTCGGAGGCGCGCGGCAATGCGCGTATCTCCGAAACCCTGCCGCCATTCCGCATGCTGACGGCCAAGGGCACGCTCGTTTCCGAGACGGGTTCGGCGCGGCCGCTCATTCCACAGGCCGGAGCTGAACCGACGGCGAATTTCGACAACCCGCCCGGGCTCTACGGTTCGGAGGATGGTTTCACCTCCCTGAACGTGCTGCCCGAGAGCGCCGAACTGACGCCGCTCGACATAACAGGGACCAATGCCGTGCGCGAAGGCCTGGTCGGCGGCGAAAGCTGGTCGGCAAAACCGGCACTTTTTCTCGCAGCCTTTCTGCTGCTCTTGGCCGATAGCCTGATCGTCCTCTTCATGAACGGCGCATTCTCGCGATTGCGTCCGGCTGTCCGCACCGCCGCGATGATCGCGGTCGCCGTCGGCGCCGGATTTCTCATCCAACCCGGCACACTTCACGCCGACGACTCCCAGCCCGGCGACGACCTCATCTTGCAGAGGCTTGATAATACACACCTCGCCTATGTCGTCACCGGCGAACAGGAGGTGGACAATATATCCGCGCGCGGTCTCGAGGGACTCACCCAGTTCCTGACTTTTCGCACGACGCTGGAGCCGGCACCGCCCGTGGGTATCGACCTCACCAAAGACGAGCTCTCCTTCTATCCGATCATCTATTGGCCGGTTTCGGCGACGGCGCCGATGCCGTCGACGGCGGCGATCAGCCGTATCGACGCCTATATGCGCAATGGCGGCACCGTGCTTTTCGATACGCGCGATCAGATCAGCGCATTGGACAATGGCGGCAATGTCAGCGCCAACGGTGAGAGGCTGCAGGCAATCCTCGCCAATCTCGATATTCCGGCGCTCGAACCGGTACCATCAGACCATGTGCTGACGAAGTCCTTCTACCTCCTGTCGAGCTTTCCCGGTCGTTATACCGGCAGCCCCCTCTGGATCGAGTCCCGGCAGGGCGGTCAGGGGCCGAGCGAAAAATCGGCGGCGACAGCCGACGGCGTTTCGCCGATCCTGATCACCGGCAATGATTTCGCCGGCGCTTGGGCGATCGACGACAACGGCGTACCGATACTGCCGACCGTGCCGTCGGATGAAACGCAGCGCGAATATGCCTACCGTTCCGGTGTCAACATCATGATGTATATGCTGACCGGCAACTACAAGACCGACCAGGTCCATGTTCCCGACCTCCTCGAACGGTTAGGACAATGAGATGACGTTCGACTTTTCACCCTTCCTGCCTTGGCCTGTTTTGGCCGCACTGGCTGCTGTCAGCACGATCATCGCCGTCTTCGCGATCTGGCGCGGCATCCGCGGCGCCTGGATCAGAACGCTGGCAGCACTCGCCATGCTGGCCGCGCTTGCCAATCCTGTGCTCCTGCAGGAGGACAGGGATCAGTTGTCGACGATCGTCCCCGTTCTTGTCGATCGAAGCCAGAGCCAGCAGACGCCCGATCGCGTCAAGATGACCGACGATGCGCTTGCCGCCCTCAAAGGACAGCTCGCCCGCTTCCCCCAGATAGAACCCCGCTTCGTCGATGTCGAAGGCGACGTCAATTCCGACGTGCCGTCCACGCGCCTGTTCGACGCGCTGTCGGCCAACATTGCCGATGTCCCGCCCGCCCGTATCGGCGGCGCCATCATGCTGACCGACGGTGAAGTCCATGATGTTCCGGCCGCCAATCAGGCGCTCGGTTTCGACGCGCCGATCCATGGCCTCGTAACCGGCAAGGCCAACGAATTCGATCGCCGCATCGAAGTCATCAAGGGGCCGCGCTTCGGCATCGTCAACGAAGAGCAGCAGGTGATCTTGCGCGTCTTCGACGATGGCCCGAGCCCCGGCGGCACGGCCGATGTCACGGTGAAGCTGAATGGTGACGAGATCGCCACTCTGCAGGCGACACCCGGGCAGGATACGCCCTTCTCCTTCAAGGTGCCGGGTGGCGGTAGCAATGTGCTCGAATTCTCGGTCGCAGCCCTGCCCGGCGAAGTCACCACCGCCAACAACCGTGCCGTCCACGTCATCGACGGCATCCGCCAGAATCTCCGCGTCCTGCTCGTTTCCGGCGAGCCGCATGCCGGCGAGCGCGCCTGGCGCAACCTGCTGAAATCCGATGCGTCGGTCGATCTCGTCCACTTCACCATCCTGCGTCCGCCGGAAAAACAGGACGGCACGCCGATCAACGAGCTGTCGCTAATCGCCTTCCCGACGCGTGAGCTCTTCGTCGACAAGATCAAGGATTTCGACCTGATCATCTTTGATCGCTACCAACACCGCGGCGTGCTGCCGCTGCTCTATTACGACTACATCGCGCAATATGTCGACAACGGCGGCGCGCTGCTGATCGCTGCCGGTCCCGAGCACGCTGGCCCCGATTCCATTGCACTGACGCCACTTTCCTCGGTCCTGCCGGCAACGCCCACCGGAGAGATGATCGAAAAGGCCTTCTATCCGCGCCTCTCCGAGGAAGGCCGCAAACATCCCGTCACGCGCGGCCTTGACGGGTCGGGCGAGGACCCGCCGCATTGGGGCCGCTGGTTCCGCAGCGTCGATGTCGACCGGCCGCAGGGCGAGACGATTATGCTTGGTGCCGACAATCACCCGCTGCTCGTGCTGAACCGCGCCGGCCAGGGCCGCGTCGCCATGCTGCTTTCCGATCAGGGCTGGCTCTGGGCGCGTGGCTTCGAAGGCGGCGGTCCGAACGTTTCGCTCTATCGCCGTATCGCCCATTGGCTGATGAAGGAGCCGGCGCTCGAGGAAGAAGCGCTGACGGCGCGCGCCTCCGGCCGGACCCTTGAGGTCACGCGCCAGACGATCGGCGACAATCCCGGCAACGCCACCGTGCGTTATCCCTCCGGCAAGACCGAAACCCTGCCGCTTACCCAGTCCGAACCGGGCCTTTACAAGGCCGAGAAAAGGATGGACGAAATCGGCCTCTTCGAAATCCGCAACGGCAAGCTGTCGACGCTTGTCCATATCGGCGCCGTCGACGCACCGGAATTCAAGGCGATGATTTCGACGACCGATGTGCTGAAACCGGTCGCCGACAGAAGCAAAGGTCTCGTCGCGCGCGTCTCCAATGCAAATGGCGCGATCTCGGTGCCGCCGATCCTGCCAGTGCGCGGCCAGGTGCGCGTCTCCGACAACGATCGCATGATGATCCGCATGACCAGCGAGACCGTCTTGAAGGGCATCAACACGCTGCCGCTCTTTGCCGGTTTCGCCGGCGTCGGCATCCTGCTGCTCGCCTTCGGCGCCATGTGGTGGCGCGAAGGGCGCTAGTCTCATGCCGGAATTCGAGCTCACCGCCTCGCCCTCACCGGAGGAACTGGCAGTGATCACCGATGCGCTCTCGGCCTTCAACGATAGCGATGTCGGCCCCTCGGATCGCCGGCCGCTTGCGGTCCTCATCCGCGATACCGACGGCAAGGTGACGGGCGGTCTTTCCGGCTTTACCGCCTGGGGCTGGCTTTTCACCCAGATGCTCTACATTCCCGATACACTGCGCGGCACCGGTATATCAGGCAATATCCTCGCAAAGGCGGAAGAAGAGGCGAGAGCCCGGGGATGCCGCGGCGCCTGGATCGACACGTTCAACCCGCAGGCTCTGCGCGCCTATATGCGCCAGGGTTATGAGGTCTTCGGGGAGCTTGAGGATTTCCCGGAAGGGCGCACGCGCAGCTTCCTCCGGAAAAGCCTCTAGCGGATGGCCCGAAAATCGGAATCGATTTTCCGAAAGCACGATGCGAGGGTTGAAAGAGTTAGAGCGTCCTTTGTGCGTCCGAAAGGACGCACGGCGCTCTAAATCATTCACGCCAAGCGATCGTGCCCTTCAGCCGCGCCTGCACGCCCTCGGCAATCGGAACGACAAGCACACGACCAGGATCGACCGGGCCTGGAAAAGAAAGCGCATTGTAGGCGACCTTCTCGAAACCGAGCGGGCCGTAATAGGGCGGGTCGCCGACGAGGATGACGGCTTCCGAGCCCTTGCGCCTTGCCGCCTCCACCGCGATCCGCACCAGTTCCCGGCCGATGCCCTTGTTCTTGTGGGAGGGGCGGACGGCGAGCGGGCCGAGCAGATGGCCCTTCACCGTGCCGGCCAGTACCGGCGTCATACGCACGGAGGCGATCGTCTCACCGTTATCGGTGCAGATGAAGGAGAGCGACAGATCGTGCGGCCCCTGCTCACGGATGCGCGCAGCAGCGCGCGTGAAGCGGCCCGGACCGAAGGCTTCTTCGTTGATGTGTTCGATGGCGGCGTCATGAGACGCGTCTTCAGTGAGGTAGACGAGATCGTGCTTGTACATGATGACAGAAACCGGATGGACAGATTGATGGGTCTCGAACACGCCTTGGGCGTTCGGGAGCATCAGCGTCGTCGCGGGTTTCTGGAAATGAACATCAGGCACGGGTCCGAAAATCGTGAAAACGCCGATAGCAGGAAAAATTTCCGCCGTCCAACGCAAAATGCGCGACGTGACGCACTGTTCAATCTTTGTCGCCTGTAAAGCCCTGCCATCTGCGATATCTTCCGTTCCAACACGCAATCAAGGGAATGAAGACCATGGGAATGCTGGTGGATGGCGTCTGGCATGACGTCTGGTACGACACGAAGGAGAGCAAGGGCCATTTCAAGCGGCAGCCCTCGCAGTTCCGCAACTGGGTGACATCGGACGGTGAGGCCGGCCCTTCGGGCAGCGGCGGCTTCAAGGCCGAGGCCGGGCGTTACCATCTCTATGTCTCGCTCGCCTGTCCCTGGGCGCACCGCACGTTGATTTTCCGCAAGCTGAAGAAGCTGGAAGAGCTGATTTCGGTCTCGGTCGTTGATCCGCTGATGGTCGAAAACGGCTGGGAGTTCAAGGTCGGCGACGGTGCCACCGGCGACCACCTCTTCGACGCAGCCACGCTCTGGCAGATCTACGTCAGGGCCGATCCGCACTATTCCGGCCGCGTCACCGTTCCCGTCCTCTGGGACAAGAAAACCGGCACGATTGTCAGCAACGAATCCGCCGAAATCATCCGCATGTTCAACAGCGCCTTCGATGGGTTGACCGGCTCGAAGGTCGATTACTATCCCGAGGACCTTCGCTCCGAAATCGATGCTCTGAACGCCACCGTGTACGACACCGTCAACAACGGCGTCTACAAGGCCGGCTTTGCCACCACCCAGCAAGCCTATGAAGAAAACGTCGGCAAGCTGTTCGAAACGCTCGACATGCTCGATGAACGCCTCGGCAAGGGCCGCTACCTCTTCGGCAACCGCCAGACCGAGGCTGACTGGCGCCTGTTCACCACGCTGGTGCGCTTCGACGCCGTCTATGTCGGCCATTTCAAGTGCAACATCCGCCGCATTGCCGACTACCGCAACCTGCCCGGCTATCTGCGAGACCTGTACCAAACCGCAGGCGTTGCCGAGACGGTGAACCTCAACCACATCAAGCAGCACTATTATCGCAGCCACGAGACGATCAATCCGACCGGCATCGTTCCCGTCGGCCCGGCGCTCGATCTCAGCAGTCCGCACGGCCGTGCGACAGCGCCGCGCGCCCTTTTAGACGTGCAAAGGACGCTGTAGAATTTTGAGTTGCTGCATAATTTTATCCCTAAATCGATTCCGATCTAAGAAATTATGCGCTTGCCGCCGCCTGAGGTTCACCAGCGGTGGTCGGGCTCCCGCTCGCCGCGAAGCTCCGCGAGACGGCGATGCGTCGCCTTGGTCGTGCCCTCAGGCAGGCCGTCGAGGGAAAAGAAGCCGCTGTCGGATATCTCCCAGTCCGGCGGCCGCGGCGCCGTCTGCTCGACGATTGCCCGGTAGAAGACGACATGGTCGCGCCTTGTGGTGGTGGTATTGAAATAGACCTGGATCAGCTGCGGCTTGCCGATGATCCTAAGGTTGCCCTCCTCGCGCAATTCCTTGGCAAGCGCTTCCTCGACCGTCTCGTTGCGCTCCAGCCCGCCGCCTGGCATATGCCAGCCGCCGACATAGCTGTGGCGCACGAGAAAGATGCGTCCGTCTGCATCGAAACAAGC
Source organism: Rhizobium leguminosarum (assembly GCF_001652265.1). Taxonomy (GTDB): domain Bacteria; phylum Pseudomonadota; class Alphaproteobacteria; order Rhizobiales; family Rhizobiaceae; genus Rhizobium; species Rhizobium leguminosarum_D. Next base: position 118,923 of record NZ_LWBS01000220.1, read on the forward strand.
GGCCCGCACGCCCACGGTCATGCTGCGGACGAAACTGAAATAGACATGCAGCAGGCGCAATGCCAGCCTCATGTGAACGGGCCGGTTCTCGTTATCCACTATCACTCCGTTTCAGCTCTTCATCGCGCCCGATGTGTTTGATTTGTCAATAAGCTGGTCTATGTCTCGTAACATGTTCAAGCTCGCGCATATCTCCGACGTCCACCTCGGGCCGCTGCCCAGTCTTTCCATTCAAGAGCTGTTTTCAAAACGCATAACAGGCTTTGTGAACTGGCATCGAAATCGACGCAAGCACCTTTTCGGCAGCACGTTGGATCTGCTGCTCGACGACATCCGCGCCCACCAGGCCGATCACCTGGCCGTCACCGGCGACCTCGTCAATCTGGCGAGCGGAATTGAGATTCGCGCCGCCGCTGCATGGCTGCGCGCGTTCGGCGATCCCGCGAACACGTCAGTCGTTCCCGGCAATCATGACGCCTATGTACCAGGCGCCTATGAGAAGTCGATGCGCGCCTGGTATGATTATGTCCGCGGCGATCTGGCTCCGCCGCAATGGCAGGACGACCGCCATATCTTCCCTTATCTGCGTGTTCGCGGCAAAGTCGCGATTGTCGGCTGTTCGACGGCGGTCGCCACTCCTCCCTTCGCCGCCTCCGGCTTTTTCGGCGCGCGACAGGCTCGCGATACTGTCAACATGTTGCGCGCGGCTGGGGAGGCCGGGCTCTTCCGCGTTGTCATGATCCATCATCCGCCGATCCGCGGCGCCACGGCCTTCTACAAACGGATGATCGGCATCCGCCGCTTCGCCGCCGTGATTTCGACGGGCGGCGCCGAACTCGTGCTGCACGGCCACACGCACCTGAACACGCTGCATTGGCTGCGCGGCCAGGTGCAGCCGGTGCCGGTCGTCGGCATTGCCTCAGCCTCGCAGGGACCGGGTAGCGTCAAGCCGCCCGCCGCCTACAACCTCTTCTCCATCGACGGCTCTCCTGGCGCCTGGGAGCTCAGCGGCGAGCGCTTCAGCCTCAACAGGGCCGGCGACGCGGTGATGCCGGAAAGTGCCGATATTTTCGCGCCTTAGCGTCACCTCTGAACGCTTTTTATGCAGCACTTGAATCGATCTGCGAGGACATCGGGCCACCGTCGCAACATTTGCCATGGAGGTTGCTTACCCTCTTGGTATTTTTAGTGGTAAGCGTACAATCCGAGCAACTGCATTGCCTGAGAATGGAGCGCGCCGATGACTTCTTCTTTCCGTTACCTGTCCAGACTTTCGCTTGCCGCCGGCTTTGCCTTCGGCATCGCCACGGCCGCTTTTGCGGCCGGCGACAGCAACGATGACACCAATCCGCCGCCGAAGACCCAGACGACCAAGACCTGCACCGGCGGCAAGGTCTGGGACAAGGCCAAGAAGGAATGTGTCAACCCGAAGAAGAGCAGCTTCAACGACGACGATCTCTATCAGTTCGCCCGCGAGTTTGCCTATGCCGGGCAGTATGACAACGCCATCACGGTGCTCAATCTCGCTCGCAACCAGAACGACCCGCGCGTCCTGAACTATCTCGGCTACGCCAACCGCAAGGCCGGCCGCATGGAGCTCGGCATGTCCTACTACCGCAAGGCGCTGCAGGCGGATGAGAATTATATCCTCGCCCGCTCCTATATGGGCATGGCGCTGGTGGAACAGGGAGACATTCAGGGCGCCCGCGTCCAGCTTGTCGAAATCCGTGATCGCGGCGGCGAAGGCACCTGGGCCTATCGCTCCCTGCTGCAAAGCTTGAACGGCTACAAGACATATTGACGCAAGCTTTACGGACCACAATACGAAAATCCCTTGGGAAAGAGGGATGAAGACGACCGGATGCTTGCGAAGTGCAGGAGACTTGTTTCATAAAGCACATGCATCGACGGCGTCGATAAAGTCGGTTTCGCGCCCGACGGCGAACCCTTCGTCCGCGAAACCATTGTGAATGCTTCTTGGATAGACAATGCGTCAGCCCGCAACGACCATCGATCTCCGGCGTGATCTCGTCGGCCTCCTGCCCCGCCTTCGCCGCTTCGCGATCACGCTCGCGGGTGAGGTTGCCGTGGCCGATGAACTCGTTCAGGCCGTCTGTCAGCGCGCCATTTCCAAAGGTCATCAATGGAGCGGCGAAGGCCGGCTGGAAAGCTGGATTTACACGCTTGCCCGCCAGCAATGGACCGACGACAACCGCAAGCGCAAGCCGAAGGCTTCCGTCCGCGGCAACGTCACCGATATTCGCGAGGCCGCGCGCGAACGCTCGGCTGCGGTCGATCCCGACACCATCCATCACATAATTTCCGATATGCCGGATGGCGTTTCCAGCATGTTCCTGCTCGTCGACGTCGAAGGCCACAGCTACCAGCAGGCGGCCGACATCATGGGCATTCCGGTGGCAAACGTCGTCTCTCAGCTCGCCATCGCGAGGCTGCATTTCGCCGGGCTTGCCGGCACTCACCCGATCCACAGGTACTGAATTTGCTCGATTTTAGGAAATTGCCGCTCGAGGCCCAGCTCACCGCCCTTCTCGACGGCGAAGTCTCGCCCGAACAGCGGCACGAACTGGAACAGCGTCTGGCAAGTGACGAGAATGCGCGCCGGCTACATGAGAAGCTCCGTCACGGCGCCGATTTTGGCCGCCGCCGCCTCGACGATATCCTGAAGGAGCCGGTGCCGCTCGCCCTCGTCCGCTCCATCAAGAGCACACAGCCGCCGAAAACGCCGATCGCCCAGCGCGCCATGCGTCCGCAGGTGAAACTGGCGCCGAGCGGCCCGCAGGCGTTGGCCGCCGCCCTCATCCTCTTCGTCGTCGGATGCGGCATCGGCTATTTCGTGGGCGCGGGCCCCGATGCCGACGAGATCGCCACCATGGCCACCACCAATACGGCACCGACCAATACCAACGACTGGCTGGGCGACGTCACCGCCTATCAGCGCCTGCTCATCCGCCAGCCCCGCCATCTCGTCGAAGTGCCCGCCTCGCAGGCCGAGGAAATCTCCAGCTGGCTGACGACCGCGATCGGCGTGCCCTTCCGCGTGCCTGATCTCAGCGCCGAAGCCTGGACCTTCCAAGGCGCGCGTGTCATCCTCGGCGACAGCCGCCCTGTCGGGCAGCTCGTTTATTCCAACGCCGACGGCGACGTTATCTCCATCTGTTTCCGCAAGGACGCGCAGCCACCCGAGACCGACGACTTCAAGGAAACGATCAAGGACGAGATCGGCCTCGTGACCTGGCACAATGCCGGCACCTCCTATGTGCTTGCCGGCCCCTCCGCCGAGGCAACCCTCGGACAGCTCGCCATGGAGATCGCCACGGCGATCTGATTGACGGAGCATGACGTCGAGCGGTTTTCGCACCACGTCGTGCTCGCCCTCTTTGATTTAAGGCACCAGCACCACCTTGCCGACTGCCCTCCGCCCTTCGATGGCGCGATGCGCTTCCGCCGCTTGATGCAGTGGGAAACGACCGCCGTCGATAACCGTCAGGGCGCCCGCCGCGGCAAACTCGAAGAGTTCGGCAAGATCCTCCCGCACACCCTGGGACGTCAGCAGCGGCAACAGCGAAAATCCCTTGATTGACTGATTGTCACCAAGCATGCGCTCGATATCGGCCGTCTCAAGCCCGAACCGCCCCATCGCCACCAGCACCAGCTCGCCGCAAGGCGCCAGCGCATCGAGCGCCGCCCTTGAAAACGCGCCGCCGACCGTCTCATAGATGATATCCGCACCGAGCCCTCCGGTCAGCCTCTTGATGTCCTCCTGCCAGGCAGGCGCCGTATAATCGACCGCATGATCGGCGCCGAGAGATAGGGCAAGCCCCCTCTTCTCGTTGCTGCTCGCCGCCGCGATCACCAAGCTCGCTGCGTCACGTCTCGCCAGCTGCGCCAGCAGCGACCCGACACCGCCGGCTGCCGCATTGACGAGAACGATTTTGCCTTTCACCGGACTGCGGCGTAGCAGGTGCAGCGCCGTCAACCCCTGCACCATCAGCGCGGCAGCCGCCTCGAAGGAGACCGCATCGGGCAGTTGCACCACCGCGCCGCCATCGACCGCGACGAATTCGGCATAACCGCCCGAACCGCGCCCGATCGCAAAGAGAGGAACGGCAACCCGCGTGCCAATGAGCGAGCGGTCGGCACCAGGCCCTGCTCGCTCGATCGTACCCGCGACCTCGATACCGGGAAACATCGGCAGGTTGGGCGTCACGGCATAACGGTCGGCCCGCATCAAGACCTCGAAGAAGTTGACGCCCGCCGCATGGACGCGGACGAGCACCTCGCCCGGCCCCGGCTCGGGGACCGGCAGTTCCACGAGCTCGAGGACATCGGGCGGACCGAAGCGAGTAAATTGGACGGCTTTCATGGCAGGTGAACCTCACGTCTGATTGGCGTGGGGCAGGTTTAGCAATAGAATATCAGATGAAAATACAAACTCTTTCGTGCCCTACCCACCAGGAGGTGACCATGGCTGAGCCGATGAAAAGACTCCCCGAACTGCCGGTCGAGCGGGCGCTGAAGGTGATCTCGGGGCGCTGGAAGCCGGTTATCCTCTATTACGTCTTCTCCGGTCCGAAGCGTCTGTCGGAGTTGAAGCGGATGATGCCCGCCATTACCCAGAAGGTTCTGATCCAGCAGCTGCGCGAGATGGAGGAGCACGGGCTGGTCGCCCGCCAGATCTTCGCCGAAGTCCCTGCTCGCGTCGAATACAACGCGACCGAACTCGGCCTCCAGCTCGAACCGGTGCTGCTGGCGCTCTGCCAATGGGGCCAACGCCACGCCGAAGCGCGAAACGAAGCCGACAAAATCGCCGACTGCATCGTCAGGCCGCGCCGCGCTACAGCACCGCGCCTCTTTTCAGACGCGCATAAGGCGCTGTAACACTTTGAATTACTACATAATTTTATCCTTAAATCGATTCCGATTTAAGGAATTATGCAGTGGTGCGGTCGCGGCCTGAGTCCTTTTAAGATCAGGCCTTGCCGGCCTTCACGTCGAGCACACGGTTGGCGGCCGAGACGATCGCTTCCAGCGATGCCGCGACGATGTTGGTATTGATGCCGGCGCCGAAGAGTTTGCCGCCGGGATAGGAGGTCTCGACATAGGAGATCGCCGCCGCGTTCGAGCCATGCTGGAGCGAATGCTCGGAATAGTCCTCGACCGACATCTCGATGCCGAGATAATGCGACAGCGCGTTGATGAAGCCGTCGATCGGGCCGTTGCCGCGCCCTTCGATGCGCTTGATCTCCCCATTGTCGGTGATCTCGGCTGCGACGATCCGCTGGCCCTTGTGCTCAGTGTCAGGATAGGTGTGATGGTCGACGAAGCGCAGGCGGCCTTCCGGCTGCGTCACGTAGCGCTCGATGAAGCGGTCGTAGATGCGCCGGGACGGAAGCTCCTTGCCCTCTACGTCGGTGATGCGCTGGATCTCTTCGCGGAATTCCACCTGCAGGTTGCGCGGCAGGTTCAGCCCGTAATCCTGCTGCAGGATATAGGCGATGCCGCCCTTGCCGGACTGAGAGTTGATGCGGATGATCGCCTCGTAGGAACGACCGACATCGCGCGGATCAATCGGCAGGTACGGCACTTCCCACACGGGATGGTTGGCAACCTGTGCTGCCTTCATACCCTTGTTGATCGCATCCTGATGCGAGCCGGAGAAGGCCGTATAGACCAGTTCGCCGACATAGGGATGACGCTCGCCGATCACCATCTGGTTCGAATATTCGAACACTTCCTTGATGCGTTCGATATTCGAGCAATCGATCTCGGGATCGACGCCTTGCGTGAACATGTTCAGCGCCATCGTCACCATGTCGACATTGCCGGTGCGCTCGCCATTGCCGAACAGCGTGCCTTCGACGCGGTCGGCACCTGCGAGCAGTGCCAGTTCGGCAGCGGCAATGCCGGTGCCGCGATCGTTATGCGGATGCAGGGAAACGATCAGGTTCTCGCGATTGTCGAGGTTGCGGCACATCCATTCGATCTGGTCGGCATAGACGTTCGGCGTCGCCATCTCGACGGTGGATGGCAGGTTGATGATCAGCTTGTTATCGGGCGTCGGCTTGACGACCTCAATGACGGCGTTGCAGATCTCCAGCGCCACATCGAGTTCCGTGCCGGTAAAGCTCTCCGGCGAATATTCAAAACGGTAACCGCCGCCCGCCTTCGTGGCCATATCGGTGATCATCTTGGCGGCATCGACGGCGATCTGCTTGATGCCCTGCACATCCTTGGCGAAGACGACGCGGCGCTGCAACTCGCTGGTGGAATTGTAGAAATGCACGATCGGCCGATTTGCGCCTTCCAGTGCTTCGAAGGTGCGGGTGATGAGTTCCGGGCGGCACTGCACCAACACCTGCAGCGAGACGTCATCGGGCACATTGCCCTCCTCCACGCACCAGCGGGCAAAGTCGAAATCGGTCTGCGAAGCCGAGGGGAAACCGATCTCGATTTCCTTGAAGCCCATCTCGATCAGCAGGTGGAACATCCGCGCCTTGCGATCGTGGCCCATCGGGTCGACGAGCGCCTGGTTGCCGTCGCGCAGGTCGACCGAGCACCAGACCGGTGCCTTGGTAATGGTCTTCGTCGGCCATGTGCGGTCGGGAATATTCACCTGCGGGTAGGCTCGGTATTTTACCGCGGCGTCGGGCATGCCTTTTGCAAGGGCCGTCTTGTTTGTGGAGGCCATGTTATTCACGGAGGCCATCTTATCCTCGGAGGATTGCGTTTTCGCGTCCATTGTATCGTCTCCTCGTCCCGGCATTTGCCCGCTCTTAGCCGATCACGTCGGGCTTGGCGATAAACAAATGCGGACCCTGTCGGTCGTTAGGTGAATTTTGAAAGTGAGTCGCGAGGAGCGATGGCCGGGCGGGCTTTCGGCCGCCGGGCGCTCCTCAAAGGACCCGGCAACCGCGCGTAAGGCCGAGGAGAAGAAGCGAGGTCAAGGCGCGCGTATTGTCACGCAGGGCGATACGGCCGCGTGCAATCGAGTCAGAAATTCTGGCGCCAGTGGTCTTCATGACCGCGCTTATAGCCTCGGGCGGTGATGCTGGCAAGTCCTTGCCCGGCTTTTGGTCGCCGCCAACAATCGACGAACTGCGCACTTATTGCCGGCGGAGCTGCTTGAAAGCGCCCGGATCCGGCATTTGGAGAGCACAATGACCTTCGGTTACCTCGACTGAGCTCGGTCTTTCCAAATCTTCACCAGCCGCGACAACGCCAGTATCAGCCCACCCGCGATCAGGCCCCAGAAGGCGCCGGAAATGCCGCCGAAGGAAACGCCGGAGGCGGTGACGAGGAAGGTGATCGCCGCCGCCTCGCGCGAGTCCGGCGCCTGGAAGGCCGACATCGCCGAGGACGAGAAAGCACCGACCAGCGCCAGCCCCGCCACCGCCTCGATCAGGATGGAAGGCGCCAGCGCGACGAAGGCCGTCACCGCGCCGGCAAGCAGCCCGAGAATGATATAGCCGACGCCGGCGATCAGGGACGCCCAATAGCGCCGCTTCGGATCGGCATGGGCGTCCTGTCCGGCGCACATTGCCGCGGTGATGGCCGCCAGATTGACCGCGTGGCCGCCGAACGGCGCCGACAGCAGCGAGAAGAAGCCGGTGACGGCAAAGAGCGGACCGGGCTTTGGATCGTAGTGGTTGACCTTCAGCACCGCGATACCGGGAATGTTCTGCGAAGCCATCGTGACGATGAAGAGCGGCAGCGCGATCGAGACGAGGCCGGCGAGATTGAACACCGGTCGGACAAACTCCGCCGTTGGCACCAGCGACTGCTCCAGCGAGCCGAGCGCACCGTCGGGGATATCGACGCCGAAGGCGAGCACCAGCACGAAAGCCGCGAGTGCTGCCGGCACCGCCCAGAGCCGCTTGAAGGCGCCGACGATGATCCAGGCGACGACAATCGGTAGGCCGAACAGCGGATTGAAGCCGATCGCCTTCACCGGCGCGAAACACAGGCCGATCAGCACGCCGGCAAGCATCGCATTGGCGAGTGGCGCCGGAATGGCGGCAACCGCTCGCCCGAGCGGCTTGAACAGTCCCGCAACGATAATCAGCGCAGCACAGATCAGGAATGCTCCGACCGCCGCATTGAAGCCGCCCTCGATCGCCCCGGTGCTTGCCAGCAGCGCGGCACCCGGTGTCGACCAGGCGATGCTGACCGGCAATCGGGTCACAGCACTCAGCACGATCGCGCAGATGCCCATGGAAATCGACAATGCCATCAGCCCCGAAGCCGCCTGTACGTCCGTGGCGCCGACCGCCTGCAGCCCGTGCAACACGACGGCGAAGGAGCTGGCAGAACCGACGAAGGCAGTCAGCAGCCCCATGAATAGGGCCTGGACGGAAAAATCTTTAAGCATGGCAGGACTCGTGGGCTGCTGGAATGGCGCATGGAGCATGATGGTTGCCGCAGGCGCAAGTCCGGATTCTGTGCTTTCCGTTCAGACCTTGTCGATAGGAGACCATCTCCGTTCAAGCCTTATCCGAAAACAAAGCGCCCTCGCCTGCGATCGGCAGGCAAGGGCGGGTTCTCGGCAGCCTTGGCTGAGAAAAACTTAGATCTCGGCTTGCGACGTCACGATCCGTGAAACGAGGCCATAGTCCTTCGCCTCTTCGGCCGAAAGCCAATAGTCGCGATCCGTATCCTTGTCGATCTTGTCGAGCGGCTGGCCGGTGGCCTCTGCCATGATCCTGTTCAGGCGCTCGTTCATCTTGATGATTTCGCGCGCCTGGATTTCGATGTCGGATGCCATGCCGCGCGTGCCGCCGGAGGGCTGATGCAGCAGGAAGCGCGTGTTCGGCAGGCACAGGCGCCGCTCCTTCGGAGTGGCGACATAGATCAGCGCGCCGGCGGAGGCGACCCAACCGGTGCCGATCATCCAGACCTTCGGCTTGATGAACTTGATCATGTCATGGATGGAATCGCCGGATTCGACGTGGCCGCCGGGCGAATTGACATAGATGCGAATGTCCTCGTCGCTGGCCGCGGCAAGCGCCACGAGCTGCGAGCAGACCTTCTGCGCCAATTCCTGATTGATCGGTCCGTAGATGAAGATCGAACGCGACTTGAAAAGATTCGCCTCCGTTTCCTTGCCGAGCGGCAGTTCCTTCGTCTTGTCGTCCTGGTCTTCGTCGTTCATTCGAACCTCTTGGAGATGAATTCGGGTTCCTCGCACATAGTGCGACTCAATGCCTAAAACAATGCGGGAAAAACACAAGGCACCGAAGCGATGGAGATATCCTTAAGAAGCCGCGCGCCGTTCTGCAAGCCTTACTGAATTGTAACGGCGAAAGGCTTTGAAAAGCCCAAATCGGTTCCTACCTCAGCCTCACGCGGCAAACGCCGCCAGCGCATAATCCCGACAATCGAATCGATTGTCGGAGAGGATTATGCGCAGTTTTAAATTGATAGAGCGTCCTTAGCGCGTCCTGTCGGACGCGCGGCGCTCTAGATCATTAGGAGGCAGGACAATGTCACCCGAAGAACGCCAATTGCTGACCGCCCTCTTCGACCGCGTACGCACCGCCGCGGCCACACCGCGCGATCGCGAGGCCGAAGCCCTGATCGACCAGGCGACGCGCGAACAGCCCTCCGCCACCTATTATCTGGCCCAGGCCGTCATCGTTCAAGAAAAGGGGCTGGAGGCGGCGGCCAACCACATCAAGGAACTCGAAGAGCGTGTCCGCCAGCTGGAAGCCGGCGAGAGCGAGCACCGCCAGGCCGAGCAGGGTGGCGGCTTTCTGAGCTCGATCTTCGGCAATACCCAGACGCAGCAACCGGCCCCAGTCCCCTCCAACCCTGGCCTTTCCAATTCCGGTCCCTGGGGCCAGCAGTCCCGCGGCTATGACGATTCCCGCGGCTACGACCGCGATGTCCGCCAACCGCCGCAACAGCCGACCGGCCCCTGGACCCAGCAGGTCTCGGCGCCGTCTGCCGGCGGCAGCTTCCTACATGGCGCGCTCGGCACGGCGGCGGGTGTCGCCGGCGGCATGCTGCTTGCCAACTCGCTGAGCGGCATCTTCGGCAACCACATGTCCTCGCTCGGCTGGGGCTCGCCCTTCGGCGCCAATCCCTTCGGCAATGCCAGCGCGCCCACCGAGGAAACCGTCATCAACAATTATTACGGCAATGATGACACCCGCCAGGCCTCCGACAACACAGACGATGATAACGACGCCAACCTGCAGCAGGCCGATTACGACGACAGCGACGATTCCACCGACGACTCGTCCGGCGACGATGTTACGGATGTGTGAGATCTAGCGGGTAGAGATGGGCAGCGGTTGCCGTTGCCCGGCCCTTCGCTCTAAGCTCAGGGCGTTCGCCGCTGCAATCGATTCACTGGATCGATTGCTCGGGCTGCGCCCGACCGCGGCTCACCCACGGCCGCGGTAGGTGGCGACGCCCTGCTCCGGCAGCCATACCCCCTCCGGCGGTGTGCCCGTCTGCCAGAAGACATCGATCGGAATGCCGCCGCGCGGATACCAGTAGGCACCGATCCTCAGCCACCTCGGATCGAGCAGCTCGACGATGCGCTTGGCGATGTAGACGGAGCAATCCTCGTGGAAAGCGCCGTGATTGCGGAAGGAATGCAGGAAGAGCTTCAGCGACTTCGATTCCACCAGCCATTCGCCCGGAATGTAGTCGATAACGATATGGGCGAAATCCGGCTGCCCGGTCATCGGGCAGAGCGAGGTGAATTCCGGCGCGGTGAAGCGCACGACATAATCGGTGCCGGCATGGTTGGACGGCACTTTCTCAAGCACTGCCTCTTCCGGCGATCTTGCGGTTTCGGTTTGCTGACCCAGCATCGACAGGTTGGAAACATCGGTATTCGGCATCATGCCTCCTTGACGACTTTGACGCGGATGCCGTGAGCCTTCTCGCCCTCCGGCTCCACATGAATTGCGATAGTGGCGCCCTCGTGCACCGCCCTGATGGCATCCTCAAGGCGGTCGCATATATCATGCGCCTGCCGAACGGACATCGCTCCCGGCACCACCATGTGAAAATCGATGAAGGTGACTTTACCCGCACGGCGCGTTTTCAGGTCGTGCACGCCGATTGAGCCTTCGGCGTGGGCAGCGATCGCCTGTTTGATCGCCTCCTCCTCCTGCGGCTCGACCGCCTGGTCCATCAGGCCGCCGATCGATTGCGAGATCACCTTCCACCCCTGATAGAGGATGTTGACGGCAACGAGGATGGCGAGCATCGGGTCGAAGATCGCATAGCCCGTCGCCAGCGCCAGCAGCAGGCCGACGAGCACGCCGACAGAGGTCACCACATCGGACATGATGTGCTGCCCATCCGCCGTCAGCGCCGCCGAGCGGTGTTGGCGACCCGTCCGGATCAACAGCCGCGCCCAGATCGCATTGATGACGCCGGCCGCGAAATTGATCGCGAGGCCGGGTACCGGCGCATCGAGCATGCGTGGTTCGGCGAGGAAACCGATCGCTTCGTTGACGATCAGCAGGGCGGCGACGACGATCAGCGCGCCCTCGGTGACGGCAGACAGATATTCCGCCTTGTGATGACCGAAGGGATGGTCGTGGTCGGCCGGCTTCTGCGCGTAGCGGATGACGAAGAAGGCGATGAAGGCGGCGGCGACATTGACCGACGATTCGAGCCCGTCCGACAGCAGCGCCACCGACCCGGTGACCCACCACGCCGCCATCTTCAGACCCATGACGCCGAGCGACAGCGGAATCCCCCACATCGCCAGCTTCCGAACCGTAAGATCGCCGTTGTCACTCATATCGTCCCCCTGCGGTTGCGAATGAATTGCAGCTTTCAAGCCGTTGAAACGCAAAACCGCCCACGCGAATGTCGCGCAGGCGGTTCAGTCTAGGGTGATATGGGCGATGACGGAGAATTTGTCAAAGGGGAATGACACGCCGTTCACAAGCGTTGCCGACCTTACAGCGCCGCGCATCCTTTCGGACGTGCAAAAGACGCCGTAACATTTTGAATTACTGCATAATTTTATCCTCAAATCGATTCCGATTTAAGGAGTTATGCAGTAGCCGGAAAGCAGCCCTCGTCGAACGATCCCGTTGCTCGGTACTGCGCCGGCTCAAGGAGCCGGGTCGGAAAGGACAGGCTGCGGCCAGCGCAAAAGAGCAGCCCGTCCTGCAGACGTCAGGGCGTAAACACCCTTTTCTATCCGCTCGAACCATCCGTAGACGTTGTCGCGCAGGATCGGGCCGGCGTTGGGCACAAGCGCCTTCATATCTCGCGGCCGCTTGAGCCCCCCATCGAGTACCGACGCACAGAGCAACGCCTGCTGGCGATAGGCGGTCATGATCGGCGCCCGCGAGCCGCCACCGACGGCGGGATCACCACGGCGGCGCTGATGCTCCTTGACGAGGCGCGAGCGCCGCTTCGGATTGGTGCGCGGCATCGGCGAGACGGAACTGACGATGACGCTGACCTCGCCGCCATCGGAGATGCCAAGCATGCCGATACCAAGTCGCCGGCAGAGGTTGCGGTATCGTTTGTCGGCCTCTCGCCCTCGGCCCTTGGCGGAAACGCGGGCCGCAACCCAGACTTCATCGCTCATCGCCGCGCGGTCGACCGCCTGGAGAAGCAGTTCAAGGTTGAAGGAGAGTTTCAGTTCGCAGACCACCACGACCGGCGGGTCGGCACCGCTCAAGCCGACGAGATCGCATCCGCCGACCTCGCCCTTCACGACATAACCAGCCGCCTCCAGGAAAGCTTTGACCGGCAGGTAGAGCGACGTCTCCATGGTAAAAACGGCGGCTCAGGCGGCGTTGAGATCGGCAATCTCGCCATATCGTGCAAGCAATCGCGGCGACGACATGTCGCCGGTTTCTTCATCGACGATCACGGCATAGGCCGCCACGCCGACGAAACGCTCAGCCATCGCCGAAGCGATCTTTTCCGCACTGACGGAGTTCGATGCCTGGCGCATTTCGCCGGGCACGAGATTGCCGCGGTTCTTGCGGTAAGGGAGAACGATGAACTTTTCAGCATTGGCCACGGCGATAGGTTCCGATTGATCGTTCCTGAAATGTTCTGATTTGCCGGAAGAAGTCAAGTCGCGGCCCGATGGCCTGGTGCCTTGCCCTTCCCACAGTAGGGAGGGCCAGGCTAAATTGCCGTCACGCAGCCTTCGTCTTCACCCTGCGCGCGAGATGCGCCACGACATTTTCGATCATCCGCATCCCGGCATCGCCACCGAGCGTCATGATCGACTCCGGATGGAACTGCACCGCGGCGATCGGTTCCTTGGCGTGTTCGATACCCATGATCGTGCCGTCGTCGCTCTCCGCCGTGATGATGAACTCGCGCGGCAGCGTCGAGGGATCGGCGAAGATCGAGTGGTAGCGGCCGACCGTCACCTCCTTGGCAAGGCCGGAGAAGACGATGCCAGGCTCCAGCACGCGGATGCGCGAGGGCTTGCCGTGCATCGGCAGCGCCAGATGGCGCAGCTCCCCGCCATAGGCTTCGGCAAGCGCCTGCAGGCCGAGGCAGACGCCGAAGATTGGCAGGTTGCGCGCCCGCGCCTTCTTGATCGTCGCCTTGCAGTCAAAATCCTTGGGCGTTCCAGGTCCTGGCGACAGCACGACGAGGTCCGGGTTCAGCCGGTCGAAGATTTCCTCCGGCACTGGCGTGCGCACGGTCGAAACCGTCGCCCCCGTCTGGCGGAAATAATTGGCGAGCGTGTGGACGAAGCTGTCTTCGTGATCGACGAGCAGGATGCTGACGCCCTTGCCGACGCTCGCGACGTCGCGCTGGATCCTGCCGGAATTGCCCGTCTTGGCGTCTCGGATGGCGGAAAGCATGGCGGAGGCCTTCAGTTCTGTTTCGGCTTCTTCTTCCTCTGGAATGGAATCGTTGAGCAGCGTCGCGCCAGCACGCACCTCGGCGATACCGTCCTTGATGCGCACGGTGCGCAGCGTCAGGCCGGTGTTCATGTCGCCGTTGAAGCCGACCATGCCGATCGCCCCGCCATACCAGGCGCGTGGGCTTTTTTCATGGCTCTCGATGAAGCGCATCGCCCAGAGCTTCGGGGCGCCGGTGACAGTGACCGCCCAGGCGTGGCTGAGGAAACCGTCGAAGGCGTCCATGTCGTCGCGCAGCCGCCCTTCGATATGGTCGACCGTGTGGATGAGGCGCGAATACATCTCGATCTGCCGGCGGCCGATGACCTTGACCGAACCCGGCTCGCAGACACGGCTTTTGTCGTTGCGGTCGACATCAGAGCACATGGTAAGCTCGGACTCGTCCTTCTTCGAATTCAGGAGCTTCAGGATCTGCTCGCTGTCGGCGATCGGATCGTCGCCGCGCTTGATCGTGCCCGAAATCGGGCAGGTTTCGATGCGACGGCCGGAAACGCGCACGAACATTTCAGGTGAGGCGCCGACCAGATATTCCTGATGGCCGAGATTGATGAAGAAGGAATAGGGCGAGGGATTGATCGCCTTCAGCCGCTTTGAAATGTCGGACGGCTTGCTGTCGCAGCGCTCTATGAATTTCTGCCCGGGCACGACTTCGAAGAGGTCGCCCTTGCGGAAACTTTCCTTCGCCTTGGTGACGAGCTCGGCATATTCGCCCGGCCGGTGATCGCTCTTCGGCGGAATGGCATCCGTGTGTTTGAAGGGCTCCACCGCGATATCTTGGGCCTTACCCTCGGTCGACACGCCGCCTTTTTCGAAGTCGTAACGGTCGACCCAGGCCTTGGCGGAGTAGTTGTCGACGACGAGGATCTCGTCCGGCAGATAGAGCACCATGTCGCGCTGGTCTGAGGGCCGGGTCAGCTTCAGATTGATCGCGTCGAACTGGAAGGCGATGTCGTATCCGAAGGCGCCGTAGAACCCGAGGTTCGCATCCGCCTGCGAATAGAACAGGTCGGTGACGGCGCGCAGCACAGTGAAGACCGTCGGCATCTTCGAGCGTTCTTCCTCGGTGAACACCCGCTCCGGCGTTTTGACGGTGAGGTCGAGGCGGCGGGCCGAGGAAGCGCCGAGCACGATGTCGGACACCGTCTTCAGCCGCTCGGTCATGAAGCCGAGGATTACCTCGCCGCGTTCATTATAGGCCTCGATCCAGACGTCGCGCCCGAAGGAGGAGATGCCGAGCGGCGGATCGACGATGGCGGTGTCCCAGCGTGTATAGCGGCCCGGATATTCGTAATTCGATGAAAACACCGCGCCGCGGCGCTCGTCGAGCTTGTCGACATAGGACGACACCGCATCGCCATAGGGGATCGCCCGCCGCTGCCGCGTGACTGATATGCCGCCCTTGGTCTCGTAGATTTCCGCACCATCATCCCGCAGGATCGTTACCATTGTTCCACTCCGTTATCGGGGCCCGGACGACAGGCGGCCATAAAACAAAAAAGCCGCCTCGAAGTTTCGGGCGGCTCACTCGTCGTCTTTGAACACGATTGGTCGAGGCCGCCTTAGCGAACCCACCACCAAACTGCAATGTTCAAGGACTTGATCATGGAAAAATTGTTAGCCTGAGATCAGCCATTGCGCAAGAGGCGAATGCGGGAATGAAAAGGGCGGCCCGAAAGCCGCCCATCCCCAGTCCTGAAAGCGAGATCGCGATCAGAAGGTCTTGGTCAGCGAGAGCTTGAAGGTGCGGCCGGGCTCGGAATACCAGTCGCGCGGCTGCGACGCCGTCGAGATCAGGTTGACATCGCGCACGGCGAGCGCGTTGAAATATTCCTGGTCGAAGATGTTGTAGACGCCTGCCTGCACGCGCAGGCCCGGCACCTGGTCCGGCGTCCACCAGCCGGTCAGGTCGACGATCGCGTAGCCGGGCGCATCGAAGGTCGTGTCGGCGGTGTTGGTGACCGGCGTATTGAGATGGTCAGTAAGCATGCCCGCCGAAAGCGTAGAAGAAAGATCGAAGCCGAAATTCTCGTTGCTCCAACCGCCGCCAACGATCGCCTTGAATGGCGCCACCGAGCGCAGGCGCTGGGCGGTATCCTCGTTCCTGCCATAGGCATAGGCAAGTGACGCATGCAGATTGATGCCGTTGTTGAACGTCTTGACGGTGCTGGCTTCAATACCCGAGATCGCCGCTGCTGACACATTCGTGTAGTTGAACGTCGTGAAGCCGGTCGCATCGACGTTCGTCACCGTCTCGATAAAGTTCTGGTAGCGGGTGTGGAACGCCGCAATCCGACCGGTAAAATCGCCCGTATCAAAATTAGCACCGATTTCGACGCCGCGGCCGATTTCGGGTTCCAGATCAGGATTCCCGAGCTGAGCGTAGCGGCCCGTGGGATTGTAGAAGCGGCTGTAGAGCTCGTCCACGGTGGGTGCGCGGAAGCCGACTGCCAGTTGCATGTAGAGCTGCACGTCAGGCGTCAGGTCGTATGTCGTAAGAATCTTTGGCGACAGGCCGGCTTCCGTTCGGTCGTTCAGGTTCCCGAAACGGGTAAGCCCGGTATTGCTTGCGAAACTCCCGCCGGTCGAGGGATTGTAGTTGAACCAGTCGAAGCGGAAGCCGGGCGTCAGCGCGAAGCCGGTATTGCCGATTTCGATCTTATCTTCGAAGCTTAGCGCAAGGTTCTGGCTGTCGACGTCGGGCACTTCCGCCTGGTTGTTCAGCGCCGGGCATGTTGTGGGCGTCGGGCAAAGTGCCCAGCTATACTGGCTCCAGCTGGAAACGCCGACATCGAGGCCAACGCGAACGGAGTGGCTGAGACCGGAATATTCGAAATCCTTCGTCGCCGTGCCGCTGAAGCCCCAGGTTTCGTTTTCGATCTCGTTGTTGCGGCCATAGGCCACATTCGCGGCCGTACGGCCCTTGCTGCCGGATTCCTTCTTCAAATCCAGCCAATAGAGCGAGGCTCGCGCACTGCTGAAGAATGCGTCGGAAGACTGGGCCTCATAGTCATAATCGAGCGATACACGATCGCGACCACGCAGTTCGCGACCGTCGTAATTGCCGATCATATAGGTGCGTCCGGTGCCTTGCTGTTCACGCAGGTCGGTCTGCAGGTCACGACGGAAACGCTCGGCAGTCAGGCCGATGCGGTGCCCGCCTTCCAGCTCCTGACGCAGTTTGAAGAGCAGATTGTGTTGATCGAAATCAGCCGGATCCGCCTCGGTACGGTAACGACCGTAGCTGTCATTGTCGCCCATGTTGTCGCGTTCATGACCCTTGCGGTAACCGCCCTGAAACAAAATCGACGTGCCGCCGAACTTCTTGGCTGCAGCCGCCGAGCCGGAAATGCTGCGGTCTTCACTGTCATAGGTCGACTTGACGATCGCGCCCCAGTCGCGGCCTTCAGGGATAAGATCCTCCGGCTCCAACGTATTGAGGACGATGGCACCGCCGAGCATGCCGGAACCGCCTTTGCTCGAATCTGCCCCGGGCACGATGTCGAGCGAGGACAGCGAATCGAAATCGAAGGTGTCGCCGCCGCCATTGGCGTTGCTGAGGGCGAAAGCACCCTGGCGCGCGCTGTTCGAAATATAGGGGATCGGAATGCCGTCAATGGTGGTCAGGATGCGCGCGCCGGAAAGGCCGCGCAGGTTGAAGCCCGCATCGGCGCGCGAATAATTCACGCCTGCATCGACTCTGCGGCCGATATCGTCGAAATCGGTAACCTGCTTCTCTTCCAGCTTCTTGGCGGTGATCTCGGTCGCCAGCGGTGTGTCGGCGACGCTGCCCGGCGCCACGCGTTTGCCCTTGACGACGATCTTCTGCAGGACAGTGCTGTCATTCGCCGTGGCTTGCGGCGTGGTCGCCGGAGCGCTTTGCGCGAAAGACTGCGAAACAGCAAGTACAACTGTGGCTGCCGTGCAGACCAATAGAACCGAACGCCAATGCCGGACGATCATAACCTACCCCTTAATGATGATTACCGGGCTGGCTGGTCGTGGCGTCGAACGCTCGAGGGGCTGGCTGGGCTTTTGTGGATGAAGACGATGCAAAATTCCGCCTTCTTTCTGCCGCATAAAAAACATGAGGAGTATTGTCAATATAAAGCGGCGACTTATGTTGAATATAAATATCAAGTTTTAATGACCTCTCCGGACGTTGCGAAATTGCAACGAAATCCGCTCGCTTGCGTTATCCCTAGCTATCGACACCAGGGAATCGGATGCGTTGAGAAAACTTGCGATACTGGCGATCCTTCTCGCCGCAACCGCCGTTCTTGCCGGTGCCCGCCTGCCCGTTCACGGTCCTCTGCCACAGCAAAGGCCGGATATCGAGGGCACGTCCGCACCCACCCCCGATTCAAATGCCGAAGGCACGCAACCGCCGCCGGCAGCAGAAATGCCCACTCCGGAACCGAAGCCCGACATTCAAAAACCAGAGACTCAAAAACCAGGGATATCGACACCGAACGAACCCGCGGCACCGAAAACCGAACCCGCCAAACCGATGCAGGGACCGCCGCTTCCCCCTGGGAAGGAAAACCCGCAAGCTCCGACTGAGGAGAACGAGCCTCCCGCCGCACAAACACTTGAGGAACAGCATCTGACGATCGAGCCCGAAAGCGATGCCGAGCACGCCGAGTGCACGGCTGCGCTTCAGGCCCTGGGCGTCGTCTTCAAGGACACGCCGCGCATCGACGACGGCAATGGCTGCGGCATCGACAAGCCGATCATCGTCTCCGAAGCCCTGCCCGGCATCAAACTGAAGCCGGAGGCGACGATCCGTTGCCCGGCAGCGCTTGCCCTTGCCCGTTGGATGAAGGACAGCGTCATCCCGGCGGCTTCCGCCGCCCTGCCGGAGCAGGGCCGCATCACCACCGTCAACCAGGCAACGTCCTATATGTGCCGCCTGCGCAACGGCGCTGGAGCCGGCAAGATCTCCGAACATGCCCGCGGCAACGCCATCGACATTGCGAGCTTCCATTTCGAAAAGGGTGAGGATGTCGCCGTCCGCTCCCGCCGCGAGGATCCGACGCTCACCGGCGCCTTCCAGCGCACCGTCAGCGCAGCCGGCTGCCTCTATTTCACCACCGTCCTCGACCCGGAAAGCGACGTCGCCCATGAGACGCATTTCCATCTCGACGTGATTGAGAGGAAGGGTGGCTATCGCTATTGCCACTAATCATCCCGGTAGGCCGTCACCGGATCAGAACAAACCTTCGATATAACCCTGATCGTTCAGGAAAATCCGCTCCGCCGACGGTGATTTCGGCAGGCCGGGCATCGTCATGATCTCGCCAGTGATGGCGACGACGAAGCCCGCTCCCGCGGAAAGCCGCACCTCCCGCACGGTGACAATGTGGCCTTCCGGCGCGCCGCGCAGGTTTGGATCGGTAGAGAAGGAATATTGCGTCTTCGCCATGCAGATCGGCAGCTTGCCGTAGCCCTGTTCCTCCCATGTCTGCAACTGGTCGCGCACCGCTTTGTCGGCCGTCACCTCGCCGGCATGGTAGATCTTCGAGGCGACGATCTCGATCTTTTCGAACAGCGAAAGATCATCGCCGTAAAGCGGCTGGAATTTCGCCTGCCCGGATTCTGCCAGTTCCACCACCTTGTGCGCCAGGTCCTCGATGCCGGCCGAACCCAGCGCCCAGTGACGGCAGAGGATCGCCTCGGCGCCAAGTCTCGAGACAAATTCCTTGACTGCCGCGATCTCGGCCTCGGTATCCGAGACGAAATGGTTGATCGCCACGACGACGGGCACGCCGAACCGGCGCACATTGGCGACGTGCCGGCCAAGATTGGCGCAGCCCTTTTTCAGCGCCGCGACATCCTCCGTGCCGAGATCTTCCTTCTTCACCCCGCCATTCATTTTCAGCGCCCGGACGGTCGCGACGATGACCGCCGCGTCCGGCTTCAGCCCCGCCTTGCGGCACTTGATGTCGAAGAATTTCTCGGCCCCGAGATCGGCGCCGAAGCCCGCTTCCGTCACCACATAGTCGCCAAGCTTCAGCGCCGTCTTGGTCGCCGTCACCGAGTTGCAGCCATGGGCGATGTTGGCGAAGGGGCCGCCATGCACGAAGGCCGGATTGTTCTCCAGCGTCTGTACCAGGTTCGGCTGCATCGCATCTTTCAAGAGCACCGCCATGGCGCCGTCGGCTTTCAGGTCGCGCGCATGCACCGGTGTCCTGTCGAAACGATAGCCGATGATGATGTCGCCGAGCCGCCGCTCCAGATCCTTGAGATTGGTGGCGAGGCAGAGGATCGCCATCACCTCGGAGGCGACGGTGATGTCGAACCCGCCCTGGCGCGGGAAGCCGTTGGCGACACCGCCGAGCGAGGAGACCATGCTTCTGAGCGCCCGGTCGTTCATGTCCATCACCCTCCGCCAGGTGATCCGGCGGATGTCGATATTCTCTTCGTTGCCCCAGTAGATGTGGTTGTCGATCATCGCCGCCAGCAGATTATGTGCCGAGGTGATCGCATGGAAATCGCCGGTGAAATGCAGGTTGATGTCTTCCATCGGCACGACCTGTGCATAACCGCCGCCGGCCGCCCCGCCCTTGACGCCGAAGCAAGGGCCGAGCGAGGCCTCGCGGATGCAGACAACGGCTTTCTTGCCGATCCGGTTCAGCCCATCGCCGAGCCCGACGGTGGTCGTCGTCTTGCCCTCGCCCGCCGGTGTCGGATTGATCGCGGTGACGAGGATCAGCTTGCCATCCTTCTTGCCCGCTTGCGCGGCGATGAACTCAGCGCTGACCTTTGCCTTGTCATGACCATAGGGAGCGAGCTGCTCGACCGGAATGCCGAGTTTCGCCCCGATCTCGAAGATCGGCTTTTTGGCTGCGGCGCGCGCGATTTCGATATCGGATTTGATGGATGGCATGGACGTTCCCCCGTCCGACATCCGCGGGCGCGGAGCCGTTGTTTTTCTCTTCATCGAGATAGCGAAATATCGGCGGGGTGTGAATAGTGCTGCACCTTGCGGCCGCAACGCTTACAGCGCTGTGCGTCTTTTCAGACGCGCAAAGGACGCTGTAACACTTTCAATCCTCGCATCGACGCGAAAATCGGTTTCGATTTTCGGTAAGAATTCGTCACGCTCAGCCTTTGTGAGCTCGGTCTTCCTGAGTTGATTGAGACCCGACGCCTGCCGCAGTCCTCTTAGCCCTGTTCTCTCGATACAATCAGGCTTACATGGCGACCCGTCGCAGCCGTGTTCGCGCAGATCACCTGCTCCAGCGAAAGGCGCTGGAGCCCACCGCCTGTAGATCGGTGCGAGAAGACTGGACTTCTCCCCGAACTCTCCCAAGTGATTCTCTGCCTGCCCTGCTGCGCGGCGCGATAACTATGCCGTCACGAAGGGCCTCAAGATACCGCAACGTTATCTTTGCAAGTCGAAACTCAATCAGAGCGCGATCTCGTGTGGCTAATTTTTCACAATTTGAATGAATCGCCTTGTCCTAAGTTAATTGGGGCTAGCATCCCGCAGACTTTCTGTATTTGATAGCGGTAACATTGAGGCTGCCGGGGGCGTACGAATGTCTTACATGACTACCTCTGAAAGACAGTCATTGCTTTCGGCAGAGCTTGCGACCGCTCGAACGCGCAGCCTGTTTGCGCAGGCGCTCGGCAGGGTCTCTACAGCCTTCGGATTGTCGCATGCGACGCTGATGCACGCTCCCTCCCCCGAAGACCTTCTCTTGAAACCCCTGCTGATCGAGAGCTCGCTTCCGGCCAACTATATCAGGGATTTCGACCGCGCCCACATGATGCGCGGCTGCCCTTTCGGCCTAAGGCTGAGGCAGTCCGCTGTGCCGCTGTCCTGGCACCTCAACGACGCAGTCAATGGTCAGGCCTTTCCCGTCGAACTGCGCGCCCTGATGCTGCGCCATGCCATTCCGGCAGGCGTTGCCATGCCGAGCATTGCAGCCGACGGCCAGCGCCTGGTCTTTTGGTTCTGCGGCGACCGCGCCGCACTCGGCCAGAGCGAGATCAACGAGCTGGTAATGATCATTCTCCATGCACTCGATGCATACAATGCAGTCAAGCGCAACGAGGAATGCGCGCATAACGCGCTATCGAACCGAGAACTAGAAGTTGTGCGCTGGACGGCCCAGGGCAAGACCTCGATCGAAATCGGCCAGATCCTGACGCTCTCGGACCATACGGTGAACGCCTATATGACGAACGCGATCAAAAAACTCGATTGCGTCAACCGCACCCAGTTGGTAGCTAAGGCAATTCGATTGAAGCTGATCAACTGAGGAATCGGAAGAGAGTCGGCACGTCGTCCCGTGATCTGGGGGAATCGTGCCTCTTCACTTCGAACAGCCCGTCACTAACAAGACAGAGCAATCCCGCGCTCACATCGGCATCACCGATGCTGAAGTTGTCCAGATGCTTGCTGCCTATCGTCTTTTCGGCTTCTGGCGCATCGATATCGAGACAGGACATTTCTTTGCAAGCGAGGACGTCCACGCGATCTTCGACCTCCCCTACAGCGACGGCCCCATCAACCTGACAGAGCTAATGTCGCGTATCCACGAGGAGGACCGCAGCCTGATCGCCCAAACTTTCGAAGAGGCGAGCCTTCACGGCGTCGGCTTCCATTTCGTCTATCGCGTCGACAACCGGCTTGGCGGCCACAAGCTGGTGCGCAGCGTCGGCCGCTTCCGCGACGATGAAAGCGGCGGCGGCATCGTCGGCATCACCTATGAATTCGTCGAGAAACTGCGCGTCGTCGGCTTCGAGGACAGCACTCCGCCTCGCTGACCGTCTTCGGCGCATAACCCGAAAATCGGAATCGATCTTCGGAAAGGACTATATGCAGATTCGAAAGTGATAGAGCGTCCTGTTGGGCGTGCGGCGCTCTGGGGTGTTATTACAGAAATGCCCACGAAGCCCCATTATCCCTTTATTCCTGCGGAGAGCATGATGGCGCGCGTGACCTGCTTCTGAAAGAGGAGGTAGAGTATGGCGACGGGAAGACCGGCCAATACCGCCGCAGCCATGTCCTTGGCAAAACGCACGCCGAAGACGTCCTTCACCTGGGTGATGCCGACGGGAATGGTGATTGTGGCGTCCGAAGTCGCGACCAGGAACGGCCATAGGAAATTGTTCCATGCCGCGATAAAGGTCGTGATACCAAGCGCGATGATCACGCCCCAGTTCATCGGCACATAGATCTTCCATAACGTTCGCAAATGGCCCGCATTGTCGAGCATCGCGGCCTCGCGGAATTCCTTCGGGATCTGGTCGAAGAACTGTTTGAGGATGATAATGACCGATGGCACCACGAGTTGCGGCATGATGATGCCGCCCCAGCTATTGATCAGCCCGAATGAGTTCATCAGCACGAAATGGTTGATGATAAGCGCCTCCGCCGGAACCATCACCGAGGCAATCAGTGCGCCGTAGATCAGGCGGCGGCCGGGAAACTGAATTTGGCTCAAGGCATAGGCACAGCAGACGCTGGCTGCCAGCACCACCAACGCAATGATCGTCGATGTGCCGACCGAGTTGATATACCATTGCACGATACTGGAGCGGTCGATCACGTAGAGATAGGGCTCGATCGTCGGTTCTTTAGGTAAGAACCCGGATGCCGGGCTCGCCACCTCAGTGTCGGATTTGAGCGAAGTCACGATCGCCCAGTAAAGCGGGAAGAACCAGATCAGCGCCCCGAACACAGCCAGAGCGGTCAGCGCGCGGCCGCTCCAATTGCTTGCGGCAATGCTACCGCTCGTCCGCGCCAGAGCCGCTTGTTGATCGGTTGCCAGAACGCTCATTTTTCACCTCGCGCGCGCAGGAACTGATATTGGAAAACGGAGGCAATCAGGATGATGATGAACAGGATAGTAGCGACGGCTGCACCTTCTCCACCCTTGTTCTGCTTGAAGGCGAGGTCGTAGATGACGGTCATGACCACGGATTGCGCGTCAGCCGGCGTGTGGGCGAAATAGCCGAGCAGATACGGCTGCGAAAAGATCTTGAACTGCGCAATCAGCTGCAGCGTCAGGACCAACGCCGTGACCGGCCAGATCAGCGGCCAGGTTATCTTTGAGAACACCCGCCAGCG
The DNA here is from genome assembly GCF_001652265.1 of Rhizobium leguminosarum. Classification (GTDB taxonomy): domain Bacteria; phylum Pseudomonadota; class Alphaproteobacteria; order Rhizobiales; family Rhizobiaceae; genus Rhizobium; species Rhizobium leguminosarum_D. The sequence continues at coordinate 142,899 of NZ_LWBS01000220.1, forward strand.
GCTGGCATTGTCGAGCGCCGCCGCTTCGTAGATGTCGGACGAAATGCTGCGCAAGGCGGCAAGAAACAGAAGAATGTTGAAACCGATCGTCCACCAGATCGTGACGACGGCGACGGAGGGCATGAAATAGGTCGGCGAACGCAGCACCGGCAGCGGGCGGCCACCGGTAAACAGGCCGATGACATTCTGGATGACGCCATATTGCATGTTTGCGATCCAGGTCCAGATCTGGGTCACCACCGAAACCGGCAGAATGGAAGGCAGAAAAAAGCACGCCAGGACTAACATCTGTATGCGCCCGGTCAGACGATTGACCCCCATGGCAACGAACAGCGCCAGAGACGTGCCGGGAATGACGGTCAGAACGATGAAGTACAGCGTGTTCAGAAGCGCCTTCTGAAATTGAGGCGAAAAGAGTTGGCGCGCGTAATTGTCGAGGCCGACCCACTCGCCGGGACCGATCAGCGGCGCATTGGTGAAGCTCATCGCCACCATGCGCCACGTCGGATAGGCAAAGATCACCAGAAACGCGATGACGGCCGGTGCGACCAGCAGCGCTGCGATCAGGCTGTCCTGCTTCTTGTTGCTGACTGCAGCCATCTATCACCTGCCTCGGTTATGCGGTCCCGGGGCAGGAGCTGCCCCGGAGACTGTTGAAGGAAAACGTCACTGAGAGTTCATATGATCGCGGAACGTCTCCAGTGTCTCCTTCAGATCGCCGTCGCCGTTCAGCGGTCCGGACGCCATGTTCTGCCAGTCGTCGTCGAACTTGGACGCAGCGCCGGTGAGCGGCGTCTTCGGCATATAGAAGGCGTTGAGCGCCATGGCGGCATAGTCCGCTTGCGGCTTGAGTGCCTTATAGGCGTCAGACGTGCTGACCGGCAAATAGGCCGGGATATGGCCGGCGCCGGCCCATTCCAGTGAGTTCACATTCATCCATCTGATGACTTCGAGAACTGCGGCACGCTTTTCCGGCGTCATGGTCACGCCGACATTGTTGGGCATGACAAACGAGTGCGAGTCCGCCCAGTTGGCAGGCTTGCCCATCCAGGCGGGAATGTTGACCATGCCGTAATCGAAGCCGCTGCCCTTGGCCACTTCGGTTTCCATGGTCGGCAGCTCCCAGTTGCCGTTCAGGAAGAAGGCGGATTGTCCGGCCAGGAAGGTCGGAGTGATGGTTTCAGGGTCGATATAGGGCTGCGCCCAGCCTTGCTTCACCCAATCGGTGACCTCGCCATAGGCTTTTTGCATCTTGTCGAAATTGTCGCCCTGCAGGAATTTGCCATCGGTGGTCAATTGACCGCCCAACTGGCCGAACAAGGTATAGATGTCGCGCAAATCGCCGCTGGACGAGGCGATGACGACGCCGTTCTTGCCTGCTTCCTTGGCCTTGACCAACAGCGCACGCCAGCCTTCCAGCGTATCGATGCCGGTCGGCTTGCCGTCCTTGCCCAGCGCTCCAAGTTCCTTCAGTACATTCTTGTTGTAGTAGAGCACCTCACCGTGCACGTCGAACGGTACGGCGTAGCGCACGTTGTCGACCGTCGAGGCGGAAATTGCATTCGGCGGATAGTCGCTGTCCTTCAAACCGACAGCTTCAAGCTCCTTCGGATCGATTGGCGACACGGTCTTTGCCGAAACCGCACCGGCCAGGCGCGACAGGTGGTAGGTGGCGATGTCAGGTCCCTGGCCGACAGCAGTTGATGTCTGCAGCTTGGTGTAATAAGGGATGCCCCATTCGAGGGTGGTGCCCTTGATTTGGATCTTGTCCTTATGTTCGTCGTTGAAGCGCTGGATCAGCGCCTTCATTCGCACGCCGTCGCCTCCCGACAGAAAGTCCCACCAGACGACATTTTCGGCTGCGAATGCCGGGAAGGCAATCATGACGGCTAACGCCGCAATCGATGTTTTCAACAGGTTAGGCATTCTCACTCCTCCAGAATGATCGGTTTTCCTGCCGGGACCTCCTTCGGAGGGCGGCCTTACTGTCTTGCGCCGCAGCCTAGCCGGCCGTGTGATACCCTTTGCCCATTTCATCAAATAGCATCGCCTTCGCTCCTTCGACGGCAAACGCGATTTCGGAACCACCACGGGCCGTGGTGATTGGGGCGTCAACGCCGACGACCTGCGTCCCGTCGGCGAGTTCGGCGTGGACGAGAGAGCGGTCGCCCATCTGCTCCACTGTGACGACTTTGCCCCTCAGCGTGCCGTGCGGCGAGGCCGTCAGATTCTCCGGCCGCAAGCCAAGCGTGAGGTTGGCACCGGGCAAACTGTCGAACGGAACCGAGGTTTGCAGCCCGACGCCGCCGCCGGTTGTGACAATCGCGCCGTCCGAACCGCTCTCAATCCGTGCCACCGGCAGGAAATTCATCGGCGGCGAGCCGACGAACTGGGCGACGTAGCGTGTGCTTGGGCGAGCATAAATATCCATGGGCGCGCCGACCTGCTCGATCCTTCCTTTGTTCAGAAGGACAATCCGGGTCGCCAGCGTCATTGCCTCGATCTGATCATGGGTTACGAAAACCATCGTGGCGCCAAGACGATCATGCAGCTGCGAGAGTTCGAAACGGGTGCGTGTACGCAGGCCGGCGTCCAGGTTCGACAGGGGTTCGTCAAAGAGGAAGACTTTTGGCTCGCGCACGATGGCGCGGCCAATCGCAACGCGTTGGCGCTGGCCGCCGGACAGCTGCGCCGGCTTGCGGTCGAGGAGATGGTCCATCTCCAGCATCCTGGCTGCCGTCGCAATGCGGGTCGCAATCTCGGCTTTCGGCGTACCGACATTGACCAGTCCAAAGGCAAGATTTTCTCGCACGCTCATATGCGGATAGAGCGCATAGGACTGGAACACCATGGATACGTCACGCTGGCCGGGGGCAAGCTGGTCGACACGGCGCCCGCCGATCCAGATTTCGCCGCCCGAAACCGTCTCCAGCCCGGCGATCATGCGCAGAAGGGTGGACTTGCCACAGCCGGAAGCGCCCAGGAAGACGATGAACTCGCCGCTGTCTATTCCGAGCGAGATGTCGTCGAGCACTTCCACCGCCCCAAAACTCTTGGAAACGTTGCGGATGCTCACGCCTGCATCTGTCTTGGCCACCTAAACCTCCTCCCGGTTATGTGCGGCGGTTCAATTCTACTGACGGCCTATCCCGCGGCGGCCGTCTCGATGATGCAATCAAGCAAGGTCGCTGCGACCGGATCGGCGCCCGCGGGTTCACGCATCAGGCCGAAGGTCGTGGCCACGATACGACCTGAGCCAACCCGCCGTTCGGCAATGGTCGCGCAGGGCTTGTGAATCCAGCCCGCCATCGTGCCGGCATGGACCAGCCCGTCGAAATGGATCGGTCGGAAGCCGGTGATGACGCGGTTGGGGTTGACGCCGACAAAGGATAGGTCGGTGAGCGGGCCGCCCGGCAGACGTTCAAATACCCCGGAACGCTTCACCCAGCTGAAGCCGGTGACCCAGTTGCCCTTCCAGATGGTGCCGTTGCGTTCGGTGACGCGCATCTGCGGCATGGGCTGCCCGCGATCGCCTCCGGTCGGATAATTCCAGTTTGGCTGGTCGTTGCGCAGATTGCCAAACGACAGGGGCGCAACATCGGCCACCGACACGTAATGGGCGCCATGCTCCATGGCATCGATATCGGCCTGGCTCAATGTCGACACAACCCGCACATGCGCCTTGTCGGCGTTTACGACCTCATAGCCAAGGGAGGTCAGATATTGCGCGATCTCGGGCTCTGCCGACGAAGCCGAAAGCACAGGCTTGGACCGGCGGGCATAGACGCTGATATCGAGGCTGTTGCGGGCCAGTTCTTTATCGCCGGCGGTCAGCGTGAACTGGACACTGACCTGATTGCCGGCTTTTTCTGCGGCGAAGGATAGTTCAATTGCCGGCAGGCGGCACACTGACGTTGCATCCACCGCTTCGACCGCCATCTTGCCAGCGGCTGCGCCATCGACACTCCAGCCCAGTTCGGTCGCTGGCAGCGCCTTGCCGCCCGTCGAGATTTCGAGCTCGATGCTGGCCGTGTCGCCCGCCCAGACCGCATAGCGCTGCATGCGCGGCACGATGACCACGTCGGTGTTAATCTCGTGGAAACGGTTGTGATAGGCGCGCGTATTGCGCTCCATGTCCATGAGGCCATTGGCTTCCCAATGCAGATCGGTCAGCTCGGTGATGACATAGCCCTGGATCGAGGCATGGCGGCGCATTTCTTCGATCTCGAACTTGAGGGCATTGAACTGATGCCATTGCGTGTCCTCGATGAAGGAGCCGAAGGACGGAAAGACCTTGTCGAACTGAAAGGTGCGGAAGCGCTGCTCGACACCATGCGGATAGGTCGCACCTTCGCTGTCCCACTCCAGTCCGTTGATGAACCAGAACGGCTCCTTGCCGTCCTGCAGCAGCTTGTCTGGATGCGGCAGGCCCCAGACGCCGAACTCGGAGACGACGAGCGGCTCGTCGCCGCGCCGTTTTGCATCGCCGTTCGGCGAATAGGACCAGTCGGGCCGCTTGGCGAAGGCCGAAACCCAATCGGCCCACTCGCGCGCCATTTCCGGAACCGAGGCGTAATAGTGGTAATCGTCGATGTCGGAGACGACATGGAAGTTTGGAATGCAGGCGGAATTGTCCACCACCAGCCGTGTCGGGTCCTTCTTTTTCAGCCAATGGTAGGCGTTGTCCAGCCAGCTCCGCTGATCGGCGCTTTCGACAAGACGCGTCCCCCAGTCTTCGTTGATGATGGTCCAGATCACGATAGAGGGATGGTTGCCGTCGCGGCGCAGGATCCCTTCCATCGTATCGAGCAGGCGCTGCGCCGACTTCTCGGTGAACGTCTGGACGTTGGGAATTTCCGTCCAGACTAGCAGGCCAAAGCGGTCAGCCACATCATAGTAGCGCGGATCGGGAACCTTGATATGGCAGCGCAGGAGGTTGAGGCCGAGCTCCTTCGATTTACGCGCCTGGTCTTCCAGAAATTCCAACGACGGCGGGGTGTAGATGCCCTCGGGATAGTAATCCTGATCCAGCGCCCCGCGCATATAGAATGGCTGGCCGTTCAGGAAAAACTTTCCATCTCGCGCTTCAAACGTCCGAAAGCCGAAATCCTGGACGTCGGCATCGATGACGACGTCGCCCTGACGCAGTTCGACGACAGCCCGGTAAAGCGCGGGATCATCGAGCGACCAGGCCTCCACCTTGGCGACCTTGAGCGCGACCGAGGCGTGTGCCGCACCGTTGAGAGCAAGCTCGGCGGACGCCGCCACCGCGCCATTGCGGTCGAGAAGCCTAATGTTCAACGCACCAGTGAAGGCCGCGGCCAGTTCGACATCAACCGTCACGCCGCCGGTGGAGAGGTCGGCACGAATGCCCTGGTGAGCGATATGCGACTCAGAGCGGCACTCCAGCCAGACCGACTGCCAGATGCCGCCCAACATACCGTACCAACTCTGCTTGCCGTGCGGGATTTCATCGAATGGAAAGTCGGGGAAAGCCTGTCCGTCAGAACTCGGCAGCGTGACCCGTACGTCAAGACGCATTTCACCGCCCAGCAGATCGGCGGGGATGACAAATTCAAACGGCAGATAGCCGCCTTCGTGAGAGCCAAGGCGCCTGCCATTGACCGACACTTCGGCGAAATAGTTCACCGCGCCGAAATGCACGATCGCCTGACGACCTTGCCACTTCTGCGGCACGGTAAGCGTGCGCGAATAAGTTGCCACGCCCGCAGCGGCGCGTAGATTCGGAAAGTGCGCCTGCCAAGGAGCGGGCACGGCAATCGTCGCGGGCTCGTGTCCCTCCAGCTGAAAGTCCCAGGTCCCGTCAAGAGACAGGCGCGCACGCGGCCCGGAATGGGTGTCGGCGAAACGGCGGGAGGCGATGGTCATGAGCCGCAAGCTTTCCAGTTGGATGCAGTCACAAAATAAGTTACAGATAGGTTTCGTAACTTAAAAATGTAACTCCCGCAAGCCCGCCGCTTCACATTGCCCGTTAGATTTTCTAACGTGCATGCCAACTGTCTGAGAGAGAAACTGCGTGAACGACAAAATAACAAAACGACCGACAATGTCCGACATCGCTGCAAAGGTCGGCGTTTCGCACGCGACGGTTTCACTGGTGCTGAACGAGGCGCCCGGCAAGCGCGTTTCCGAGAAGATGCGCAGTCATGTGCTGGCTGTGGCCGAGGAGCTTGGCTATCAGAAGACCACGCCCGTCAATGTCCCGATCGGCGGCATCATCGTGCTTTTGATCGACGATCTGATGGCTTCGCATCACGCCGCGCCGCTGATTGAAGGCGTGCGTGAGGCAGCAGAAGAACGGGGCTTGGCGGCGATCACCGTCGTTACCGGCGGACAGGTCGAATTCGCAGAGGTCATTCTCGACTATCTGGGCCGGCGTCAGATCGTCGGAGTGGTCTACGCCACCCTCATTACCCAGTTGGCGCCAGTGCTGCCCTCCAAACTTGGCAACTACCCGACCGTGCTCTTGAACTGCCATCAGCAGCGGGCCGAGTTCTCGTCGATCATTCCTGGCGATCTTGCCGGCGGTTTTGCGGCAACGGAGACACTAATCAAGGCCGGACATCGCCGCATAGCCATGATCGACGCGGGCAAGGAGCGGCTTGAAGCGTCCCGAGATCGTTTAAGCGGTTACCGCCAGGCGCTTACCACCTACGATATCGCGGTGGATCCAGAGCTGATTGTGTCCGGCGCCTGGTCGCTCGACCTCGGGCGCGAGAAAATGCTGCAGTTGCTCGACCTGCCGTCCCCGCCGACTGCGGTATTCTGTTTTTCAGACCGGGTGGCGATGGGTGCCTATGATGCAATCAGAATAAGAGGCTTGAAAATCCCCGAAGACATTTCCGTCATCGGCTTCGATGATGACAGCCTTGCCCGAAAAATCCTGCCGCCACTCACCACGTTGAAACTGCCGCACGAGGACATGGGCCAATGGGCGGTGGCTGAGCTTCTGGAAAAGGTGGCGCAGCCGAAGAGGACACCAGTGCGGCTGAAGATGGAATGCCAGTTAATCCTGCGCGCTTCCATCGCCCCGCCTCGTTAAGGCAAGTGGGGATTCTTCGTGACTTGATGACCTAGCGATCGAGCACAGACCGGATCTCGACGAGGTTTGAGCGCACCCTCAGAATATAAAACCCCATCGTGGCGAGATGGCTCGGCATGATCCAGCCATCCTCGCGCCCGTTCGAGATGATCGCCGGCTGGATGCGGAGCGCCGCCTGGAACTGCCGCATGGTCCCGCCCCAGATCGTTCCGAGATTGCGTTCCGCCACCACCTGCGAGAAATCGGCCTGGGCAGCAGCCATGATCGCGTAGTAGCCATAGAGCTGACCATAGGCAAACCAGAACCGGTCGTCGGCGCGTGTATCGAACCAGCCGCGATTGTGGTTTTCCGAGCGCTCGGCGAGCATGTCGGAGGTGCCGCCGAGATCGTTGGCAATGCGGTCGATGAACTGCATCAGGTTGTCGGCGCGGCCGTCGAAAATCACATTGCAGAGGGCGAGATCGGTGTTGAACTTGCGCAGGCTGCCGATCGCCGAGCGGTAATAGGAAGGCGTCGGCGTCTTCGGCCCGAAGGGATTGAGCCCGAAATACCAGCTGTTTTCGTCGAACTGCAGATTGCCGCGCGCGCGCTGCAGGTCATTGTTGATGCCCGATGTGCCGCGGACGCGTCCGAGCGTATCGACAAGCTCCGCCGAAGTCCGCCGGACCGCCTGGTTGACGCCGCGCTGGAACGACGCCTTGTTGTCGAGGAAGGGCGTGTGATCCCAGTCGATGCCGAAGAAGCCCATCTTGTAGAGCAGCATGGAGGAGATCCATGCGTTCTGGTTGACATTGAAATCGGTCAGATCGGCCGCAACATCGACGATCGCCGAGCGTTGGCAGGTCTTCGGCGCCGCCGCATTGGCGCTCTCGGCGCCGGGCACGTCCTGCCCGGCAGCAACCTTGCGTTCGGAAAGCCGGTACTGGTCGACGAAGGCGGTGTTGAAATTCGACCAGACCTGCGTCTGCCAGAAGAAATAACCGTAGAGCACGACCAGCAGCGCCGCGAACGCGATGACCGGCAGCCGGATCATCCAGCTCCGGCGCTGATACCAGCCGTGCGCAGCAAGAAAGGGCCAGAAAGCCCAGGCGCAAAACAGGCGGGCCCAGCGGCCGATCGTCTGGCCGATCAGCCTGAAAAAACCGGCTATCCGGTCAAGCATCGTCGTCTCCTGTCAGGCGAGGCGAACATCGGGACATTGCCGCCCCGCTGCATCCCACATATGCGCTCGATGGGCCGAGCACAACACGAGCCCTTCGATTTTTCGGAATGAAAGCATTGCGCAAGAGGGGTATTGCCCGCGCCCTGCTGGTCAGGAGCGCAGGAAAGGCAGACTGAAGCGCAAGGACCTGCGCGCCGTATCGATCAGAGGCGCTCCCGATGTTTCCGACAGCGGTTCGGCATAGATCGGAAACCTTCTTGTGAAGTCGAGATCGGCGCGGCCCTTGCGCCGCTCCAGATCCTGGGCGACCAGCATGCCCTTCTCGAACAGCCTGATCGGCGTGGCGATATCGGGAAAGAGTTCCGGTTTGATCCTCGCCTTCATGCCCGGCCTGTCGGTATCGACCTGCGCCTGGTAGATGATCAGCCGCTCCTCGACGTCTATCAATAGCTTGCGCAGCAGCACGTTGCAGGCGGCGATCCGGCCGTTCAGCGAATCGACAAAGGTCTGGAACAGGCCGATGAAGCGCTCGCGCCGCTGGCTGTCGTCTCGCATCTCGTGCTCTTCGGCGGAAATTCGCTCGGCCTCCGCCTTCAGCGCCCGCCGTTCCGCCTCCATCTGCTCCCAATGGGCTCTGTTGCCATAGACGCCGATACGGCCCTGCGTCGTCAGCGCCTTGGCATTGAGCTCCTTCATCTTGAGGCGGGCGATATCGATGGAATCGACCAGCCGGCGCCGCTGCTCGACAATGTCGACAAGGCTGCGTTCGGCTGCCCTGTGCCGTTCGGTGAGCGAGGCGCGCTGGCCGGCGATCAGCCTGGCGAGCGCGTCCGATTTCGTCAAAAGGTCGAGCAGCCGCTCGATGACCGGCGCCTCGCGCACACGTTCGGTATACATGCGCCACATCCGCTGGCGCGACACCCAGCCGGCCATCTTCTCACGCAGCGTCAGCCCCCGGAAACTATCGAGATCGGCAGAAACCTCGGCCGTCAGCCGGTCAAGAGAAAAGACCAGCTCGGCCAGCTGGGCGTCGAGCGCCGCAGCATCGGCGATATGGGCCTGGAAGCGGGCATTCTGTTCCAGGAAGACCTCGTCGGCCGACCGCGTTTCCTCGCCGCTGAAGGCGCCGATCGCCGCCACGCAATAGGCTCCCTCGGCCGCAATCCTTTCGGCAAGGCTGCCTGCAGCTTCGTACTGGCTGTCGAATGGCGGGGGTTTGCGCACCTGATCTCTCCAGGGAATCTCCTGCTCAAGCTAGTCGCTTGCGGCGCTAAAGAAAACAGGCGGCGTCGCCGGCTTCAGACCGGCTCGGCGATCCAGGCTCCGTTCATCGCGTCGTCCCAATGCCTGCGGCAGAGCGAGACATATTTCTCGTTGCCGCCGACATCGATCTGGGCGCCTTCGTGCAGTACTTTTCCTTCCGCGCCGAGCCGCACAACCATCGTCGCCTTGCGCCCGCAATGGCAGATCGTGCGCACCTCGCGCATTTCATCGGCGATCGCCAGCAGTTCCTGCGAGGCCGGAAACAGCTTGCCCTGGAAATCGGTTCTCAGCCCGTAGACCATAACAGGGATACCAAGCCTGTCGACGACGCGGGCAAGCTGCCAGACATGGACAGGCGTCATGAAATGCGCCTCGTCGACGAAGATGCAGGAAATCGGCGCGCCTTCGCCGCTCAGCGCCGCGACGAGCCGGAACAGATCCTCATGCGGCTCGAAGGGAATGGCGCTCGCCTCCAAGCCGATCCGCGAGCCGATGACGCCGCGGCCGGCGCGCTCGTCGAACGCGGCGATCAGCTGCACCGTGCGCATGCCGCGCTCCTGGTAATTGTAGGAGGCCTGCAGCAGCATCGTCGACTTGCCGGCGTTCATCGTCGAGTAGTTGAAATAGAGTTTTGCCATCCGATTTCTCCTTAATCGGCTTATTGAAAGCTCGGAATGGCAAAGAAAAGCCCTGACAGAACGATAATCACAGGAATCCGGCTCGAAAACCGCCGAAAGCCCTGAAAACCAGGCGCTCGGAAAAAATTCACCGACGTCGCAATCGCATAGGTCGATACGACGCAAACGCACTGAGGTCGCTTGTCAAACTCGGTTATTGATGGTTGGCTTGGGAACTTAAAGACTGGGAGTCTAAAATGAAAACAACAAGCACGTTCAAACTCGTTACTGCAACTGCCGTCGCCGCCCTCTCCGTTGCGACCGCTGCCTTCGCCGCCGATCCCGACAGCTGCTCCACCGTTCATTTCTCGGACGTCGGCTGGACGGATATCACCGCCACCACCGCCACCGCATCCGTAGTCCTGAAGAGCATCGGCTATCAGACCGACATCAAGGTTCTCTCGGTGCCGGTCACCTACACCTCGCTGAAGAACAAGGACATAGACATCTTCCTCGGCAACTGGATGCCGACACAGGAAAAGGACGTCCGGCCCTATCTCGACGACAAGTCGGTCGAATCCTTCGGCCCCAACCTCGTCGGTGCCAAGTATACACTCGCAACCAACGCCAAGGGTGCGGAACTCGGTATCAAGGACTTCAAGGACATCGCCGCTCATAAGGACGATCTGGACGGTAAGATCTATGGTATCGAGCCTGGCAATGACGGCAACCGTCTCGTCATGGACATGATCGAAAAGAACACCTTCGGCATGAAGGATCTGGAAGTCGTCGAATCCTCCGAACAGGGCATGCTCGCCCAGGTCGCCCGTGCCGACAAAGCAGGCAAGCCCGTTGTCTTCCTCGGCTGGGAACCCCATCCGATGAACACCAACTTCAAGCTGACCTACCTCACCGGCGGCGACGATATCTTCGGTCCGGATTTCGGCGGCGCCAAGGTCTTCACCAATGTCCGCGCCGGTTATCTCGACGAATGCCCGAATGTCGGCACGATGCTGAAGAACTTGACGTTCTCCCTCGACATGGAGAACCACATCATGGGCAAGATCCTGAACGACGGCAAAGAGCCGGAGGCTGCAGCTTCCGAATGGCTGAAGGCGAACCCCGCAGCGCTCGAGCCCTGGCTTAAGGGCGTCAAGACCCGCGATGGCAAGGGCGACGCTCTCGGGGCCGCCAAGACCGGCCTCGGCCTCTGACGATACGAACGGGGCGGCTCGCCGCCCTGCTTCATTTTTGTCCGATTGTTGTTTTTTTGGATGGGCGCGCCCTTGAATTGGATCACCGAATTTAAGATTCCCATTGGCTCCTGGGCCAAATCATTCGTGGATTGGCTGACCTCGAACGGCGAATGGTTCTTCAACCAGGTCGCCTTCCTGCTGTCGAGCGCCATAGACGGCCTGCTCTTCGTGCTGCAGAAGCCTCATCCGCTGATCGTCATCGCCGCCATCACCGCCATCGCCTTTTGGTTGCGCCGATCGATCGCGGTCGCGGTCTTCACCTGTCTCGGGCTGCTGCTGATCGTGAACCAGGACTATTGGAAGGAAACGACGGAGACGCTCGCCCTCGTGCTCGCCGCCACCTTCGTCTGCATGGTGATCGGCATTCCGCTCGGCATTGCCGCTGCCCGCCGCCCTTGGGTCTATGCGGCCATGCGCCCGGTGCTCGATCTCATGCAAACCATACCGACATTCGTTTATCTGATCCCGGCGCTCATCTTGTTCGGCCTCGGCATGGTGCCGGGCCTGATCGCGACCGTCATTTTCGCAATTCCCGCCCCGATCCGGCTGACGCGCCTCGGCATCATCTCGACGCCGCCGTCCCTCGTCGAAGCCGCCGTCGCTTTCGGCGCGACGCCGATACAGGTGCTGCGCAAGATCGAGCTTCCCTTCGCCACGCCGCAGATCATGGCGGGTCTCACCCAGACCATCATGCTGTCGCTGTCGATGGTCGTCATCGCCGCCCTTGTCGGCGCTCCCGGGCTTGGCGTGCCCGTCGTCCGTGCGCTGAACACCGTCAATATCGCCAAGGGCTTCGAGGCGGGCTTCTGCATCGTCATCCTGGCAATCATTCTCGACCGGATGTTCCGCACGGCGGGTGAAGGAGGCGCTGCATGACCGCGGTCAACTTTAACAATGTCAGCATCATCTTCGGCGATCGGCCGGAAACCGCGCTTGCCATGGTCGATCAGGGCAAATCGCGCGACGAAATCGGCGCCGCGACCGGCTTGGTGCTCGGCGTTGCCGATGCCTCACTGACGATCGAGGAAGGCGAGATCCTGGTGCTGATGGGCCTTTCCGGCTCTGGCAAATCGACGCTGCTGCGCGCCGTTAATGGGCTCGCTCCCGTGGTGCGCGGTGATGTTGCGGTCTCCACGACCACCGGCCCCGTCAACCCCTACAGGTGCAATGCCAAGGCGCTGCGTGATCTGCGCACCCACACCGTCTCCATGGTGTTCCAGCAGTTCGCCCTTTTGCCTTGGCGCACGGTCGCCGAAAATGTCGGCTTCGGCCTCGAACTCGCCGGTATGCCGGAAGCCGAACGCAAGCTCCGCGTCGGCGAGCAGCTTGAACTGGTCAACCTGACGAAATGGGCAGGCCGCAAGGTCAACGAGCTTTCCGGCGGCATGCAGCAGCGTGTCGGCCTTGCCCGCGCCTTTGCCACCGGCGCCCCGATCCTGCTCATGGACGAGCCTTTCTCGGCGCTCGACCCATTGATCCGCACCCGCTTGCAGGACGAGCTCCTGGAGTTCCAGCGGCGGTTGAAGAAGACCATTCTTTTCGTCAGCCACGATCTCGACGAAGCCTTCCGCATCGGCAATCGCATCGCCATCATGGAGAGCGGCCGCATCATCCAGTGCGGAACGCCGCACGACATCGTCAAGAACCCCGCAGACCAGTATGTCGCCGATTTCGTGCAGAACCTCAATCCGATCAACATGCTGACGGCGGCCGACGTCATGCAGTCAGGCCTCGGCCAGACTGCCGCCGGCATGAGCGTCAGCGCCACGGCCCGCACCGCGACCCCGCTTATCGATATCCTCGATGCCCTGGCCCGCCAACCCGGCAGTATCGGCATCGTCGAGAACGGCGCGATTGTCGGTACCATCTCCGCCCAGGATATCGTCGCCGGCCTCACCCGCCATCGCCGCAAGCAGGAAGCTTGATGTTTTCGATCCGCTTTGCCACAAAGCGGATATGAAAGATCAGCCCTCGCCTTTACGCGAAACCGACGACGATGCCCGCAAGCTCGCCCGCGTGCTTCTGCGCTCCGCCCGGCACGCGGCGATTGCCGTTCTCGACACTGAGACCGGCTTTCCCTTTGCCAGTCGCGTGCTGGTCGCCACCGATATCGACGGCACGCCGGTCATCCTGGTTTCGCAGTTGTCGGCCCATACCAGGGCGCTTGCCAGAGACCCGCGCGCCTCGCTCCTGACCGGCGAGCCCGGCAAGGGCGATCCCCTCGCCTATCCGCGTCTGACGACCCAATGCCTGGCAGAACCCGTCGAGCGCAGCAGTGCATTCTACGAGCGTATCCGCACGCGTTTTCTCGCTCGCCACACCAAGGCGAAGCTTTATATCGACTTTCCTGATTTCCTGTTCTTTCGTCTCAAGCAGGAACAAGCCAGCCTTAATGGCGGCTTCGGCCGCGCCTACCAGCTCGATGGGAACGATCTCATAATCCAGTCGGCCGCGAATGAGGCAATCGCCGCCGAGGCGGCAGAGACAGTGCGAGATTTAGTAGAACGCCATCCCGATGTCGCCGAAGCCCTCGCTATCAGGCTAAAGGCGCCGGAATCGGGTCCTTGGCGCATTTGTGGTATCGATTCCTCAGGTTTCGACATGATTTCCGGCGACTTCCTGCTGCGATACGAGTTCGAAACCCTCGCTGTGGATGCCGATCACATTTGTTCAAACATGACTAAAATAGCATACTCGATACCTTAAATTTAGGTATATACAATCTTCGAGCCCAGTTGGTAGGCTTTTGGTGTCAGTCAAAATCCCGGCTGGCGCCCTGCGCCAACACGATTGATGTACGTTTCGCATTAGGAAGATAACATATGGAAACCTCTGATTTGGCCGATCACACGACCGTGGCGGCAGCTTTATTATCGGCCATGGCAAACCCGAAGAGATTGCTGATCCTGTGTAGCCTCGTGAAGGGCGAAGTGGCCGTTGGCGTGCTTGCGACGCAGGTCGGGCTCAGCCAGTCGGCTCTTTCACAGCACCTGTCGAAACTGCGCGCTCAAAAGCTGGTCAAGACCCGCCGGGACGCACAAACCATTTATTATTCGAGCACCTCCGAGCCGGTCATGAAGATCCTGGCAACGCTCGAAGACATCTACCTCGTGCAGAACCGGAATAGATCCGCCGCCTGATGATAGCGCTGACATGAATGTCGGCCGATGCCGTGCCGCAAGGGAATGTTCCCGGAGGCTTGGCAATGATATTCAGCACCTGAACCTTATGACACGACCGGCAAATGTGCGATTTGCCGGTCGTGTCTTTGAAAGCTTGGCCTTTCTGCTCCTTTCGCCGGCGGGGAAGGAATTGCAGCCCGACCGCGCTGAAGCGCTCAACCCGTGATCGATCGAAGCAGCTTGAGCCTCCTGTCAGGGGAGCTTTCGGGAGTTTTCCCGTTGACGCCTTGGGAAGCCCTGATAATTTGACCGGGCAGTAAAAATATGGGCGTGACGCCCCGGGAAAGGGCCGTCAGCGGCCAGGAGAACAGCATGTCCAATCGCCTCAATGCACCGAACGATCTTCGCGCCTTCTGGATGCCGTTTACGGCAAATCGTCAGTTCAAGAAGGAGCCGCGTCTGTTCGTCGGCGCCAAGGACATGTACTATACGACCCATGACGGCCGTCAGGTGCTGGACGGCACGGCTGGCCTCTGGTGCGTCAATGCCGGCCACTGCCGCCCGAAGATCACCGAGGCGATCCGCGAGCAGGCCGGCGAGCTCGATTATGCGCCGGCCTTCCAACTCGGCCATCCCAAGGCCTTCGAACTGGCGAACCGCCTGGTCGACATTGCCCCGGAAGGCCTGAACCACGTTCTCTACACCAACTCCGGCTCAGAATCCGTCGAGACCGCACTCAAGGTGGCGCTCGCCTATCACCGTGTGAAGGGCAATGGATCACGCTTCCGCCTGATCGGCCGCGAGCGCGGCTATCATGGCGTCAATTTCGGCGGCATCTCCGTCGGCGGCATCGTCACCAACCGCAAGATGTTCGGAACGCTTCTGACCGGCGTCGATCACATGCCGCACACCCACCAGCCCGGCAAAAACAACTTCACCCGCGGCGAGCCCGAGCATGGCGGCGACATCGCTACCGAGCTCGAGCGTATCGTCACCTTGCATGACGCCTCCACCGTCGCCGCCGTTATCGTCGAGCCGGTGGCGGGTTCCACCGGCGTCTTGATCCCGCCGAAGGGCTACCTGCAAAAGCTGCGCGAGATCTGCACCAAGCACGGCATCCTTCTGATCTTCGACGAGGTCATCACCGGCTTCGGACGCCTCGGCGCTCCCTTCGCCGCGCAATATTACGACGTCAAGCCTGACATGATCACCGCCGCCAAGGGGCTGACCAACGGTGTCATTCCGATGGGCGCCGTCTTCGTTACCTCCGAGATCCATGATGCCTTCATGAACGGCCCGGAACATATGATCGAGTTCTTCCACGGCTACACCTATTCCGGCAACCCGATCGCCTCCGCCGCCGCGCTCGCCACGCTCGACACCTACAAAGAGGAGGGCCTGCTGACACGCGCCGCCGAGCTTTCCGATTACTGGGCCGATGCGCTGCATTCGCTCAGGGACTGCCCCAATGTCATCGACATCAGGAACACCGGCCTGATCGGCGCGATCGAACTCGACCCGATCGCCGGCGAGCCCACCAAGCGCGCCTTCACCGCTTTCCTGAAAGCCTATGAAAGCGGCCTGCTGATCCGCACCACCGGCGATATCATCGCACTCTCCCCGCCGCTGATCATCGAGAAGCACCATATCGACGAGCTCTTCGGCAAGCTGCGGACCATCCTGCAGAACAACATCTGAGAAAGCTCTGAGGCTTCCGGCAACAGCGCCTGCGGCGGACCTCCCGCATATTTCCTTAAGTCGGAATCGATTTAAGGATAAAATTATGCGGCAATTCAAAGTGTTACAGCGTCCTTTGCGCGTCTGAAAAGACGCGCGGCGCTGTAAGCCCACGCATGCCCTTTTGTTGCGAAGCCAGATAGATTTCAGCTCACCGCGGCGACGGAAAGGCAGAGGGCGAATTTCTTCAGGAGCCGGCGATCGAATTGCCCTTCGCTGCCAAGCATCCATTTCAGTGATTGGCTCGCGCTCCATGGCGCCTTGTACGGCCGCACGGAGGTCACGGCATCATAGACGTCGCAAATCGCCGCAAGACGCGCGTGGAAGCTGACCTGCGCCTCGGAAAGCCTGCGGGGATAGCCCTTGCCGTCGATACGCTCATGATGGTTGAGGCAGACGTCGAGAACGATCTCCGGCATGCCTTGCTGGCGCGACAGGATTGCATGCCCCTTTTCCGGATGATCGCGGATCATTTTGATCTCGTCCTCGTCCAGGCGCCCTTCCTTGTTAAGTATCTCGAGCGGAATTTCGAGCTTGCCGACGTCGTGCAACAATCCTGCCGTGCCGAGCATCTGCACGGTAGTCTCGTCAAGTCCGAGATGACGGCCGAACAGGATCATCAGCGCACTCACCGAAAGGGAATGCAGAAACGTTGCCTCGTCCTTGGATTTCAGACGCGTAACGCTGAGAAAGACAGTGGGATTGTCATCCATCGACTTGGAGACGGAGGAAATCACCGGCGCTACCTGATCGACGGTGATCCCATCGCCATGTTGGAGCCGACCGAAAACGCTTTCCAGCACCTGCACGGATTTCTGGATGGTCTCACGTGCCGCCTGGGTATCGATCTCGATATTGCCGCCTGGCGGGCCGTCAATGTCGAGGCCTCTGCTGGTGTTGATGATAACACCTTCAATGCCGCTCTTGCGAAGTTTCAGGGCATCGGCTTCACGCCGCAGCAGAAATCTTCGCTTGGACAGAAAAGGATCCTGCCATGCACCCTCGATCGCCTCCACAAACATTCCGTTGCGCACCCGCCTGGCTTCGATACGCTTGAGCATCCAGATCTCAGTTCCCGAAATATCTCTCTGTTTATTATCGACCGCTCTTTGCGTCGCAGCACTATATGCGCGGACAATGATTCTACTCCAATTGGTAGAATCAAGTGTTAATCTCAAAACGGAATTCGGATATTCAGAAAGACGAAGAGAGCTACCCCGAAAATTCAGTAGGTCTATCGGCGGCACCGCGCTGATGCTGGGGTACCAGCACCCTTTAGAAATCGGCGGACGGCGCCAGGATCGCCGATTTGGGAACGATTTCTTGCCGGATTGAGCCGATTTTCGTTTCATTTGTTATCAACTTGCGGAATCTCACCAAAATTCCTAGAAATCTTGCCGTTGCACCCATTCGAGCCAAATATGGCGGGAGGGCGCATTGATCGCGTCGATATCGATCGTCCTTGGCACGGCTCCTGGGCCGTTGAACGATCCGGAAAGACCGGCGCGACGCTTCATCGTGGGTTGAATGACCCCATCCAAGGAGACAGACAATGAAACTCAAGACATTGACGGCGACCCTCGTCGCGTCACTCGCCTTTGCCCCGCTTGCCCATGCCGATATCACCATCGGCCTGATCGCGCCGCTGACCGGCCCCGTCGCTGCCTATGGCGACCAGGTGAAGAACGGCGCTCAGACAGCCGTCGACGAGATCAACAAGAAGGGCGGCATTCTCGGCGAGAAGGTCGTTCTCGAGCTGGTCGACGATGCCGGCGAACCGAAACAGGGCGTTTCCGCCGCCAACAAGGTCGTCGGCGACGGCATCCGCTTCGTCGTCGGCCCGGTGACCTCGGGCGTCGCCATTCCCGTTTCGGACGTGCTTGCTGAAAACGGCGTGCTGATGGTTACCCCAACCGCGACGGCCCCCGACCTGACCAAGCGCGGTCTCACCAATGTGCTGCGCACCTGCGGCCGCGACGACCAGCAGGCAGAAGTCGCCGCCAAATATGTGCTGAAGAATTTCAAGGACAAGCGCGTCGCCATCGTCAATGACAAGGGCGCCTATGGCAAGGGCCTCGCCGATGCCTTCAAGGCGACGCTGAACGCCGGCGGCATCACCGAAGTCGTCAATGACGCGATCACGCCCGGCGACAAGGATTTCAGCGCGCTCACCACCCGCATCAAGTCTGAGAAGGTCGACGTGGTCTATTTCGGCGGCTACCACCCGGAAGGCGGCCTGCTCGCCCGCCAATTGCATGACCTCGCCGCCAACGCGACGATCATCGGCGGCGACGGCCTCTCCAACACCGAATTCTGGGCAATCGGCACGGATGCGGCAGCAGGCACGATCTTCACCAACGCTTCGGACGCCACCAAGAGCCCGGATTCCAAGGCCGCAGCCGACGCGCTCGCCGCCAAGAACATCCCGGCCGAAGCCTTCACGCTGAACGCTTATGCCGCCGTCGAAGTGTTGAAAGCCGGCATCGAGAAGGCCGGCAGCGCCGAGGATGCGGGAGCCGTCGCCACCGCGTTGAAGGACGGCAAGGAGATCCCGACTGCCATCGGCAAGGTCACCTACGGCGAGACCGGCGACCTGACCTCGCAGAGCTTCTCGCTCTACAAGTGGGAAGCCGGCAAGATCGTCGCCGCCGAATAAACCATCGCTGACCGTCGACCACCGGGCGCCGCTACGGCGCCCGGTTTCGTTCTGCGGCACTCGCTTGTGGCGGCAGATCGGTTATAAGTTTGGAAATCGGTTGTAATGTGAGCAATGCCATGACCACCAAGCTCGAACGTCTCATCGACCAAGGCGTCGGCCGCGTGCCGGCCGATATCGTGCTAAAAGGTGGCCATTTCTTCGATCTGGTCACCGGCGAACTCGTCCTGTCGGACATTGCCATCGGCGCCGATCGCATCGTCGGCACCTCAGGCAATTATGAGGGCGAGACCGAGATCGATATATCGGGCAGGATCGTCGTTCCCGGATTCATCGACACGCATCTGCATATCGAATCTTCGCTCGTCACACCGCATGAATTCGACCGCTGCGTTCTGCCCTATGGCGTCACCACTGCGATCTGCGATCCGCACGAGATCGCCAATGTGCTCGGAACCGCCGGCATCGAATTCTTTCTCGAATCGGCGCTGGAGACGATCATGGACATCCGCGTCCAGCTCTCCTCCTGCGTTCCGGCGACGCATCTCGAAACCTCCGGTGCCGATCTGCCGATCGAGCGCCTCCTGCCCTTCCGCCACCATCCGAAGGTGATCGGCCTTGCCGAATTCATGAATTTCCCCGGCGTGATCCACAAGGATCCCGTCTGCATGGCCAAGCTCGACGCCTTCCAGGGCGGCCATATCGACGGTCACGCGCCACTGCTGTCCGGCAACGACCTCAATGGCTACCTCTCGGCCGGCATCCGCACCGAGCACGAATGCACGACCGCCGGCGAAGCCTTGGAAAAGATCCGCAAGGGCATGCACATCCTCGTGCGCGAGGGTTCGGTATCCAAGGATCTCGCCGCGCTGATACCCATTATCACCGAGCGGCTTTCACCCTTCCTCGCGCTCTGCACCGACGACCGCAATCCGCTCGATATCGCCGAACAGGGCCATCTCGATCACATGATCCGCACGGCGATCGCAAGCGGCGTCGAGCCCCTGGCGATCTACCGCGCCGCCTCGATTTCGGCTGCCCGCGCCTTCGGCCTCAGGGACCGCGGCCTGGTCGCGCCGGGCTGGCGCGCCGATCTGGTGGTTCTCGACAGCCTGGAAAACTGCCGCGCCGACATGGTCTTTTCGGCCGGCCGCCGCGTCACCGATGCGCTCTTTTCCTCGCGCCGACCGGTTGCCCCGATCGGCCTCGACAGCGTCAAGGCCCGGCCCGTCAATGCCGCCCATTTCGGCGTGCCGGTCGCCGAGGGCGAAACGCCCGTTATCGGTGTATTGCCGGGCAAGATCATCACCGAACATCGCCGCTATCGCCTGCCCGTCAGGGGCAACGAGACGACGGTCGATTTTGCCAACGATATCATCAAGGTCGCCGTCATCGAGCGCCACGGCAAGAACGGCAACCACGCCAACGGCTTCGTCCAGGGCTTCGGCCTGAAGAAGGGTGCGATCGCCTCGACCGTCGGCCATGACAGTCACAATATCTGCGTCGTCGGCGTCAGTGAGGACGACATGGCGCGCGCCGCAAACCGTCTCGGCGAGATCAAGGGCGGCTTCGTCGTCGTCGAAGACGGCAAGGTCACCGGCGAAATCGCCCTGCCCATCGCCGGCCTAATGAGCCTCGAGCCCTATGAGACGGTCCGCGATACGCTCCACCAACTGCGTAAAGCCGCCTTGGCGCTCGGCGCCACGCTGGAAGAACCCTTCCTCCAGCTCGCTTTCTTGCCACTGCCGGTCATCCCGCACCTGAAAATATCCGACCGCGGCATGGTGGATGTGGACAAGTTCGCGCTCATCGGGTGATGCGATTGAAACAGGGTTGGCTCCGCGGTGGACAGCCTCGACGGTCGCCTTCAGAGACAGAGCAGTCGAACGTCAAACCCGCGCACAAAACCCGTCCAGCGCCGCGAGCTTCACCGATCCCGCACCCACTACCGCCTCGAAGCCCGGCATCTCAAGCGGTTCCCCGAGCACCATGCCATCCGGCAGGCGGAATTCCGCCGGTTTGCGCGTCAGGTTGAAAACGAAGAGCAGTTTTTCGCCGTCCTTTTCGCGGGTGAAGGCGAGCAGATCCTGGTTGGTGCCGATGAAGGTCATGTCGCCGTCGATCAGCGCCGCATGGCTCCTCCGGAAGGCGAGCGTCCTGCGGTAGTGATGCAGCACCGAGCTGTCGCTCGCTTCCTGCGTATCCACGGAAAGTGCTGCCTGTTCGTAAGGCACCGGCAGCCAGCTCTTCTCGGCCGAGGTGAAGCCCGCATGCGCCTTGCCGGCTTCCCAGGGCATCGGTGTACGGCATCCGTCGCGGCCCTTGAAGGCCGGCCAGAAGCGGATGCCGTAGGGGTCGCGCAGATCCTCGAAGGCGAGCTCCGCCTCCGGCAGGCCGAGCTCCTCGCCTTGATAGAGGCAGATCGAACCGCGCAGCGCCGCAAGCACCGAGATCGCCAGCTTGGCGATGACAGGCCGCTCTTCCTCCGTCCGCGCGAAACGGCTGACATGGCGCATGACGTCGTGATTGGAAAAAGCCCAGCAGACCCAGCCGTCCGTGACAGCCTTCTGGAACGCCTCGACGCAGCCGCGAATATGTTCGGCGGTGAAATCCGGCCCGAGCAGATCGAATGTGTAACACATGTGCAGCTTGTCGCCGCCACTCGTATAGGCGCCAACCGTCTTCAGCGAGCGCGCGCCATCGCCGACTTCGCCGACGGTCGTGCGATTTTCGTACTGATCGAGCAGCGCCCGGAAGCGCTTGAGAAAATCGACATTTTCCGGCTGCGTCTTGTCATGGAGGTGGTTCTGCATGCCATAGGGATTGCTGTCGGGGGCATCGAGGCCTGCGTCATCTTCATCAGGCTCGTGCGGCGGATTGCTTCTGAGCAGCTTGTCGCAGAAATAATAGTTGACCGTGTCCAGGCGGAAGCCGTCGACGCCGCGGTCGAGCCAGAATTTCACCGTCTCGAGGACCGCACCCTGCACGGCCTTGCTGTGGAAATTGAGGTCCGGCTGCGATGTCAGGAAATTGTGCTGATAATATTGCCGGCGTACGCCATCCCATTCCCAGCCCGGCCCGCCGAAGATCGACAGCCAGTTGTTCGGCGCCGTACCGTCAGGCTTCGGATCGGCCCAGACATACCAATCCGCCTTGGGATTGGTCCGGCTCGATCGGCTCTCGACGAACCAGGGATGCCGGTCGGAGGTGTGCGAGATCACCTGGTCGATAACAACCTTGATGCCGAGCTTGTGCGCTTCGCCCATCATCTCGTCGAAATCGGCGAGCGTCCCGAAGATCGGATCGACGTCGCAATAATCGGAAACGTCGTAGCCCATGTCGGCCATCGGCGATTTGAAGAAGGGCGAGAGCCAGATCGCGTCGACGCCGAGGCTGGCTATATGCGGCAGCCGGCGGGTGATTCCCCTGAGATCGCCGAGACCGTCGCTGTTGGTGTCCTGAAACGAGCGCGGATAGACCTGATAGATCACCGCGCCGCGCCACCAGTCCGCACTCCCGCCTGCCTGCAATGCCATCGGCTACATCTCCTGCCTCGTTTGCGCTCGCCACACTAAAGCGGACGAAACAAAAGACAACCATGTGAAGCGGTTATGAAGGCGTTGCGAACGTCGCAACGCGCCGTCGCGATATGACAAGGGGGAGACGTGTATAGGCTTGTCCACAACCCGTTTCCACCCTCCGGATTTGGGGTTGCAACGCAAAACCTTTGCGATAATGTGCGCACTGACCTGCACGTAAGAGGTCAAACACCGGGAACAAATGTCTAATAAAGGCACAAAGCCTAGAAAGGTGGACCCACCATGAACCATTTCGGGAAAAAATTTCTCGCCTCTGCAATGCTTGGCACATTGCTGGCGTTTTCGGCCCATGCGGCCACGCTCAACATTCACAATGGTGGCGACCCGCAGTCGCTCGATCCGCAGAAGCTTTCCGGCGACTGGGAGAACCGTATCGCCGGCGACATTTTCGAAGGTCTCGTCACCGAGGACGCCAAGGACAATCCGGTCCCCGGCCAGGCTGAAAGCTGGACGATTTCACCTGATGGCAAGGTCTACACCTTCAAGCTTCGCGACGGCATCAAGTGGTCCGATGGCCAGCCGGTAACGGCAGGAGACTTCGTCTTCGCCTTCCAGCGCCTCGTCGACCCGAAGAATGCCGCCGATTATGCCTATCTGCAGTTCACCATCAAGAACGCGGAAAAGATCAACAAGGGTGAGATCACCGATCTCAACCAGCTCGGCGTCAAGGCGATCGACGACAAGACGCTCGAAATCACGCTTGAAAACGCCACCCCTTATTTCCTCAATGCCTTGATGCATTACACCGCCTATCCGCTGCCGAAGCATGTCGTCGAGGCGAAGGGCCAGGATTGGGTCAAGATCGGCAACATCGTCACCAACGGCCCCTACAAGCCCGTCGAATGGGTTCCGGGCTCGCATGTCACCACCGTCAAGAACGATCAGTGGTATGACACCAAAGACCTGAAGATCGACGGCGCGAAGTTCTTCGTACTTGAAGACCAGGAAGCCGCGCTGAAACGCTACCGCGCCGGCGAATTCGATATCCTCACCGATTTCCCGACCGACCAATACGAATGGATGAAGAAGAACCTGCCTGGCCAGGCGCATGTCGCCCCCTTCTCCGGCCTCTACTATTACGTCGTCAACTCGCAGAAGCCGCCCTTCAGCGACAAGCGTGTCCGCCAGGCTCTGTCCATGGCGATCAACCGTGAAGTCATCGGCCCGCAAATCCTCGGCACCGGCGAACTGCCGGCCTATTCATGGGTTCCGCCGGGCACGGCGAATTACGGCGAGCCGGCCTATATCAGCTGGAAGGACCTGCCGTATGGCGAGAAGGTTGCCGAAGCCAAGAAGCTTCTGACCGAAGCCGGCTTCGGGCCGGACAAGCCGCTTCACGCTGTGCTGAGCTACAACACCAACGACAACCACAAGCGCATCGCCGTCGCCATCGCTTCCATGTGGAAGCCGCTCGGCGTCGATGTCGAACTCGTCAACGCCGAAACCAAGGTGCACTACGACCAGATGCAGCGTGGCCAGGTCGAAATCGGCCGCGCCGGCTGGCTCGCCGACTACAACGACCCGGACAACTTCCTGAACCTTCTGGTGACAGGCGTGCAGATGAACTACGGTCGCTGGTCCAATCCCGAGTACGACAAGATGATCAAGGAAGGCAACGCCGAGACGGATCTCACCAAGCGTGCCGCGATTTTCAAGAAGGCCGAACAGTTGGCGCTCGATGAGTCCGCCGCCCTGCCGATCTACTACTACGTCTCGAAGAATGTCGTTTCGCCGAAGATCGAAGGCTTCGTCGACAACATTCAGGACATCCACCGCACCCGCTGGCTGTCGATGAAAGAGTAAGGGAAAACGGTCCTTTCCGCGCACTGCGGAAAGGACCGGCCCACGACCATGATCAAATACGCACTCCGTCGCCTGCTGTCGACGATCCCCGTCATGTGGATCGCCGTGACAGCCTCGTTTTTTGTTTTGCGCCTTGCCCCCGGCGGCCCTTTCGATGGCGAAAGGCCATTGCCGCCGGTGATCCTGAAGAACCTTGCGATCCACTACAATCTCGACAAGCCGCTCATCCAGCAGTACCTGATCTATGTCGGTGACCTGCTCCGAGGCGATCTCGGCCCGTCCTTCGCCAGCGAAGATTTCACCGTCGCCCAGCAGATCATGATCGGTCTGCCCTATACCTTCACCATCGGTACGGCTGCCTTCCTGATTGCCATCATTGTTGGCGTCGCCGTCGGTTGTCTTGGGGCGCTCTATCAGAACAAGGCGCCGGATTATATTCTCGGCGCGCTCATCCTGATCGGCGTCGTATTGCCGAACTTCCTGATTGCGCCCATCCTGCAGCTCGTCTTCGGCATCCATCTCGCGTGGTTTCCGGTCGGCGGCTGGGGTGACGGCTCGATCAAATACCTCATCCTGCCAATCGTCGTGCTCGCCCTGCCGCATGCCGGCCGTATCTCGCGCATCACGCGCGGATCGATGATCGAGGTGATGAACCAGAACTTCATCCGCACCGCCAAGGCCAAGGGCATCGGCCCGCGGCTGACGGTCATGCGCCATGCGCTGAAGCCCGCTCTGATGCCTGTCGTCTCCTATCTCGGTCCAGCGGCAAGTTACCTTCTCACCGGCTCGCTGGTTGTCGAGAGCATCTTCGGATTGCCCGGCATCGGCCGCTATTTCGTCAACGCAGCGCTCAACCGTGATTACGGCATGGTTCTCGGCACCGTCATCTTCTACATGGTGCTGATCGTGTTCCTGAACCTTCTCGTCGATATCGCCTATGCGTGGCTCGATCCGAAAGTGAGAAACCGATGATCCTGAACCCCGCAAAGCGCGAGCTGCTCGCCCAAGAACTACTGGAGGCGGAGGGCCTTGCGCCGGAAAGCCGCTCGCTCACCAAGGATGCCTTGCGCCGCCTTGGCCGCAACAAGGCCGCGGTCCTGTCGATCGTCGTCCTGACGCTGCTGGTCCTCGTGGCCTTCATCGGCCCCTGGTTCGTTCCCTTCAACTATGAGGATCCTGATTGGGCGGCCTTCCGCATACCGCCCTCAATCGAAACCGGCCACTATTTCGGTACCGACCCGAACGGCCGCGACCTTCTCGCCCGCGTCCTTTACGGCACCCGCGTCTCGCTGGCCGTAGCGCTGACGGCGACCGTCGTCTCCGTCTTCATCGGCGTGCTCTACGGTGCGGTCTCTGGCTATATCGGCGGCAGGCTGGATGCGATCATGATGCGCTTCGTCGACATCATGTATGCGCTTCCCTACATCCTCTTCGTCATCCTGCTGATGGTGATCTTCGGCCGCAACGTCTATCTGCTCTTTGCCGCCATCGGTGCGCTGGAATGGCTGACCATGGCCCGCATCGTGCGCGGCCAGACGCTGTCGATCAAACATCGCGAATTCATCGAAGCGGCCCGCGCATCCGGGCAGCGGCCATTCAAGATCATCATCAAGCACATCATCCCGAACCTCGTCGGCCCTGTGGTGATTTTCGCAGCATTGACCGTGCCTGAGATCATCGCCACCGAAAGCTTCCTTTCCTATCTCGGCTTCGGCGTGCAGGAACCGCTGACCTCCCTCGGCACGCTGATCGCCGAGGGGACCGATGCTATGGAAAGCATGCCGTGGCTGCTGGTCTTCCCGGCAAGCTTCCTCGTGGCCCTGTTGCTCAGCCTGCTCTTCATCGGCGACGGCCTGCGCGACGCGTTCGACCCGAAGGATCGTTAAATGGCGGATACCCTCCTCGAACTCAAAGACTACTCGATCACCTTCAAAACGCCGGATGGTGAGGTCAAAGCCGTCTCCAACATGAACCTGACGGTCAGGCGTGGCGAACGCATCGCCATCGTCGGCGAGTCCGGTTCCGGCAAGAGCCAGACCTTCCTCGGCATCATGGGCCTGCTTGCCAAGAACGGCAAAACAACGGGACAGGCGCTGCTCGAAGGCAAGGACGTGCTTTCGCTGAAGTCGCGCGAGCTCGACCAGATCCGCGGCAAGGACATGGCCATGGTCTTCCAGGACCCGATGACCGCCTTGAACCCGTCGCTGAAGATCTCCCGGCAACTGACGGAACAGCTCGAGGTTCACGGCGGGCTGACGGCGCGCGCCGCATCCACTGCTGCCCTCGACATGCTCAAACGCGTCGGCATCCCCGACCCGACGCGCCGCTTCCACCTCTACCCGCACGAACTCTCGGGCGGCATGCGCCAGCGCATCGTCATCGCCATGGCGCTGCTCACCCGGCCGAAGCTTTTGATCGCCGACGAGCCGACGACAGCGCTCGACGTCACCATTCAGGCGCAGATCCTCGATCTCTTCAATGACCTGACGGCGGAGATGAACACGGCGCTGATCATGATCACCCACGATCTCGGCGTCGTTGCCGGCCTCGCCGACCGGGTCGCCGTCATGTATGCCGGCCGCATCGTCGAGGAGGCGCCTGTCGACGAACTCTTCGACAACCCAGCCCATCCCTATACCGCAGCACTGCATGCCTCGATCCCGCGGCCGGACCAGGATGTCGACGATCTCGTCGTCATCCCCGGCCGTCCGCCGAACCTGCAACACCTGCCGAAGGGCTGCAATTTCTCGCCGCGCTGTTCGCAAGTCCAGGACGATTGCATCGACCGTCCGCCATTGCTCGAAACGCTGGCACCGCACCACTGCGCCGCCTGCTACCATCCGTTCCCGCGTCGTGAGGAGTTGCTGAACCATGGCTGATCGATCGCTTCTGAGGGTCGAGAACCTGACGACCCAGTTCGAACTACCGGCCAAGGGCCTCTTCAAGCCGCCGGTCTTCCTGACCGCCGTTAACAATGTCAGCTTCGACCTCAGCGAAGGTCGAACGCTCGGCGTCGTCGGCGAATCCGGCTGCGGCAAGTCCACGCTCGGCCGCTCCATCTTGCGGCTCCTGAAATCTCAGAAGGGCCGCATCCTCTGGCAGGGCCGCAATCTTCTCGACCTGTCGGACGAGGAAATGCGCGCCGCCCGCCGCGACATGCAGATCATCTTCCAGGATCCGATCGCCTCGCTCGACCCGCGCATGACGGTTGGAGACATCATCGCCGAGCCGCTCACGGTCTTCGAGCCCAAACTTTCAAGGGCAGAGCGCACCGAGCGCGTTCGCGAGATCATGACCGCCGTCGGCCTGGTGCCGGAGATGATCAACCGCTATCCGCACGAATTCTCCGGCGGCCAGGCGCAACGCATCGGTATCGCCCGCGCGGTCGTCACCAAGCCGAAGCTCATCATCTGCGATGAGCCGGTTTCGGCCCTCGACGTCTCGATCCAGGGACAGGTGATCACGCTTCTGCGCAAGCTGCGCAAGGAATTCGGCCTGACGCTGATCTTCATCAGCCACGACCTCTCCGTCGTCCGCCTGATCTCCGACGATGTGCTGGTGCTCTATCTCGGCAGGGTGGTAGAAGCCGGCGACTGTGCCACCGTCTTCGATCATCCCGCCCACCCTTATACGCAGGCGCTGTTTTCCGCCGCGCCGATCCCGGATCCGAAACTTGCGCGCCTGCGCACCCGCATCCGCCTGCAGGGCGACCCGCCCTCGCCGCTTAACCCGCCGAAAGGCTGCGTCTTCTCACCGCGCTGCTGGAAAGCGACCGACATCTGTCGCACCGAAATGCCGCCGACCGAGCAGGTCCGCCCCGGCCAGACGGCCGCCTGTTATCATATGGACAGGCCATGAGCGAAACGAAGGCCGCGCAAGCGGCCTTCGCCTTGAATACCTGATGCGCCAGCCGTTCTTGGGACGAAGCGGACTATTTTTGGGTCTAAAGTCGCCAATAAGAAAGATTTTATGAGCCCGTGCTATCCCATTTTGGCTAATCGCAAGCCAGGGGAACGCATATATGAAATCGAAGATATCAGTTTTGATCGCACTCGCCGCCACGATGATTGCCGCGTCCGCCGTTTCGTCGCATGCCGAAGATCTGACGTTCAAGCTCATCAACGGAACGACCTCCGTGCTGACGCGCTTCTACAGCTCGCCGACCGGCGTCGACGATTGGGAAGAAGATGTCTTCGGCGAGAACGTTCTCGATCCGGGCGAAACCATGAACATCACCATCGCCGACGGCCGCACCGTCTGCAAATATGACATGCGCTTCGAATTCGAGGAGGACTCAAACCTCGCAACTACAGAAGATACGCAGGATCTTTGCGCGATGGGCAGCTACACTATCCACGAATAGGTATTAAGAGCCCGCCCTCCCATCGTCCGTGAAGGCGGGCTTTCATCTCGCGTGATATCGACGCTTGTCACTTCGCCCGGCTCCGCGTATCAGCGAATGAAGACCAGCGCACAATCCTTTTCGAAAATCGATCCCGATTTTCGAAAAGGATTGTGCGCCAATTCAAAGTGATAGAGCGTCCTTAGTGCGTCCTGTTCGACGCTCGGCGCTCTAATGCCGGGAGGACAAGGTGAGCAGACGGTTTCTATCGATCGGTGAATGCATGGTGGAACTCTCGCAAGCAGGCGACGGCCTGCTGCGCAAAGGTTTCGCCGG
Organism: Rhizobium leguminosarum; assembly: GCF_001652265.1. GTDB lineage: Bacteria > Pseudomonadota > Alphaproteobacteria > Rhizobiales > Rhizobiaceae > Rhizobium > Rhizobium leguminosarum_D. The sequence continues at coordinate 171,855 of NZ_LWBS01000220.1, forward strand.
CGACACCTTCAACACCGCCTGGTATGCCCGCGCCTGCCTTGCCGCCGAGTGGTCGGTCGACTATTTCACCGCCCTCGGTGACGACGCCATGTCGGATGAGATGTTGGCCTTCATCGACAAATCGGGCATCGGCACGAGCCTCATCCGCCGCATCAGAGGCAGGACTCCCGGCCTCTATATGATTAACCTGAAAAATGGCGAACGCTCCTTCAGCTACTGGCGCGACAGCTCGGCGGCCCGCAGCCTGGCTGCCGATCCGGACCGTCTGCGCGAGGCGGTGGAAAGTGCTGCCGTCATCTATTTCTCCGGCATCACCCTTGCCATCCTGCCGCATGAGGATGCCGAGACGCTGCTCGCCGAAGTCCGTCGCGCCAAGGCCGCCGGCAAGCTCGTGGTGTTCGATCCGAACATCCGCCCGCGCCTCTGGTCGAGCTACGACGTGATGCACACGACGATCAGCGAAGGCGCCCGCTCCTCCGTGCTCGTCATGCCGAGCTTCGACGACGAGGCTGCCCATTTCGGCGACGATTCCATCGAGGCGACGATCCATCGCTACCGCGCGCTAGGTGCCGTCGATATCGTCGTCAAGAACGGCGCTGACGGTGTCACGCTGAATTTTGCCGGCGAGCAAACCTTCGTTCCGGCCGAAAAGGTGAAGAAGGTGGTCGACACGACCAGCGCCGGCGACAGCTTCAACGGCGCCTTTCTCGCACGATATCTCGAAGCAGGCGATGCGCCTGCCGCCGCCCGTTTCGCAGCAAAGGTCGCTGCCCGCGTCGTCAGCGAACATGGTGCATTGGTCGTAAAGGAAAAGCTTGGATTGGATGACGGCCAAGCGTCGTGAACTTTCAGCTTTGTCGGCGTCCTTGCCCCGCGACCAGGGGAAATCAGGACTTCGTCGGCCGGTCGGATTCGCGAACCGCCTCGTCATGGTACCAGCAGCTGTCGAGCGCTGCATCGCAGACTTCGGCTGCCTCGCGCTCCATCAGGCGGGCGCGTTCGAACCGGTTGGCGTTGCGTATCGCCTTGACGGGAAACTGGTAGATCTTTGCGGATTCACGGTGGAAACCGGTGGGCATGAGATCGCCTCCATTCAGCTCGGCGCATCAACATTTCAGGACCGCCACCATAGCATAATGCACATAGTTTATGCAAATTGCACAAAATAAGAGCAATGTTGCAATTGTAGCCGGTCAGCATGCTGTCTCGACCAAAAGCTTCCGCCAATTTGTTTAACACTTCATCATTTCAGCTTAACGCCGCAATTTTCATCCGGTTCCAGATGGAAAAAGTGCGTTTTGAGGGGCGATACCGCCTACGCGCGTTAAAAACAGCCCGATTTTTCAAAAGGGAAAAAATCGGTCGGTACGCTGATTCGCGATTTTTCTTTCGCGTGACGTCAAAACTGGCACGCTACGTGCTTTTAAAGCGTCATCCCTGGCGATCGGATGCGCTTGCGCGCCGAGATTGCCTCCGGATTTGCTCACCTTTGTAGCACTGAGAGAGTCGCGATGACAAAATTTAAGCTCGAGTACATTTGGCTCGATGGGTACACACCGGTACCGAACCTGCGTGGCAAGACGCAGATCAAGGAATTCGATGAATTCCCGACGCTGGAACAGCTTCCGCTGTGGGGCTTCGACGGTTCGTCGACCATGCAGGCCGAGGGCCGCAGCTCTGACTGCGTGCTGAAGCCCGTCGCCATTTATCCCGATCCGGCCCGCACCAACGGCGCTCTCGTCATGTGCGAAGTCATGATGCCCGATGGCGTCACGCCACACGCATCGAATGCCCGCGCGACCATCCTCGACGACGAAGATGCCTGGTTCGGCTTCGAACAGGAATATTTCTTCTACCAGAACGGCCGTCCGCTCGGCTTCCCCGAACAGGGCTACCCGGCTCCACAGGGTCCTTATTACACCGGCGTCGGCTACTCGAACGTCGGCGATGTCGCCCGCGAAATCGTCGAAGAGCATCTCGACCTCTGCCTCGCTGCCGGCATCAACCACGAAGGCATCAATGCCGAAGTGGCCAAGGGTCAGTGGGAATTCCAGATTTTCGGCAAGGGCTCCAAGAAAGCTGCCGACCAGATCTGGATGGCGCGCTACCTGCTGCAGCGCCTGACGGAAAAATACGGCATCGACATCGAGTATCATTGCAAGCCGCTCGGCGACACCGACTGGAACGGCTCGGGCATGCATTGCAACTTCTCGACCAAGTACCTGCGCGAAGTCGGCGGCAAGGAATATTTCGAAGCGCTAATGGCGCAGTTCGACAAGAACCTGATGGACCACATCGCGGTCTACGGCCCCGATAACGACAAGCGCCTGACCGGCAAGCACGAGACTGCTCCGTGGAACAAGTTCTCCTACGGCGTTGCCGACCGTGGTGCTTCGATCCGCGTGCCGCACTCCTTCATCAAGAACGACTACAAGGGCTATCTGGAAGATCGCCGCCCGAACTCGCAAGGCGACCCCTACCAGATCGCTTCGCAGGTTCTGAAGACGATCTCGGAAGTTCCGACTGCAAGCTCGGCTTCCGCTGCCGCTTAACCTCCCGAACGGCGCCGGTCCTGGACCGGCGCCGTCATTCTTTGTGCATGAGAACTGCGATCGACCGCTGACATAATCGCGGGAATCGAGCCGCTAAGGCCCTGCAATCCTTGCAATATGGGCTGTAATATTTCCATCATGGTCATGCCTCAAAATAGAGAAGCGGGAATCGCCGTTCCGGAACCCCGCTTTGGGGTTGAGCGTTGCCAGATCACTGCGACGCGGATGGAAATCGTGACATGCTGCAACGTCCGGCAAACACTTATAGCGGCGAGAGCCCGGCCAATGCCGCAGCCGCCGGAAACCTGCCCGAGAGGCTGGTGATCGTCACCGATGCCTGGCACCCACAGGTCAACGGCGTCGTGCGTTCGATCGAGAACACCAACCGCGAACTGGCGAAGATGGGCGTCGAGGTTTCGATGGTGACGCCGGAGCGCTTCAACAGCATCCCCTGCCCGACCTACCCTGAGATCCGCCTGTCGATCGCCAATTACCGCCGCATCGCCCGCGAGATTGAAAAGCACAATCCCTCCTACGTGCATATCGCCACCGAAGGTCCGCTGGGGCTGACCGCCCGCCGCTGGTGCCTGAAGAGCCGCATGCCGTTTTCGACGAGCTACCACACCCGCTTCCCGGAATACGTTTCCGCGCGCCTGCCGATACCGAAGAGCTGGCTTTACTCCTTCGTCCGCTGGTTCCACAATGGCGGCGCCGGCTGCATGGTGGCGACACCGAGCCTTGCCCGCGAACTGTCGGAAAAGGGCATCCGCAACCTCATGCCCTGGAGCCGCGGCATCGACGCCACGCAGTTCCGTCCGATGGCGCTCGAGGAAAAGCCGTTCGGCCTGTCGCGCCCGATCTTCATAACCGTCGGCCGCGTGGCGCTGGAAAAGAACCTGCCGGCCTTCCTCGATCTCGACCTGCCGGGTTCCAAGGTCGTCGTTGGCGACGGTCCGGCCCGCGCCGAACTGGAAAAGCAATATCCCGACGTCTTCTTCGCTGGCGTGCAGTTTGGCGAGGATCTGGCGAAAATCTATGCCCAGGCCGACGTCTTCGTCTTTCCCTCGCTCACCGACACCTTCGGCAACACCATCCTCGAAGCACTGGCATCGGGCGTGCCCGTTGCAGCCTATCCGGTCACCGGCCCGCTCGATATCATCGGCGAGGATAGCGAAGTCGGCGCGCTCGACCAGAACCTGCAGGCCGCCTGCCTTGCTGCCCTCTCCGCCTCGCGCGGCAAGGCGCGCGAACTCGCCATGCAATATTCCTGGGAAGCGGCGACGCTGCAGTTCATCAACAATATCCGCGCCGCCAATGGCGTCATCACGCCGAAATGGCGGAAGGCTTGGCAGTATGCCAAGTCGCTTCCTAGAAGCAGAAAGCCCGGCGAAACCGCCGGGCCTCTCCCGTCTGCAGACTGATTGATTTTACTTGTGAAGCGCGCTGCGAAGCGTGTCGTTCGCGACCGCAATCGCGCTGCGCGCGGCAGGCGTTTCAGCAATGGCGTTCAGCAGCACGAAATCGTGGATCGTGCCGTTATAACGCATCGACGTGACCTTGACGCCAGCCTGGCTGAGCTTGCGGGCATAGGCCTCGCCCTCGTCACGCAGCACGTCGTTCTCGTCAACGATGATAAGCGCTGACGGCAGGCCGTTCAACTGCTCCAGCGACGCCTGCAGCGGTGAGGCCGTCGGCTCCTTGCGCTTGGCTTCATCAGGCAGATAGGCGTTCCAGAACCATTTCATCGCTTCCTTCGTCAGCCACGGGCCATCGGCGAACTGGTTGTAGGAACCATTGTCGAAATTGGCGTCGGTGACGGGGTAGAACAGCACCTGCTGATCGATGGCAGGACCGCCGCGTTCCTTGGCAAGCAGCGTCACCGCCGCCGCCATGTTGCCGCCGACGCTATCGCCTGCGACCGCGAGCCTGGAGGCGTCGACCTTGAACTCCTTGGCATGCTCGGCGACATATTTGGTCGCAGCATAAGCCTGCTCGATGGCAACGGGATAGCGGGCTTCCGGCGAGCGCTCGTAGTCGACGAAGACGACGGCGGCATCGGCGCCGTTGGCGATCTCGCGCACCAGCCGGTCATGCGTATCCGCATCGCCCAGCACCCAGCCGCCGCCATGGAAATAGAGAATGACCGGCAGCGTGCCCTTGGCATGTTCCGGGCGGACAATGCGCAGCTTGATGCTGCCTGTCGGACCAGCCTTGATGACCCTGTCCTCTTCCTTGGCGGCAAGCTTCTTCACATCGCCTTTCTGCGCGCCGGCCAGGACATTGCGGGCATCGGCCGGCGACAGCGTGTAGATCGGCTTGCCGCCGGCAAGCCCGTCGATGAATTTCTGCGTTGTCGGTTCGAGTACCGGATCGGCAAGCGCGCCAACGGCGGAGGCTGCGAGCAGTGCTGCTGCGGAAACTGCGGTCTTGATGGTCGACATTGTCTTGTCCTCTCGGTTTCGATGTTCGTCGCGAACACGGCTTTTATATCGTGCACGATTGTTTATCGTGCAAATTAAATTTCCGCATAGCTGCCATGCATAAAAAGCGCCTACGATTATTTATCGCACGATATATATTTGATTGGTTTTGGAGATATGCTCATGCAGGATCAACTGAAGCTCGACAATTTCATCTGCTTCGCCGTCTATACGGCAAGCCACGCAATGAATCGCGTCTACAAACCGCTGCTCGACACGCTCGGCCTCACCTATCCGCAATATCTGGCGATGGTTTCGCTCTGGGAGCAGGACGGCCAGACCGTCGGCGGCTTGGGTGAAAAGCTCTTCCTGGAATCGAGCACGCTGACCCCGCTGCTCAAACGCCTTGAAACCGCAGGTTATGTCAAACGCGAACGCAGCCGGGAGGACGAACGCGTCGTCGTCATCCGCCTGAGCGAAGAAGGCATTCGCCTGAAGGAAAAGGCGATCGGCATCCCGGGTTGCATCGCCGCTGCCAGCGGTCGCGATGCAGTCGACCTCACCCGCCTCCAGGCCGAGATCGTGGCACTGCGTGAAGCGCTGAACAAAAACGCGGCTTAGATTGCCAGATAGCTATCACAGTGCCTGTGATACACCTCTTCTGCCCTGCCGGGCAGGGCAGAGGGGGGCTCCACGACGCGTGCGCAATGCCCCACCAATCAGTGCAAGCTCCCCGCCTATGTCCGCCTCTTCTTGCCTTCGAACGGATTTTCAGGCGAGCGGAAATGGATGCGGATCGGCACGCTCGGCATGTCGAAATCGGCGCGCAACCCGTTGATCAGATAGCGTGTATAGGATTCCGGCAGCGCATCCGACCGGGTGCAGGAGATCATGAAGGCTGGCGGGCGAGCCTTGACCTGCGTCATGTATTTCAGCTTGATGCGGCGGCCGGAAACGGCCGGTGGCGGATGCTGGATCTGCTGCGTCTCCAGCCAGCGGTTGAGCCGCGCTGTCGAGATGCGCTTGTTCCAGACCCTGTCCGTGTCGATGATCGACTGCATCAGCTTGTCCAGTCCCCAGCCGGTCTGGCCGGAGATCGGCACGGCGCGGATGCCGCGCGCCTGCGGCAGCAGGCGGTCGGTCTTTTCGCGCAGATCCGCAAGCACCGCCTGCCGATCCTCGATCATGTCCCATTTGTTGAAGGCGAGCACAGCGGCACGGCCTTCGCGCAGCACCAGGTCGACGATCTGCAGGTCCTGTTTCTCGAAAGGGATCGTCGCATCGAAGACGATGACGACGGTTTCGGCGAAGCGGATGGCGCGCAGCGCATCGGCAACCGAAAGCTTCTCCAGCTTCTCGATCACCCGCGCCTTGCGGCGCATGCCTGCCGTATCGAACATTTTGATGGTGCGGCCGCGCCAATCCCATTCGACCGAGATGGAGTCGCGGGTGATGCCTGCCTCCGGCCCGGTCAAAAGCCGGTCCTCGCCGAGGAAGCGATTGATCAGCGTCGATTTGCCGGCATTCGGCCGTCCGACGATCGCCACGCGCAACGGCTTCGTATCGTCATAGGTCGGCTCTTCGTCCTCGTCGCCCTCGTCTGATGATTGCGGAATGTCGACGTCGGTAACCGCCACATCCTCTTTCTCGGGATAGGCCCGGTCCTCGCCGATTGCCGCGACGATCGCATCGCGCAAGTCGAGCATGCCCTGCCCATGTTCGGCCGAAATCGGCGTCGGCTCACCGAGCCCGAGCGTGTAGGCGTCATAGAAGCCGCTGTCGGAGCCCCGCGCTTCGGATTTGTTGGCGACAAGCACCACCGGCTTGCCACGCCGGCGCAGCATTTCGGCAAGGTCGGTATCGACGGGCGTCAATCCGCTCTTGGCGTCAACGACGAAGAGCGAAAGATCCGCCTCGTCGATCGCCGCTTCCGTCTGCGCCCGCATCCGGCCCAGCAGGCTCTCCGCGTCGGCCTCTTCCAGACCAGCCGTGTCGATGATCGTGAAAGTCAGGCCCATCAGCCGCGCATCGCCCGGCCGGCGGTCGCGGGTTACACCTGGCGTGTCATCGACAAGCGCCAGCTTCTTGCCCACCAGCCGGTTGAAAAGTGTCGACTTGCCGACATTCGGACGACCGACGATGGCGACCGTGAAACTCATTCTTTTTCCTTAAGCTCAGCCCTGAGCGGCGGGCGCCTTGCCGGATGCAGTAATCAGATCAAGCATCATATGGGCGCGATTGGCAACATTGCGCGGGCTGTCGGTATCGTCGACGATCGACTGGAACCACTGCCGCGCCTGCGCCATGTTGCCGGCTTTGTAAGCGGCAAGGCCGAGTGCCTCGCGCGCCGAATGACGGAAGGCGTTGCCCGGAACAGCCATCTCCTCGATCGCGGCCGAAACCTGCTCGTAAGCGCCGTTCTCGATGAGCAGCCAGCCGGCACGCATCTTGGCGGCATCGCGCACGGCGGCCGGAACGCCGTTGTCCTTGCCGATCTCGTTGAAGGCGGCGATCGCCGCGGCGGCATCGCCCTTCTGCACCTGAACGGTCGCGGCCCGCATGCGTGCCAGCACCGGATAGGCGCCATGGCCTTCCTTCTCAAGTTTGTCGAGCGCGGCCAGCGCCTCGTCGTTCTTGTTTTCGTCGGCAAGCTTCATCGCCGCCAGGAACTGGTCGCCGGTGCCGGAGGAACGGTTGTCGTCCCAATAGTCGTAGAGAACCTTGCCGGCCGTGCCGACGACGATCAGGATGGCGACGACGATGATATAGCGGCCGAACCGGCGCCAGACGCCCTTCATCTGGTCAGATCGCAATTCCTCATTGACTTCACGGATGAAGCTGTCGTCGTTGAATGCCATTCTCGTCTCCGGCCGCGGAAATACCCATACACCATGCAAAACGCATATTGTCGGGCCTTCTACTCCATTTTGCCGCCGTTGTAAGGGGGATGTGAAAGATTAGAGCGCCGCGCGTCCGACATGATGCGCAAAGGACGCTCTAACACTTTGAATCCGCGCATAATCCCTTCCGAAAATCGGAATCGACTTTCGGGATTATGTGTCGGTCACATGACGAGCGGCGAAACCCCGATCAACCATTCGTGCAGCTTCCAGATGATCAGCGCCCAGACGACGATGCCGATGACGATCGCATAGAGATCGTATTTGGCCGAGACGAACGGCCGGAGCGTGATTTCGCCCGCCCGCTGCCGCCGTTTCAAGGAAATGCGCAGGATAACGCCCCAGGCGAGAAAGGCGGCAAACAGCAGAACCGAAGATGTCTCGCCATTGGCGAGCAGGTGCGCCAGCGCCCAGATCTTCACCGACAGCACCATCGGATGTTTGGTCTTCGTCGCGATATGCCCCGCCGGCAGCAGCGAGGCGACGAGACAGATCATCGCGATCAGCATCAGCGTGATTGTTATATGCGCCATCCAGACCGGCGGATTGTAAAGCACGCCGGTCACATGACGCGCCTGCCCGAAGCCGTAGATCAAAAGGATCAGCGTGGCGATGCTGGCAATCGAATAGGCAGCCCGCCAGCCCTTCTCGCCGAGGCTTGCGATCATCGAACGGCGAAAGTCCGGCAACACCACCCGCACCAGATGCACCCCGAGGAAAAGTATGATGCCGACGATAAGCAATGTCATTGTGGATCCCTTCTGTGCCGTTTGTGTTGGCTTAGCGGCTGACGTGAAAAAATGCCAGCGCGACCGCAGCTTCGCCGCAATTCTGGTGAAGGAAACCCCGAACAAATTGTCGCGGTGCCCATGTCCCGTCTTCTCCTCTCCACCTGCCTTTCTGTTTCGCTCCTCATCCCGGCAATTGCCGAGGCGGCCGACCGGCCGAAACAGCTCGTCATCATTTCCTTCGACGGCGCCCACGACAACGCGCTCTGGCTGAAGAGCCGCGAGATGGCGGCGAAGAACGGCGCCCACTTCACCTATTTCCTCTCCTGTACCTTCCTGATGAACGAGGCGGCGAAAAAGGCCTATCAGGCGCCGCACCAGAAACGCGGAAAATCCAATGTGGGCTTCGCCCAGAGCGACGACGAGATCCGCGAGCGCCTCGGCAATATCTGGCACGCCCATCTCGAAGGCCACGACATATCGAGCCATGCCTGCGGCCATTTCGACGGCCGCCTCTGGAGCGAGGCCGACTGGTCGGCCGAATACGCCACCTTCCACGCGACGCTTGAGAATGCCTGGAAGAGCGTCGGCCTTCAGGCGCCGGCCGGTTGGCAGGATCTGGTCGATCACGGCATCAAGGGCTTTCGCGCCCCCTATCTCTCGGCAACTGCAGGCGCCGACATGATCGCCGCCGAAAAGAAGGCGGGCTTCAGCTATGACGCGAGCCTCGTCACCAAAGGCCCTGCCATGCCTGTCGAGGAAGACGGCACCACTCGCTTCGGCCTGCCGCTGATCCCCGAAGGCCCGAGCGAAAAGCCAATCATCGGCATGGACTACAATCTCTTCGTCCGCCATTCCAAGGGTGAGGAGGATAAGGCCGATTCCGCGGAATTCGAGGACCGCGCCTATGCCGCCTTCAAGGAGGCTTTCGACAAGCAATATGCCGGCAACCGCATCCCGCTCCAACTCGGTTTCCACTTCGTCGAAATGAACGGCGGCGCCTATTGGCGCGCGCTCGACCGACTGGTCAGCGACGTCTGCCACCGGGCTGACGTCGCCTGCGTCAGCTATTCGGAAGCGATCCCGATGATCGAGGCGCGCGGGAAATTGCAGACGTCAGGTCTTTGATGGCAGTTGCTACCAAGACCGCAAGGTATCTCTAGGTCCGATTGGATGAGACGGCGTGCCGCGCCGCCCCCTCATCCGCCCTATCGGGCACCTTCTCCCCGCTGGGGAGAAGAGGGAATCGAGACGTTGCGGCAAGTCTCTTCTCCCCGGCGGGGAGAAGGTGCCGGCAGGCGGATGAGGGGGCCACACGCGCCGACGTTTCGATCGCGGACAAGCCCCCGCCGCATCAACCGTCGGCGTGCACGACGCCCGTCTCACGCTCCAGGTAGCGCTGGTCGATTTCAGGCAGCGGTTCGTCGTCGATTGCCGCCTCGAAGGCCTTGAGGCGTTTGTGAATCGAGAGCAGTTCAATGATCGTCGTCCAGGAGTTGACGAGATACTGGAACGAGTTGCTGACCTGTCCGAAGGCGGTCGAGATCTGCTGGAAGATACCGTAAGTGATAGTGCCCGCCACGATCGTCGGCACCAGCATGAAGACCACGAAGAGCGCGTCGGCCTGGATATAGAAATAACGGGCGACATTGAAATACATGTAGTGGAAATACATGCGGTAATAGTTGCGGCGAACGTTGCCGAAGAGCTCCCTGACTGTCAGCGGCTCAGCCCGTTCCGCATGGTCCTCGCCATAGACGAGCTCCTTGCGATACGCCGCTTCGACGCGCTGGTTGCGGAAATTCAGCCCCGGCAGCTTGACGCCGGCGACCGCCAGCAGAAGCGTGCCGAACGCCGACCAGAACAGCGCCAGCCAGAAGAGCGAATTCGCCACCGGCCCGATGAACGGCAGTTCGGTCACGTAATGCGACAGCGCCAGAAGGATCGGAAGGAATACCACGAGCGTCATCACCGAGTTGATGAGGCTGATGCCAAGACCTTCGAGCGTGCTCGAAAAGCGCATCGTATCTTCCTGAACGCGCTGGGCGGCACCTTCGATATGACGAAGCTTTTCCCACTTCGACATGTAGAAATTGTTCATCGCCGTTCGCCAGCGGAAGATGTAATGACTGGTGAAGAAGTCGGTCATGATCGATACGAACATGCTGAGGAATGCGATCTGGCAGAAGACCCACATCAGGGTGTAGAAATTGTCGACGGAAATGCCTGGCTGCTTCGACAATGCGTTCTGCAGAAGGTCACCAAACGGCCGGCGCCAGTTATTGATCACAACGCTGATCTGGACGCCGAAGTAGGTCACGAAGATGATCAGCGCCGAACCCCAGATCGACCAAATCTTCCAGGGGTGGTTCAGCGCCTTCAGATGCCATGCACCGCAGAAGATCACCGCCGACAGAAGGAAATAGCTGTAGAACCAGACATTTTCGGGCAGCAGGAAGAACGAGAGGTCGATCGGCTGCTGCTCTTCGGGAACCGGCGCATAGCCGAGCGATGCACCAAGGCTGGCGGCGAAGAGATACCAGCCGGCAATGGAAATCAGGGTCCAAACGACGAGCGAAGTAAAGAACGCCTTTGGCTGCGGAAAGAAGGAATGAAACACGGGGAGCTTTGCTTTCCTGAACTATGAGTCTCGGGAGTGTCGTCGAACACTGATTGTGCCGGAAACTAAGGCAGTTCGAAGGAAGCAGCAATGGGTTCGGCCGATTGTTACGGAGATGTAACCGGTTAACCGATTTTCTTGATCACCGGCATCACCAGCGCTGCGCAGGCGACGAGTGCCACAGTGGCGATCATCGTGGGCACGGTGAAGCTGCCCGTGCGCTCGGCGATCCAACCGGCAACAACAGGCCCGACGATCTGGCCGACGCCAAAAGCGGCCGTCATCATCGCCAGGATCCGCCGCGGGCTCTCAGGCGAAAGCTTGCGGCCAATCTGCAGACCGTAGGCGGTTATTGCCAAGAACGTTGCCCCGAACAGAGCGCCGCCGATCAGCGGTGCAGCAGAAGCCGGCAGCGCTACGGTCGCTAGCACGCCGGCGGCTTCGACCAGAAGCGCCGCGACATAAACGCCGCCAAGCCCGAGCGGCCTGACCAGAGGCTTCCAGGCAAACAGCGCTACCGCAGCCGTCAGGCCGGCAATGAACCAGCAGAGGAATTCGACGAAGGGTCCCGTTGCAGAAAGGCGCGCGATGGTGACGAGGAAGGTCGCGGTGATGACGTAACCGAAACCGAATAGGCCGTAAGACAGCGTCAGCAGCACCATCGGCCGGTTCCAGACCAGCGCCGGCTCCTTGCCCGACTGCGCCGATTGCGCAGGCGCCGACGGCAGCAGCAGGAAAACGACGACGAGGCTTGCCGCACAATAGAGCGCCCCGCCGATCCAGTCGGCGCGCCAGCCGCCCGCCCCGTCCTGAAAGCCGAGGCCGATCAGAAACACCATGACCGACGACAAGGCGATGCCAGCACCCGGCCCGCCGAAATGCGCCGCCTGCACATGATCGTTGCCGGTAGCAGCCCCGTGGCTGAGCACGATCGACGAGGTGAAGACCATCGCAAAGGCGCTGGCGATGCCCGCCAGAAAGCGGATGGCAGCGAAGATCGCGACGGAATCGGTGGCGGCCATGGCGGCAAGCAGGATCGCGGTTGCAAGCAGCGACAGCAGCGCCACCAGCCGCTCCCCACCCGCTGCCCAGCCATAGGCGGCAAGCACGGCGCCGACGAGATACCCGACGAAATTCGCCGATGCGATAAAGCCTGCATCCGCTGCCGAAAGCGGCACACCGCTGATCATACCGGGCAGGATCGGCGTGTAGGAAAAGCGCCCGAAGCCCATGGCAGCTGCCATGGCGACAGCGCCGGCAGCGGCGGTGGAGACAAGATTCGGCGGGGAGTTTCGGGTGCGGACGAGCATGCCCGTGTTTATCGCGCTGCAGCATCGGCATCACAATCAAGTAATTCTGATCGATCGATCAATTTCCCGAAACGCCGGAAATTTTCACCCCCTTGAAAACAATTATCTTACGATATATGTTTTACGACATAGTCAACGATACATCTAACGATGAAAGGAAGAATCATGAGAGGTTTTAAAGGCGGCATGTTCGGCGGAGATTTCCGCATGGGCCGCAAATTTGCGGCTGGCGATCTCCAGCTCGTCATCCTGGCGCTCCTCGCTGAGCAGCCGCGCCACGGCTATGAATTGATAAAGTTGCTGGAGGAGCGGTCCGGCGGCTTCTACGTGCCGAGCCCCGGCGTCATCTATCCCGCCCTCACCTATCTCGAGGAAACCGGCCTTGCCGAGGTCGAGGTGAAAGGCGCCAAGAAGCTCTACCGTATCACCGAGGCCGGCCGCGGCCGCGTCGAGGAAAACCGCGCCATGATCCTGCATACGTTCGCCAAGCTGGAACGCATCGGCGAGAAGATGGCCCATGTGAAGCGTGTCTTCGAAACCGACCGTCACGGCGCCGACGAAGGCGATGACGGCGATTTCATGCAGGACGGTGGTGATATCCGCGCCGCCCGCATGCTGCTGCGCTCGGCCATGCGGATGCGCTATCCCTGGTCGAAACCCGAAGCCGCCCGCATCGCCGGCATCCTCGAACGCGCCGCCACCGAAATCCTGCAAGGCGGCAGGCCGGCAACGCGGGGCTGAGACGAAGACTGTACGGCGGGATTTGAGACAAAGGCAGCTCCCGCCATCTTCATTGTCCAGCGCCGGTCTTACGCCCGCTCATCCGGCAAGGTCAGAATCACCGGCCCGTTGCGCGTCGCGACCACCGTGTGTTCGTATTGCACGGTCGGCGCCTTCGGATCGGCATAGAGCGTCCAGGCATCGTCGCCGCCTTCGGCCCATGTCGCGCCGAGTGAGAGAAACGGCTCGACGGTGAAGACAAGGCCTTCCGTCATCATGCGTTTTTCCGAAGGATCCGGCCAGGTCGAGAGCTCGGCCGGCTCCTCGTGCAATGAGCGGCCGACGCCGTGGCTCGCGAGATTGGCGACCAGCGTATAGCGGTTCTTCTGCGCGAAGGCACCGACGGCAGTGCCGATCTTCGCCAGCGGTTCGCCCGATTTCACCTGGTTGAGACCGACCCAGAGCGCCCGCTTGCCGTCGCGGCAAAGCCGCTCGATCTTCGGCTTCACCGGCGGCATCGTGAAGGAGGCGCCGGTATCGGCGAAGAAGCCGTCCTTTTCCGCCGAGACGTCGATGTTGATGAGGTCGCCGGCGCGGATGACGCGCGGGCCGGGAATACCGTGGGCGATTTCCTCGTTGATACTGATGCAGGTGGCACCGGGAAACTGGTAGCAGAACTCCGGCGCCGAGCGCGCGCCCGAATCCTCGAGCACCTTGCGGCCGATCTGGTCGAGCTCCAGCGTCGTCATGCCGGGCTCCATCGCCGCCGCCATCACCTGAATGGCGTTGGCGCAGATGCGGCCGATCTCCTTGAGCTTTATCAGTTCGTCGTCGTTTGCGATAACCATTCGTCTGTTCCCGCCTTGCGCAGGACGGCCGCGGCCGCCTCAGAGCGCCGCGCGTTCGACAGGACGCGCGAAGGACGCTCATCACGTTGAAGTGGCGCACAATCCTTTTTCGAAAAACGATTTCGATGTTCGACGTTATGCGCTCGTCAGGCCGTGGCTTTCGCCTCTTCGCCCCTTTCAGTCAATGCCTTTCTGACGATCGGCGCGACTTTCGTGCCGTAAAGCTCGATGCCGCGCATGATCTCGGCATGCGGCATTAGACCGATCGCCATCTGCAGCAGAAAGCGGTCGTTCTTGAAAAGCGCGTGATGGGCGATGATCTTTTCGGCGACCACGTCGGGATCGCCGACGAAGAGCGCACCATTCGGCCCGCGCGACATGTCGAAATGCGCCCGGTTCGTCGGCCCCCAGCCGCGCTCGCGGCCGATGCGGTTCATCACCTCGGCCTGTGGACCGTAGAACTGGTTGGCGGCTGCCTCGGTCGTATCGGCGATGAAGCCGTGAACGTTGATGCTGGTCTTCAGCTTCGCCTGATCCTGCCCTGCCCGGCGCGCGGCCTCGCGGTAGAGATCAAAGAGCGGCGCGAAACGGCGCGGCTCGCCGCCGATGATCGCAAGCGCGACCGGCAGACCAAGCGCGCCGGCGCGCGCTACCGATTGCGGCGTGCCGCCGACGGCGACCCAGAGCGGCAGCGGATCCTGCAGCGGCCTGGGATAAACGCCGCGCCCGTTGATCGGCGCGCGAAGCTCGCCCCTCCACTCCACAACCTCGCCGTCGCGCAGCGCCAGCAGCAGATCGAGCTTCTCCTCGAAAAGCTGGTCGTAGTCTTCAAGATTATAGCCGAACAGCGGGAAGGACTCGATGAAGGAGCCACGCCCCGCCATGATTTCGGCCCGACCGCTGGAGATCAGATCGAGCGTCGAAAACTGCTGGAAGACGCGCACCGGATCATCGGAGGAGAGCACGGTGACCGCACTGGTCAGCCGGATGTTCTTCGTCTTAACGGCCGCGGCCGCCAGCGCGACCACGGGAGCCGACGCCGCATAATCCGGCCGATGATGTTCGCCGAGCCCGAAGACGTCGAGCCCCACCTGATCGGCAAGCTCGATTTCCTCGATAAGATGCTTCAGCCGCTCCGCCCCCTCCGCGCCCTTGCTGCGGGAAGGGTTGGGATTGACGTCGGCGAATGTGTAAAGCCCCAGTTCCATCGTCTGCATCCTGTTGAATTGTCGGCTGAGATAAGGATGCCGGGGATAGAGCGCAAATACAAATTCTGGAACGGAATGTTCGAGAATTTCGATAGGCGGCATGATGTTTCAGGCAGGCTTCATCGGGTGGACATCAATGTGATGGCAAAGAGTTTTTGCGCCGTGGACACGGCGCTGCTGGATTCCTGTGACAGGCACAGGAATGAGGGGATTTCTTGGCAATCGTGGAGTTCAACAACAACTGCTTCCCCAATCTAGCATCTGATAATAAGACTTTGAATGATAAGGGATATGAGTGGCAGGATGTGCACCTCTTGCTCCCTCATTCCTATGCCTGTCACAGGAATCCAGCAGTCGCGCGTCCGCGCGACGAGAGACTCCTCACAAGCCCAACAGATGAAACGAAATATCCTCCCATTCGGGATTCTCCCGCTCGATCAGATTGAGCTTCCATTGCCGCGGCCATTTCTTGATCGTCTTCTCACGCGTGATCGCAGTGGTCAGCAGATCATGCTCCTCGAACCAGACCAATGTCTTGACGCCGTATCTCGACGTAAAGCCCGGTGTCAGCTCATTCTGGTGTTCGTGCAGACGCCCGGCCAGGTCGCGCGTCACGCCGGTATAGAGCGTGCCGTTGCGTTTCGACGCGAGGATATAGACGTAGCCCTTCATGGCTGAAGATTGGCACACCTCATACCAAAACGCACCTGGAGAGACCGGTCGATCGCTGATTTCGGATCCGGATCAAGCACTTCGAAGCCACGGCGGAGTCATCTCCCGAATGACTTCACACAGCAGATGACGAAAAGGACCAGGGGCAGCCTCGCCCCCGCTCACATCTTCGCCAGCAGCTCCGCCAGTTGGTCCGCAGCCTTGCCCCATCCTTCGTGGAAACCCATCTTCTCGTGTGCTTCCTTGTCCTCGGCGCGCCAGTGCAGCGCCTTGGCCGTATATTTTGTCCGGCCGTTGCCGAGATCTTCGAGCAGGATGACGCCCGTGAAGAAAGGCTTCTTGGAAGGCACCCATGCGCTGGTGTAGGCATCGGTGAAGACGATCTTCTCGTTCTCGATGATCTCGAGATAGACGCCGCGGTTCGGGTATTGATTGCCCTCGGGATCATGCATGACCACCACACTGGAACCGCCCGGGCGAACGTCGAGCGTCGCTTCCGCTACACCCCAGGGACGCGGTACGAACCACTGCTTCAGCAGTTCAGGATCGGTCCATGCTTTGTAGATCTTCTCGCGCGGAGCGTCGAATTCGCGAACGAGGACGAGTTCATGTTGCGTGCTGGCGGTCATGTCGACATCTCTCCATTTGAATGAAATCTGTTTCCTGTCAGGTTGTTACAAGGACGTGTCGAAGTTCGCCGTTCCGACAACGCGCCGGCTTTTTCGCATTTTATTTTGCGATCGGCTGCGTGACCTCTTCCTGCATCTTGTCGATCTGCCGGCGGATATGGGCTGCCTCGGCCGCCGAATGGGCGAGCGCAATGGCGCGATCGAAGGCTTCTCGTGCCTGGCTGGTCAAGCCAAGCTGCTTCAGCAGCCCGCCCCGCAGGCCGTGATAGTAGAAATAGCCGCCGAGTTTTTCGCCAAGCGGATCGATGAGGTCGAGCGCATCCTGCGCACCCTGGAGCTTGGAGACGACGACGGCCCGGTTTAGAGTTATGACAGGCGACGGCTGGAGATGCTCCAGCGCGCGATAGAGCAGATCGATCTCCACCCAATCTGTATCCTCGGCGCGTTTTGCGCGGGAGTGAACAGCGGCGATGGCCGCCTGAATCTGATAAGGGGCGGGCTGACGATGGCGCAGCGCCTTGTCGAGCAGCGCTAAAGCCTCGTTGGTGAAGGGTTGGTTCCAGAGCGATCGGTCCTGATCTTCGAGCAGCACGATCTCGTCTCCGGCATTGAAGCGCGCCGGCCGGCGCGAGATCTGCAGGAGCATGAGCGCAAGCAGCCCCATCAGTTCCGGGTCCGACGGGAAGATATGCAGCATCAGTCGCGCCAGCCGGATCGCTTCGTCGCTGAAGGCAGCCGCCTCATGCCTGGGATCGGCCTGGCTGTAGCCCTCGTTGAAGATCAGGTAGATCATCGTGCTGACGATCGAGAGCCGTTCGGCCCTTTCCCCAGGGCTCGGCGTTTCGAAAGGCACCCCTGCCTTGGCGACACGCGCCTTGGCCCGGGTGATGCGCTGTTCCATGGCGCTCTCGGAAACCAGGAAGGCACGTGCGATCTGCGGCACCGAAAGGCCGGAGACGATGCGCAGCGCCAGTGCGATCTGCTGGGTCGCGGGTAGATCGGGATGGCAGCAGATGAACAGCAGCCGCAGAATATCGTCGCGATAATTGGAATCGTCCAGTCGCTCGACGATGTCGCTTTCGGCATCCTCGGTATCGGAGATGACGTCCTCATCCGGCAGAGCCTGGATCTTCGCCCGCTTGCGCACCGCATCGATGCCGCTGTTGCGGCCGACGAAGATGAGCCAGGCTGTGGGATCGCGCGGTGGCCCTTTCTCCGGCCATGTCCGGATCGCCCTCAGACACGCCTCCTGAAATGCCTCTTCCGCGGTATCGAGATTGCGGAAATAGCGCAGCAGCGCGCCGAGCGCCTTCGGGCGAGCCGATGCAAGCGCGAGGTCGATCCAGGCAATGTCTGTCATGATGAAGCATCTCCGGGCCTGAAGACGTAGAAAGGCCGAATTTCGTAAGAGGTGGAACCTGGATTGACTGATGAAAGTTGCTTCGAGAAGGCGATCGCCTCGTCGAGCGTTTCGAAGTCGACCACGTAGAAGCCGAGAAGCGCCTCTTTCGTTTCCGCAAAAGGCCCGTCGATGACCAAGGGCTCGTCCCTGCCCTTGCGCACCGTGGTCGCAGCCGTCGTCGGCATCAGCCGACCGACAGGGCCGAGCCTGCCGGATGCGGCAAGCGGCTCCTGCACGGCGTAGAGTTTCTCCATGACGGCAGCCTCTTCCTCCTTGGTCCAGGCGAAGACGGTTTCCTCATGGGCGTAACAAAGGATTGCATAAAGCATCGCTCACTCCTCTTCTTGAATGACGAAGAAGTAACCGCTTAGCCGACAGGCCGCATCAAAAAATTGTTGACCGGAAATTCGTGATCTTCCCGAATACGGCGACGCAGTAGCCGCTGAAATAGCTGGGCATCTCCCGGGAACGAGCGGAATTATATCGCGGCGCCGCCTGCCCCCTTACCCCTCGCTTAGCGTCCGCTTGACCGCGTTCTTCCAACCCTTGAGCTTTGTCGCCCGCACCTTCTCATCCATCTCGGGCTCAAACCGCCGATCGCGTTTCCACGTCGCCGAAAAATCGTCCCGGTCCGGCCACACCCCTGCCCGGCTGCCGGCGAGCCAGGCGGCCCCCAACGCCGTTGTCTCGAGAATGACCGGGCGATCGACCGGCGCATCGAGCAGGTCGGCAAGGCGCTGCATCGTCCAGTTAGAGGCCACCATGCCGCCGTCGACGCGCAGCACCGTGTCCTCGGCGCCGTTCTTCCAGTCCTTCTGCATAGCATCGAGCAGGTCGCGGGTCTGATAGCAGACGGCCTCCAGCGCCGCCCGGGAGAGTTCGGCGGGGCCGCTGTTGCGCGTCAACCCGAAGATCGCGCCGCGCGCCTTGGCATCCCAATGCGGCGCGCCGAGACCGGTAAAGGCGGGCACGAGATAGACCTCCTGGGTCGGATCGGCCCTTTCGGCAAGCGCGTTGGTCTCGGCGGCGCTGCCGATGATACCGAGTCCGTCGCGCAGCCACTGCACGGCTGCACCCGCGATGAAGATCGAACCCTCCAGCGCATAGGTCGTCTCGCCATTCAGGCGATAGGCGATAGTGGTCAGCAGCCGATTTTTGGAACGCACCATGTCAGCGCCGGTGTTGAGAAGCGCGAAACAGCCGGTGCCGTAGGTCGATTTCATCATACCAGGCGCAAAACACGCCTGGCCAATGGTTGCCGCCTGCTGGTCGCCGGCCACACCGAAGATCGGGATAGCAGCACCGAAAATATCAGGATCGACCGTGCCGAAATCGGCGGCGCAATCCTTCACTTCAGGCAGCATGGCGGCCGGCACTCTCAGAATATCGAGCAGATCGTCGTCCCAAGCGTTTTCGGCAATGTTGTACATCAGCGTGCGCGAGGCATTGGTGGCATCGGTGACGAAGCTTTTGCCGCCTGTAAGCCGCCAGATCAGGAAGGTGTCGATCGTGCCGAAGCAGAGATCGCCCCTGGCAGCGCCCGCCCGCGCGCCCTTCACATTTGCAAGCATCCAGGAAAGTTTGGTACCGGAAAAATAAGGATCGAGGATGAGGCCGGTCTTCTTCGTGAACAGCCGCTCCAGATCCTGCCGTTTCAGATTGTCGCAATAGCTTGCCGTGCGCCGGTCCTGCCAGACGATGGCATTCTGGATCGGACGGCCTGTCTCGCGCTCCCAGACGACGACGGTTTCGCGCTGATTGGTGATGCCGAGCGCTGCAAGATCCCTAGCCTCGATCCCGGCATCGCGCAGCGCCATGTGGACGGTGGAGACGACCGAATCCCAGATCTCCTCGGGATCGTGCTCGACCCAGCCGGAGTGCGGATAGATCTGGGTGAATTCCTTCTGGCCCTTGCCGGCGACATGCATGTCGCCATCGAAGATGATCGCCCGCGTCGACGTCGTTCCCTGATCGATCGCCAGAACATATCCGCTCATGAAATCTCTCCCTTAACATGTCGATTATCGTGACAAATCAATAGGACACGGATGCGGGCGAGAAAAGCGAATAAAGCGGAATTGCCAGCCCGCCGGCTTTGGGCATAACCTCGCAGCTAACGCTGCAACGCAGCATCGTGATTTCAGGGAGAACAGCATGAGCAGAACAGTCGTCGTCACCGGTTCCACCAGCGGCATCGGTCTTGCGATCGCCACTGCCTTCGCCGAAACGGGCGACAACGTCGTTATCAACGGCTTCGGAAAAGCTGACGAAATCAAGGCGATCGCCGAACGGCTTGAATCATTGTCCAAAGGCCGGGCGCTCTATCATCCGGCCGACATGACAAAGCCGGCGGAGATCGCCGACCTGATTGAAACGGCAGCGAAAACCTTCGGCGGCGTCGATGTCCTGGTCAACAATGCCGGCATCCAGCACGTCGAGAAGATCGAGAATTTCCCGATCGAGAAATGGGATCAGATCATCGCGATCAATCTGTCGAGTTCCTTTCATACTATGCGTGCCGCGATCCCGCTGATGAAGGCTAAGAAGTACGGCCGCATCATCAACATCGCCTCGGCCCACGGGCTCGTCGCCTCCCCCTTCAAATCCGCCTATGTCGCGGCAAAACATGGTATATTAGGCCTGACGAAGACGGCGGCGCTGGAGCTTGCCGAATTCGGCGTGACCGTGAACGCCATCTGCCCCGGCTACGTGCTGACACCGCTCGTCGAGAAACAGATACCGGATACCGCCAAGGCGCGCGGCATGACTGAGGAGCAGGTGAAGAGCGAGGTCATCCTCAAGGCGCAGCCGACGCATGAATTCGTCAAGGCCGAGGAAATAGGCGCACTGTCGCTCTACCTCGCCAGCGATGCCGCCCGGCAGGTGACCGGAACGCACATCTCGATTGACGGTGGCTGGACGGCGGCTTAACCATTTGGAAAAACAACAACAGGAACATCATGAACGACAGTATCCGCTTCATCCTGAATGGCGAGGACATCACGCTCACCGATGTCGGGCCAACCGAGACGCTTCTCGATTTTCTGCGGTTGAAGCGGCGGCTGACGGGCACCAAGGAAGGATGCGCGGAAGGCGATTGCGGCGCCTGCACCGTGCTCGTCGGCCGGCTGGCCGATGGCAAACTCACCTATGAATCGGTCAATGCCTGTATCCGTTTCATGGGCTCCTTACACGCTACGCATGTGGTGACGGTGGAGCATCTGGCCGGCAGGGACGGCGCGCTGCATCCAGTGCAGCAGGCACTGGTCGATTGCCACGGCTCGCAATGCGGCTTCTGTACCCCGGGCTTCGTCATGTCGCTTTACGGTCTCTGGCTCGCCAAGGAAAAGCCCAGCCGCCAGGAAATCGAAAAGGCGCTGCAAGGCAATCTCTGTCGCTGCACCGGCTACGAGCCGATCGTCAAGGCCGCCGAGCAGGTGAGCATGATGCGGCCGAGCACGCTCTTCGATCCGCTGCAGCGGACACGTTCGGAAATCGTCGCCCGGCTCTGGGCGATGCAGGCGAGCGGCACCATCAGGATTGCAAATGGCGAGGACCGGCTGATTGTGCCGTCTTCTGCCCAGGCGCTGGCCGAGGTCCTTTCGCAGGAACCCGACGCGATTATCGTCGCCGGTGCGACCGATGTCGGCCTCTGGGTGACGAAGCAGATGCGCAAGCTGAGCCCGGTGGTCTTCATCAGCCACCTCAGCGAATTGCAGTCGGTCGCGGAAGGCGAGGACGGCGTCACCGTCGGCGCCGGCGTCAGCTACAGCAGGGCATTCGAAGCAATCTCTCAGAAAATCCCGGCGCTCGGCCGGTTGATCGATCGCATCGGCGGCGAGCAGGTGCGCAACATGGGCACAATTGGCGGCAACGTCGCCAACGGCTCGCCGATCGGCGACAGCCCGCCGCCGCTGATCGCGCTCGGCGCGACGCTGACGCTGCGGTCCCTGCAAGGCCAGCGCAGAATGCCGCTCGAGGATTTCTTCATCGCCTATGGCAAGCAGGACCGAAAGCCCGGCGAATTCGTCGAGAGCGTCTTCGTGCCCTACCCCGCAGCAATGAGCCGCTTTGCCGCCTACAAGATCACCAAGCGCCGCGATGAGGACATCACCGCCGTGCTCGGTGCTTTCCTGCTGACACTTGACGAGACCGAAATCGTTACCGACATCCGCATCGCCTTCGGCGGCATGGCGGCAACGCCGAAACGCGCCCGCACGGTGGAGGCGGCGCTGATCGGCAAACCATGGACGGAAGCGACGATCGAGGCAGCCCGCCCCGCATTCGATGTCGATTACCAGCCGCTGACCGACTGGCGCGCGACGGCGGAATACCGCCAGCTGACGGCAAAGAACCTGCTGACGCGGTTCTATCTGGAGACCGTCGGCGCGCCGGCGGAGTTGAAGCGGTTCGAGGAGGTGGCGTGATGGTTTGTTTCGCTACCTGGCCTCCCACAGTCACCACATCGCCCCTCACCCTAACCCTCTCCCCGCCTGCGGGGAGAGGGGACGTGCCCTGCGAGAGGTGGCGAGGAACAAAGACGGCGCGGCATGTCCCTTCTCCCCGCAAGCGGGGAGAAGGTGGCGGCAGCCGGATGAGGGGCTGCCGAGAAAACCGTGCTGACCGCGGAGGGCTCATCTGATGGACAAATCCACCTTCGAAGACCGCAAGGCCATCATCGCAGGCCCGATGCACGGCTCGCTGCGGCATGATTCAGCGCATAAGCATGTCACCGGAACCGCCGATTATATCGACGATATTCCGGAACCCGCAGGTCTGTTGCATGGCGCCCTCGGCCTATCCGGCCGGGCGCATGCCGAAATCCTCAGCATCGACCTTTCTGCGGTCGCCGCGCATCCCGGCGTCGTCTGGGTCTTCACCGGCAAGGATGTCCCTGGCGTCAACGACGTCAGCTCCAACGGCAGCCATGACGAGCCGCTGCTGGCCGAAACTTTAGTTCAGTTCCATGGCCAGCCAATCTTTGCCGTCATCGCCGAGACGCGTGATGCCGCCCGCCGTGCCGCACTGCTAGCAAAGATCGACTATCGCGACCTGCCGCATTGGAGTGACATTGACGGCGCGCTCGCCAATGGCGGCCCGCTCGTCATCACTCCGATGACGCTACGGCGCGGCGAGCCGGACACGGAAATGACGAATGCCGCCATGCGTTTGAAAGGTCAGATGCGCATCGGCGGTCAGGAGCATTTTTACCTCGAAGGCCATATCGCTGTGGCCATCCCAGGCGAGGACGACGAGGTCACCGTCTGGTCCTCGACGCAGCATCCGAGCGAGATCCAGCACATCGTCGGCCACGTGCTCGATATTCCCTCGAACGCCGTGACCGTCAACGTGCGCCGCATGGGCGGCGGCTTCGGCGGCAAGGAGACGCAGGGAAATCAGTTCGCAGCGCTTGCGGCGATCGCCGCCAAGAAGCTCGGCCGCGCGATCAAATTCCGTCCGGACCGCGACGAGGATATGAGCGCCACCGGCAAGCGCCATGATTTCCTCGTCGATTATGAGCTCGGCTTCGATGCCGAAGGCCGAATCCACGCGGTTGACGCGACCTATGCGGCGCGCTGCGGCTTCTCTTCCGACCTCTCAGGGCCGGTGACCGACCGTGCCCTCTTCCATGCCGATTCCAGCTATTTCTATCCGCATGTGCACCTCACCTCGAAGCCGCTGAAGACGCACACCGTCTCCAACACCGCCTTTCGCGGTTTCGGCGGGCCGCAGGGCATGCTCGGCGCCGAGCGCTTCATCGAGGAGATCGCCTATGCCGTCGGCAAGGATCCGCTCGATGTCCGCAAGCTGAATTTCTACGGTCAGCCGGGCTCCGGGCGTACGCTCACCCCCTACCATCAGGAGGTCGAGGACAATATCATCGCCCGCGTCGTCGAGGAACTGGAGGAAACGGCTGAATACCAGGCACGGCGCAATGCCATCATCGCCTTCAACCGCGACAGCCGCTATATCAGAAAGGGCATCGCGCTGACGCCGGTGAAATTCGGCATCTCCTTCACCATGACCGCCTTCAACCAGGCCGGCGCCCTCGTCCACATCTACCAGGACGGCTCGATCCACCTGAACCATGGCGGCACAGAAATGGGCCAGGGCCTCTACACCAAGGTGGCGCAGGTGCTGGCCAACAGCTTTCAGGCCGATATAGACAGGGTGAAGATCACCGCGACGACGACAGCCAAGGTGCCGAACACCTCGGCCACTGCCGCCTCCTCCGGCTCGGACTTGAACGGCATGGCCGCCTATGACGCCGCCCGCCAGATCAAGGAACGGCTGGTGGCCTTCGCCGCCGAGAAATGGGATGTTGGACCTGCCGACATCGTCTTCCTGCCGAACCGCGTGCGCGTCGGCGAGATCGAGATCCCCTTCCCCGATTTCATCAAGCAGGCCTATTTCGCACGCGTCCAGCTTTCCGCCGCCGGCTTCTACAAGACGCCGAAGATCCACTGGGACCGCAAGGCCGGCCGCGGCACGCCCTTCTATTATTTCGCCTACGGCGCCTCCTGCACCGAGGTGTCGATCGATACGCTGACGGGAGAATATCTGATCGACCGCACCGACATCCTCCACGATGTCGGCCGCTCGCTGAACCCGGCAATCGACATGGGCCAGGTCGAAGGCGCCTTCGTGCAGGGCCTGGGTTGGCTGACGACGGAAGAGCTCTGGTGGGACGATAAGGGCCGGCTGCGCACGCATGCGCCTTCCACCTACAAGATCCCGCTCGCTTCCGACCGTCCGAAGATCTTCAACGTGCGCCTTGCCGAATGGTCCGAGAACACTGAGGCCACCATCGGCCGCTCCAAGGCCGTCGGCGAACCCCCCTTGATGCTGGCGATCTCGGTGCTGGAAGCCTTGTCGATGGCGGTAGCAAGTGTGGCCAACTACAAGGTCTGCCCGAGGCTTGACGCCCCGGCGACGCCGGAACGGGTGCTGATGGCGGTCGAGCGGATGAAACGAGTGTAGAGATGCGAACGCGTCCGGCTGGTTTGTTGGTTGAGCAGGACGGGCAGAGAGCTTGGAGTGAGCGATACCCCCCTCTGTCCTGCCGGACATCACCCCCACAAGGGGGGAGATCAACAAGACGGAATGCTCTGCGCTTCGCTATCCTGCCGCTACATCACGAAAGTCCGACTCTGCGCTACGACTTCTCTGTTCCGGGAAGCCGATGCCTCATACCGATCTCCCCCCTTGTGGGGGAGATGTCCGGCAGGACAGAGGGGGGTGACACACCCCCGAACCCATCGGCCATCCACCCATGACCGACATCCACTCCTTCCTCGCCGCCCACCCGGACTGCATCCTCGTCGATATCACCGGCACGCAGGGCTCGACCCCACGCGAGGCCGGTACCTTCATGCTGGTATCGCAAACCGCATTGTGGGGCACGATCGGCGGAGGGCAGTTCGAATTCATGGCGATCGCGAATGCGCGAGACATGCTCGCGGGAACCGGCGGGATGGCGCAGATGGATATACCGCTCGGGCCTGACATCGGTCAGTGCTGCGGTGGGCGCACGCAGCTGCGGTTTCGCGGGGTGACGCAGGCGGTTGCCGAAGAAATCGAGGCCAGACTAACCAGTGAGATCGAGCGTCTGCCGGAGGTCTATCTCTTCGGTGCCGGCCATGTCGGCCGGGCGCTGGCAACAGCCCTTGCGCCGCTGCCGCTGTCGGTGACGGTCGTCGAGACGCGGCGGGAGGAACTCGCCAACCTGCCTCCCAAGACGAAGACACGGCTTATGCCGATGCCGGAAGCACTGGTGAAGGATATTCCGGCCGGCGGCGCGGTCGTCATCCTGACGCACGACCACGCGCTGGATTTCCTTATCGCCCGCGAAGCGCTGGAAAGACCGGATCTCGCCTATGCCGGCATGATCGGCTCGGCGACCAAGCGCGCCACCTTCGCAAGCTGGCTTTCCCGTGAAGGCGGCGGAGCGCGCGGCTGGATGGAACGGCTGACGCTGCCGATCGGCGCCGCGGCGGTCAGGGACAAGCGTCCTGAGGTGATCGCCGCCATGACCGCCGCCGAGATCCTGACGGCGCTTGGCGCCTACCGCATGCGCTCGTCTTCGTAGTAGGGATCGCGTCCGTCGAGGAAACCGAGATCGCGCTTGACGCGATCGGGCGCCGCATTGAGATCGAGCCGGGGTAGATGGCGGAAACGATCAGCGCCGCTTGCCAGCCAGCCGGCAAGACGTCGGAAAATCTGGATTCTCTGCTGCGGCCGGCCCTCTTCGATAACATGGCAGTCCATGACATCACCTCGATAGATTGATGGTATGAGTTGCAGTTTGCCGCCAAAAATGCTGCAATTCCAATCGAACGACCGTCTGCCTGCATCAAGAGAACTTATCCATGAAACTGTCGAAACAATTCCCGCTGAATGCGCTACGCGTCTTCGAGGCCGCTGCCCGGCTCGGAAGTTTTACCAAGGCAGGCGATGAACTCGGCATGACGCAGACGGCCGTCAGCTATCAGATCAAACTGCTGGAGGAGAATGTCGGCGAGCCGCTCTTCCTGCGCCGTCCCCGCCAGATCGCGCTGACAGAGACCGGCGAGCGGCTGGCGCCGAAGGTGACCGAAGCCTTTGCCATGCTGCACGACGCGATGGCGACGGCGCGCGACAGCGTCGAAGGCACGCTCGCGATCAGTTCGACCCATACCTTCGCCTCGAAATGGCTGGCGCCGCGCCTCGGCTCCTTCCACTTGAAGCATCCGGCAATCGCGGTGCGCTTTCAGGCGAGCTCGGATATCATCGATTTCGCCCGCGAGCAGATCGATGTCGGCATCCGCTGGGGCGACGGCAACTGGCCGGGGCTGACGCTGCACCGGCTGATGGGCTTGGAGTTCACGCCGATGCTGAGCCCAAAGCTGGCGGAGACGGCAGGCGGCATCAGGGAGCCGCGCGATCTCCTGAAGTTCGATCTCTTCGACGCCGGCGACATCTGGTGGAAACAATGGTTCGAGGCAGCCGGCGTCACGGAGACGGATCTCGACCGGCGCCCGCGCAACCAGCTCGGCTCTCAGGCGGTGGAAGCCGACGCGGCAATCGCCGGCCATGGCGTCGCCATCCTTCATCCTGCCTTCTATGCGGCAGAGATCGCCCTCGGCCGGCTGTATCAGCCCTTCGAACTGACCCGCAGCGATGGCAAGGCCTACTGGCTCGTCTACCCCGAAAACCGTCGCAACGTGCCGAAGATCAAGGCCTTCCGCAACTGGATCCTTGAGGAGATGAAGGCAGCCGGAAATTAGAGCATCGCACGCCGGACCCGTTTCATGAGCTGGCTCCGGTCCTGTGGTCCCGCCTTCAATAACCCATTTCCGGCGCGTAGAAACAGCGCGGCGTATCCTCGTTCGGGAACAGACAGAGATGATAGTCGTTGTCGCCGGATTGCATCGCCTTCGTCATCGGCAGCAGGAAAACATGAGCATGCGTAACCAGCCGGTGGTCGCCCGGCAGCAGCGTCACGCGATATCCCCCTGGCGTCACCGCCACGCTTTTCGAAGGGATCATCTGGCAATCGCCATTATGACTGTCGCCGTTGCAACAATAGGGGTCATAACTCCACCCCGAAGGTGCGTCGTGAGCCGTCGCCAACGACGCATACGCAATCATCACACACGTCAGAATACTGCGCATCGGCATCTTCTCCGTCGATGAATGCGCCGCCGATGATCTAACGGTTCTTATTTTATTCCGGCGGCCTGCAAAATAACTGTAATCGAGTCGTCGCGGTTCAAGATCTGCTGAATTAGCAGATTCAGTATAAGTCAGAGATAATGCACAGCCTTCTCGGCAGCTTTTAGGCACGCGACAGCAGATCGGTGATCCGACCGCGATCGGCAACTTCGGCAAAACCGCCGAAGATCTCGACGGGCGCGGCGATTCCGCCATTGCTCCTTTGGCCGCGCCGGTCGTTGCGCGTGTGCAGTTCTTCAATCTCCTCTTCCCTCCCCGCCAAAATTTCCGCAATGTCACGAGTCGGAGGAAGATAGGGGAACTCGATGTATGAATATGCCATAGCATGGGAATGGCTCGCCTTCGCGGCGCGTTGGTTCCATGTCATTACCGCGATCGCCTGGATCGGATCGTCCTTTTATTTTATCGCCCTCGATCTCGGACTGGTGAAACGCCCGCATCTGCCGCCCGGCGCCTATGGCGAGGAATGGCAGGTTCATGGCGGCGGCTTCTACCATATCCAGAAATATCTGGTGGCGCCCGCCCAGATGCCGGAGCACCTGACCTGGTTCAAATACGAGAGCTATTTCACCTGGATTTCCGGTTTTTTGATGCTGTGCATCGTCTATTACGGAGGCGCCGACCTCTTCCTGATCGACCGGCACGTGCTCGATATCAGCCCGCCCGTCGCCGTCCTGATCTCCCTGGCGTCGCTTGCCCTCGGCTGGATCATCTACGACCTGCTCTGCAAATCCCCGCTTGGGCGGAATACCTGGGGGCTGATGGCGGTGCTCTATGTCGTGC
The DNA here is from genome assembly GCF_001652265.1 of Rhizobium leguminosarum. Taxonomy (GTDB): domain Bacteria; phylum Pseudomonadota; class Alphaproteobacteria; order Rhizobiales; family Rhizobiaceae; genus Rhizobium; species Rhizobium leguminosarum_D. The sequence continues at coordinate 200,361 of NZ_LWBS01000220.1, forward strand.
TCGTCTTCATGGCCTGGGGCTATACGCAGCTTTTCACCGGCCGTGCCGCCTTCCTGCATCTCGGCGCCTTCACCGCGACGATCATGTCTGCCAACGTCTTCATGATCATCATTCCGAACCAGAAGATCGTCGTCGCCGACCTCATCGCCGGACGGGTTCCCGATCCCAAATATGGGCAGGTCGCCAAGCAGCGTTCGCTACACAATAACTACCTGACGCTACCCGTCATCTTCTTCATGCTGTCGAACCATTATCCGCTCTCCTTCGGTACGCAGTTCAATTGGGTGATCGCGGCCCTGGTCTTCCTGATGGGCGTCACCATCCGCCACTGGTTCAACACGACGCATGCGAGGAAAGGCCGGCCGACCTGGACCTGGATCGTCACCGTCATCCTTTTCATCCTGATCATGTGGCTTTCGACCGTGCCGAAGCTGCTGACCGGCGAAACGGATACGGCGACGGTCGCGCCTGCCTTCCAGCAATTCGCCGGCGATCCACATTTCCCCGCCGTCAAGCAATTGGTCTCGACGCGCTGTTCCATGTGCCACGCGGCCGAGCCGGTCTATGAGGGCATTGTGCGGCCGCCGAAGGGCGTGATGCTCGAAAACGACGCGGAAATCGCCGCCCATGCCCGCGAGATCTATATACAGGCGGGCCGCAGCCATGCCATGCCGCCCGGCAACATCACCGACATCACGCCGGACGAGCGCAAGCTGCTGGTCGCCTGGTTCGAGAGCGCAGTCGAAGGCAAGAAACAATGACGACGACACTCCTGCGCGGCCGCCTGCTTTCCTTCCATCGCGCGCCGCTAAGCCTCGCCGACAGCCAAAGCTATCTCTACGAGGAGGATGGCGGCCTGCTGATCGAGAATGGGCTGATCGCGGCAATCGGCGCCTATGCCGACGTCAAGGCAAAAGCAGCCGGGGACGCAGCCGAGATCGACCACCGCCCGCATCTCATCATGCCTGGCTTCATCGATATGCACCTGCATTTTCCGCAGATGCAGGTGATTGCCTCCTACGCCGCCAACCTGCTCGAATGGCTGAATACCCATACCTTTCCCGAGGAATGCCGTTTCGTCGAAAGCGCGCATGCCGAAAGGATCGCCACGCATTTCTACGACGAGCTGATCCGCCATGGCACGACGACGGCGGTCGCTTATTGCTCCGTGCACAAGACCTCGGCCGACGCCTTCTTCGCCGAGGCGATGAAGCGCAATATGCGCATGGTCGGCGGCAAGGTAATGATGGACCGCAATGCCCCGCAGGGCCTGCTCGACACGCCCGAGATGGGCTATGACGAGACCCGCCAGGTGATATCGGACTGGCACGGCAAGGGCCGCAACCACGTCGCCATCACCCCGCGTTTTGCCATCACCTCGACACCGGCGCAGATGGAAGCGACATCAGCCCTTGCCCGCGAATTTCCCGACCTGCACATCCAGACGCATCTTTCGGAAAATCACGACGAGATCAAATTCACCTGCGAGCTCTATCCCGACGCGATCGACTATACCGACATCTACGCCCGCTACGGCCTGCTCGGGCCGAAAAGCCTCTTCGGCCACGCCATCCACCTGTCCGAGCGCGAGGCCGATGTGATGAGCGAGGCGGGTGCCGTCGCCGTCCACTGCCCGACCTCGAACCTCTTCCTCGGCTCAGGCCTGTTTCCGCTGAAGGCGCTGGCGCGGCGGGAAAAGCCGGTCCGTATCGGCGTGGCGACCGATATCGGCGGCGGTTCCAGCTATTCGATGCTGCGGACGATGGACGAAGCCTACAAGATCCAGCAATTGCTCGGAGAACGGCTGAACCCGCTGGAAAGCTATTATCTGATGACGCGCGGCAATGCCGAGGCGCTGTCGCTGGCGGACCGGATCGGCACGCTGGAACCCGGCACCGAAGCCGATCTCGTCGTTCTCGATGCAACGGCGACACCGGCTATGGCGCTGAAGATGGAAGTGGTGAAGACGCTGCCCGAGGAACTCTTCCTGCTGCAGACGATGGGTGACGACCGTGCGATCGCCGAGACCTATGTGGCCGGTGTTGCGTTGAAGGCGGGGCTTCGATGACACGCCCTTTTACTCTCGAATTTGGACCGTGAAAGCAGCCCGGCACGGCCAATTTCCCATAACGCTCCTGCGAAATTCATGTTATGGCCGATGGCCGCATTCAGATGTGAAGGTTCAATTCGTGGCTACTCCGCTGACCATCGCCGACTTGAAAAAGCTCGCACAGCGCCGTGTGCCGAAGATGTTTTTCGACTATGCGGATTCAGGCGCCTGGACGGAATCGACCTATGCAGCCAACGAGAGCGATTTCAGCCAGATCAAGCTGCGCCAGCGGGTGATGGTCGATATGACCAACCGCACGCTGGCAACGACGATGATCGGCCAGAAAGTGTCGATGCCCGTGGCGCTGGCGCCAACCGGACTGACCGGCATGCAGCATGCCGATGGCGAGATGCTGGCGGCACGTGCTGCCGAGGAATTCGGCGTTCCCTTCACGCTTTCGACGATGAGCATCTGCTCGATCGAGGACGTGGCTTCGGTGACGACGCGCCCCTTCTGGTTCCAGCTCTACGTGATGAGGGACAAGGATTTCGTCCTCAACCTCATCAACCGCGCCAAGGCGGCCGGATGCTCGGCGCTGGTGCTGACCGTCGATCTGCAGATCCTCGGCCAGCGGCATAAAGACCTGCGCAACGGCCTGTCGGCGCCGCCGAAATTCACCCCGAAACATGTCTGGCAGATGGCGACCCGGCCCTTCTGGTGCCTGGATATGCTGCAGACCAAGCGCCGCAGCTTCGGCAATATCGTCGGCCATGCGAAGAATGTCTCCAATATTGCCTCGCTCGCCGCTTGGACGCACGAGCAGTTCGACCCGCGGCTGTCCTGGGCCGATGTCGCCTGGATCAAGGAACAATGGGGCGGCCCGCTGATCATCAAGGGCATACTCGATCCGGAGGATGCGAAGGCGGCCGTCGACACCGGCGCCGATGCGATCGTCGTTTCCAATCACGGAGGCCGCCAGCTTGACGGCGCCCCCTCCTCGATCAGCATGCTGCCGAAGATCGTCGACGCCGTCGGCGACCGCATCGAGGTCCATCTCGACGGCGGCATCCGCTCCGGCCAGGACGTGCTGAAGGCCGTGGCGCACGGTGCCAAGGGCACTTATATCGGCCGCCCCTTCCTTTACGGTCTCGGCGCCATGGGCAAGGAAGGCGTGTCGCTGGCGCTCTGCATCATCCGCAAGGAGATGGACATCACCATGGCGCTCTGCGGCAAGCGCGACATTAATGACGTGAATTCGTCGATCATCGACGGGCGGCAGTAAACCTGCCGTCTGAGCGACGGACGCCGCTACGCGGTTCCCTCAATATCTCGATAATGGACGCTGCCTCATTCCGTCTAATGGCACGTTAAGCCTAGGTTGTATTTTTAGCGCCACCCCTTGAAAGCACAAAAGCGGTGCTTTATGTTTTAGCTATGGCTACCACAGGCAAGACACCGCATCCATCGCTGCTGCGCTACACGCTGGCGCCTGACGACAGTGCCCGGAAGGCGCTGGACGACACCATTGCCGCCTATCTCAGGATGATCGAAATCCTAACCGGCCTCGTCTCCGACAGGACGGGGGCCAATCTCGTCGTGCTGCATGACCTTGCCTATGAAACCGTCCGCGGGCAGACGGGCTTGCCGGCAAGGCTGGTCACGCTCGGCCTTCGCGATTTCGCCGCCAATCGCGGCGTCACCGCCGATCCGCCGCATCTGCCGCTAGACGACAAGCTCTTCGCGATCAAAGGCCCCTCGGACCTGACGATCGCCACGGTGCACGGACGTGTTGCCGTGCCCTTCGATGTCGCGGGTTATTCACGGGGATGGGAGAGTATTTTTCCGGCCTACCTCGTTGCCGGCCAGGATCGCTACGAGATTCACATCGGCGTCACGCCGAATTCCGCTCGGATGGAGGAAAACATGACGAACGAAGGCATTCTCTCACGCATGGGCCGTCTGATTGCAGGCATCGCGAATGCGGCGATCGACAAGGCGGAAGGCGTAAACAAGATCGCCGTCATCGAACAGGCGATCCGCGAGATCGATGCGGCAGCGGAAGACGCCCGCACCGATCTCGGCAAGGCGCGCGCGGAGGAATACCGCATCCAAAGCCGCCGGGACGAAATCGTCGAAGACATGAACGCGCTCGACGCCAAGATCCGCCTCGCCGTCTCGTCTCAGCGGGACGACCTGGCAAAGGTAGGCGTTGCGCGCCAAATCGATCTCGAATCCCAGATCGCAGCGCTCGACAAGGCGCTGGCCGATGCCAGGGAACAGGTGGACGAAGGCCAGAAAGCCCTGCAGGCCGTGCTCGCCACGCGTCGCGAGGCGGATGCTCGCCTTGCCGATTTCAAGCGCAGCATCGCAAGGCATCCCGAACACGCCGCCGGCCAAAGCCAGCCCGCACCGGGTCCGGACGCCGCCCGCGCTGCCGCAGCGGTCTCGCGGCTGACCGGGGTTCCCGCCGGCGAGCATGCCCATAGTTCCGAACTGGACGAACTCGACCGGTTGCACCGCGAACAGGCGATCGAGGCGCGCCTCGCCCGCTTCAAAGCGGACAACCGGTAACGCCGATGGAGCTCCTTTTCTCACCGGAATGTGCGCCCTTCGCCATCGCCGCAGCTATCCTTGTCGGCCTGACCGCGATCGAGATGCTCGCGATGGTCATGGGCTTTTCGATGACGGAATTTCTGGGAAAGCCGGAGGTTCATGGCCATGACGGCATCCTGGCTTACCTTTCCTGGCTCAATCTCGGCGGTGTTCCCCTGCTGATTCTCATGATGCTGACGCTTGGCTTCTTCGCGATGACGGGCTTTGCCTTGCAGGCCGTCGCCAACGCCTTCTGGGCGCCGCTGCCAAGCCTGATAGCCGTCATACCTGCCGCGCTGGCAACCATCCCCATGGTCAGGGCATCGAGCAGAACCGTGGCGCGTGTTGTACCGCACGACGAGACCTATGCGGTCGATCTCGACGCCTTGCTCGGCCGGACCGCCGAGGTGTCGATCGGCCCGCTCGATCAGGGACTGCCGGGCCGCGTCCGCGTCAAGGATCAGCATGGAAACTGGCATGTGCTTCGAGCCCGAGCCGCCAAGGGCGAAGGTCCGCTCGCGATCGGCGCTTCGGTTCTTCTCGTTGACCACAAGTCAAATGTGTTTATCGCCATTCCCGCGCCGGTCGACCCCGCCGATGCGGACAATCAATCTTTCAGGGAGCAGCAATGATGTACGACGTTATTCTACCAGCCGGCATTGGGATTGTTCTGATCTTCGGTATCGGTTTTGTCCTCGCCTCTCTTTACACGCGCTCCAGCCGCGATGAGGCTTATGTGCGCACCGGTCTCGGCGGCCAGAAGGTCGTGCTCGACGGCGGTTCGGTCGTCCTGCCGATCTTCCATTCGACCGCTCGGGTTAACCTGAAGACACTGCGGCTCGAGGTTCGCCGCGGCGAAGGCGATGCACTGATCACCAAGGACCGCATGCGCGTCGATATCGGCGCCGAGTTCTATGTACGCGTGAAGCCCGATGCCTCCTCGATTGCGCTTGCAGCTCAGACACTCGGCAACCGCACCAACGACGCCGAGGCTCTCCGCATCCTGATTGAGGCGAAATTCGTCGACGGCCTTCGCTCGGTGGCCGCGACGATGAATCTCGACGCGCTGCAGGAACAGCGCATGGATTTCGTCAAGGCCGTGCAGGAAGCTGTCGGCGCCGATCTTCAGTCGAACGGCCTCGAACTCGAATCCGTGTCGCTGACACGCCTCGACCAGACCGATATCAAGCATTTCAACGCCAACAACTTCTTCGATGCGCAAGGCTTGGCCGCACTGACCCGCATCACCGAGGGACGCAAGAAGGAGCGAAACGAGATCGTTCGCGACACCGAAGTCGCCATCGCCCAGAAGGATCTCGAGGCCCGTCAGCAATCGCTGACCATCGAGCGGACCAAGCGGGAAGCCGAACTCAGCCAGGAACGGGACATCGCCAACAAATCCGCGGCGACACGCGCCGAAACCGCGCAGCAGGAGCAGGCCGCAAAACGCGCCGAGGAGGAAGCCCGCATCGCTTCCGAACAGGCGATCGCCGAACGCGAGGCATCTGCCAAACAAGCTCGCGAAAGCGCCAACATCGACGCCGCCCGCGCCGTCCAGCAACGCGAAACCGAAGCCAAGCGTGACCTCCAGATCGTGGCACAGGAAAGCGCGATCGCCGTTGCCAACAAGAGCCGTGAAGAATCCGAGGCGAAGGCGGCTGCGGAAACGGCCCGTGCGCTGGCGATAGCAGCAGAAGAAAAGGTTGGCACCGCCAAGGCGATCGAGATTGCCGAACGCGAAAAGCAGATTGCCGTCATCGACGCACGCAAGAAAGCCGAGACGGAAGCGACTGCCGTCACCGTCGGCGCCGAGGCCGAAAAACAGGCGGCAAGCGACCAGGCCGAGGCCATCAAGACGCTCGCGACCGCCGAGGCGGATGCGGCGATCATCAAGGCCAAGGGCATTCTCGAAACCGGCAAGGCCGCGGCCGAGAGCGAGGCATTGCTCAACGACGCTCGCAACAAGTTGAGCTCTGCTATCATCGAGTTCGAGATCACCCGCGAACGTATCCGCATCATTCCGCAAGCACTCGCCGAAGCGGTCAAGCCGATCGAGAAAATCTCCGATATCAGGATATTCGACACCGGCGGCATGCTCGGCCGCGGAAATGGAGCGAACGGCGGAAACGGCATCGGGCTCGGCGAAGGACTGGCCAGCCAGCTCCTCTCCTACCAGGCGAACAAACCGATCCTCGACAAATTGCTGAAGGAAGCCGGCTTCGAGGGCGACGATGCCATCTCATCCCTCCTCGGAAATCTCGATGGCGCAAAACCGGCAAGACCGGCAACGCCACCTTCCGCCCCGGCAAAGCCTACAACGCCGACAGCAACTCCGACACAAACGATCATCCCTCCGGCGCCGAAGCCGGCACCGAAGAAGGACTGATCGCCGCGCAAGCGGGTCTGGACTAGAACAGGATGATTTTAGGCCGGTTCGGCCTAAAATCTGAATCCGGTACTAAATTAAATAGTTAGAGCATGATGTCGCCCGAAAACCGCACACACTTTTCGGCATCATGCTCTATCTCACCCAACCCGTTGCCAGCGCTCCTGCCCAGTCGGCACGGCCCCTTTCGGCGGCCAGTGCCGACATCGCCATATGGTCATAGGCGACGGTTCGGAACTGCGATGTCCATCCGGCTGCCATCTTTTCCAGAATGGCGTAGCTCGCCAGCGGATGACCGGCTTCCACCTTGTGGTAGTAGGGCAGCTCGTCGTCATAGGCCGGGCAGCCGACGCTGCCGGGATTGACAATGAGGCGGCCGTCGGAAAGCCGGACGGCGCGAGGGATGTGACTGTGACCGCAGAGGATCAGCGGCAGGTCGATGCCTTCGGCCAATGCCTCGATCGCTTCGATCGGCTTCAGGAAGACGAAGCCCTCCGGCGAGACCGATTCCAGCCAGTAGAGATTGTCGTCCTTCGGCGTCGCGTGACAAAGATAGACCTCGCCGCGATAGACGGTATCGAACGGCAGGCTTCGGATCCAACTAAGATGAGACGACGACAATTGACCGTAGGCGGCCGCATCCGAAGCATGCATTGCCGCCGGGTCCTGTTCGATCAGGTAGCGGTCGTGATTGCCGCGGACCGACGTCAGCCCAAGCGGCATCAGCAAATCTGCCGTCCTGCCGGCTTCGAGCGGGCCGCTGAAGAAATCGCCGAGATTGACGATCTCCTTCTCCTCGATGCCTTGCGCGCGAATATCCGCCAGCACGGCCTCAAGCGCCAGATGGTTTCCGTGAATGTCGGCGATCGCTGCAAAACGCATTTTTAGCTGCCTCGGTAGGTGGAATAGCCATAGGGCGATATCAGCAACGGCACATGGTAATGCGCCGTGACGTCGGCAATGCCGAAGCGGATCGGCACGAGATCGAGGAAGGAGGGATGCGGCAGCGGCGTGCCGCTGGCCCTCAGATAATCGCCGGCGTGGAAGACCAGTTCATAGGTGCCGGTCCGAAAATTTTCGCCAATGAGCATAGGACCACCGTCGACCCGGCCGTCGGCATTGGTCTCGACCGTCTTCAGATGCCTGCGGATCTCACCGTCGAGCTGGAAAAGATCGATCCTCAAGCCTTCGGCCGGCTTGCCGAGAGCGGTGTCGAGAACATGCGTGGTCAGTCCGGTCATGGGGCTGGCTCTTTGATGATATAAGGGGTTTCGAAGAAGTATTCTTCCAGATTATTGCCCGGCCCATCGCGGTCGACGACCAGGAAATTTGAAGCTTGGCCGAGCGCCATCAGCGGATGATGCCAGACGTTGCGGCGATAGTTCACCCCCTGGTCGCCGCGCGCCAGAAACACCTGCGGCCTGCCCGGGCGGCCGTTCTGGTCCTCGGAGACGACGACAAGAAACGGACGGTCCGAGACCGGCGAGAAACTCTGGCTGCCGAGGGGATGGCGCTCCATCATGGCGACTTCATAGGGGAAGCTGCGCGGCTGTCCACGAAAGAGGTTGATGATAACGCGTGCGCCCTCGCCCGTAGCCTCGGTAGCGGCCAGCGCATGGAAACGCTCCGTCGTACCGCCATTGATGAGCCGCATCGAGGCTGGATCGGCTTCGATCACCTCGCCGAAGGGGGCAAAGGCGGATCTCGTAAGCGGACGGACGTCGAGAAGCTCAGTCAATTACCTTACTCGCCTTGGGCATGCCAATTGCGGACGCCATCGATCGCGGCAAGAAGCTCCGGCAGCGTGCGCTGCGTCGCCTCCCAGATTTCGGAGGGATCGAGATCGAAGACGTCGTCGAGGATACGGTTGCCCGTCCCGCAGATTTTCGTCCACGGCAAATCGGGATGCTCGGTTGCAAATGCCGGATATGTCACCAGCAGACGGGATGCCGCCACCCCGACGGTGAAATGGCAGAAGGCAACCGCCTTGAAGATCAGTTTATCCCCGGCGAACGCCTCCCCATCCATTCCTCCGACAAAGAGCAGCGCATCGGATGCCGCCTCTTGCATATCGTTGAGATAATCGACAGCGCGCCGCTCGCTCATTCAGCCTCCGGAAGCATCGATGTGAGGCGCAGCAGCGCGATCTTTTCGACCTGCGCCGTTGCGGTCGCGAATTCCTCGTCCTGCCCGTTGCCGATGCGTGTTTCGAAGGCCGAGAGGATGTCGTCCTTGCCAAGTCCCTTGACGGCGATGATGAAGGGAAAGCCGAATTTTTCGACATAGGCCGAATTGAGTTCGGTGAAGCGGGCATGTTCGGCCGGACTCAGGCGGTCGAGACCGGCGCCGGACTGCTCCTTCCTGCTGTCTTCGGTGAGTTCGCCCGATATCGCGAGGCGCCCGGCAAGGTCAGGATGGGCGCTGAGCACGCCGAGGCGCTCCTGCGGGCTTGCCGTGCGGAATACGGCGGCAAGGGCCGCATGCACGCCGGCCGCCGTCAGCGGCTCCGTCACGTAGCCGGCGTCATAGGCGCGCTCGGCGATGAAAGGCGAATGTTCAAAGACGCCGCCAAAGCGGGAGACGAAATCCTCGCGCGACACCATCAGAGCGCTTCCGGCTGATGGTGCTTGTGCCAATGCTCGGCAATCTCGATGCGGCGCGGAATCCAGACCTTATCGTGCTTCAGCACATATTCGATGAAGCGCTTCAGCGCTGCCGCCCGGCCGGGACGTCCGACGAGGCGGCAATGCAAGCCGACCGACATCATCTTCGGGCTGCCTGCCTTGCCTTCCTCATAAAGCGTATCGAAGGCATCCTTCAAATACGTGAAGAACTGATCGCCGGCATTGAAGCCCTGCGGCGTCGCAAACCGCATGTCGTTGGTTTCGAGCGTATAGGGGATGATCAGGAAGGGTTTCCCGTCGACGCCCTTCACCCAATAGGGCAGGTCGTCGGCATAGGAATCGGAGGAATAGAGGAAACCACCCTCCTCCTGCACCAATCGAAGCGTATTGTCGGAAGGCTTGCCCTGGTACATGCCGTAGGGCCGCTCGCCGGTGAGTTCGGTGTGCAGTCGGACGGCTTCGAGGATATGCTTGCGCTCCAGATCCTCGGGAAAATCCTTGTATTCCAGCCAACGGTAGCCGTGGCTGGCGATCTCCCAGCCGGCTTCCTTCATCGCGGCAACGGCCTCGGGATTGCGGGCCATCGCCAGCGTCACGCCGTAGACGGTCGCCTGCACCTTGAGATCGGTGAACATTCGCCAGAGCCGCCAGAAGCCGGCACGCGAACCATACTCGTAGATCGATTCCATGTTGAGGTTGCGCTGTCCCGGCCAGGCGGCCGCGCCAACGATCTCCGATAGCAGGTTTTCGGAAGCCGCATCGCCGTCGAGTATCGAGCTTTCGCCGCCTTCCTCGTAGTTGATGACGAACTGCACGGCGATGCGTGCCTCGTCCGGCCATTTCGGATCGGGCGTCAGACGCCCGTAACCGACGAGATTGCGCGGATAAGTCTCGGATACCATCAAATCACCTTCTGAAAAGACGGGGAACGGTAGCATCCGCAGCCGGAATGTCGAGACGGAAACTGCTCGACCAGATTTTGTCTTTGCAGCGCAGGCCTTAGCTCATCGGCATCCTTAGGCGATCCTGCGCGCGCTGACCTTACCCATCGGATGCAGCGAATGAACGCGGAAAGGGCCGCCCCTGCCCTCCTCGATCATCAGCGCCACGTTCGAAACCGTGACAGGCTCGCTCAGGACAGGCTCGAAGATCGTCCGCAGCGCCGGCTCAATGCGCGGCATGTCGATCGCGTTGACGGGGCCTGTCACCGGCATATGAAAGCGGAACTCCTCCATCACATAGGGATTGCCCCAGCGATGCAGATTGGCAAATTGCGTCGCCGATAGCCCGTCCGGATCGCTGCGTTCAATCTCGGCCTCGCTGAGCGGCGCGCGGAAACGATCGAATTCCTGCACGATCGCCGAAGCGAGATACTGGATCTGCTCGCAGGGAGTGCTCGGCAGAAGGCTGTAGAAATTGCCGAGCCGGGCGACTTCGATACGCGGAATCTGGAAGGGAACGAAGGTCCCGGAAAAACGCATAAGATCGCGCAGGAGTTGCGATTCGGGCATGTCGCGGGACAGGTAGAACGGCGCCTTCAAAATGCCGTGAAATCCGTAGCGTCGCGGCACGGCGGTATGGAAGGCGATCTCGTGAATGCCGAGGCCACGAACTGCCGGAGGCTCCATCATATCGCCCGAAAACACATTTCGGCCAAGCCAATTGGCGGCTACGAGCGACAGCGGATCGCTCGCCGGAGGCGTGAAGCAAATGGCATAGCGCATGCAATTTCCTCCATCAAGGAAGTGAGCGCCGTTCAGATCCGGCGCTGTCGATGCGCAAGCAGATAGGTGATTTGCATGACAGAATAACGAAACACAGCGGCACCTAATTCACGTTTAACGTGAAGCCGCCGCAATATGGCTTGAAGTTGCGAAGCTTTCCGGCAGAAAAAATGCGCAGTCTGTATCGCCTGCGATACATATCGCCGCCTCCGCCAGCCGGTGGGCGAGGCCGAAGCTGACCTTGAAGCCGCCGGTCAGCGCGATCAGGCGCCGGTGATCGGGATGGCTGCCAATCATTGGATCCCGATCGATCGCCTTCGGACGAAGCCCGGCCCAGCGCTCGACAACGGGAGCGTCGCGAAGCGTCGGCACGATGCCGCGCGCCGCCTCAATCAGCACGTCGAGCTGGGCGTCGGTCGAGCTGGGATCGTCAAAACGGTTCTCGCTGGTGCTGCCGATTGCCGCGTGCCCGCCCTCATGCGCGACGACATAGAGCCCGTCAAGAAAGATGGTCGGTAGCGCAGGGTCGATATCGGCTTTCAACAGTGCTGCCTGCCGCTTGACCGGCTGGCCGAGCGGTTGTTTCAGCCCCGGCGTCAGTTCTTGCAGCAATGGAAAGGAGCGATGGCCGGCGGCCAGGATACAGTGACTGAAAGCGATCTTTTCACCGTTGATTTCGGCCGTTCCGCGATCAGGATCGAGGCCGGCAACCGTCGCTTGCTCTAGGATACGAACATGCTTTGCCCGCCGCAGGAAGGCGATAAGCGCGGCGATCAGCAAGCGGGGCGCAACGCGGGCGGCAAGCGTGTCGTGCACGAAGCCGCTCTCGCCGGCAGACGCCTCGATCCAGCCGTTGACCGGTGGCCTGTCGAGCACATGCCAATGGAAGCGGCGCTCGCCCGCCCGCCAGTGCTCTTCAGCGTCCTCGAAATGGCCGCGCGCTATTTTGTTGAGATGCGGCTTCGGCAGCGGGATCAGCCGTCCGGACCTGTTATAACCGGCGGAAAGCCCGGTCTCGGCTTCGAGCGCTGTGATTTCGGCTTCGAGCGAGACCAGCGCATCGAACTGGAACTGCTTCTTCTCCGACCATCGGTCCGGCATATGCGGCATCAGCGCGCCGAGCAGGCCGCCGCTTGCGCCTTCGCCCAACCTGCCGGCGTCAGCGATAAGAGTACGGATGCCCCGGCGTTCGGCATGGACGCCCGCCCAAAGCCCCATGATGCCACCGCCGACGATCAGCAATTCGCAGGACGATTGACCTGAGACCGGCGCAGGACTATCGGCTTTTTCCATGACAGACGTGAACCCCGATCAGATTGGCGCGGGCGCGCCGCAGCCGCTCGAATGGCGCGACGGCGATATGCCCTATTCGACAGCCTTTGGCGATCATTTTTATTGCCGGACCGATGGGCGGCTGGAATGCGGCCACATTTTTCTCGCCGGCAACGGCCTGCCGGAGCGCTGGAACGGGCGGCAGAGATTCCTGATTGGAGAACTCGGCTTCGGCACCGGCCTGAACTTCACTGAGACCTGGCGGCAATGGAAGCTCCACCGTGCAGACGGTCAGCACCTGCATTTCACCTCCTTCGAACTCCACCCGATGCGCGGCGAAGAAATCGGCCGGGCGCTGTCGCATTGGCCGGAGATCGATGCCGAACGTCAGGTGCTGACGGCGGTCTGGCCGGAAATACCGGCCGGTATCGTGCGACTCGATCTCGATGCCCAGACGACACTCAGCGTCGTCTGCGACTATGCCTTGGACGGGGTCGCGGCAGCCGAAGACGGCTTCGACGCCTGGTATCTCGACGGCTTCGCCCCGTCGCGCAACAGCGATATGTGGTCGGAGGAACTGATGCGGCTCGTCTGTGAGAAAAGCGCAACCGGCGGCACTTTCGCCACCTATGCGGCGGCCGGTTTCGTCCGCCGCAATCTCATCGCTGCGGGTTTTGCCGTCGAGCGCCGTAAGGGCTTTGCCGGCAAGCGAGAAATGCTCTGCGGCATCAAGGCATCCCCCAGTCAGCGCGCAGATCAGTAGCTGGTGCGCTCCGGCTGCTGCTCGCTCGTTCCGAGCCACTGGCGGATTTTTTCCTCGAGCAGCTCGGGGCTGATCGGCTTCGACATATAGTCGTCCATGCCGGCATCGAGGCAGAGCTCGCGGTCGCTTTCGAGCGCATGGGCGGTGACGCCGATGATCGGCACCCGGTGCCCCTGCCCCTTTTCGCGCGCGCGGATCGTCTGGGTCGCCTGATGGCCGTTCATGACGGGCATCGAGACGTCCATCATGATAATGCGCGGCGTATGCCGCTCCCAGGCGGCGACCGCCTCCTCGCCATTGTCGACGACGAGGAAGGAAAGACCCGTGCCTTGCAGGATCTGAGTGAATACGATCTGGTTGACCTCGTTGTCCTCGGCGACGAGCACGTCGACGAATTCAGCGGCCCGATTCTGCGGCGCAGGCGCGGGCGCCGGCACGGCCACTTCCGTCTGCAGCCGGGCAATCTCGGCCTCGGATGCCTGCTTGACGCGGCTGGCGCGCACCACCTCGACGACCGTGTTGCGCAGCACGTTGGCGCGCGCAGGCTTCATCAGATGCGCGTGGCCGTTCAGCGCCGCGAATTCCTTTTCCGTGCCGGAAATATCCATCGATGTCAGGAAGATGATCGGCAATTCGACGAAGCGGGGATCGGCTCGTAGCCTGCGCGCGACATCGGCGCCGTTCATCTCGGGCATGTGATAATCGAGCACGACGGCATCAACGGTGACGCCGAGATTGGCCGCCGCCTCCAGAATCGCAAGGCCGGTACCGCCGCCTTCGGCGGCCTCGCCGTCGAAGCCCCAAAGAGATAGCTGCTCGGTCAGGATTCGCCGGTTCACCTCATTGTCGTCGACGACGAGGATGCGCGCACCCTGCACGTTGATCGGCAACGGCTTCGGCTCAAGGCGGGCGGCCGCGACGGCAAACGGCAGGTTGACGGTGAAGACCGAACCTTTACCCCATTCGCTCTCGACATTGAGACAACCGCCGAACAGGTCGACGAGCCCGGCGGTGATCGCAAGACCGAGGCCGGTTCCCTCATGCCGCCGGGTCGATGAGGCGTCCACCTGCGAGAACTTGTCGAAGACCGATTCGAGCTTCTCCGGCGGAATGCCGATACCAGTATCCTCGATGCGGATGCTCGCCATGATCTCGCCGCCGGCGGCCGGCTGGAAGCCGACATCGACAAAGACATGGCCGCGCTCGGTGAACTTGACGGCGTTGCCGACGAGATTGGTGACGATCTGGCGGAAGCGCCCGGCGTCGCCAATGACTGCAGCGGGCAAATCGGGCGCGGCTCGCACCAGGAGCTCAATGTTCTTCTCGGCCGCGTGCGAGGACAAGAGTGTCGCTACGTCCTCCACCGCTTCGGTGATATCGAAGGCGGCTTTGCGCAGTTTCATCTGCCCGGCATCGATCTTCGAGAAGTCGAGGATATCGTTGATGATCGTCAGCAGCGCATTGCCCGACTTGACGATGATATCGACGAAGGTCTTCTGGCGCGTATCGAGATTGGTCTTGGCAAGCAGTTCCGCCATCCCAAGCACGCCATTCATCGGTGTGCGAATCTCGTGGCTCATATTGGCAAGGAATTCGGATTTGGCGCGGTCGGCGGCTTCGGCGCGCGACAGCAGCTGGCGCAGTTCCTCTTCGCGGCCCTTGAGTTCGGTGACGTCGGTAAAAAGCGCCACCCAATGCTGTCCTCGGCTGACCGTTGCATCCATGTTCACCCAGCGCTCGCCGCCGACATGAAAGGCCGTGGAGATCGGCAACCTCACCGCGATATTGTCGCGCCAACTCTGCAGAATCTCGGCCGCGTCCTCGTGGAAATCGCCACGCGCCGCGCAGAATTCGAACATACCGAGCCAACCCCGCCCGGTCTCGATATAGGTGGCGGGAATCTCCAGGATATGAGCCAGCGCCTCATTAGACATCTTGATAATGCCGTCCTGGACGATGGCGAGGCCCTGCGGCATGGCGTGTGTCGCGTCACGCATCATCTCGCCGAGGTACTCCAGCGCGGCGCGGGCCTCGTGGACTTCGTTTTCCCGCTCACGCACGGCCGTGATGTCGGCATAGGTGAGCAGGATCCGGTCGTTTGAGATACGGCGGCTGTCGAAAATGACGGATTTGCCACCCGCCCAGCCGAGCTCGATCGGCTCGGGCTCCTCGGTTTCAAACAGGTGCTTGCGGAAAGCGTAGATCTCCTCGGGCGTCTGTGTACCGTCGTAGCGACCGAGCTCATAATTGCGGCGGATGACGTCGATGAAGGGGCGGCCGTCGAAGGGATCGTCGAGCGGCAATTCCCAGATGCCGTAGAACTCGTCGTTGACGGAGAGGATCCGGTGGTCGTTATCGAGGATCAGCACGCCGATCGGAAGCGAGCGTAGGATATTCTCGATATCCCGGTGCAGCACCTCTTCCTGCTTCTGCGCCTCGATCAGCGCCTTCTCTCGTTCCTTGAGTGGCGAGATGTCTGAAAAGGAGCCGACGACATAGGGCCGACCATCCGCTGTCACGACGCGGTTGACGCGCGAGAGGACGGAATAGATATGGCCGTCCTTGCTCGGCAGCAGGCTTTCGATCTCCTTCGACTTGCCTCCCTCCAACGCCAGCAGGTTTTCCTGGTAGATCGCCTCGCCCCCTTCCGGACCGAACATTTCGTGTTCGGTCATCCCAAGGACCCGAGAACGGCTATGGCCGCTGAAGGTTTCGTAATATTGATTGGCATAGACGAGGCGATGCTTGTCGTCGCGCACGAAGGCTGCGACCGGGAGGTCCTCCAGGATGGTCCGCAGCAGGTCGAGCTCATTGACGCTCTCGTGCCAGGCCGTGTCGCTGACAGCCGCAGGCTTTGCGTCGGTGCGATAAGCGGCGTTGACGACCAGCGGCCGGCCATCCTCGGCAAAGATGCCGATCGGATGGTCGAGCTGTTCCAGCGCCTCGCGCACGCGGGCGAAATCGGCGGCGGCATCGCTGTCGTCCGCGCCGCGCCGCGGCGCCGCTCGCACTTCGAAAATGCCGAGCACGTAAGCCCGGTCCAGCGACGGCGAAAAGCTTTCTATCTGGATGCGTTCATGGCTGAGTCCTGCCGCATCGAAGCAGATTGCGTTTTCCTCCGTGCCGAATACCAGCGCGCGGCGCTCCTTGTCCTCACGATCCTCTTCCTCAGGACGGTCGAGGAGCTCGCGGCTGCGCCTGCCGATGAAATCGGAGATTTCGCGACCCAGAAAACGGGCATAGGCCTCGTTGACGGCGACATAGCGCAACTCGCTGTTCTTGACATAGGCCGGGGTATCCAGATCAGCGATCCGGCGGCAAGCCAACTCCAGAAGTTCCCCGGCTGATTTCAAAAAATATCGCTCCCGCAATGAATGAAATATCGACTACAAAAACTATAACGCCAAGGCTTTTAACAAGGTTTTAACCATAAATTTCGACAGCGGAATTTTACGAGCCGGCTCATCAGGCTGAAGATAATACGGGATTACCAGCCCCGGCTTGCACGAGACTGAAAGGACGCCCGCAATAATTCCTTTCGACGTCGGGATCCGTTGAAATCATGACGAAAATTTAATGCCGAAACCGCTTGCGCGGCCATTGCGCCGCCGCGATCCGGGCCCAGTCTGGGCATGGCTTTATCGAAGCCATGCCCATGAAAGGAAAATACCATGTCCGTTCTTCATAAGACCATGGCGACGGGCCTGATCGCGCTGACCTTTGCCGGCGCCTCGCTCACCACCGCCACCACCGCCGATGCCCGTCCACGCGATGCCTTCTGGGGCGGCCTTGCCGCCGGCGTCGTCGGCGGCGCCCTGCTGTCGGAGGCCGCCCGTCCCGCCTACCCGGTCTATCCCGCCTATCCCGCTTACCGCCGCTATCCCGTTTACCGGACTTACTATCGGCCGGACTATTGCCACTTCGAATGGTTGCACGACGATTGGGGCAATCCCTATCGCGTGAAAGTTTGCCAGAGATAGCGGAACCCGCATCCGGCGTCGCTTGACCTCCCGTCGGCGCCCGTCAAATTACAGCGCCGAGCGTCTTTTCAGACGCGCAAAGGACGCCGTAACGCTTTGAATTGCTGCATGATTTTATCCCTAAATCGATTCCGATTTAAGGAATGATGCAGGAGCCGGAACGGCAATCAAAAAGAAACTGGCGGACTTTCATCCGCCAGCTCAAAGCCGATCAAATCGTGTTTTCAACCGTTACGGAGAAAGCTCCTCCAGCACACGATCCTTGGTTTCGACCGCAAACAACACCGTGATGATTGCACCGACGATCAGAATGGCTGCGAAGCTCGCAAAGACATACTGGATGCCCATGGAAGACATCACCGTGCCGACGAGGATCGGGCCGGCCGATGAGCCCAAGCGAAGCCAGGCGCTGCCGGTTCCCGTTCCCAGTGCCCTGAGGCGCGTCGGGTAGATCTCTGCCGAGTACAGGTACAGGGAGAATGTGACAGTCTGGACAATCGCATAAGCGAGGCCGGCAAGAACCAAAACCTGGATGGGAGAGGTCGCGCCGAGCCATGCGAGAGCCAGCAGCGGCACGGGAGCGAGAAGCAGCGCACCGGTGTACCAGCGCTTGCGTCCCACTTTGTCGATGAGCAGCGCGCAGATGACGGCGGCGATCACGCCGCCGACTGATGTCAGAAAACCATAGAAGATACTGGTTTGAAGCGGCAGGTTGAAGACTTGTCGATACAGGGTCGGCAGCCAGGTGATCGTACCGTTGGCCACCGTATAGGCGGTAAACCACATTGCCCAGATGGAAAGCGTCCGCTTCAGGTAAATGCCCTGGAAGAGCTCGCGCCAGTCCGACTTGCGGCGGACCGGCGCCTGGACAAGCTTCGGCTCGGGCAGTTCCTTGCCGGCAGCGCGAGCACTCTCCTCCATGTGGGTGACGATGGCGTTTGCTTCGCTATGGCGGCCGTTGGCAGCCAGCCAACGCGGTGATTCCTTCAGGAACCAGCGCAGAGGAATCATGATGATTGCGGGAACGAGACCGACGACGAACATCGCCTTCCAGCCGTAAACCGGCACCATGAAGTAGCCGATCAGCCCGGCGCCGACGAGGCCCAGCAGGAACATGACCTCATAGAGGAGAAAGAACTTGCCGCGCCCCTTCGACCCGATCAACTCGTTGATATAGGCGCTGGCGACCGGAACCTCGCCGCCCGTGCCGATCCCCTGGATGAAACGGAAGGCCATCATCATGCCGGCCCCGGCAGCGAACAGGCATGCGACATCCATGCTGACGAAGAGCAGGATCGTGAACAGAAGAACTTTCAGCCGGCCGACCTTCTCGGCAAGCCAGCCAAACAGGATCGCACCGATCAACTGCCCCAGATAGCCCATCGACAGGATCATGCCGGTCTGTGAGGGAGTCAGACCCCACTCGCGGACGAGGACGGGCATGGCATAAGCGATGGCGATGACCGTGTAGCCGTCGAAGAACGTTGCAGCGCCGACGATATTGCGCGCCCAGAATACCTCGCGGGTGATGGGAAGGCGCTCCAGACGAGCGCTGATTTCGGCCTGAGGATCAGCGGCACTCGCCGTCTCAGCCGGCATAGGCTGCATGACATTCATTGGTTCCTCCTTCTCGCCCCGTGGCCTACCACTCTCCCGGCCAGGGGCGCTCCTGCTTGATGGTTGCTACTGCGCGTCAGTTCGTCCTGTCAGAGCAATGGCCTTCGAAGACGTTCAAATCTGCCTCGGCGGGTTTCCATGGTTTCCTCCTCCGTTCGGAATGCGCCCCTGCGACCTGCGCAGGGGCGTCAAAGAGGTCACTCGGCAGCCAGCAACTGGTCAACGCGACCAATACCGGCGGCGTCGAAGGCAGCAAAGATCTCCGCTTCGGCCTTTTCGCCAAGGCTCTTCAGCGGCTCGCGGATCGTAGCGTGGTCAAGAATACCGCGGTGCACGAGGCCGAGTTTCAGGGCCACGGTGCCTTCCATATGAGAGCCGCGGTGATAGACGGCACGCGTCACCGGAAGAAGGCGTTCGAAGACCTTGCGCGCTTCCGGATAGTCTTGCGCCTTGCCAGCTTTGATCAGGTCGATCAGCAGCTCCGGCGCGATATTGCCATAACCGACGAGCAGACCGTCGACATCGAACATGGTTGGCAGCAGCCATTCATCGTGGCAGCTCAGAACCTGCAGCTTTGGATTGGCCTTCTTCAGCTCCGGAATTTCGACATACCAGCGCTTCATATTGCGCACGCCGTTCTTGGTGGCGACGACGCCTTCCTGTGTGGCAATCGCAAGCTGTGTATCGAGATCGTATGATGCCTTGGTGGCGTCGGGATATTGGAACAGGATGCACTGGAGGCCAGACTCCTGCCAGATTGCCTTGTAGCGATCCTGAGGCGCTCCCTTCTGAAAGCCGAAACGCAGCCAGCCGTGGTTGGGATAGACGAGTGCGCCGGTGGCACCCGCGGCCTTGCATTTCCTGGCCTCTTCAGCGGCGACCTTCGTGCCTTCACCGGTAATCCCGGCAATGATCGGAACGGCACCGTCGACCGCTTCAACATAAGTTCGGATGAGAGCAAGGCGCTCCTCTTCCGTGAGGAAGGTGCCCTCGCCGGCATGACCGAGGATGACGAGGCTTTTGACGCCTTCCATCGAGACCAGCCATTTGGCGAGTTTGGCGTTGGCTTTGTGATCAACTTCACCGTTGCGGGTGAAAGCGGTAACGGGGGCCGGGCTCAGCCCGCGCATATCCATCGGTTGCATATTGGTCTCCTCCTTCATGCGATCGCGGTTCACTCGCGACCGCTATAGGATCGTTTACGGGAACGTTCCCACTATCGTTCTCGAATTTCCTGGAGTCAATATCTTTTTTGGTGCATGCTGAGAATGGCGACGGCCGATTGTCGACTCGAATGGAAAAGGCTCAATGAATTCAAAGACGGATGAAGTTCCGGGACAGACCCGCGTCACTATTCACGGCGTCGCTGCCGCAGCCGGTGTCTCCAAATCTACCGTGTCCCGCATACTGGACGAGAGGCTTCCCCGCTCCGACAGCGAGACCGCGCGTCGCGTGCGTAAGGTTGCCGAAGAGCTGGGATACGTTCGGGATGTTTCCGCAGCGAGCCTCAGGCGCGGCAACACAATGACAATCGGGGTGATTGTGCCCAGGTTGACGGATACGGTTATGGCCATGCTTTATGAAGCACTGGCCAAGGCCTGCAGCCGTAGTGGCCGCTTCGCGATTGTCGCAACGACCGACGACAAGCCAAAGGCAGACCGGCTTGCGGCCGAGTCTCTGCTGAAACGCGGTGTCGATGGTCTGATTCTTTCGACAGCGCGGGAAGACGATGACTTTCCGGACGAGCTGGCAAAACGCGGTATTCCTTATGTCCTGGCACTCCGGACGGATGGCCACAGCCTCTCGTCGGTCGGCGATGACAGGCTCGGTGGATACCTCGCCGCCCGCCACCTCCTCGATCTCGGCCATCGCAGAATTGGCGTCATTGCCGGTCCATCCTATGCCTCCAGTTCGCGGGGCCGAGTGGAGGGTTTCCGGCACGCCCTGGAAGAAGCTGGATTGAAGGCAGACCCGTCATACATCATTCCCTCGACATTCGGCATTGAGTCCGGTGCGGTAGCCGTCGAGACACTGATGCATCTTAGTCCGCGCCCAACCGCTATTTTCGCTGTCAACGACAATACCGCCATCGGCGCCTTGTCGGGACTGACGAAACTTGGCCTTTCCGTGCCGCAGGACATCTCGATCGTAGGCTATAACGACATTCCGATTGTCAGCCACCTCCCCACGCCGCTCACGACGTTGCGGGTGCCGTTTGAGCAAATTGCATCAAACGCCCTTGATCTTCTTGCTGGTGATAACAGCCCTGCCGACGAGCGTATTCGCATCTCGGCCCCAACCCTCATTCCAAGGAAATCGACGGCACCGATACGCTGAAAGGCCGCGAGGCCCCGCGCACTCCCCCGCCTCTGCACACGATTGCACGAATGGATGCGATCACTCTATTCTCCGGCATAAACGACCGGATGTTTCGCAGACCATGCCGCCCTCATCCAGGTGGCATGCGGCGGCCGCATAAAGAGGAAGGATCAGCATGCCGGAACCGCTGAAGAACCTGCTGCATGAAGCATTGGTCGGCGATATGGCCGATCGCATTGCCGGCAACGCGCCGACTTTCGATAAAAGCCGCTTCGTGACGCTGGCGACCGAGGGCCTCACCGCGCTGGAGCTGATGGAGCGCTCGGTCCTGATCCGCGACGCGCTGTTTGCCACCATTCCCGGTGATTTCCGGGAGGCCGCAGCCATGCTCAAGGCGAGCCTGCCCGCCGCCGGCAAGCCGGGGCTCTCCGGCTGGATGCTGCTGCCGGTCAATCAGTTCATCGCCGCACGCGGCCTTGATCATTTCGATCTCGGCCTCGATCTCCTGAAGGCGCTGACTCCGCATTTCACAGCCGAATACGGCATCCGCCCCTTTATCCACCGCGACCAGCAGCGCGCGCTGGCCATCATTTCAGGCTGGGTCGACGATCCCGATCAGCATGTGCGACGGCTGGCGAGCGAGGGAACGCGGCCGCGCCTGCCCTGGGCAATGCGCCTGCCGCAACTCGTGCAAGATCCGGCGCCGATCCTGCCCATACTGACCGCGCTGATGGATGATCCGGAGGATTATGTGCGCCGCTCCGTGGCCAACAGCCTGAATGACGTCGCCAAGGACCACCCGGATCTGGTCGCCGCCTTCATCGCCAGTCATATCGACGGCGCTTCATCCGAACGCCGCTGGCTGCTGAAACATGCCTCGCGCACGCTTCTGAAGAAAGGCCACGCGCAGGCGCTTGCCAATTTCGGCTTCGCCGCGGCCGCTTCGCTCGAATGCGAATTGCAGCTCCGGAATACTGAGGTGATGCTCGGCGAAGGGCTGGATTTCGAAATCCGGGTGACGAATGCCGGCGCGCGAGCGCAGTCGCTGATGATCGACTACGCCATTCACCATGTGAAGAGCGACGGTTCGCTCTCACCCAAGGTCTTCAAGTGCAAGGCGATAATGCTCGCTCCGGGGCAAAGCCATACAATTGGGCGCCGCCACGCCATGCGGCCGATCACGACGCGACGCTACTATCCAGGCGAACATCGCATCGCCATCCTCGTCAACGGCGCGGAGACCGCATCGCAAAGCTTCGTCCTCGTCATGCCCTCACCTGACCGAGCTTGAGGCTTTCTTGTGCACTGCACTTGACTTTCCACGCGAACTAGCCCAAATGCGGGTCAGCTTTCACCCTTCCGGCCGCCGCGTGAGCGTGCCCCTGCTGAAAAATACAGACGCAGGAAGAAGGGACAAAAGCGCATTTCGATAGAGTGCCGCACTCCCCATGAGCGGCCAGAAGCGCTGGAAAGCTTTTTCCAACTCACAAGTTCCCACTTCACGCGGGGTTCTTGACGCCAGAATGAAACCGGATCGCATGGTGCGTTCCGGCGATAGTCGTTGTGGCGCCCCGAAAGGTTTTGCCTTGACTAATTTTGAATCGCTTGGTGTCTCCAAGCCGATCGTCGCTACTTTGTTCCAGCTCGGCATCGAAACGCCGACGCCGATCCAGGAACATTCAATTCCTCTCCTCCTCGAAGGCCGCGACCTGATCGGCCTTGCCCAGACCGGCACCGGCAAGACGGCCGCTTTCGGCCTGCCGCTGATCGAAAAGCTACTCGCCGATGAACGGCGTCCCGACAACCGCACGACGCGGACGCTGATCCTGGCGCCGACCCGCGAACTGGTGAACCAGATCGCCGAGAGCCTGAAGAAGTTCATCCGCAAGTCGCCGCTGCGCATCAACGTCGTCGTCGGCGGCGTCTCGATCAACAAGCAGCAGCTTCAGCTCGAAAAGGGCACCGACATCCTCGTCGCCACACCGGGCCGCCTGCTCGACCTCGTCAATCGCCGCGCGATCACGCTGACTGCGGTTCGTTATCTCGTGCTCGACGAAGCCGACCAGATGCTCGACCTCGGCTTCGTGCATGATCTGCGCAAGATCGCCAAGATGGTGCCGAAGAAGCGCCAGACCATGCTATTCTCGGCCACCATGCCGAAGGCGATCGCCGATCTTGCCGGCGAATATCTCGTCGATCCCGTCAAGGTCGAAGTCACGCCCCCGGGCAAGGCTGCAGACAAGGTCGAGCAGTACGTCCATTTCGTCGCCGGCAAAAACGACAAGACGGAACTGCTCCGCAAGTCGCTGACCGAAAACCCTGATGGCCGCGCCATGGTCTTCCTGCGCACCAAGCATGGTGCCGAGAAGCTGATGAAGCATCTCGAAAACATCGGCTATTCCGTCGCTTCGATCCACGGCAACAAGAGCCAGGGCCAGCGCGAGCGGGCGCTGAAGGCTTTCCGCGACGGCAGCGTCAAGACGCTGATCGCCACCGACGTCGCCGCCCGCGGCATCGACATCCCGGCTGTCAGCCACGTCTACAATTACGACCTGCCTGAAGTGCCTGACGCCTATGTCCATCGCATCGGCCGCACCGCGCGCGCCGGCCGCGACGGTATCGCCATCGCCTTCTGCGCTCCCGATGAAGCCAGGCTGCTGCGTGATATCGAGCGCCTGATGGGCATCGACATCACGGTCGCCAGCGGTGAAGCTCCGGCAAACATGAACGGCGCGCCCCGTCGCGCCAACGGCAACGGCAACAACCGCAATCGCAATGGCGGCCAGGGTCGCGAAGGTCAGGGTCGCGGCGAAGGCCGCGGCGACCAAAACCGTTCGGAGCATCGCGGCAGCCGTCAGGAACGCCGCCCGCGCCGCGAAGGTGAAGGCAGCGAAGTCCGCGCCGGCGGCGAAGAGCGTCGTCCGCGTCCGGAGCGTCCGACCAGCCGCAACGAGGATTTCCGTGGCCAGCGCCGCGGCGAAGCGGCCCCGAATCTCGGTCCTGACAACGATCTGGCCTCGACCTCCGACTTCCGCCCCTCGGCAAAGCCGCAGCGTCCTGCCCACGCCAATGGCGAACCGAGCGGCCATCACCGCGGCAACAGCCGCCACGCCCATGGCCGTCCGGCCCGCAAGCATGGCGAAGACCGCGGCCCGCAGCAGGCCCAGGCCGGCGAACCGCGCCGGGACGGCAACGGCGGCAATCGTCGCGGTGGCTCCGGCTCCCGCAACGGCGGCCAGCGCCGCGAACGCGCCTGATAGTTGAACGACTGAAAAGCGGAAAGGCCGGGGATCCCCCGGCCTTTTTTGTTATCTACGCCGCCGCGGGCCGGTCCTCGCTGAACGCCTTGCCGTTCGTGAGATAGACGCCTGTCACGACCACCAAGGTGCCGACGATCAACGGCAGGGTCAGCGGCTCCCCAAAGGCGATGAAGGCTTCGAGAGCGACCGCTGGCGGCATCAGGTAGATCAGCGAGGCGGCGCGCGACACCTGACCCCGACGGATCAGATAAAGCAGCAGCCCGACGCCGCCCATCGACAGACCGAAGACCGACCAGGCGAGCGCGCCATAGGCCTGCTCGGTGCCGTCGAAGTGCTGATGCTCGAAGATCAGCGAAAGCGGCAGGGTGAGGATCAGCGCACCGATATATTGCAAAGTCGCGATGGTTCTGAGGTCGCCGGATTGCAGGTGCTTCTTCTGATAGAGCGTGCCGTAGGTGACGGACGCCATGGCGACCAGGTTGATCGCCAGCGGCAGGGCGGCATGCGTGAGATCGGCGGTCGCCGGATCGAGCAGCTTCGGCGAAATGGCGATGGCAATGCCGATGAAGCCGAGAGCAAGGCCGAGCTTCTGTGCCTGCTGCAGCCGCTCGCCGATGAGGAAGGGAGCTGCCATCGCCGTCAGCAACGGCTGCAGCGCCGCGATGATGCCCGATATGCCGGCCGGCACGCCATTGGCGATCGCCCACCAGAGACCGGCGAGATAGAAACCATGCAGGAAGAAGCCGGAATAGACGGCGCGCAGCGCCGTCGCCCGACTTTTCGGCCATTGCGCCCGCACCACCAGGCAGAGTGCCAGGAATGCCGCCGCCGACAGCGCGTAACGTATCGAAAGAAAGGTGAAGGGCTCGGAATGCAACGAGGCGTATTTCGCCACCACCCAGCCAGTGGACCAGAGGAGGACGAAAACGGCGGGGGCAAGGCGATCGAAGGACATGGGGCGGCTCGGGAGAGAAGGGTCGCCGTGCTGATAGCCCCACCCGGCAGCTGCCGTCAAAGGCGAAGCGTTGATGTTTATTTGAAATTTCGCTGATGGCAGAGACCCAGTGGCGGCCGCGCCAGCCGGCGTTTACCACGGAGGGAGGGCGGGGAGCCTTACGCGCGTGACCATATTCCACCGTCTTGACCGAACGAAAAGCGATCACATGCTCATATTTTGTGCAATCCTGGGGATCACCCATCCGTCATGCCGCACTGCATCACTTAAAATGCCCAGATTTTCACCCATCTCCTGCAGCGCAAAATCTTTTGCTCGAACTGCGCATGGTTCTTGCATTGCCATTTGCGTTGTATTCAAATGAACAAAAAGGGGAGCCGCGCTTTTGGCATTTGATGAAATGATTACCGGGGACGAAAGTCCTCGCCCGCCTTACGAAAAATACTTCGAGTGGTACAACAGCCAAGACCGGGCGCATCTGATTGCCAAGTCCCGCGATGCGGAAAACATCTTCCGTAAGACCGGCATCACCTTCGCGGTCTATGGCCATGCCGACAGTTCCGAAAAGCTCATCCCCTTCGACATCATTCCCCGCATCATCTCCGCCCGCGAATGGCGCAGGCTCGCGCAAGGCATCGAGCAGCGGGTGATCGCGCTGAACGCCTTTCTGGACGATATTTACCACAAGCAGGAGATTATCCGCGCCGGCCGCATCCCGCGTGAGTTGATCGAAAACAACGTCACCTTCATCCCCGAAATGATCGGTTTCCGGCCGCCCGGCGGCGTCTACACCCACATCGTCGGCACCGACATCGTGCGCACCGGAGAGGACCAGTTTTACGTGCTGGAGGATAATGCCCGCACGCCCTCCGGTGTCAGCTACATGCTGGAAAACCGGGAAACCATGATGCAGATGTTCCCTGAGCTCTTTCATGAGAACAAGGTGCAGCGTGTCGAGGATTATCCCTATCTGCTGCGTCAGAGCCTCGCCTCGCTCGCCCCTCCCGGCTGCAAGGGCAAGCCGCGCGTCGCCGTGCTGACGCCGGGCATTTACAATTCCGCCTATTACGAGCATTCCTTCCTCGCCGACATGATGGGCGTCGAACTGGTTGAGGGCGCGGATCTGCGCGTCATCGACGGCAAGGTGAAGATGAGGACGACACGCGGTTACGAGGCGATCGACGTGCTCTACCGCCGCGTCGACGACGACTTCCTCGATCCCCTGACCTTCCGCTCCGATTCCGCGCTCGGCATTCCCGGCATCATGGATGTCTACCGCTCCGGCAACATCACCATCGCCAATGCGCCAGGCACCGGCATTTGCGACGATAAGGCGATCTATTCCTATATGCCCGAGATCGTCGAATTCTATACCGGCCGCAAGGCGCTGCTCGAAAACGTGCCGACTTGGCGCTGTTCGGAAGCCGACAGCCTGAAATATGTGCTGGAACACCTGGAAGACCTCGTCGTCAAGGAAGTACACGGCTCCGGCGGCTACGGCATGCTGGTTGGCCCGACAGCATCGAAGAAGGAGCGCGCCGATTTCGCTGAGAAGCTGAAGGCCAAGCCGAACAATTACATCGCTCAGCCGACGCTGTCGCTCTCCACCGTGCCGATCCTCGTCAACAAGGGCATTGCTCCGCGCCACGTCGACCTTCGCCCCTATGTGCTTGTGTCCGACAAGGTGCAGATCATTCCGGGCGGGCTCACCCGCGTAGCGCTGAAGCAAGGCTCGCTGGTGGTCAATTCCAGCCAGGGCGGCGGCACCAAAGACACTTGGGTATTGGAGGACTGATGCTCGGAAGAACAGCAAACGGCCTCTACTGGATGTTTCGCTACATCGAGCGTGCCGAAAATATAGCCCGCCTGATCGATGCGGGGTTGCGCATGTCGCTGACCCGCAGCAGCACTGGCGATGACAATTGGGATGGCGTTCTACAAAGTGCGGGCGTGCGCGAGGCTTATGACGAAGGCCACAACAAGCTGACCAACGCCGACGCGATCGACTATCTCCTGCGCGATCGCACCAATCCGTCGAGCGTCATGTCTTGCATCGATTCCGGCCGCAACAATGCCCGTATGGTGCGCACGGCGCTGACGCGGGAGACCTGGGAAGCGACCAACGAATGCTGGATCGACTTGAAATCGCTGCTCGAAAAGCGCGTCAAGGCGGCCGAAATGCCAGAGGTGATCGATGTCATCAAGCGCCGCGCCGGCCTCATCCGCGGCGCCTTCCATGGTTCGACGCTGCGCAACGAGCTCTATAATTTTGCCCGCATCGGCACCTTCATCGAGCGAGCCGACAATACCAGCCGCATTCTCGACGTGAAATATTACGTGCTGCTGCCCTCGGTCTCGGCCGTCGGTTCCTCTCTCGACAACGTCCAGTGGGAATCGATCCTGCGCTCTGTCTCGGCGCACCGCGCCTATAGCTGGGCCTATGACGGCGAATACCGGGCGATGAACATCGCCGACTTCCTGACCCTCAATGTCCAGATGCCGCGCTCGCTTGCCTATTGCTACGAGA
The DNA here is from genome assembly GCF_001652265.1 of Rhizobium leguminosarum. Taxonomy (GTDB): domain Bacteria; phylum Pseudomonadota; class Alphaproteobacteria; order Rhizobiales; family Rhizobiaceae; genus Rhizobium; species Rhizobium leguminosarum_D. Next base: position 228,430 of record NZ_LWBS01000220.1, read on the forward strand.
AGATCGTCAGCAATCTCGGCTATCTCGCCCAGGATTACGAGGAGCGGCTTGCTGCCCACGATACCGCGGATTCAATCCGGAAGACACTGCAGACAAGGGCGATCCGGGATATCATGGATCAGGGCCTGCACGAGTTCCTGGAGGATTTCGTCTCGCGCAATAACAAGCTTGGCGCGGAAATTTCCGACGGCTACCGGTTCTATGTATAAGCGGATAACAATATGAGACTGAAGATCAGCCACCTCACCGAGTACCGCTACGACGGACCGACGCAGTTCTCGCTGCAAAGGCTGCGGCTGACGCCGCCGACCAGCCCCGCTCAGAAAGTGCTCGGCTGGGCGCTGAACGTCGAAGGCGCCACGCCCGAAGTGGAATATGACGACCAGTACGGCAATCACGTTAATCTGGTCTCGCTGGAAGGCGAACAGGATGTGACGCGCATCCTCGCCGAAGGCGAGGTCGAGACGGAGGACAACAACGGCGTCACCGGCCCGCATACCGGCTTCTGCCCGCTTTGGCTGTTCCTGCGCGACACGCCATTGACCAAGGGGGGCAAGCTGGTCAAGGAACTGATCAAGGACGTCGGTGGCGATAACGAGCTTGCCCGTATGCACGCGTTGATGGCCGCAATCCACGAGACGGTCGACTATAAGCCCGGCACCAGCAACACCGAGACGACGGCCGAACAGGCGCTGGAGAAGAAGAGCGGTGTCTGCCAGGACCACGCGCATATTTTCATTGCCGCCGCCCGCGCCCTGCAGGTGCCGGCGCGTTACATCTCTGGCTATTTGATGATGGAAGAAAAGATCGAACAGGCTGCGACCCATGCATGGGCCGAGGCCCATATTCCCGGCCTCGGCTGGGTCGGCTTCGATCCCGCCAATGAGATCTGCCCGGATGCGCGCTACATTCGTGTCGCCTCCGGTCTCTGCTATCGCGACGCCGCGCCGATTTCAGGCATGCGCATCGGCACGCCGGGCGAAACGCTGTCGGTCACCGTGAAGGTCGAGGACGGCGGACAGATGCAAAGCCAGAGCCAGAGCTGAGCGAAGCGTACAGATAGCTTTACCGCACCCTGCGAAGGGCCGATAGAATAGCTGCCGAGCTCGCCGCGAAACCAACATGTTGGACTTGAATATAGAGACGGACGGTCCCGAAATTCCGCCTGCTTCCGGCGTGTGGCGCTGGCGGTCTCAAACGGCTAGAGCGGGAATGTTTTGGGTCGCCGGATCACAATGGCCCCGTCCGAAGACAGCAACTTGATGGCTCCACCCAAAGCCTATCCCGCTGCAAGAACCTGGAGGTGCCCGCGCGCGCCGTAGCTGAGGATCGCCCGGTCGGCCGTAAGTAACGGGACGCGATGAAAGCGGGCTGTTGCAGCGATGATGCGGTCGGCGGGGTCGGCATGAAACTCGCCAGGCAGCCGAACGCTATCTATCGCGATGGAAGGCTCAATCGGTGCGAGCTGGATACCGGGCAGAGACAACGCGCTATCGATCCATCGACCGACATCGTCGCCGAGCGCCAGGCGTCCCTTCTGAACAAGCAACGCGATTTCCCAAGGTGTAATCGCCGAAACCAGAATCCGGCTTTTCTCCGTCATCTCGTCGATGATGCGCCGGGCTTGTGATCCGAGGCGCGCATCGTCCTGCATTGCCCAGACGAGGATATGCGTGTCGATGATGATCAACGAACGGCGTCCCAATCTTCTGCTTCAGAAGCCGGAGACAGCGGATCGTCATAGTGCAATACGCTGCCCTTCATCGCGCCGATGATACTCCTGCGTCCGCTGGTGTCACGTGCCGGCGAAAGCACGGCAACTGGCCTGCCGCGCTTGGTGATGACGATAGATTCGTCGTCCTTCCCCATCTGCTCGATAAGGTTCAGGCATTTCGCCTTGAACTCCGCCGCGCCGACCGTCTTGGACATGACTATATCTCCTGTACATCTATACGGAATATAGAGCCATTTCCGTATTGAACAAGTGCAAAGAAAAAGGCGGGGTCGTGCCCCGCCTTTTTCTCGTTATGGATTGAACCGCGCTAGTGGCTGTCCTTGCCGACCGCATTTCCGCGACATCCTTTGAGGAAGTCGAGGTCGGCGCCGGTATCCGCTCCTTCGACATGCTGCTGATGCAAGAAGGCATAGCCGGATGTGGGCAGATCATGGTTCGGCTGCCACTCGGCGAGCCGCCGTGCCAGTTCCTCCTCGGAAACGTCGAGATGCAGACGACGGTTCGGCACATCCAGCTCGATCATGTCGCCGTTTTTCACGACCGCGAGCGGCCCGCCGACCGCCGCTTCCGGCGATGTGTGCAGCACGACGGTGCCGTAGGCCGTTCCCGACATGCGGGCGTCGGAAATGCGCACCATGTCGAGGATGCCCTTCTTGAGCACCTTCGGCGGCAGTCCCATATTGCCGACCTCGGCCATCCCGGGATAGCCCTTCGGCCCACAGTTCTTCATGACCATGATGCAGGTTTCGTCGATGTCGAGGTGATCGTCGTTGATCTTGGCCTTGTAGTCGTCGATGTCCTCGAAGACAACAGCCCTGCCCCGGTGCACCAGCAGATGCGGCGAAGCCGCCGAAGGCTTCAGCACTGCGCCCTTCGGGGCGAGATTGCCGCGCAGCACGACAATACCGCCCGAAGCTGTCAGCGCCTTTTCAGCCGGCAGGATAACATCTTCGTTCCAGTTGACGACGTCCTTGACCTCGTCCCAGACGGTTTCGCCGGATACCGTCAGCGCCTCCTTGTGCAGGAGGCCCGCCTCGCCGAGGCGCTTCAGCACCACCGGCAGGCCGCCGGCATAGAAGAACTCCTCCATCAGGTACTTGCCCGACGGCATCAGGTTGACGATGGTCGGGACGTCACGGCCGCAGCGGTCCCAGTCGTCAAGCGAAAGATCGATGCCGACACGGCCGGCGATCGCGAGCAGGTGGATGACGGCATTGGTCGATCCGCCGATGGCCGCGTTGGTGCGGATGGCATTCTCGAAGGCTTGCTTCGTCATGATCTCGGAGGGCTTCAGGTCGTCCTTGACCATTTGCACGATACGCCGGCCGGTCAGCTGCGCCATGACCTTGCGGCGGGAATCGACGCCCGGGATCGCGGCGTTGCCGGAAAGCGCCATGCCGAGCGCCTCGGCCATGGAAGCCATGGTGGAGGCGGTGCCCATGGTGTTGCAGGTGCCCGACGAACGGCTCATCGAGGCTTCCGCCTCGAGGAATTCGGCTTGCGTCATCTCGCCGGCCTTCACCATTTCGGAAAACTTCCACAGATGCGTGCCCGAGCCGACGCGCTCACCACGGAAATAGCCGTTCAGCATCGGTCCGCCAGTGACGACGATCGAAGGCAGGTCGCAGGAAGCGGCCCCCATGATAAGTGACGGCGTGGTCTTGTCGCAGCCGACCAACAATACGCAGCCATCCATCGGCTGGCCGCGGATCGCCTCTTCCACCGCAAGCGCCGCAAGATTGCGGTACATCATCGCGGTCGGACGGAAGGTGTTTTCGGATGCCGAGAACACCGGCACCTCAAGCGGGAAGCCGCCGGCCTCCCATACACCCGCCTTCACCTTCTCGGCGAGCTCTCTGAGATGACCGTTGCACGGGGTCATATCCGACCAGGTGTTGAGGATGCCGATCACCGGCCGGCCGTCGAACAGGTCGTGCGGATAACCCTGGTTCTTAAGCCAGCCGCGATGATAGATCACATCGCGGCTCGTACCGCCGTACCATTCCTGCGACCTCAGCCTGCGCGGCCATTCCGCTTTCTTTTTCATAGTCTCTATCCTTCAGGATATCGCCGGACCGCCTCGTACGGCCCGGGTTATCGCACTTGTCTCAAGCCAGGGTGTAGGCGGTCTTGACGATTGTGTAGAATTCGGCGGCGTACTTGCCCTGCTCGCGCGGACCGTAGGACGAGCCCTTGCGGCCGCCGAACGGCACGTGGAAATCGACGCCTGCCGTCGGCAGGTTCACCATCACCATGCCGGCCTCGGAATTGCGCTTGAAGTGCGTCGCATGTTTCAGGCTCGTCGTGGCGATGCCGGCCGAAAGGCCGAACGGCGTATCGTTGGCGATGGCAAGCGCCTCGTCGTAATCCTTCGCCCGGATCACCGAGACCACAGGTCCAAAGATTTCCTCGCGCGAAATCCGCATCTGGTTGGTTGCCTCGGTAAACAGCGTCGGCTGCAGGTAAAAGCCGGGCGTGTCGCGCGAGATCACCTCGCCGCCGAAGGCGAGCTTGGCGCCTTCCGACCTGCCGATATCGATATAGTCGGTATCGGTCTTCAGCTGCCGCTCATCGACGACAGGGCCGATATGAGTGCCGGCCTTCAGCGCGTTGTCGACGACGAGCGTCTTCAGCTTGTCGGTGAGTGCTGCGACGAACTTGTCGTGAATGCCTTCGGTGACGATCAGCCGCGAGGAGGCGGTGCAGCGCTGGCCGGTCGAGAAGAAGCCGGAATTGGCGGCCGCCTCGACGGCGACATTGAGATCGGCATCGTCGAGCACGACCATCGGGTTCTTGCCGCCCATTTCCAGCTGAAACTTGCGGTTATGCTCGATGGAGGCGGCGGCGACACGTCTGCCGGTGCCGGTGGAACCAGTGAAGGTGATGCCGTGAACGTCGGGGCTTTCGAGCATGGCCTGACCGACCACCGAACCCTTGCCCATGACGAGGTTCAGCACGCCCTTCGGCAGGCCGGCGCGGTGCAGGATATCGACGATCGCCCAGGAACAGGCGGGCACCAGTTCGGCCGGCTTGAAGACGACGGTGTTGCCGTAGCAGAGCGCCGGCGCGATCTTCCAGGCGGGAATGGCGATCGGGAAGTTCCACGGTGTGATGATGCCGATGACGCCGAGAGCCTCGCGGGTGATCTCGATGCCAATATTCGGACGAACCGACGGGAGGACCTCGCCGGCCAGCCTCAGCGCCTCACCGGCGAAGAATTCGAAAATCTGCGAAGCGCGAATAACCTCACCGGTGGCTTCCGGCAGCGTCTTGCCTTCTTCGCGGGCAAGCAACGCGCCCAGTTCGTCCTTACGCGCCATGATCTCGTCGCCGGCCTTCTTCAGGATGACGTGGCGCTCCCAGATGCCCGACCGCGACCAGGCCGGGAAAGCGGCCTTGGCGGCAGCGATGGCGTCTCTCGTGTCATCAGCGCTGCCGTCGGCATAGAGGCCGACGACTTCGTTCGTATCCGACGGGTTGATATTCTTCGTCGCGTTCGAGCCGACCCATTCGCCGGCGATCAGGTTTTGATAAATGGTCATGGGCTTAACAAGCCTCCTTTACCGTTTACGAGCACGATCCGGCCGCCAAATGCGGCCAGGTCTTGAATTCAGAGCTGCCTGACGGCGATCTCTTCCTCGGCGGCTATCTTGAGCGGATTACGGAGCGACAGGCCGAAATCGGCGACTTCGATCTCGAACACATCGCCCTCTTCGGTCTTGACGCCATCGGCAAAGGAAAGGGTCGCCGTGCCGAACATATGGACGTGAACATCGCCCGGAACACGGAAGAGGCCATATTTGAAATGGTGGTATTCCAGATTGGCGAAGGTGTGCGACATGTTCGCCTCACCGGACAGGAACGGCTTTTCGAAAATCACCTTGTCGCCGCGCTTGATGCGCGAGGTGCCGCGAATATCCTCGGGGGCCGCGCCGACGCGGATTTCCGGGCCGAAGCTTGCCGGACGCAGCTTCGAATGGGCGAGATAGAGATAGTTGATCCGCTCGGTGACGTGATCGGAAAATTCGTTCGACAGCGCAAAGCCGATGCGGAAGGGCGAGCCGTCCTTGGCGATCACGTAGATGCCGGCCATTTCAGGCTCTTCGCCGCCATCGAGCGCGAAGGAAGGAGAAACCAGCGGCGCGCCGGGTGCAGCGGCTCCATAACCGTTACCCTTGTAGAACCATTCAGGCTGGACGCCCTTTTCGCCGGCCTTCGGCTTGCCGTTCTCGAGTCCCATCTTGAACATCTTCATCGAGTCCGTCAGGGTTTCCTCGGCGGCTTCGGTGGTCTTCTTGTGCATGGAATCGCGCGTTGCCGCCGAGCCCAAATGCGTCAGGCCGGTGCCGGTCAGATGCAGATGGGCGGCGTCGGGATGGGTGATCGGCGGCAAGAAGCAGCCTTCCGCATAGGCCTTTTCAAGATCGACGGCGTCCCCGTAGCCATGCGCTTCGATGACTGAGGCAAGGGACTTGCCGCCGTCTGCGGCTTCCATCGCCAGCGCATAGACGCTGACGGCGTTCTTGACCGACTTGGCAGCGCCGCCTGGTTCGCGCACGGCGACGATGATCTCTCCGTTTGCACCCTTGATCTGTGAAATAAGCACGTTACTCATCCTTTTCCTTTGGCGATGGCATAGCGACGCCTCTCCGGCTCCATGCGGAGCCGGAATTCAGATTTCTTATGACTGCGAGCGGGTGCCGAGCTAAGCTCAGCCCTTGTTCTTATTGTAAACGTCGAAGAATACGGCAGCGAGAAGCACCGCACCCTTGACCATCTGCTGCGAGTCGGTACCGAGACCGTGGATCGACATGCCGTTGTTCATGATGCCCATAATCAGAGCGCCGATAACAGCACCGGTCACCTTGCCGACGCCGCCCTGGGCGGATGCGCCGCCGATGAAGCAGGCCGCGATCACGTCGAGTTCAAGACCGAAGCCACCTTTGGCCGTTGCCGAATTGAGACGCAGGGCAACGATCAGTCCGGCCAGTCCGGCAAGCAGGCCCATGTTTGCGAACGTCAGGAAGGTCAGCCGCTCAGTGTTGATACCGGAAAGCTTCGTCGCCTTCTCATTGCCGCCCATGGCGTAGATGCGGCGGCCGATCGTCGTGCGGCGGGTAATGAAGGCATAAGCAGCCACCAGAACAAGCATGACCATCAGCACATTCGGGAAGCCGCGATAGATCGACAGTTGGTAGCCGAGCGCCAGAATGGCGAAGGTGACGAGGGCGTTCTGGACGAGGAAAAAGCCCAGCGGCTCGACGTCATTGCCATGCTTTTCATTCGATAGGCGTTTGCGCCATGCCAGGTAGAAGAGGGTTACGGCGCCGACAACGGTCAGAATGATCGAGGTCGAGTTGATGCCGCCCATATCGAAAGCGTTCGGCAGGAAGCCGATGCTGATCAGCTGGAAAGCCGGCGGGAAAGGACCGATGCTGGTGCCGGTCCCCGATGCCGTCATCACGAACAGCGTCAGGCCGCGGAAGACCAACATGCCGGCCAGTGTGACGATGAAGGACGGGATCTTGTGATAAGCGACGAAATAGCCCTGGATGCCGCCGACAAGCGCGCCCATGGCAAGGCAGACGATACCCGCCAGGACATAGTTGGTGTGCCATTGCACCGTCATGACGCCGGCGATGGCGCCGATGAAGCCGACGACCGAGCCGACAGAAAGATCGATATGGCCGGCGACGATCACCAGCAGCATGCCGAGCGCCATGATGACGATGAACGAGTTCTGCAGAATGATGTTTGTCAGGTTGAGCGGCCTGAAGAGAACGCCACCGGTCGAGAATTGGAAGAACACCATGATCGCGATGAGGGCGATAAACATGCCGTATTCGCGGATGTTACCGCGAACGTAGTCTCCGACGGAGACGACACGCCCCTGCTCAGCGATGGGTTGATTGATCGGCGTCATTGTTTCTTCTCCCCTGAGCGCATGATAGCGCGCATGATGGTTTCCTGGCTTGCTTCTCCCTTCGGCAGTTCTGCGACGATGCGTCCTTCGTTCATCACGTAGATGCGGTCACACGTGCCGAGCAGTTCGGGCATTTCCGATGAGATCATCAGAACGCCCTTTCCATCGGCGGCAAGCTGGTTGATGATAGTATAAATTTCATATTTTGCGCCAACGTCGATGCCGCGCGTCGGCTCGTCGAGGATCAAAATATCCGGATCGGAGAACAGCCACTTCGACAGCACCACCTTCTGCTGGTTGCCGCCGGAAAGATTGACCGCCTCCTGGAAGATGCTGGATGAACGGATGCGCAACTTCGACCGATAGTCGGTCGCAACCCTGGACTCCTTGACGCTGTCGATAACGGACGCATTCGACACCGCCTTCAAATTGACGAGCGTCGTGTTGTGCAGGATCGTATCGTTGAGCACGAGGCCGAGTTGCTTGCGGTCTTCGGTAACGTAGGCGAGACCTGCGTCAATCGCCTTGCGCACGGTGCTGACGTCGACCGGCTTGCCGTGCATCAGCGCCTCGCCCGAAACCTTATGACCATAGGCCTTGCCGAACAGGCTCATGGCGAATTCGGTGCGCCCTGCCCCCATCAGACCAGCGATACCAACGACTTCGCCCCTGCGGACGGTGATGTTGATATTGTGCAGGACCTGACGGTCGCGGTGCTGCTGGTGATAGGCGTTCCAGTTCTTCACTTCGAGAATGGTTTCGCCGATCGGCACCGAACGCGGAGGGTAGCGGTCCTCGAGATCGCGACCGACCATGTTGCGGATGATGATGTCTTCGCTGATCTCGTCCGCGTGACAGTCGAGCGTCTTGACCGTCATGCCGTCGCGCAGGACCGTGATCTGGTCGGCGACCTTGCGGATCTCGTTCAGCTTATGGGAAATGATGATCGAAGTGATGCCCTGCTTGCGGAACTCCATGAGCAGAGTGAGCAGCGCGTCGGAATCACGTTCATTGAGCGAAGCGGTCGGCTCGTCCAGGATGAGCAGCTTGACGCTCTTCGACAGCGCCTTGGCGATCTCGACGAGCTGCTGCTTGCCGACGCCGATGTCGGTCACCAGCGTGTTCGGAGATTCGGACAGGCCTACTTTCTTCAGCAGCTGCTTCGTGCGGTTGAATGTCTCGTCCCAGCTGATGACGCCGCTCTTGGCATTCTCGTTGCCGAGGAAGATGTTTTCGCCGATCGACAGCAACGGCACAAGCGCCAGTTCCTGGTGAATGATGACGATGCCGATTTCTTCTGAGTCCTTCAGGACCTTGAAATTGCGCGTCTCGCCTTCGTAGACGATGTCGCCTTCATAGCTTCCTGTGGGATAGACGCCTGATAGCACTTTCATCAGGGTCGATTTGCCGGCCCCGTTTTCGCCCACCAATGCGTGGATTTCACCCTGGCGAACCTTGAGGTTCACATTCTCCAGCGCCTTGACGCCCGGGAACGTCTTGGTGATGCTCCGCATTTCGAGGATGGTATTGTCCATAGTCAAAGTTCCAGCGCCGACAGCCGTCAAGCGGCTGGGCGATCATAAAATCGAAGACCGGAACCCGCAAGCGCGGGTTCCGGTCCTTCTCATTACTTCAGCTTGTCTTCAGAGTAGTAACCGCTGTCGACGAGGATCTGCTTGTAGTTGGTCTTGTCGACGGCAACCGGCTTCAGCAGATAGGACGGGACGACCTTGACGCCGTTGTCGTAGGTCTTCGTGTCGTTGACCTCAGGCTCCTTGCCGGACATGACGGCGTCGACCATGGCAACAGTGACCTTGGCGAGTTCGCGAGTGTCCTTGAAGATCGTCGAGTGCTGTTCGCCAGCGATGATCGACTTGACCGACGGGATTTCAGCGTCCTGACCGGTGACGATCGGGAGCGGCTGAGCCGCGGTACCGTAACCAACGCCCTTCAGCGAGGAGATGATACCGATGGACAGACCGTCGTAAGGCGACAGAACGGCATCGACCTTGGCGTCGGTGTAGTTGGCCGAGAGCAGGTTGTCCATGCGGGCCTGGGCCGTTGCCGGATCCCAACGCAGCGTGCCGACCTTGTCCATGCCGGTCTGGCCGGACTTCACGACGAGCTTGCCGCTGTCGATATAGGGCTGCAGGACAGACATTGCGCCATCATAGAAGAAGAAGGCGTTGTTGTCGTCAGGCGAGCCGCCGAACAGTTCGATGTTGAACGGGCCCTTGCCATCCTTGAGGCCGAGGCCGTCAACGATGGAGCCAGCCTGCAGAACGCCGACCTGGAAGTTGTCGAAAGTGGCGTAGTAGTCGACGTTGCCCGAATCGCGGATCAGGCGGTCGTAAGCGATGACCTTGATGCCGGCGTCGTGTGCCTTCTGGAGAACGTCGGAAAGCGTCGTGCCGTCGATCGAAGCGATGACGAGAACCTTGGCACCCTTGGTGACCATGTTTTCGATCTGCGAAAGCTGGTTCGGAATGTCGTCGTCGCCATACTGCAGGTCAGTGCCGTAACCGGCAGCCTGCAGCTGCTTCACGATGTTGTTGCCGTCGTCGATCCAGCGGGCAGAAGCCTTGGTCGGCATTGCGATGCCGACGGTACCCTTATCCGCGGCCAGAGCCGGTGCAACGAACGAAGCGACGCCGAAGGCAGCCGCAGCCATCAATGAGATAATGGATTTCATTTCTCTCTCCCTTGTTAATAAGCAGCGGACGAAAAATCGCCCGCCCCGAAACTGTGGCAGGTTCCGTATTGGATAGTTACTTCAGATGGTGAGAAACGAAGTAGGTCTCCTCCACGATCTCACACGTGTTGAGTGCCAACCAGCACACGGCGGCAAACTGGTATGGATTCCTATAACTGTCAAATAGAATAAGTGCTAACGTGCATAACAATTTTGGTATATCGTTAAAAAGTATTACTTTTGATGGAGCGCAGCGAGGAGGCTGCAACCATGACGATTATTTCTGAGCCATTTTTGATGGATCACGTCGATATCCACAGCGATAATTTCGGCGATGACGGCCTTTTGCGTGCAGGACTTAAGCTGAATCACCTGCGCATGATCGTCGCAATCGAAGATAGTGGACAGATTTCCGCAGCTGCGGAAGTCCTGAACATTTCGCAGCCCGCCGCATCGCGCATGTTGTCCGAAATGGAATCGATCACCAAAACGTCGCTCTATGAGCGCGTGGCCCGCGGCGTCGTGCTGACGACCTTCGGCGCAGCGCTTGCCCGAAGGGCTCGGAAGATCCTCCTGGAGCTGCGCGAGGCGAGCCGCGAGATCGGTGAATTGAAAAGCGGCAAGGGCGGCTCGGTCTTCATCGGTGCGGTGACGGCGCCGGCCATGAGCCTCGTCGTTCCGGCAATCAACAAGGTGCGCAAGGCCTATCCGGGCATCGAAATCAACATCCAGGTGGAGACGAGCAACGTGCTTGCTCGCGAGCTGCTCGCCGCCCGCCATGACTTCATCATCGGCCGCATTCCCGATGATCTCAACCCGCGCCTCTTCGAAGTGACGGAGATCGGCATCGAACGGGCTTGCCTGATCGTGCGCAATCGTCACCCGCTCATGAAGCAGAAGGTGAGCAGCCTCTCCGACGTCAGGGATTACGACTGGGTGTTCCAGCCGCCGGGCACGCTGCTGCGCCGCACGATCGAGGACGTTTTCCTGTCGCGTGGCGTGGCGTTGCCCGAAAACATCGTCAACACCTCCTCGCTGCTTCTGACCTGCGCCATCATCTGCGAAACCGATGCGATCGCTCCCGTTGCCGTCGACGTCGCCCAGTTCCTTGCCAGCCAGGGCTCGAATGCCTCTGATGTGCGCATGCTGCCGATCGATTTCCACATCAACGTGAAACCCTACAGCATGATCACGGCCAGGGAACGGGCGCTGCCGCCGAGTGCACGGCTGCTCTACGACATCATCCTCGAGGAGAGCCACAAGCAGGCCGGCTGACGACAGCCGCAAGCCCTGCGCCATCTTGCTCTCTTTTAATGCGCCTGGAGCAATTCCAGCAAAAGTGTGCAGCGGTTTTGCGTCCGGAATTGCGTGAACAAGAAGATAGAGCATTTCCGTGATTCGAAGAAAGACGGAGATGCTCTCAAGGGGGCGGGATGCTGTTCGGACAGTCGGTATTTCAATCAGTCCTCGAGCGGCTGAAGGCGGAGGCTGAGACGACCGAAGACGCCGAAGCCCCGGCGGCCCATCGTGTGTCCGGTCTCGGCACCGGGCTTGCCTTCGATGTGATGGCGGGCGTCTCAGTCGCCTCGCAACGCGTCGGCCAAGCCTATTTCGACAATCTGGATCTCGATGCCGCTGGGGTCGTGGAGAAACCGGCGCCTGCGCCTCCACCCGAGCCCATCATGCCGGATCATCTCGTCCGCACGACTCCGCAGGAGGTTGCCGAAGAACTGGCGATCTCCGCCGCCGATACGCTGCTGACACTCCGCGAGAAGCGCCGCGCCTTCGCGCGCGCCAATCATCCCGATGGCGTAGAATTGCCCTTCCGTGACAATGCGACGAAGCGCATGATGCTGGCCAATCTGCTGATCGACGAAGCGTTGCGGCGATTGAGCCGCTGACTATTCCGCCTGCCCGTCCTTCGAAGGTTTTTCAGCGGCCGCCGCGGGTTCGTCCTCGTCCTCGGCGTCAGGCTGTACGGGCGGCTCGATGGCCGGAGGCTGCGGATTGAAGGTCCAGAACAGCACATAGAAGGAATAGGCGCCTGCCCCGCCGGCCAGCACCGCCCAGAACGGATCGCCGGTGACAAGTTCGACCACGGCCCAGCCGAAGCAAACGGCAACGATGGCAATCCGCACCCAGAGGCGCTGATATGCCGGATGATTCGGATCGATGAGTTTCATTCCTGCCCCGCGGTCGCATTTGTCGCACGGCCTTCGGCCCGTGCCGCGATTGTCTCTAGAGCATGATGCCGAAAAGTGTAAACGGTTTTCGGACGACATCGTGCTCTAACTATATAATGTAGAACAGGATTCAGATTTTAGGCCGACCGGCCTAAAATCATCCTGTTCTAGAGCCTTTCCTGGTCAGATTAAAGCATTCTCTTGGCTCAAAGGCCGCGCATCTTTCCGCCAGGATCAGAGGCGATCGGCTCTGCCCTGACCAAAATCTGCTCCGGCAGAATACTTCAATCCGACCATGAAAGGCTCTGGTTCGAATCTTGCAAATGTGAAAGATCCGCGGGCTTGACGCGGTCCACAGAAGATGGAATGAAAATTCCAGAATTTTAGCAATTCGGTTTATTTGTTCCGAATTCAAGGGAGGTTAAAATGACAGTGAGATTTGGTCTTCTCGGCGCCGGCCGCATTGGCAAGGTCCATGCAAAGGCCGTCAGCGGCGACGCCAATGCGACGCTCGTCGCGGTCGCCGACGCCTTTCCGCAGGCTGCCGAAGCAATCGCTTCCGCCTATGGCTGCGAGGTCCGCACCATCGAAGCGATCGAGGCCGCCAAGGATATAGACGCCGTCGTCATCTGCACGCCGACGGATACACATGCCGACCTGATCGAGCGTTTCGCCCGCGCCGGCAAGGCGATCTTCTGCGAAAAGCCGATCGATCTCGACGTTGCCCGCGTCAAGGCCTGCATCAAGGTAGTGGAAGAGACCGGCGCCAAGCTGATGGTCGGCTTCAATCGCCGTTTCGACCCGCATTTCATGGCGGTGCGCAAAGTCATCGACGAAGGCAAGATCGGCGATGTCGAGATGGTGACGATCACCTCGCGCGACCCCGGCGCCCCGCCGGTCGACTATATCAAGCGCTCCGGCGGTATCTTCCGCGACATGACGATCCACGATTTCGACATGGCCCGCTTCCTGCTCGGCGAAGAACCGGTGTCGGTTTTCGCGACCGCTGCAGTTCTCGTCGACAAGGCGATCGGCGAAGCTGGTGACTATGACAGCGTCTCGGTGATCCTGCAGACGAAATCCGGCAAGCAGGCCATCATATCCAACTCCCGCCGCGCGACCTATGGCTACGACCAGCGCATCGAGGCGCACGGCTCCAAGGGCCTTGTCTCAGCCGAAAACCAGCGCCCTGTCTCGATCGAAGTCGCAAACGGCGAAGGCTACACCCGCCCGCCGTTGCATGACTTCTTCATGACCCGCTATACCGAAGCCTATGCCAACGAGATCGCCAGCTTCATCGCCGCGATCGAGAAGGGCTCCAAGATCTCGCCATCCGGCGCCGATGGTCTCGCAGCGCTGGCACTCGCCGATGCCGCGGTTCAGTCCGTCAAGGAAGGCAAGCTCATCAAGATCGGCTGACGGCCCTCTCCCGACCGGAAGCCATGCATGAGATGGCCGGGCACTTGCCCGGCCATTTCGCATTTTGCGGATCTTTTTGTGGGGGCGTGCCGCGGCGCCCCCAAAGCCATATGCTTGATTGAAAGAAACCCTCAACCCGATTCTTGAATAGTCGCCGATGCTTGGGCTCCCTGAACGCCCGAGAGAACGATATCCTCGTCGATCACCGACAGCGCCCGGTTCAAATGTCCTTCGAAGACGAGGATCTGCTCGTCGGCCACTACCCTGATCTCGGGCATGCCTTCCATGCGCACGATATGCGACTGCCCCAGACCCTCTTCGATCCCTTGCCGAAGAAGGTCATAATAACGCGTGCCCGGCCCGGTGATGGCGATCGGCATGCGCTCCGTCAGGCTCAGCATGCGCGACAGCCCGTTGCCGAGCGCCAGCCCCGCCTGGCGAAAGGCGAAGGCGGGGACGCGGTGGCCCTGGCGCGCCTTTGCGGCAATCTTGTCGAGTTCCGCCACCGGCACGAACTTTGCCGGAATCGTATCCAGCGGCACTTCGAAGGCGCTGCGCAGGATCGCGTAGAAACCGGCATAGGCCTCGATGCAGCCGCGCGTGCCGCAGCGGCAGAGCCCACCATTGGCCATGTGCAGCATGTGCCCGAAATTGGGCGCCGATATCTCCTGGCCTGTCTGGTTCCCTCGCCTGACGATGCCGAGACCGACGCTGTGGCCAAGCGAAAGGGCTGCGAGCGAGCGGAAATCAGCGCCCTTTACCATCTCCTCACGCGCGCCGAGCGCCGCTGCGACCAGCAGCGTCTCGTTGTCGAGGATCACCTTGGCCTGCCATTCCGGCCGGAGTGCTGATTCGAAATCGATCTGGTCGCTGCCGAAGATCGGCGACCAGACGAGAACCGGCTCGGTGGAATTGACCAGCCCCTTGCTGCTGATCGAGATCAGCAGCACCTTTTCCTGCGAAATCTTCGAGCGATCGAGAATGCGCGAAAGCCCGGCTCGCACCCCCGCGACGAAGCGGGCAGCACCCGCCGGATCATGCGATCTCTCCTCGCTGAAGCGGTCGATCAGCTTGCCGGCATAATCGACCAGCGAATATTGCACGGCATCCGAGGAGATGATGACGACGATGAGATAGCCGCAATCGCGCCGCTGGCGCAGCAGCACGCGCGGCCGGCCGCGGCCGCTTGCCGGCTGCTGTTCCGATTTTTCGATGATCTGGGCTTTTTCCAGCTCCGTGGTGATCGCCGAGATGGTGGCTGATGATAGCCCGGTGGAATCGGATATTTCGGTATGCGCGAGCGCACCGTGGCGGCGCAGCACAGACAGCACGAGCACGCTGTTTCTCTGCCGGACCAGCTCCGTGCTCGACTTGGTCAGCATGAATGCCGCCCTCTCCTCCTGCTTGCTCTTCCCGTGGTTTCCACTGCATCTCCAGCCAATGTTTCGCAAGGAAATTAAGCTGGCAGTGCAGTGTTGACAGTTGAAAAAATCTCTGACACTAAATTTCTCGACTGTCGAGAAAAAAATCCAAACTTTTCTCGACAGCTATTCGCGGTGGCCGGAGGAAGCATGGGCTGGGCCGGTCGCAATCCACTCGGGAGGACATTATGAAGTCTATTTTGAAATTGATGGCCGGCGCGGCCATCCTCGTTTCCGTGCATACCGTTGCCATGGCTGCCGATCTCGTCGTCGGTGTTTCCTGGTCGAATTTCCAGGAAGAACGCTGGAAGACGGACGAAGCCGCCATCAAGAAGGCTCTCGAAGCCAAGGGCGCCAAATATATTTCCGCTGACGCGCAGTCTTCTGCCGCAAAGCAGCTTACTGACGTCGAATCGCTGATCTCGCAGGGCGCCAACGCGCTGATCATTCTCGCCCAGGACTCCGATGCGATCGGCCCGGCCATCGAGAAGGCTGCCGCTGAAGGCATCCCCGTCGTCGGCTATGACCGCCTGATCGAAAACCCGGCTGCTTTCTACATCACCTTCGACAACAAGGAAGTCGGCCGACTGCAGGCTGAGGGCGTTTTCAAGGCCAAGCCGGAAGGCAACTACGTCTTCATCAAGGGTTCGTCTTCCGATCCGAATGCCGACTTCCTGTTCTCGGGCCAGCAGGAAGTCCTGAAGGCCGCCATCGACGCCGGCAAGATCAAGAATGTCGGCGAGGCCTATACCGACGGCTGGCTGCCGGAGAACGCTCAGCGCAACATGGAGCAGTTCCTGACCGCCAACAACAACAAGGTTGACGCCGTTGTTGCTTCGAACGACGGCACCGCCGGTGGCGCGATCGCTGCTCTCGACGCACAGGGCCTCGCCGGCTCCGTTCCGGTTTCCGGCCAGGACGGTGACAAGGCAGCCCTCAACCGCATCGCTCTCGGCACGCAGACGGTTTCCGTCTGGAAGGACAGCCGCGAACTCGGCCAGCGCGCCGCAGAAATCGCTCTCGACCTCGCCGGCGGCAAGGACATGAGCAAGATCGATGGCGCCCAGGCTTTCAAGGGCGGCCCGAAGGGCGTCGAAATGCAGTCGGTCTTCCTGAAGCCGCTTGCGATCACCAAGGAAAACCTGAACGTCGTCATCGACGCCGGCTGGATCTCCAAGGCGGAAGCGTGCCAGGGCGTCAAGGCTGACAGCGTCGCTGCCTGCAAGTAAGCCAGGGCCTGTAAACTAAAATTGCCGGCGCCGCAGCGGAACACCGTTGCGGCGCCGGATGCGGATGAGAATTCCAACGACGAAGTTTTCTCCGCCTCGCCGCACCATCGCGGGTTTTCATTCCCTGCCGGAAGGGTGTCGCGACGCCACGCGACCGGCTTCCGGAAGCATCGCGATGGTGAGTTGAAGAACAGACGCATGACGCCGATGGCAGCCTCAGCACGCCGGCGCATCTGTCCAAACAAAGTGGGGGAACGGCAAACCCATGGCCGAAATGGTAAAATCCACAACTTCAAGCGGACCGCGAGCGGCGGAAGCCAGTCCGGTGACCCGCTTCTTCCGCGCAACCGAGATCGACACGCGCCTGCTCGGCATGATCGGCGCGCTGATCATCATCTGGATCGGTTTCCACATCATCACCGGCGGCCTCTTCCTGACCCCGCGCAATCTCTGGAACCTCTCGGTCCAGACGACCGATATCGCCGTGATGACGACGGGCATGGTGCTGATCATCGTCACCCGCAATATCGACCTGTCGGTCGGTTCCGTGCTCGGCCTCTGCGGCATGATCATGGGCGTGACGCAGGCCAAGATCCTGCCGGAATATATCGGCTTCGACAGTCCCTTCACCTGGGCGATCACGCTGCTGGTCGGATTGGCGGCAGGCTGCCTGATCGGTGCCTTCCAGGGCATCATCATCGCATTCCTCAACGTCCCCTCCTTCATCGTCACGCTCGGCGGCCTGCTCGTCTGGCGCGGCGCGACCTGGCTCGTCACCAGCGGCCAGACGGTTGCCCCGATGGACCAGACCTTCCGCATCATGGGCGGCGGCGCGGAAGGCTCGATCGGCGCCACCTGGAGCTGGATCGTCGGCATCTGCGCCTGCCTCTTCGTGATCGCCAGCATCGTTGGCTCACGCCGGCAGCGCCGCCGCTTCGGTTTCCCACGCCGGCCGATGTGGGCTGAATATTTCCTCGCCATCCTGAGCTGCGTGCTCATCCTCGGCGCGGTCTGGATCGCCAACAGCTATTACTGGCCGATCAACATCGCCAAGAAATATGCCGAGACCAACAATATTCCCTGGCCCGAGACCGGCCTGGATATCCCCTACGGCATCGCCGTGCCGGTGTTGATCGCCATCGTCGTCGGCATCATCATGACCTTCATCGCGACAAGGCTGCGCTTCGGCCGCTATGTCTTCGCGATCGGCGGCAACCCCGAAGCTGCAGAGCTCGCCGGCATCAAGACCCGCTGGGTCACCGTGCGCATCTTCGCGCTGATGGGCATTCTCGCAGCCATTGCGGCGGCGATCTCCACCGCCCGCCTCAACGCCGCCACGAACTCGCAGGGTACGCTCGACGAGCTCTACACCATCGCCGCCGCCGTCATTGGCGGAACGTCGCTGGCAGGCGGTACCGGCACGATCGCCGGCGCAATGCTCGGCGCGCTGGTCATGCAGTCGCTGCAATCCGGCATGGTGTTGGCGCATGTCGACACGCCGCTGCAGAGCGTCGTCGTCGGCACCGTCCTTGTCGTGGCGGTCTGGCTCGACACCGTCTACCGCGCCCGTGCCAAGTGAGAGGAGCCCTAGACATGGCTGATCAACGCACTCCCATCGTGGAACTGAAAAACATCTCGATCTCCTTCGGCGGCATTCACGCCGTGGACAATGCCTCGGTCGATCTCTACCCCGGCGAAGTCGTGGCACTGCTCGGCCACAACGGCGCCGGCAAGTCGACGCTCATCAAGATCCTCTCCGGCGCCTACAAGCGTGATGGCGGCGAGATCCTGATCAACGGCGAGCCTGCCGACATCCGCAATCCGCGCGATGCCAAGAAGTACGGGATCGAGACGATCTACCAAACGCTCGCCGTCGCCGACAATGTCGACGCCGCGGCCAACCTCTATCTCGGCCGCGAGCTGAAGACCCGCTGGGGCACGCTCGACGACGTCGCGATGGAGGCCTCGGCCCGCGAGGTGATGGGGCGCCTGAACCCCAACTTCAAGCGCTTCAAGGAGCCGGTGAAGGCGCTTTCGGGCGGCCAGCGGCAATCGGTGGCGATCGCCCGTGCGATCCTCTTCAACGCCCGCATCCTGATCATGGACGAGCCGACGGCAGCCCTCGGCCCCCAGGAGACGGCGCAGGTCGGCGAGCTGATCAAGCAGCTGAAGAAGGAAGGCATCGGCATCTTCCTCATCAGCCACGACATCCACGACGTCTTCGATCTCGCCGACCGCGTCTCGGTGATGAAGAACGGCCAGGTCGTCGGCCACGCCCGCACCGAGGACGTGACCAAGGACGAAGTCCTCGGCATGATCATTCTCGGCAAGGTGCCGTCAAAGGCAATCCCCGGCCCCGGCGCCATGCAGATCTGACCACGCGCCAAGGCGACCCTGCGACAATCACACTCCGCCGCCCGCAAGGCCGGCGGAGTTTTTACGTAACGTTCCTCGGGGCTGACGGATAAAAACACCCTGCAAAGCGCAAGCACCCGTAATTCTGATAATTTCGCGATTGAAGCCGGCCGCAAGCTAGGCTAAGAACCACCCATCGGACAGGCGATTCAAACCGCCTCAAGCATGCACCCGTAGCTCAGCTGGATAGAGCGTTGGATTCCGATTCCAAAGGTCACAGGTTCGAATCCTGTCGGGTGCGCCACTAAACTGATGGTCCGTTCTGGACACATGGGTTACGGTTTATTCCTGAGACATAGGTAACACTTTTGCACCGAAAGGGTTCGGCAGTGGTTCGAGCCTGCATGTTTCGTCATCGAAGTATCCCAGATCGTAATCCATGAAGCTTGCGAGCCAGATATGGTCTTCGACCTGTTTGATTCCAACGGCCTGCCCGGTGACCGTCAATGGATAGCAGTAGCGCTTGTCGGCGAGCATGAACTCGCCCTTGTAATCGGCGCATCACAGGTCGTTGGGTTGGCGAGGTTGGGAGAGTGGCGTTGCGACAGCTCTGTTGCGCCGTCGCTTGCGGTGCTGGACCAGCCCGTTGCGGTCGAGCACCGCATGCACGGTCGAGATCGCCGGCGTTTGCACGTCCGGGTAAAGCCGCGCCAGTCGTTCTCTGATCTTCGGTGCGCCCCAGTTCGGCTTCTCCTGCTTGGCAGGCACAATCAGCTTCTCGATTTGGCAAGGAAGCTGATTGGCGTGCCGGTAGGGACGCGAGCGATCCGTCAGTCCTTCCAGTCCGCAGGTATTATAGCGGCTGATGATCTTGTGGCCGGTCTTGCGGGAGATGCCGAACTCGCTGCATAGCGGCGCTATCTTCTCGCCATCAAGAACCCGCGCAACGAATTTGAGACGCTCGTCCATAAGGTTGCACTCCTGCCAAGGCACCTTTGCTCTCCTCGCAAAGGCCAAAAGTGTACCCCATGTCGCCGGTATGAACCGTCACCCTTCTCTCGGGAAGGACAGAAGACTGCCCCATAGCCATAAAACGGGCCCCCGATTACGCGAAATGAAACGACTACCACGTGACGTTTTAGCCGCCCACGGAATCAAACTAAGTGCAAGCTTCCGTTCAACATTTCACGATAGCGCCATTCCATGCTGACGACGGCGATCATGATCTGCAGGTGATTTCCGGTCTGCTTGCCGCGTCTACTTGGCATCTTCCTCGCGCCGTCTTTGCGCTATCAGGAATCAGCAATTTCATCTCTGGGAGAAAGGCAGTCCGTCGGAAAAGGAGGCCGAAATCGGCGATATTTTCAGTGATTCGCACTCAAAATTGGATACCCGGCCCCATCCCGCCTTGTTGCGAACAAGGTAGACCCACTTGGCGTCGTCGGCAGTTTCTATCGCTTTGCAAGCGCGCGTGCAGACGAGGAAGTTTTCCAGCCTGGCCGCCGCGTCCCCCGTCGCCCATCACGAGCGCGGCTCAACTGACCTCCTCGAGCCCCTTCCGCTCGTCTTGATGAAAAGCATCATGCAGGTTAGCGAAGACCGCGGTCTCATCAATGCGGTCGCTCCCCTCGCCTCGGTCCGGCCGTCGCCAATCCTATCGCTTTTCGGACGATCTCAGCACCCCTACAAGGATTCGACCATCGGTGAAGTACGGATCTCCGCCGCCGTTCCGACCATCTCTTGTCGCACCGACGCCTGCGCGCTCGTAGGTCATGGAGATCTGCCCGGCGGCCTTGAGGTCAGCGATCACCAGCTCGCGCTCGGCGTCGAGATCGGGTCCGATATGGTGGGTGATCTGCCCGGTGTCGTGGCTGACGCCGACGCCGCGGTCGAAGCTGGCGGAGCCCAGCCACAGCGGCTGTCCGTCGGCGCCGACGGTCGCCGTGCGCCAGAGGCGTATATGGTGGCGCTCGTCCGCACTGCGCCCGACGGGCTTTTCGAATGCCAGATCCTGCTTCCGGCCGTCGAAGAACAGCGGGCTGACGGGTGCATCGAGATCCGGCCGATCGAGCGCCACGCTCAGGCCGATTTCGACCGACGATAGTAATGTTATCCTGTCGGCCGGATCCCAGCCCGAGGCGGCAAAGGCCTTGATCACCTGCTGCTTCGGGCCGACGAGCCCGACGTTGATGGGGTCGCCCGGAATGTCGTCGCCGGTCGTGGTGACCATCCGGCTGAGATCGGCAACAGTGCTCCGGTCGCGGAAGATCCAAAGTTCAGGCATCACCAGGTAGCAGACGAGCAGATACGCCAGGATGATGGCGGAAAGAACGCCCGCAGCCGCCTTCCATCCGCCTCGGCTTTTTCTTCCCTGGTCCATTGCGATGTGCCGCTCCCGACTTCAGTAGCAGGGCGGATACGGATAGTAGCCGCAAGGGGGGTGATAGTAGTATGGCGCGGAAGCCGCCGCCGCACCGATGGCCGCGCCGGTCGCGACCGCGGCGCCGTAGCGGGCCGCCGGGTGCGCATACCAGCCGCCATGGAAGCCGACAGCACCGACGCCGACCACGCCGACGCGCCCCATTCCGGCGCGCGCCACGAACATGTCGATGAAAAGCGAAGCCGGACCATTGGCCTTTGTGAGTTCGCCCTCGAGAACCTGGACGTCAAAGGTCAGCGTGCCGCCATCCAGCTTTGGCTTGGTCAGGACCACGATCGCGTCTTCGACGGCCGTCCCATCGCTGCTCATGACGGAGATCGTCGCGTTCGGCGGGTCGACCGCGAAGCTGTCCTTGCCCACGTCCCATTCCTTGATGAACTCGGTCGTGAGGACGTGCCCGGCCGATCGCACGGGGCGGTCGGCGAACACGATGGAGTTCGGGGTGACGCCCGTCATCGTCAGCTTGCCGTCGACCAGCGTCGCCCCGGCGGAATTGAGGACGGCGAGCGACGGCACCATCTTCGTGGCCGTGGTCGCTCCGATGGTCTTGGCGGCGGGCGCCGTGATCGCGTCTTCGGCCTGCGCCGCTGCTGCGAACGACACGAGGCAGGCTACGGCGAGAGCGCCGATCCGTATGTTGCGTTTCATGGAGAATCCTCCTGTTTACTACTTCACGAGACCGAGGTTCACGAGCTGGACGCGCCGATTGTCGGCGGCCTGCGGGTTCGCCGGATCCACGGGCCACTCCTCGCCGACGCCGATCGCGAACAGACGGTCCGGGGCGATGGCGAATGTCGTCGACAGCGCCTCCGTAATCGCGTTCGCCCGCTTCTGGCTGAGGTCCAGATTGTGCTTGGCGTCGCCCGTCGAGCTCGTGTGTCCGACGACAAGGAACTTGTAGCGCCGCAGGTTCGGATGATGCAGGGCGTCGGCGATCATGCCGACGGTGCGATAGGATTTCGGTTCGATGGCGATGGAGTCGTTCTCGAAGTCGATCTCGACGATGAGCTGCGACAGCTTCGAAAGTTTCTGCCAGTCAGGAAGCGCGGCGACGCCCTTGCCTGCACTCGCCGCCGCTTCTTCCATAAGCAACGCGAGGTCGATGGCCGGAGCCCCTCCCTGCAATCTGTCGAGCGTGCGCACCACTTGCGGGCCGCTCAGTTCCTGGGCGAACGGGTGGCCGGGTGCCAGCAGCAGTCCGGCGGCAAACATCGTCGCAAGTCGAAAGCTCTTCATGATCCTGTGTCCCTTCGACATCGTTCACCGCCAGCCGGCGTCGGTGATGGCCTGGCCGCACTGGCCTTCGTTCACGCGCGTCGCCTTGTTCAGGCAGGAAAGAATGTTGACCTCGCCCACCACGCCGCTGCAGAACTGCGCGACGTAGTGCTTGCAGATCGCGGTGAACGACGACTGGGCGGCAAGGCGCTGCTCGATCGAGGTGGTGACGCTCGCCAGTGTCGACGTGCAGGTCGGCGAGACTTTTGCGGCATGGGCCTCGAGGCAGTTCTGGATGCGGCCGCTTCCGAGGTTCATGCCCTTGCAGAACTTCTTGATGTCGGATCCGCAGTCGCCGGCGAGCGTGCTCACCGCGTCGGCGAAGCTGATGGTGTCGGCACGGGCCGCCCCGGCGAGCGCCAGGAACGCGACCAGCGCCCCTCCTAACAGTCTGGTTCTCGTCGACATGCTACCCCCATCGTGAACGATTGATCGTCGGAGAAACTTTCCGCACGTATCTGGTGCGCTTTCGGGGGAGAGAAGGGAAGTATGTTACCGTTACACGGACCGTAGGAGACGGCGTTCAACGCGTCGCCGCAGCGATGGATGTGGAAGCTACTCGCCGCGGTCTGGCGGCCCATCCTCCACGGCGTTCCCGAAGCGATCCAATTCGAGCGAGTAGCAGAATAGTCCGAACAGCGTCGCCGCGACATACAGGCTCTTCACGAACGCCTGGGCGAATGGCGGGAAGGCGTCGAGTTCCGGCAGATGCCTGAAGAAGATGGCCGAGAAGAGCGCACCGCCGAAGAAGAAGCTGACCCGGCTGGCGAAGAAGAGCAGATGCGCCACGAAGACGCTGTGAAACGGCGACGTGACCTGCACCCATTTCAGCCGTATCCAGTAGAAGCAATGGAGCAGCGCGGCGCTGGCAACAATCCCGACCTGGTCAGAGAGAGCGAGCATCTGCCGTTCGCCGAGGTGGGTGACCAAGCCATGAAAGATAGGGAACACGATCCAGAACAGGGTCAGGGCCGCGGCGGTCTGAGCGGCGAGGAGACCCATGTAGACCCATGGTGCCGACGGCCCTGATCTTGACTTCAACTCCGCCTCCCACTGCAGTCCTGCAGATCGTTGGTACGGTGAGAACACAAGCCAGAAGGCACAGGCCGTGGCTGATGCCGACGACGGTCTCTTGCGCGGTGCAACTTTCCTGACAATGCCGATCCGATGGCAGTCGGATCGCCATTGGAGGCGAACGACGTCTTTCTCTTCGCTGCCAACGCTAAAGGCGCAGCTCCGGAAACCAACTGGAGATCAGATAGGGCGGCAGGTGCCGCATTATTTCACCAGTTCGATCTCGTTCGGACGCCAGGTCTTGTCGATCCAGGGTTCCATTGGCCCGTACATCCGCAGGAGTGGGAACCAGCTCTTGCCGGCGACGGTCTGAAGCCAGTTGCCCTCCTTGCCTTTCGGCGCTTCGGGAGCAAAATAGACGTCGTAGGACCCGTCCGCGTTCTGCTTCATTCCCTTGTCCTGGCTGCCGACAGTCGGGAACTTCTGGCTCGTCTGGAGTTGCGAGCGGGTCTGGGTGTCGTAAAGTGTGACGGCCCAGAAATCGTTCACAGGCACATTCGGCGGCAGGTGCAGCCTGTAGGTCTTGGAGCCGTCAAGCGGCTTCTTGTCGGCATCGAGACTGGCCATGGCGTAGTCCGACCCAGCCCCGGCCGTTGTGACCGCCATGGAAGGAGTCACGCCGCCAGCATTGAAGTAGAACAGAACCCTAGCACTGAGGTCCATGGCCCCGTCCGCCTCGAAGGAGGTGTTCTTGTTCGCAAATCCCATTATCCAGGAACTGTCGGTGTCGGGATAGATCTGGACTCCGCCGATGCGCGGATAGGCGGTGATCACGCGCGCGGTCGCGTTGCCCAGCGTGCCCGCTTCGGTCAGCAGCTTCTTCATCCGGTCGTCTGGCTCGAACTTCTTGCCCTTGACGATGCCGATCGAGGCGATCTCGCCGCGGACTTCGGGTCCGATCGCACCGACCGGCTCGCGCTGGATGATCGCGTCAAGAATCTCGAAGTACTGCAGGTCGTTTGGGAAGACCGTGTTGAAAGCCTTGCCCGAGACGTTGACGTATTCGGTCGGCGGCGGATTGGCGGCGTCCCTGAGCGGGTAGATCTTCAGGCCGGAGGTGATGTTCTTGACCGCCGGCTCCAGGCCGTCCTTCACAAAGCCGCGCAGGAACAGGAAGTTCCTGTTAGTCGAGGGCTTCAATATGAAATAACCGTCAGGCAGCTCACCGTCGTAGCCCGGCGGCAGCACGAGGTACTTGCCGCCCTTGCCCTTGTCCGGGCCGGTGACGCCGATATTGCCGACAAATCTCTGCCAGGAATCATCGAGGAAGCCGAGCATCCCAGGCGGCACTTCGATGACCGTCGGGCCGTCCTTGGCGAGATCGGTTCCGGAATACGCGTAAAGGGTCGAGGTGTTCGCCGTCACGACAAGCGTCGCCGAATCCATCAACTTCTCGAACACTGCGATCTTGTTCGGCGCGTTGGCGCCCTCGTTCGCAAGTCCGTCGAGGATGCTGTTGATCGACACGGCGCCGAGATTGTCCAGAAAGACGTCGGTTGCACGCATTCTGTCGAGGTTGTCGTAGACAGTCTGGACCGTGTTTCCGATCGGTATGCCGTCGAAGAACTCCAACGGGCCGATCGAAGTGTCGACCTTGTCGGGGATCGAGATCGCCTTCAGTTCAGCCTCGCTGACGTCCGCAAGCGCCCACTGCGGCGTCGCCACGCCGGCGAGGGCTGAAGCGACGAGGAATCCTCCGAGTTTCCTTGCCAGCGATCTGGCGACTGCGACAGTTTTGCTTGAGCGTCTCATGTTTCGACCTCCTGTGTTTGTTGCCTGCTTTGCTGGCGGGCGGATGCGCCACGCGCGCGACATCCAGGCGGATGTGCGAAGGTGGAAATTTGTCGGTTTAAAGTCCTCGTCGGATGCGTTCCCGGCACACATCTGGTGCTCTTCCGGCGGCGCGAAGGGAAGTATGTTACGGTTACACGACCGTAGCTTACCGCGAGGCGCCCCGCGGCTTCGGCTAGAACTTCACCGCCAGTCGCGTGAAGACGCCATGCTGGGTGGCGTCGTACTGGAAGCCACCGTCCTCGTAGTCGGTGTAGAGCGCCTTGTAGCCGAAAGACGAAGCGAGAGTGTCCGTCCAGTTATAGCCGACCGTCGCGGTGCCCTGCAGCGTGATGTTCGAGGCGACGCCAAAGCCGCCGACGTCGGCCATCACGTCCACGAACCATTTGCTGTTGACGTCATAATGCATCGTGAGCCCGACGATCGGATCGGTCCAGCTTTGCGAACCGCTGCGGTCGATCTCCGGGAAGAACACGGGATCGATCCCGAGTTCCACCTTGTTGTGCTGGTGGCGAAGTCCGCCCGTCGCGTAGAGCTGCATGTTCGCGATGTTGACCGGCAGCTCGTAGCCGACAAGGGCCGTCGCCACGATCTGCGTCTGCTCGAAGTCGGCCGTTCCGCCGAAGGGGCCGAAGTCGGCGTCGGTCGAAATCTTGGCCCACATGACGTCCGCATACAGAAGCCAGCTATCGCCTGCTGCTTGAAATGATCCTGCGAACACGCCGTCCAAATCCTCGAGGACGTCCAGAGGCGAGACGTCGACCGCGGCCGCCGGGAGGCCGCGCACGCCGATGTCGCCATGCAAACCTGCCAACCAGCCGTCGAACGTGAACTGGAACTTCCATCCGCTGTCGACGACGACCGGTCGAGGTTCCGACACGTCTGCGGCGG
This sequence comes from Rhizobium leguminosarum, assembly GCF_001652265.1. Taxonomy (GTDB): domain Bacteria; phylum Pseudomonadota; class Alphaproteobacteria; order Rhizobiales; family Rhizobiaceae; genus Rhizobium; species Rhizobium leguminosarum_D. The sequence continues at coordinate 254,858 of NZ_LWBS01000220.1, forward strand.
CCGCGGGTGCCGTCGCCAGGGCCAGAGCCAACCCGAAATGGACGCTTTTCATTTCGATCATGCAACAGTCCCCGATCTTCCATGGCTCCGGCGATCGCCGGAAATAATTCCCGGCGCAAGGGATAGCCGATCACGCCGGAAGCACCCGTGTGTTACCGTATCCGATTGTCCCCGCGGACTATTGGCGTGACCATTTCTGCGACTCGCAGACGACCTTCATCACGCAGCCTTTGAGGGTGACCGTGTCGCCGGAGACGCTGATGGTGCCGTCGTAGGTCTTCTTCGCGTCGGGATCGGTGATCTTGCCGGAATAGCTGCCGCCGTTGCCCTCGAACGCGCCGATCTTCTCGCCGGTATGCTTGCCGCTCTTCAGCGTGATGCAGAAACCGCCGCCGCACGGCTCGATCGAGGCGGTGTCGCCGAGCGTCGTCTTCCAGTTTCCGACGATCGGCTCGGCTGCGCTCGCCAGTCCGGTCGACATCAGCAGCGCTGTGACGGAGATCAGGATGGGTTTCACGGTAAGGTCCTCGCATGGCTGGCCCGCCACCGGGCCGATGACCGAATGGACCACACATGCGCTGCCGACCGCAAGAAACTCGCGGTGTGTTACTGTAACCTACATGGTCTCGGCCGGGTTCTGTGTCATCTTCACGACGACGACGCGATGTGCGCCCCCGCGTCGTCTGGCCGGGAGCCGATGCAATGGAATACGACACGGAGTTCGCCAAGCGCAGGTTTCCCGAGCAGACGCTGGAGATCGAAGCGCTTGCCTCCCGCAATGAAAGCTTCCGGGAACTGTGCAACGACTTTTCCATCGCGGACCAGCTCGTGCGGGACTGGCAGTCGTCTACGGCTCCGGAGCGGGACGCACGTTATGCCGAGGCGCTGGAACTCATGGACGGCCTCGCCGCGGAAATCCACACGATGCTGGACTTTGCCAAGGTCGTTCCATTCCCGGTCGCCAGATGAATGCGCGCTCCGCATCATCGGCACTTCGGCGGCTACGGAAAAGGAACAACATGCTTCGACTGATGGCGATCATCTTGATCTTCGCGGTCGCCCTGATCGTGGCGGCTTTGACAGCCTGGGGCTCCTTGGCGTTCTGGTATCGCCTGCCCCTGCCCGATGCCGGCCGGGCGATCGGCGCCTGCGTCTTCCTCGTCTTCGGTCTCTTCACCGTAGCAGCGCTTGCCAGCCGGCTGCGCATGAGAGCCATCCTTTCGTTCGCTGTCGTCTTTGCCCTAGTTCTCTTCTGGTGGAGCTCGATCAAGCCGGAAGCCAATGCCGCATGGGCGCCGGATGTGGCCCGTCAGGTCACGGGTCGCATCGAGGGAAATTCGCTGACCTTGACCGATGTCCGGGACTTCGAGTGGCGAAGCAAGTCCGACTTTACGGAGCGCTGGACGACGCGAACCTACGATGTAAGCAAGGTGAGGACGGTCGACCTGTTCATGTCATACTGGGCGGGGCCGAAGATCGCGCATGTCATCTTCAGCTTCGGCTTCGAAGGCGGCGAACAGCTCGCCTGGTCGATCGAGGTCCGCCACAAGGTCGGGGGCGGGTTTTCTCCCCTTGCCGATCTCTTCAAGAACGACCCCCTCGTGGTCGTTGCCGCGGACGAACGCGACGTCGTCGGCGTCCGCTCCAACGTGCGTGGCGAGGACGTCCAGATCTACCGGCTGAGAGCCAGTCCCGAACAGGCGCGCAACCTCCTGCTCGAGTACGTCGTCGAGGCCAACGCGCTCGCCCGGACGCCGCAGTTCTACAACTCGATCACGACGAACTGCACGACGACCGTGGCCAAGCTGATGCGGGTCGCAGGAGACAAGGTGCCGTTCGACTGGCGGCTGATCCTCAACGGTTATCTTCCCGACTACGCCTATGACCGGGGAGCCATCGACACGTCGTTGCCGCTGGCCCGCCTGCGGGAGATTGCCAAGATCGACGTGAGGGCGCGGGCAGATGGATTGTCGCCCGACTTCTCGAAGGCGATCCGTCTCGGCGTGCCCTTCCCGGTCGTCGTCGCTAGGCCGTAACGTACAGTAACATACGAAGGGAATCGCGATGATTGAGGCATGGTCCGACCTGTCAGGAATTCGCTAGGCGAAGTTTCGATTATGCCCTTAACCAGGACCAAACTCATGAACCTCATCAAGCACTTTCAGAACGCCGCGACGGCTGCGGCCCTCCTGATGATGGTGGCCGCGCCGATGCTCGCTCCGACCCCGGCCGAAGCCCGCCGTGCGGTGGTAGGCTGCGGAGCGAGAGGATGTGCTGCCGTCGGCAATCGCGGCGCCGTCGTGGTCCCTCGCGCGCCCGTCAGGCGCGGTGTCGTCGTCGTGAATCCTCGCCGCTATTGGCCCGCCGGTGGTGCGATCGCGGCTGGAGCCGCCATCGGCTTCATTGCGGGTGCCGCGGCGGCCTCGGTCGCCGGGACGCCGCCGAAGTCCGGCATGTGCTGGTACTATACCGACAGCACCAAAAAGACGGGTTTCTGGGACGTCTGCCCACGATAGCGCTCGACGATCTGCGTAAGCATCGAGCACGTCGTTCGATTTGAGCAGTTAGCGGTGATGTAGCCGGAATACCGATGGGGGACTTGAGCTTGTTTGGTTCGTTGACTGCTGGTCGTATCCGGCGACTTCTTCCATGCCTCGCGCTGGTCGTGCTCGCCGGCTGCGGCGGACATCCGAAGAACGTGCTATTCCCTGTTGCGGACACCGTGCCGGATACCAGTCGCGTCGACATGCTGGTCGCGACCACCCGCGCCCGATCGACTGTTCACGGCGAGATGTTCACGGGCGAGCGCGCCCGGACGCCGTCCTTTGCGCAGATGAGAGTGTCACTGCCCAAGGTCCGCAAGGAGGGCGACGTCGCCTGGCCCAAGAGGCTGCCTTCGAATCCGGAGACCGACTTCGCCACGCTGAAGGCCGACGAGCTTAGTCTCGAGGGGGCGAAAGGCTGGCTGAACGCCTCGGTCAAAAGGAACCGCGACCACAGCGTCCTGGTCTTCATCCACGGCTTCAACAACCGCTTCGAGGACAGCGTCTACCGCTTCGCTCAGATCGTCCACGATTCCAATGTCCGCAGCACGCCGGTCCTTGTGACCTGGCCATCGCGCGGCAGCCTGCTCGCCTACGGTTATGACCGTGAGAGCACCAACTACACGCGCAACGCGCTCGAGACGTTGTTCCAGTATCTCGCTAAAGACGGCACCGTGAAGGAAGTCAACGTGCTGGCCCACTCGATGGGCAACTGGCTGGCGCTGGAAGCGCTCCGGCAGATGGCGATCCGCAACGGCGGTCTTCCGGCGAAGTTCAAGAACGTCATGCTCGCCGCTCCGGACGTCGACGTGGACGTATTCCGGTCGCAGATCGAGGACATGGGCAACCCCCATCCGCAGTTCACTCTCTTCGTCTCGCGCGACGACAAGGCGCTTGCCTTCTCGCGGCGGGTCTGGGGCAACATCCCGCGGCTTGGTTCGATCGATCCGGAAACCGCGCCGTACAAGACCGAACTCGCCGACTACAAGGTGTCCGTGATCGATCTAACCAAGATCAAGGTCAGCGACGATCTCAATCACAGCAAGTTCGCGGAATCGCCGGAAGTCGTCCAGCTCATCGGTCAGCGGCTGTCTGAAGGGCAGACGCTGACCGACAGCCGGGTCGGCCTTGGCGACACGATCCTTGCGGGGACGACGAACGTGGCGGCGGCGGCCGGAAGCGCCGCGGGCCTCGTACTGACCGCCCCCGTCGCGGTGCTCGACGCCGATACTCGCAGCAACTACGCCAATCATGTCGGCGGTCTGACCGGACAAGACGGCGGAACGCAGAAGATCGCGGTCAAGAACTGTGCGGCGACGCCGACCGACCCGGCGTGCCGGAAGCAGCGATAGCAGTTGAAACTTCTTTCAGGTAGACGAAACGGTCTTCGAGAGTTAGGTTGCATCAGGGTATTTCAATACAAGCTGTAACTGTCGCGCGTCTGCGTGATGGATGGGGAGCATGCAATGCAGACCTCGGTGCCTTCGCCTGACGATCGGGCCGAGCGTCCCTGTCCGACCCATGGGGAGGTCAGGGCGCAGCTTGAGCGGATTCTCTCAAGCCGCGAGTTTCCCAGCGCCGGACGTGGCGCTGCGTTCCTGAAATATGTCACCGAGGAGACGCTTGCAGGCCGGGCGCAGCGTCTCAAGGCGTATTCGATCGCCATCGAGGTGTTCAACCGAAGCGCGGGCTTCTCTCAGGAAGATCCGGTCGTTCGCATCGAGGCCGGACGTCTGCGCCGGGTCATCGAACGCTACTATCTCGTTGCAGGCCAGCGCGATCCGATCCGCATCGACATCCCCAAGGGCGGCTACGTGCCGACCTTTACGTGGGATGACGCGCCGATAGAAGCGGCCGGGGATGCGCTGAACGAAGACGTCGCCGAGCGCCGGGGTTTCGCGTGGCGGCGTCTCGCCTGGCCCATGCTGGCCGTGCTCGTGGCATTCGTCTTCGCGGGGCTTGGCTTTTACGCGGGCGTTCTGAAGGGGCCGGCCACCGGTCGTTCAGCCGGGCAGGCTCCGGGCGAGCCGACCCTGGTGATCGCACCCTTCGCGGACCTCGGCGACGGCCCGCAGGCTGCACGTTATGCCGCCGGGCTGACCGAGGAGCTTCTAACCGCCCTTCCCCGCTTCAAGGAGATCACCGTCTTCGGCCGCGAGACATCGAAGGCACTGCCACCAGGCGTCGAGGCGTCGCAGGTGCGCGAGGGACTTGGCGCCCGTTACCTGGTCGCAGGCGGGGTCCGCGTCGCGGGCGACAAGGTCCGTGTGACCGTGCGCCTTGTCGATACCTCCGACGGATCCATTCTGTGGTCGCAGGACTACGACGAGAACCTGGACACGCACGAGCTCTTCTTCATTCAGACGGATGTCTCAAGCAAGGTGGCGACGGCGATCGCCCAGCCTTACGGCATCATCGCGAAATCGATGGCGGCCAGCCCGCCGCCGGACGATATGGGCGTCCATGACTGCACGCTGCGCTTCTACGCCTACCGCGAGGAGCTGAACCCGGAAACGCATCTGATCGCGCGCGACTGTCTTCAGAACGCCGTGGCGCGTTTCCCCGGCTACGCGACCGCTTGGTCGATGCTCTCGATCATCCAACTCGACGAGGGCCGGTTCGAGTTCAATCCACAGAGCGACAAGGGTCCCGCGATGGAGCGCGCGCTCGGTTCGGCGCGGCGGGCGGCCTCGCTCGAACCCGACAACACCCGCGCCCTGCAGGCGCTCATGACGGTACTGTTCTTCAACAACGAGACGAAAGAAGCCTTCGAGGTCGGCGAAGCGGCGCTCGCCGCCAACCCGAACGACACGGAGTTCCTCGGAGAGCTCGGAACGCGCGTTGCGTTCTCGGGGCAATGGAAGCGTGGCGCGGAACTGCTGGATCGTGCGATAGAGCTCAATCCGGGCGGCGCCGGATATTACTTCGGTACGCGCGCCCTGATCGCCTGCATGCTCGACGATCATGAGATGGCGGTGCGGCTGATCCGTAAAGCCGACCTGCAGAAATTTCCGCTCTTTCATGGCGTTGCTGCGGTCATCTACTCCGAGGCCGGGCTGCTGGCGGAAGCGAAGCGCGAGGGCGAGGTATTTGTGAAAATGCGCCCCGACTATCTGCGCAACATCGTGGCCGAGAACCGGAAGAGAAACCTACCGCCGAAGGACAGCATGCGCATGATCGCAGCGCTTCGACGGGCTGGACTGCCAGTGCCGAGCGCGACCGATATCGAAGCCGAGTTTAGGATCTCCGACGCCTCCTACGGTCCGTGAAGGTCCGTAGCTACAGTAACATACGTTTCTTCTTCCGGTTCGTTACGTCATCTTCCGACGCATGAGGTAACCCCAGCCTGGCTGGCCGCCAGCCGCGGCATCAGACGGAGAATAGTTTAATGGCCACGACCGCATCGACCCGCACCCTGCTGCGAAGGACATCCCTGACGCTCGGGGTCTCAGCGATGCTCGGCATGGGATGGTCGACCGCCTACGGCCAGGATTCCGGCGCCGATCGCCAAGAAGCTTTCGAACCCGATCGCCTCGCTCATCAGCGTTCCCTTCCAGTTGAACTATGACCATAGCTACGGTCCGCTGGATGGCGACAAGGCGACGCTGAACATCCAGCCCGTGATACCCTTCTCGCTGAACGCAGACTAGAGACCGGTCTTCGCAGTCGAAAAATAGCCGGAAGGACAAGGTATGAAATGGATCGCCGGGCTTTTTCTGGCTCTGATAATGTCCGCCTCTGCTCAAGCTCAGGAGGCTCCACGACCCCAGAAGGTCGACGATCTCGTGCGGCTGCTGCAGGATCCGGAGGTTCGGTCATGGTTGGAGAAGGCGCCCGGCCCGTCGTCGATAGCCGTTGAGGAAGTGGACGCCGGGCTGGCGACATGGGAGGCGACCACGCGGAGCAGGATTGATGGCGTCGTTCAGGCGATCGCAAGGATTCCCGGCGAGTTCATGGCGGCAGCTTTTCGCACGAGGGCGGACGCCCTGGCCCACGGAAAGCTGCCGGTGTTCGTCGTCTTCCTTGGGCTGACCGCGGTCGGACTTTTCGCCGAGCGGATGTTCGCACGGTCGAGACGACGCGCTGAAGGGCTACAGGAACGCCTGCTGGCGATCGGCGTCTTTGCGGCGGCCATGGGCGCGGTCTTCTTCGCATTCGACTGGCCCGCCCTTCCGCGCATCGTCCTCCTTGTTTCGCTGCTGGCGCTGGTGGCCTACCGAACGATCTCCGCGCTTCTCCACGCGACGGTGCTGGCGTCCTCCGCTCGCTGGCGGGCGAAAGTCTTTGCCGGAGTTGCCGTGATCGCGGTTGCCGCCGAAAGTCTCGGCCGACCATTGTCAGTCGATCCGGCTGCGACGGAGGCGATCTCATTCTGCTTTTCGATCGCTCTCCTCGCTTTGGCCGTCGAGGGCGCGGCCTCCTCGTCCGAGACCCCTTGGCACGCGCATATGGCTGTGCCTCGCCTTCGTCATCATCTGGGCGCTCTGGTGCGCCGGTCTGCACGGTCTGTTCTGGCTGGGCGTCTACGCGCTGGCCCTGCCCACGGTGCTGCGCTTCACCGGTCGGGCGGCGGCCGAAGCGTTTCCTTCCGAACCTGACAGCACGAAACGTGTTCTGCTTGTCCGCGGCAGCCGGGCCATCTTCGTGGCGGCCGCGGCTGTGTGGCTGGCCCTCGTCTGGCGGTTCGATCCGAACTCCCTGGTCCACAGCGATCATGTGGTGGCCGCGGTGTCCTACGGGCTTCTGAAGAGCGTGGTCGTTCTGCTGCTCGCCGACCTCGCATGGCATCTCGCCAGATCCTGGATAGACAGACGGCTCACCGTTTCGTCCGGCGTCGCAGGCGATGCATCTCAGGCGGCCCGGCAGGGCCGGCTTCGGACACTCCTGCCGATCTTCCGGAACATGCTCGCCGTCATCGTGGCGGTTGTCGCCGGCCTGATCGTGCTCGCGGAACTCGGCGTCGAGATCGGGCCGCTGATCGCGGGCGCCGGTATTTTCGGCGTCGCGCTCGGCTTCGGATCGCAGACGCTGGTGAAGGACGTCGTCAGCGGCGTCTTCTACCTTCTCGACGACGCGTTTCGCGTGGGTGAGTACATCCAGGCGAAGAGCTACAAGGGCACCGTCGAGGGATTCAGCCTCCGGTCGGTGCGGCTGCGTCATCACCGCGGCCCGGTCTTCACCGTTCCGTTCGGCGAGCTCGGCGCCGTCGAGAACATGAGCCGCGACTGGGTGATCGACAAGTTTCGGGTGAACGTGAGCTACGATGCAGATATCGAAAAGGCGCGCAAGCTCTCCAAGAAGATCGGGGAGGAGCTGCAGGCCGATCCGGAACTCGGGCCGCTGTTTATCGAGCCGTTGAAGATGAAGGGCGTCGAGGAGTTCGGTGACTATGGCATCGTCCTCAGCTTCGCGATGACCACGGTGCCGGGCATGCAGACCTATATCCGGCGCAAGGCATACGCGAAGATCCGCGAGGCGTTCAAGGAGAACGGCATCGATTTCGCGACGCCTTCGGTTCAAGTCGGCAAAGACGACCGGGACGGCGCTGCCGCCGCTGCGACTGCAATTCGAGCGCAGCAGCCCAAGGCGGTGGCGGATGAGGCTTGAGGTGCCCTACCCGCTCCGCCCTACTCCTTCATCCGGCGCCGCCATTCGATCGCCTGTTCGACGACGGCTGCGACCGACTCGCGGATATCCACCCACCTCGCCCAGGTCATCAATCCATCCTCGGGGAACGTCTCGCTGTAGCAGATGCGTCCGCTTCCCCGGTGAAACGCTGCGAAGACGACATGCTCGTTGAAGACGCCTTCGCCGTCATGAGTGTCGACGACGACAAGATGCGCCTGATATCGGTTCATGACTTCGACGGTTTCCACCGCGGTGTTCGCAGTGAAGACTGTCGCGCCGGCATGCCCGAGCGCGCTTTCAAGGCGACGGGCGACATCCGGGCGGTGCTGGACGACAACGATGAATTCCTCGAGAGGTGGTTCAATTCTAACGTGGAGAAAATTCAAACTCTCCTGTCTCAAGATTTCTCTGCCTCGCAAAGCTTTGTTTATCTGAGAAAATTTCACTTGCGATCGAGTCGCAGGTGCATACCTACGCGGGTTTACCACTTTGCTTGCTCTTCCTCCGAGCGGTGACATCGGTAGCACAAAGCGAACCGCGTCGAAAAAACCCTTGTTTTCAGTATCCGCAAATTGCCGGCAAAGCGGGCGTTAGCACACTGTTAGCGCGAGCCACCTAGTGTGGTGACGCCATGGGAAACCCGGTTGTCTGTTGAAATCAGGACAAGCAGAATGAAGACCAGCCCTGCCGCGGCTTACGGAGGTTACATGAAACTGGTTCTAGGCAGCGTAATATTGGCGTCTGTCATACTGCTATCCAGCTTGTCAGGATTCGCAGCTTCGGAAGGATGGCATTCGGATGGGCAAGGGACGAGATACTGGCACGTCACTCCACCGCCCGGGCAATGTAATATAAGCCAAGCGAAGAACAGGGCGCTTCGGGCCGGCATCTATCGTAGCGAGATTATACAGCAGGATGACAATATCATCGTGCTCAGTGGTCTGGATGAATCGGGCGACCGGCGAACGATCGGTTTCGGCAACATCAGGGGGTGCCCTGAGTTGGAGGGCCATGAGGATAGTCCAAACTTCTGAGGATAGAGCTAGAGTTTGTTCAGCGAACTTTTCCAGTTCCGACCGAGGTACGCATTTCTGGGCAAGCGTCGCGTCTCTACCGATCGACAAGGCTGGCGGTTAGCAGCGCATCGGATGCCTCTTTCCCAGCTGGCCTGCCCTATTGATTGATCCGGGCTTAAGGTCGATGCATGTTCTGGTCAGCCGCTAGGCGGGAGTTGAGGTCGCGTGTTCGGGGAGACTGAAGGTCGGGAGCGGTTGTAACCGTTTCAGAGCGGCGGGGATTTCAGATCAGCACACAATGCGCTCGATGCTCTCCTCCCGCGGGCGCAGAGTCCGACTGCGCTTGGGATGACCGCATCCTCAATCCGCCGAGCTCACGCATCCACTCGTTAGGAGTTTGTTGACCATAAGCTGGCTTTACTGAGCGCGATGGATGCGGAGGTTCCCGCACGTCGTCGAATGTTTGGTGTTGGCGGGATTGTTCGTGTTGAAGTATCCAGTGCAAGGATTATCGGGCGGAGCCTTGGGCGGAATTGCCACACTCCTGTCGCGTGCGGAACGCTTCGCAGCGCAGACCATTCTGCCGGCTCTGTTTGCGCTGCCGGCACTTGTTGGTTCTGCATCATTTGCCTCGGCGGAAGATCGTGCCCTGAAGCTGTTCTTTACCCATACGGGCGAGAGGGCCACGATTACCTACAAGCGGGATGGAAAGTTCGATCCGAAAGGCCTTGCCCAGATCAATCGGTTTCTGCGCGACTGGCGAAGGAATGAGCCGACCCGGATGGATCCCCGGCTGCTCGACCTGGTCTGGGAGGTGTATAAGCGTAGCGGCGGCAAGGACTACATCCACATCGTTTCCGCCTATCGATCCCCTGATACCAACAACATGCTCCGCAATCGTTCGCGCAGCACGGGCGTCGCCAAGAAGAGCCAGCACATGCTGGGCAAGGCGATGGACTTCTATGTTCCCGGCGTGAAGCTTTCGACGCTGCGTGCACTTGCAATGCAGATGCAGGTCGGCGGTGTCGGATATTATCCGACCTCGGGATCGCCCTTCGTGCATCTCGACGTCGGCAACGTCAGGGCCTGGCCCCGCATGTCCCGGCAAGAACTCGCGCGAATATTCCCGAATGGGCAGACCATGCATCTCCCGGCCGATGGCCGGCCGCTGCCGGGATACAATCAGGCCATTGCGAACTACAAGAAGCGCGTCGGCCCCACCTCGATCCAGATCGCCAGCACCGCTGGAGAAGACGAAGACGTGGGAGTGTCGACCACTTCGAGCGGCGATAATAACCTCGTGACGGCGCTTCAGCCTGCGCCCCGAAGCCGAGCATTGAATGCGCTCGCGCTGCAGACCGGCGCGGTCGAGCGGGATGACAAACGGTCCGCTGGGGATGTTTCATCTTTGCCGGCTCCAATACCGGCGACGCGGCCGGCCGCCCTTGAGCACGACGCGGGCGCAGATGACAAACTAGAGACGGCATCGATCGGCCCAATTGCAGTGCTTCCGGACAGACCGGCGCCTGCATTGCCGGCCTACCCGCGCTTCGAACCACTCGTTGTTGCACACCAGGCCTCCAAACACGGCGCTGATATGATCGCCTCCCTGCCTATGACCGCTTCCTGGGAAGGAGCAAGTTTCTTTGGATCGACTTCCGACGCGGCGTTGATGAAATGGGCGCTGCATTCTCCCGGCGAGGTCATGGGATTGAACGCGCCTCGCGTTTCTCCCCGCACGGTTCATCGTGAGGTCAATGCCGCGACATCAGCTGAGGATATCATTCCGCTCGCCGCCATAGACCTGTTCGATGCGAGCCGGTTTGCGTCGCCTCCAGAGGGCTGACCTCAATCATCAAGGCTTGATGTTCTGTACGAAGCCGATCGGAAGCGCTGGAACGACCATGGTGAGAGCCGGGTTGGCGATCCCGAGAAACCAGCCGCCGCCACCCATGCCGAGCGCGATTGACGAGGACATACAGATGCCTTTGGAAACTCTGTCGTCAGCGTTAGAATGGCCGCACGGCGACCAATTCGCATTTTTTAGAAATTCCTAAAAAACCGGCATGCCTTACAGTCAGTGCTCGCGCATCGGCTCGAAAATCGGAATCGATTTTCCGGAACAATGAGGTTGATTCAAAGTGTTAATGGGATATCTCCGCGCCCGAAAAGGACGCGCGTCGAACGACGATGACGATCGTTTCCGCGCGCCCGAAACCCAGACCAAAGTCCGACAGACCCCGGACTTCGTGCCCATACAAAACGTCCGCGCGGTGTAATAACAATAATATATTCCTAAGTAACGAGGCAGGACGATGTGAGAAACGTATTAATTCCTGAGTTGGTTTCATTGGATCGCATTTATGCCACCGACTTGTACTTAGGAAGCAATACCCAGAAACTGGCTGTTATTGACAATCTTTGCACCGGACCTTTCGAAAATATAGCACACTTCAAGGATCCAGTGTTTCCACTGAGCGACATGCTTTTCGATGAGGCACCTCAGCTCTCGATCCGAACTCGTCGGAGAGGTTCTCGATACCATGCAGATTCCTTCGATCGAACCCGCAGATGCTGGCGGCCGTCTCATGGAACGGATGGTCGAGATTGGGCAGGTCGTGATGATCACGCGACTATCATCTGTATCATCCGTTCCGGTGTGGCCGCTCGTTATCGAGCGCGGCAGGGACATGCGTCGCCTTAAAGTAGGCACGAATAACAATTAACATTAATAAGCGAGTATTTCTTAGAAAGACTCTAAGTAATTGTCATGCATTACAGGCGATGCTAATAGACAGGCAGCTTATCTCAAGTCACGAGGCGCAAAGCAATGAAGAGCGTATTGATTTCTGGCGGGGCTGGCTTCATCGGGTCCCACTTGTGTGATCGACTTTTGCTGAGGACGGACATTCAGAAGCTGGTCGTTGTTGACAACCTCTGGACCGGGCTTTTCGAAAATATCGCGCACATTAGGGACCCCCGTTTTCACTTCGTGAAATCCGACGTCGAGACGCTGCAGACCTCGGATAAATTCGACGAAATCTATCACCTTGCATCTCCCGCATCGCCGCCGTGGTACATGAAGGAGCCGAAGAGGACGATCTCCGCCAATCTTCTCGGGGCGTTCCGGTTGCTCGACTTGCTGAAGAAGGGCGGACGTTTCGGTTTCACCTCTTCTTCCGAAGTCTATGGCGATCCTCTGGTGTCGCCGCAGCCGGAATCCTACAAAGGCCAGGTCGACTGCACCGGACCGCGCTCATCCTACGACGAGAGCAAAAGGTGCACGGAGTCGCTGCTGTTCGAGATGCAGCGTACCCAAGGGCTCGACGTCAAGATCGTTCGCCCTTTCAACATCTATGGTCCCCGGACACGTTCCGACGATGGGCGCGCCGTCTCCAACTTCATCACCCAGGCGCTTTCGGGTCGCCCGATTACCGTGTTCGGTGACGGTCTTCAGTCACGCAGCTGGGGCTATGTCGATGACGTTGTCGATGGTTTCGCGCGATATTTCTGGATAAATGAAACCGACTATAAGGGGCCTCTGAACGTCGGCAATGATCGCGAGATTTCGGTTCTCGAGGTCGCGCAATATGTCTCCAGACTGGTTGGCGGCGTGCCGATCGTCTTCGAGCCGTCACCGCCGCAGGACCCCACGAACAGACGGCCGGACTTGACCAACGCGCACTATGTCATGCCCGAGTGGTCGTGCAAAATCACCTACGAACAGGGCGTGGCGATGACGCTCGATTGGTTCAGGAACCAAATGAAGGCGCACGCTGCAGAATAAACCATAATGACTTTCGAGACTCGCGTGCTGGGTGCAGGTGGCGTATGTTCACGGTGCGATTGAGAGAGTAATGATGCGAGAACCAATTCCGTCCGATCTGAAGGATATAAGTTTTCCCGTACCGATCCACTATCTCGATCTCGCCACCTCTCACCTCGATACCGTTTCGCCCCCTGTCTCCCATGGGCTCGTGGTCTTTCTGTCGGATGGTCTTCCCGTAGGACAAGCCTATATCGAAAGGCCCGAGACGGCTGCGGCACTCGCCGAGCGTGTCGTGCGACCCGAGACGCTCGAGCATGCGCGTCAAGTCGCGCAAACCCCTCAGCGCAACCGCGACGTCAGCATTCTGATTTGCACAAAGGACCGGCCGGAGGAACTACGCCGGTGCCTGGCCTCGATCCCCAAACAGTCGCTCAGCCCCGTCGAGATCATCGTGGTGGATAATGCCTCTGCAGGCGAGGCGACGCGTCGCGTGGTGGAGGAATCGGGCGCAACCTATGTCCGTGAAGATCGGGTCGGGCTGGATTATGCGCGCAATGCGGCGGTTCGTGCGGCAAGAACCGAATTCGTCGCGTTTACGGACGATGACGTGGTCCTCCACGAGCGATGGCTGGAGAACCTGATGAAGGGGTTCGATCTGCCGGAGATCGCCTGCGTAACCGGGTTGGTCCTTCCCGGAGAACTTGCAACGCCCGCACAGTTTATCTTCGAAAAGCATTGGAGTTTCGGCCGGGGCTATCTGCGGCAGGATTTCAATCAGGACTTCTATACCAGGGATACACGTTACGGCGCTCCGGTCTGGACGATAGGAGCCGGCGCAAGTCAGGCCATCCGCCGCAAGGTCTTCGACGAGATCGGCCTGTTCGATGTCCGCCTGGACATGGGCGCTGCCGGATGCTCAGGCGATTCCGAATACTGGAACCGGCTCCTCCATCATGGCCATGTCTGCCGCTACGAGCCGACGGCGGTAGCCTGGCACTTTCATCGCAAGGATATGAAGGGGCTCGCCAAACAGATCTACCAATATATGAGTGGCCATGTCGCAGCCCTGCTGGTCCAGTATCAGAACACCGGAAATAACGCCAATCTGCGGCGCATCCTGTTCTCGTTTCCGATATATTACGCCGGAAGGCTCCGAAGACGTCTTCGCAAAGGCACGACGTCGCACGACGTCTTCCTGAAGCAGGAGATGCTCGGAAGCGTAAATGGCGCTCTATACGTTCTGCGGCGATGGAAGAGGCCCGCATGGTGATCGCCGCAACGCCTGACATTTCATTCCTCATCCCCGCCTACAATGCAGCCGATACGCTTGCCGAATGTCTTGCCAGCCTGCAGCAGCAGTCGCGAACGAACTGGCAGGCTGTCGTGGTCGATGACGGTTCGACCGACCGCACCTGGGAGGTTCTGGAGGGCATTGCAAAAACGGACAGCCGCATTCTCCCCGCCCGTCAGCCGAATGCCGGCGCCGCCGCGGCGCGAAACCACGCCGCAAGACTGGCAGCCGCGCCCCTGCTTTGCATGCTGGATGCCGACGACTGGCTGGATCCGACCTTCATCGAAAACATGCAGCCAGTTGCGGAGGATTCATCTTCAGCAGCCATCGCCTATTGCGCCTTCCGCCGCGTCGCCCCAGACGGCAGGCTTATGCAGGTAGAACAACCTCCCATCTTGACGGGAGACGTCGCCAAGCGTGAGTTCTCCTCCTTTTGTGCACTCGCCATCCATACGGTTGTCTTTCCCAGAGGCCCTTTTGAGCTTTTGGGAGGCATGGATGAGACCTTGCAGACCTGCGAGGACTGGGATCTTTGGCTTCGCATGGCCTTTTCCGGCGCCGAATTTCGTCGCGTCGACAAGTGCCTCGCTTTCTATCGCATGAAGGCGGACTCGCTCTCCGGCGATCCGACCAAAATGGTGCGTGACGCCATTCGCGTGACATCGAAGGCGCAAGCGCTGCAGACGCAGCAAGGCTTATCAGCCGAGGGGCCGGAGACAGGTTGGATCACGCCCCCGGTCAGCCAACTGCGCATGCTAGCCTGGGTCGTCGCGGCCAAGCTCGATCCGACTTTGGATATTGCAGCCCTTGCAGCGCTTCTGCCTGAGATGCCGGACGCCGCGGGCTACGAAAACTTTCTTGCCGGTGTAATCCTACATGGCCTGCAGACGGGGCTTTCTACTGATCGGGCCGACGATCTCATTGATGTGATCGATAAATGGCGGCCGACGTTCCTTTTGCTCATCCAGCTGATTCAGAAACATTCCTTACCCGGCACTGGGCGCAAGATCATTGAGGCCGCCTCTTGGCACATATCCGCCGCAAACCCTTTGCGGTCATTCACGCTTGGCAATGTCCAGGTGGTCAGTGCTGCGCTCGAAACGCTTTCGCGGATCCCCAAGGCTGAGCCAACCGACACACTCATCATGCACGCCTTGTCCGGCGGACAACATGTCGGCTCCTTTGTCGGGCCATTCTGGGGCGATCTTTCGATCCGGGCGCAGATCAGGCTGATCATGCATGAGATGCAGGCAGAAGAACATCTGCAGACGCCGCCCACCCTCGTCTATATCAGTTCGTGGACAAGGGAGGCATTGCGCGGCTACAGAGCCTTCGGCGGGCTGATCATCCGGAATGGCCAGCGGCGAGGACGTCTCGAACGAATTTTGGTGCGTATCGGGCGCAACGCCCTTCTTGCCTGCGCGCCAAGCGACAAACAAGACAACGACGCCCGACTGTCCGACATGCTGCAAAATCTCCAACGCGGTCTGGCTCCACGGTTTCGAAATCCCACTCGGCTGCGAACCGACGAAAAAAGGGGAGCTGCCCCCGTTCAGTCGGAAGAAGAGTACTGGGAGCATATCTTTGAACGCCCGGATCCATGGAATTACGTCTCCGTCTACGAGCAGGTTAAATATGCGCAGACATTGAGCCTGATCCCGGAAGGGATCGACAAGGCCCTCGAGCTCGCCTGCGCTGAGGGGATCTTTACCGAGAAGCTGGCGCGAAAGGTCGGCCGGGTGACGGCCACGGATATTTCCCAGCGGGCAATCGACAGAGCTGTCGAGCGGTGCCGCGACCATCGCAACGTCGAGCTTCGCGTGCTTGACTTCGTCAAGAGCGATGTTCCGCCCGAACAGGACCTCATCGTCTGCTCCGAAGTCCTTTACTACATGAAAGACGAGGAGATGCTTGCGGCGGTCTGTCAGAAGATGGCCGCAGCGGTGAAACCGAATGGCTACCTGATCACTGCCCACGCACATATACGCCGGGACGAACCCGATCGGACCGGTTTCGATTGGGACAATCCTTTCGGTGTCGGGACGATCAAACAGCTGTTAGCCGCACAACCTGAACTGGCCCTGGAAGAGACGATCGAAACCGAACTTTACGCCATCCACCGGTTTAGGAAAGGCCCGGTGGCAGATCCTGTCCTGCGGGTCGAGCGGCATGGAACTCCGCTGGACGCGGATGTGGCAAAGCACATCATCTGGGGGCCGACTGGCATTGAGCGTGGGGCGGCATGGGCGACGGAGATCACGACCTCGGTTCCCATCCTCATGTATCACAGGATCGCAGAGGAAGGGCCCCCGGCACTCCAGCGTTTCCGCACGCCGCCGGAGATCTTCCGCAAGCAGATGCAGTTCCTTCGGCGACAGGGTTATTACACGGTGACGGCGCAGACCCTGGCGGGGCTTCTGCGCAGCGGCAAGCCGATCCAGGGCCGGCCGGTCATGCTGACTTTCGACGATGCCTACTCGGATTTCCTGGAGGACGCATTTCCGATCCTTGCCGAGAATGATTTCAGCGCTGACGTATTCGTCGTGACTGACAAAGTCGGCGGTCGGTCGGACTGGGATTCGGCCTATGGAGAGCCTGCACCGCTGATGTCGTGGTCGCATATTCAGGAGTTGCACCAGAAGGGCATCAGCTTCGGCTCCCACCTCGCATCCCACACACCAGCCAGTGCGATGGACAACGAAGCCCTGCTGGCCGAAGCCATGCGATCGCGCAATGCGCTGCAAAGCCGGCTGGGCGGCTCCGTGGAATCGATCGCACTTCCTTATGGCGGAACAGACTTCAGGGTCCCGGGCATTCTGGCTCTTGCCGGCTACGGGATCGGCTTCACGACACGACCGGCAAAAGCCACATTTTCCGATAATCTCTTCGGTCTGCCACGCCTCGAAGTCCGTGGCGATCGTCCTCTTGAAGCATTCCCTGAACTTATGGGCCTGCCGGGAGCTTATATCGGATGACAATACCATGACTGGCGTTGCGGCCCCTCTCATCACCGTCGTCATACCGGCGTACAACGCTGAGAAGACGCTTGCCGAAACATTGAGAAGCGTCTCCAGCCAGTCCTATGACAAGCTCGAAATCCTTGTGGTCGACGACGGGTCGCGGGATAATACCTTCGATCTTGCGAGCGACCACAGCCTGACCGATCGCCGTGTCCGTGTTCTCCGCCAGGAGAATGGTGGGGTTGCGCGCGCACGCAACCATGGCGTCCGCGAGGCCAGCGGCCTTTACATAGCTCCCGTCGATGCCGATGATTTATGGCACCCCCGGAAAATCGAGCTCCAGCTTGAGGCGATAAGAAAATTTCCGGACGGACGCGGGGTCGCCTACAATTGGTATGCGGCGATCGACGAAAACGGCATCATTTTCGGTCATTCGCGACCAGTCCTGCATCAAGGGACTATCTTCGAACCTCTGTTGCGGGAAAACTTCATCGGCAATGGCAGCACGCCCTTGATGCCGCGGACGGACATTCTTCGCTGCGGCGGCTATGACGCCAGCCTGCGCGACAACGGCGCCGAGGGATGCGAGGATCTGAAACTTTATCTGGCCTTGGCCGAAACCTTGCCCTTTGCACTGGTTCCCGATTTCCTGACCGGTTATCGCTTTACGAAGGGAAATATGTCCAGCAACGCCTACAGGATGCTGAAGTCCCACGCCCTGGTGATGGCCCCGATCATCACGCGCTATCCGCAGTTTACGCGCGACATCCAGACAGCCGAGTTCAACACGGCGCGCTGGTATTTCGCGAAGGCGTTTCTCGGCAACGATTTTGCCCAGGTCAAAAAGCTGGCGCCGATGATGGTCAGAAAATATTCCTTGCGCCTTATCGCCCATGGCGTGCAGCAGGGCTGGCGCCAAGCGAAACGCTGCCTCCGGATGGCAAAGCGCGTCCTCGGCACGTCTTCGGCGCGGCCGAAAACCCGCATCGCGAGCGCGCCCCTCCCGCAACCCGGAACAGCATTCAGCGATCGTTTCATGGCCATGCCTGCCAAAGAGGCAATAGGTCTGACCTCTTCCCGGATGGTCAACAATGAATAGGTTTCGAAAGCCGCCTTCTGCTAAACCCGCAAGAGCCTACAACCTGGTTGTAGCGGCTCGGTTCCGCGAGCTTCTGCAACTCGTACCGGCACTGCGGCTCAAGATGACAGTGATGATCATCCTGGGAATTCTCACCGGCTTCTCGGAAATGGTCGGCATCACCTTTCTGGTCAGCCTCGTCTTTCTTCTCGGGCAGCAAGGTCCCGTTTCCGGCTCCGCCGTTGCATGGCTTCCGGCGTTTTTCGGCGGCATTGACCTCAGTCTTTCGAAGCCTGTCCTGATCGGCATCCTGATCGGCTCGATCCTGTTTCGGATTTTTCTCGGATGCGCCAATTCGCTCATTGCAAGCGCTGTCAACCACCGAATTAGCGACCGCATGCGAGACCGCCTCTACGCCAAGGTCTTGACCATGCCCTTTCAGCGCTTTCAGGATTATGAGCGCAGCGACCTGATCAACGTCATCGCGACCGAATCCTATGCGGTGTCGTCGGCGCATGCCAGCCTGGTACGACTGGGAGTGAATTTCGGCACGATTGTGATTTTCGGCGTCGGCATGCTGGTAATGGCCTGGCCGATCGCGTTGCTCGCGCTCGCCTTCGGCTTCATCCATAATTTTGTATTGGGTTTCTTCGCCGGTGCCTACCGCCGTCTCGGCGCCTCTGCGCTGGCTGCGGTGGAAGCGTTGACACAGCTGAGCTGGACAACGCTACAGACTTTGAAGGCCGTCAAAAGCTTCGGCATGGAAAAGCGCCACCAACAACTCTTCGAGGCGCTTTCCAACGACGTCGGCCAGACCTGGCGCCGGTCGGACTGGATGGGAGCGATAACCTCGCTTCTCAGCGAAATCCTGACCTTCGGGGTCATCCTGACGATCATTCTGTCCTCGGAATTCCTGCCGGTCGATTTCAAGGCGGCGCTCTCGGCCACGATCCTTCTCTACAGGCTTCAGCCGCATATCAAGGGATTCGATTCCCAGATTCTCAGCCTTTACGAGATGGAAGCGTCGCTGCAAAACGTCCTGGCGCTGCTGTCAGAAAAGGATGACATCAAGCAGACCTCGCAAGGGGAGAAGGTAAGCCGCCTGGCGGAGGCGATTGTCTTCCACAACGTCTCGTTTGCCTATGAGCGATCGAACGCCCCGGCTGTTGACGACCTCAGCTTCGCAATCAGAGCAGGCGAGACGACGGCCCTGACGGGGCCGAGTGGCTCCGGCAAAACCACAATCCTCAACATGATTCTCGATCTCAACCCGCCGACCCAGGGCTGGATCACGGTCGACGGCAGGGATCTGACAACCATCGACCGGTCCAGCTGGCTGCAACTGCTCTCCGTGTCGGGCCAGGATGTTGAACTGATGGAGGGCACGGTCCTCGACAACATCCGGTTTCGTCGCGATATCTCGGAGCAGGATATCCGCTGGGCGGCCGATGTGGCCTGCGCAACGGAGTTCATCAAAGATCTGCCGTATGGCTTTGATGAATGGCTGGGCGACGAGGCGATCCGGCTTTCGGGCGGGCAAAGGCAGCGCATAGGTCTGGCGCGCGCGCTCGCCAGCCGGCCTCAGATCCTGCTGTTGGACGAAGCAACAAGCGCGCTCGACGAAGAGACCGAGATGCGGGTGTTTTCGGCAATGAAAGAAGATGCTGGCAGAACGCTGATTGTCGTTAGCCATCGGCCCGCTGTGGCCAGGCTGATGAAGAACCGGATCGATCTCCGCCCACCCACCCCCACATCCAAGCTCGGGTGACGGAGATGGAGATGCCAACCAAATCCCGTATTCAAGTGGCCGTCATTATCCCTGCTTATAACGCCAGCCCCTACCTTGCCCACACGCTCCAGTCCGTCAGCGACCAGACCCACAAGGCGCTGGAGATCGTCGTCGTCGACGACGGTTCGACGGACGACACGGCCTCGATCTGTCGCCGTTTCGCCGCGAGTGATTCAAGGATCCGGATTGTGTCGACCGAAAACCGTGGCGTCGCTGCTGCCCGCAATACCGGGATCGAAGCATCGGAATCCGCCTATATCGCCTTCCTCGATGCGGACGACATATGGCATCCGACCTATGTTGAAAGAATGCTTGCGGCTCTCCACCCACTGCCGGACGCCTGGGGCGCGGTCTATGCCCTTCACCGCTTCATCGATACCGAAGGATATTGCACGAGATCCGGTTCGTCGCTGAACGCCCGGGACAGCATCCTCAACCGTCATCTCGTATTCCGCTTCGTCGGCAATGGCAGCGGCTTCATGGTTCGCCGCGCTGTTATCGACAAGATCGGCGGCTACGATTCAAGCTATGCTAGGAAGGGAATTGGAGGATGCGAGGATTTCGATTTCGAACTCCGCACCGCTGAACATTTCAAGATCGAGACAGTGCCGTTGGGTCTGGTGGGCTATCGCTCACATTCCGCAGCCATGTCTTCAAACAGGTCGCGGATGGCGCGATCGCTCCTGGCGGTGACCGAGCAATGTATCGCTCGCAATCCCCAGCTTCCGGCTTTTGTTGTCAGCTGCGCCCGCGCTTCGGCGCATCTTTATGCATTTTCAAAATTTGCCACTTTGAAAGATTGGTCTAGCGCTGCGACCTCGCTCAAACACATTTATCATCATAGCCCAATGCTCGCCTCCGGGATCCTCGCCAGATTGATCTTTTCAAAAGCTGACAGAGCCACACGCAGGGCGTTGTCGAAAGTCTGGCCGGCTAGGGAACAAAAGCAAAAGAATCTCAGGAAATTCGAAGAGATAGACCCGCTTCTCCCATTGGTCGGCGGTTGGTCACGCTTCAGAACGAAGACATTGCTCAGCCGCCTGTCTGAGATCGATCGGTCTGGCAAACGCTCTGCCGCGACCTCATTGCTCAGCCGCTATGTCGCGCCGAAGAGATCGAGCACCGTCAAACATCCAAAGGTTTGACAACCCTTCCTCTCCATCAGCCTGTGACTATCTCGCTATTTTGTACTACGAACTTTTATATCAATGTAGAATAGCAATTGCTAAAAAAGAGAGTAATCTACAGAAAAAAAGAACTACCCCAATAATGATCTTCGACAATGTCGAATTTAACTGAAATCATACCTACGTACTGTGCAGGCATTCCGACTGGAGGACCCGTCACCCACCCCGGCGGGTCCTCAACTTTCCTTCTCGGCTGGTTGCACAAATGCGGTCGCCATTATCACTGCATTAGCATAGATAGATCTTACTTCGGATGACGATATTACGCTGTTGAGATCGGCTTGATGAGAAAATCCCGCATCATCGGCAGGTGAAGGTCGAAGTGCCGGCTCCCCTGCTTAATATTTCGATCAAAATTTCAATTGAGCGCGCGATATTTTTAGATCTGCAATGAAATTTCGGAGACGGAGCAATCCGTCATAAAGTTTATATTGTTTTTCAATAGAAATTGATAATTATTAATGCCATTATTAAGAATAATACATCCAATGATTATTTCTTGATATTATTTTGACCGTCTTATAATTGATACTTAAATACAACCATTATCTGAAAACCATAATTTTTACCTTTTGATAAATTTTATTTGTTATACTCAATTATTGCTACCGGTTTAATTAGTTCTTCATTTCATAAGCGTCGGCGTTTAGTTTTCGCGCGATGGCTGGAAATCTCCCGGAAAGCTATTTCCCTTCCCCGGTTCTCAACGATCCGACAACCTGCCGGCACACTGGTGATGTTGTCCTGGGCTGGCCGCGCGTGGAAAAGTTGCCGATGCAATTCGGCACCGCTGCACGAAATATTAACACCCTGATACATAAAGATATTATATAGTTCGATACGAGCTGGACCGGCCAATTTAGCCCAACGGCATTCGGTCTGTCATTTCAAACGCCGGCATATGAGGCTGTACTCGCCAACGGAAATACCGACGCAAAACCCGCGGCGTAAGAAATGCCTATCCTCTTGGCGAGCCGCCCGATACGAAACAACTGATATGCTTGGGCGAAGTTGGACAGTCCCGATTCATTACATCGGAGCCCCCGGCATGCCCCGACCTGTGTCGAATTGGTCGCACTTCGCCCGCGAATTAACCCTTCATAAAGCATTTGCTTGCTCAACTTATAATTTGTGTCATGGTCACTGTAAGTAGCGAGGGAGCCGACCTGATGAGTGATATGGCATCGCAGATTCCGGAATTTGGTTACGATGAGCGCGTGATGATCTGCCGGAAGCAGATCGAAAAGGCGGTCTATCAGTTCATTGCAAATACGAAGGTCGAGGGATGCGATCCGGCGGAAGTCGCAATGGCGATCGCAGACATTGCCGACGATTACATTTTACTGCTGGCCCAGAAGCGCAATTTGACCCATTGAGGTCAATGGATCGGCCGTCAATCGGCCGATCGTCCGCACGATGTGTGAGACCCAAAATCGCCGCCGCTTCCCTGCCCGGAGGCAACGTCAACGGAATCGTTTACCGCTTGCGCCGAAACCATCCGAGCGATGACGTCGAACAGCTTCTGAATAAAAAGCCCAACTACACTCAACAGCGCATGCGTCCGCCCAGAACGAGCCGGGCTTCTCCCAATCTATAATTCGCGCCAGTTCACAGAATGGATTTCGATTGACCGCTCACTGGACACCAACAGACGCATAACCCCGGAAATCGATGCTGATTTCCGGGGTTATGCATGGATTTGAAGTGGTAGAGCGTTTCAGCGCGTCCGATCGGACGCATGCCGGTCTAGAGCCTTTCCGGGTTAGATTGCAGCATTCTGTTGGCTCAAACGGAGTCGGATGGTCGACCGGCCGGCGCGCGTCGTAGCCCAGCTCTACGGCCAAGCCGGCCGGTCGATCAGGCGGCCCGTTTCAGCCAACCCGAAGGGCCGGGCATCTTTGCGCCAGGATCAAAGGCGATCGGCTCGGACGTACCAAGGGGTATGCCCTTCGCCAATCGCCTCTGCCCTGACGAAAACCTGCTCCGGCAGAATGCTTCAATCTAATCCGGAAAGGCTCTAGTGGCTTCTCACGCTCACTTGCGGAACCGGGGAGCTCAATTCAGCCAATTCCCTGGTCAAGCCCTCCCCGACCTCCTGCTTCACTGCCTCGAGCGCAAGGTCGAGGCAATTCGTCGCGAACGGCAGTTTGACATCCTGGGCGACCTGTCGCGCATAGGCGATCATCCGCGCCAATGCGACGAGCTCTTCCAGACCGTCTTCCGCCCCTTGGTCTGCTTCTACCTTGCCAACCGATGTCACGCCCATGCCCCATTTCTCCAATGAATTGAAGGAATGATACGCGCCTAGACGTGATCCACCCCGTGAAAAAAGCGTGACACAACTCCCGGTGACAATTGCCGACTTCGGTTCACAATGCAGGTCGCGTCTGGAACGAAGTTTCGTGCAGTTTCCAGGGCAGATCGGCATTCGACCGAATATCGCGAACGTCTTGCACGGCTTTCAGCAATTCCAAGGCATCGATGCGTTTCTGGTCGACGGCATTCGACAGAAGTGCCGCCAGCAGTCGCGGACGATCCTGCTCGGCCAGCCCTGCACATTGCTCGACGACCGCCCGCCACGTTCGCTTCTTGAAGAATATCGCGCCTGCGGCATCTTCCAGCTGTTGGCGCAACCGACTTTCCAACAGTCCGCTATCCTCCATCACATCGAGCGTTGCGCTGACATTGACGAGCGGTATCGTGAGCGGCTTGCTGCCCAGCGCGCTCGGCGCGTGAGTGAGTGCGACGGCGGCATCGTCGACCAGCCGGCCGATGCGATAGTCTTCGAAAATGCGTCCGATCCCGATCATGCCGAACGGATGGCATTCGGCAGCGCGCAACGCGCCCATGCTTGCCGCCCCGAGAACCGCGACGCCCAGCGAAAGAGCATGGAGAATTTCCTTGTGCCAGACCGGTGCGGCGTATTCGAAACCGCCGTCGATCAGGCCGATGACATTGGCGCCCTGTTCCACCGCCGCCAAGACATCGCCCTGCGTCGCAGGCGGCAGGACGCATATCCCCTCGCCGGCAAGCGACGCCGCATCGGGAAGACTAGGACCTGCGAAAATGATCTTCAAAACCCTATTGCCCTTGCAAGCGCCCTCGTTCCGAACCGCTGGGCACGCTCCCCCTCCGGATTTTCGAGCTCGGGAATGACAATCTTGACGACACTGAAGGGAAGCGTGTCGTCGCTGAGGCGCACGGCGATCACCGAAGCGATCCGCCTGTTGCGTAGCCGGTCAAGCACATGCTGCAGCAAGCGGGCCAGATCCTGCTGCCCATGTCCGGCCACCCCATCAAGGCCGATGGCGGCAGCCGGCGGTGCGGCAACCGCAGCGAAGGCCTGCCGCATCAGCGGCGGCAAGCATCGTGAGAAAGTTGCGGCAGAGATATCGTCCCGGGCTCCGCTGATATAAGTCAGCCGAGATTGCACGGCTTCCGTCACCGCCCGAATGGCCGCGCGCACGGGAGACGGGTGAGCGCCGGTGCCCCCGGTCACCTCGACGAGGCGAATGTCCCTGTCTCCGTGAAGATCCCGGGAGCCAGGCACAAGATCTCTAGGCCCCAGCATGGCGGTGAAACAGGGGATTGCGATGTCGCTGGTGATATCGAAGAGCCTGAGCGCCAATCCCGATGTTTCGATCTTGTCGATCAGCCCGTCCAAAGCGACGTCCTGGAAGCCGCGGGGATCGACGCAGCCGGCAAAACGATCCGCTTCCGCGCCCACCTGCCACAGCACATGGGCGTCACGCTCGATACGCTCCAGGACGCCATGAAAGATCGCCTCCTCGGCATCGTTGCCCGACGCCAGGCCGTCTGAAGACATCCAGTATCGCGCGTCACGCGTGCGGTCGAGCACCACCGCTTCAAAGGGGACATAGACCTCCTCGCCGGTGAGGATATTGACGCCGGCAACCCATTCCGTCTCCTCGTCCGGTCCAAGATCGGGTTTATGAAGAGCGGTCAGGCAGTTCAGCGTGTCGGTCTTGCGTCCCATCGCCTGCAGATGGGAAGAGGTGCCGTGGACGAGATCGACGGCGGGTTCGCCGGCAACCGCCCGTTCGAGGGCTTCCATGATAGTGGATACTTTGGCGTCAATATCGGTCAGGCCCTTTCCCTGGGCAATCACGATCGAGCGGGAATTCGGGGCGTATGCGCACCAGACGGGGATTCCGATGTCATCCAGTCCGGTATGTCGCGCAACCCTGGTAATGCCGAACCCGGCCAAAAGAGGTTCGACGCGGGAAAGGGTTTCCCGCGGCGACATGATCCTGTCGGAATATATGGACCGGTCCGTCAGAGTGCCGGCTCAGCCGTCGACGTGACCGGAAAGGGCAACCTGCGCCGACGAAACGGCAACCGCAAGGTCGACGCCCTTCACGAATGTGCCGCCGGTTTTGCGCAGGTCGTTCGCGGTCGCCAAATCCCCCGTCGGATTGAGAGGCTTGACCGTACCCGCGCCGAGATCGGCAAGCCAAAGACCCGCCTCACCGGGTATACCTATAATGACAGCTTTCGCCATGTAACGCCCCTAAGTTATTGTTAAAAACCGGCCTTCAACAGGCCCTCCCGATATAGCTCTTTTTGCCAATGCTCCTTGAAGGGGACGATGGCGAGCCACTTCTCGACGTCGAAGACCGGGTTGATGCTTTCGGCCCGCTGCCGATGGAAAAGCGCCCGTTTTCGATCGCCGATCATGGCGCAACTGGCCGCGGCAATGCGATGGGCCGGCGCTTTGTCTTTCATCGCCTCGACATAGACGACGGCCTCCTCGTATTCCTCCAGGAAGAAGCTCGCTCCCGCAGCACACCAGAGATAGGCGTCAGGCGCGATCGGGTTGAGCGAAATCGCCTTTTTGATCTTGGCGAGCGCATCGCCCGGGCGGGATGCATGCACCAGCGTGTCGGCATGGCTGTAGATGACATCGGCAAAATGCGGGCTGAGCTCTTCCGCCAGATGAAGTGCTGCGACACTGGCGTCGACATCGCCGAGATAGAGTTTGGTGACGCCAAGCTCGCGATGACCCGCCGCCGATTCTGGATCCCGCTCGATGGCCAGAAGCGCATTCTGCTCGGCCAGATGCAGCAGCTCGTTGTTTCCTTGCGCCGTCACGAGCCATTCGCTGGTGAAGGTTCTGGCCAGCCCGGTAAATGACGGAGAAAAATCCGGCTTATGCAACAGGGACTGCTTGAATGCCTTCCTTGCCCGGCGGATATGCGGCAACGTCAACCTGCTCATCAGGCTCGAGCCGACGAGATAGGAATGATAAGCTTGCGGGTTGGCTTCGAAGCGTAGTCGCTCTTCCTCGTTTTCAGCCAGCTCGCTTGCCACCGATAAGGTCAGTTGCTGCGCGATCAACCGTCTTTGCCGTGGCAATATATCGGGCGTCATCGCAAAGCGATTGGCCCAGATAATCTCGTCCGTGGGGAAATAAACCAGCTGGGCAAACAATCCCTCTTCGGAGAGCCTTGTATCCAGAAGATAGGCGATCGAGTGCCGGGCGACGACGGCCGCCTTCTCGGAGTCGCGCCGGATCTGGCCGGCCGTATGCGGCGCGACGATGGAAATGTTTCTGAGCGCACAGAGTTCGATCGTGACGTCTTCGATCAGGGCGTTGGCAAGCGCAAGTCCGGCATCGGCATGTTTCGATGTCGGAGGAAGCAGCACCAGCCGAGGCAAGATCAGCGGCATCGGCGATATACGTTCGATGTCGGCAGGTGTCTCACCACCGGCCTCTGACCGCTTCACCTGTACCCGGGCATGGTCGTCGCCGTTCGGCAATCTCTCATTGAGGGACGAACCGCCAGACAGCTGGTGCAATAGGGCTCTGACCTGCTCGTCATTCGGATCCCGTTCGAGGATCTGCAGGGCGGCGCTGGAAATGGTGCGCGCCGCGCCGGGCTTTTGCGCGTCCGGCAGCGCATCCAGCAGTGCCTGCCGCAACTGCAGAGCCTGAGCGTCCCGTTGCGCCCTGATCCACGCTTCTATCAACTTTGTCGCCGGTTTGATATTTCCGATGAACCCTCGCTGGGTCAGTTCGGCGATCGCGTTCAGCCGCTCCAGCGGCGAACCGCCGGTGCGAAAGATATCCAGATCGCTGGAAACTGCCTGCGTGTCGAGACGAACCGTGGTGGCGGTGAAATCGAAGGGCATTTCGGCGCGTCCGCCGTCTGTCTCGCGGATGCGGGAAAGCAGTTTGCGCAGATTGAGCCGCGCCAGATCAGCTTCGACGTCATTCCATAGAAACTGAGCCAATTCATAACGGCTGAGTTCATGGCCTGCGCCGACATAGAGATGGGCCATCATCAACAGGCCCTTGATCGGATAGCGAACCGGATCGCCATTCGTCTCAATCAACCGCAGATCGCCGAATGTCTGCAGATGGAGCACAATCCGTCCTCAGCTGTTCATAACCGAATCGTGCAACTCACTGTCGCTGTCAGGCAACCCCGCGGCTGCCAGGCTTTTGGCCAACGCCACCAGCTTTTGCCTGATATTCGGGTCCTCGATGGCGATGAATGCCTTGTTGAGCGCCAGCCCCTCCTTCGAGGACAAAAAGCTGTTCAATTCATTGGTCTGGCCGTCGATCGGCCCGGTGCCGCCGTTCTCGAAGAAAAAGCCGATGGGCACGCGAAGAATCTCGGATATGCGCTGAAGGCGGCTGGCGCCTATTCTATTCGTTCCTTTTTCGTATTTCTGGATCTGCTGGAAGGTAATGCCGAGAAGTTCGGCCAAGCCGTTCTGGGTCATCCCGAGCGTCTTCCGCCGAACTCTCACGCGGTTGCCAACATAGACGTCGATCGAATTCGGCGATTTAGCCTTCATGTGAATAAGTCTCCCGCGTTATCAGCACGCCCAGCTGTATAATGGAGAGTTTAAGCAAGAATGCAACTAAAAGTAAATATTTCGTAAGGGTTTTTTTCAGCCATGCACACAGTAAAAGCAACCTGTGGATTATTGCAACGGGTGCCATTTGGCGCGGTGCTCCTATCGGCCACGTCGCAGCGGACGAATCCCGTTCGAAACCAGCGCCGCTCCGACGCCGTGTCTAAGAGGATTTTGCGCAACGGCGATCATCGACTTGGCGAAAACGGGAATCCTTTCAACATATTCAAAACGAACATTGTCGAAGCCGGTATCCAAAATATGCAGCGCGCCTTCCTGATCACGAGGCACAAAGGTGCCCAATTGCCGACACGAAGCCAAAGATATTTAACGGCTGAATGTATATGCTGGATCTAGAGCAATTCCAGCAAAAGTGCGCAGCGGTTTGTGTCCGGAGTTGCGCAAATACAAAAGGATAGAGGGTTCCGTGGCTTGGAGAAAAGCGGAAATGCTCTAGCCAGCCCGATCGAAACCCTTCTCGCGCGCCGGAGAAGACAAGCTTGCCCGATAATTCGTCGTCCGCATATGCGAAACAGCCGGTGGGAAGACCGCGGATTCCGGTGGTCTTCTGGTTGCTGCTGACGATTTCCCTCTCACTGGTCATGGGGACGGTGCTGCTTTCCAACGACATGAAACACTTAAAGACAGTCAGCCATTATTTTGGCTTCGATCTCTTTCCCCATGAGGTGGGGCCGCTTCCACCCAAAGCCCTTCCCCGCCCGACGCCCCCAGCCAGCTTTAAGCTTCCCTTGCATGCCATCGAACCACCGATGGTACAGGCCGCGTCGACTTTTCTACGGACATGGCGGATATCCGGCGCCGCGATGTGCGCGGCACTGCGCAATGCCGGCATCGAAACCAGCGATTGGGCAGCGGCGAGCTTCAACGCCGATACGTTCGAGTGTTTTTTCGAGCAGAGCGGCAAGCGGGAAAAGGATCAGCTCCCAAAGTCCATCTTCGTCATCGTTCGCGGCAACGCCGCCGGCACGATCAACAATATGCGCGTGAAAATCATCAATCCCGAGACTGATCGAAATGGCCAGCTCGATCCCGGCATTCTGCGAATTTTCGAAATCATGCTGCGGCAACCGCAGTGGCTCGATTTTCACGAGACCCTGAACGCGATCAAGAATTTGAGGGACATCAAGGAAGACGGATTCGGAGCCAGCATCAGCTTCACCCGCGAGGTGCTCAATCCCGGGAATTACAATTTCACACTCTCGCTGGATGCGACTTCAGGAGCTCAGAAAAGAACGAGAAATTATTTTTCCGGCAGAACATGGCTGCCATTGCCGGACCCCGCGGTCGAGACCGACAGCCCACAACCGGAAGCAGTCTCCAGGCCTCCCGATGCCGAGGCCCCGGCAGAAAGTCAGGAACACCCGCATTAGAGCCCCGAGCGTCCTTTCAGACAGCACAAAGGACGCTTTAACTCTTTCAATCCTCGCGTCAGCAAAACTGTTCAACGGTTTCACAGGACTTGCGCGAAAAGAAAAAGATAGAGCATCTTCGCGACCTGGAGAAAGGCGAACATGTTCTCGATTTCTGGCTTCACGCCAACCACCGGCCTATCACGCCATGTGACTTACATCGTCATGATGTCTGGCCAGAATCTTGTAGAGCTCTTTCAAACTGTCCGCACTCGGCCGTTCGGTGCTGTCCCCACCCGCCAGGCGCCAGACACGCTCGACATTGAGGTCCTGTGTGACTTGCGCAAGGTCATCGTTCAGCGAGCGAATGACGATCTCCGATCGACGCAGCCGCCACGACATTCTGACGAGCACTGCGAACGAGAGGAAAATGACGCCGGTGATGCCGAGAACAAGAACAGCGAACTGCCGGTCATCGAGAAGAGATAGATCGTTTCGAACGGTCGCCATAAAAAAAACGGCATTTTGAAATGCCATATAAAAATAGCTCATCAGATAGCTAGACCAATCTTCCATCACCAGCGCCCTCCCCCAGCGGTTCATATCTTGGAGTATGCTGAAAAGTCTAGCAGACACTGACAATATCCCCTGCCGGGAAAGTATATTTGAGGTTGCATTAGCCTGCTGAATTGAACGCGAATCCCCTGGTGGATCGGTGCCGACGAGCTCGGTCCTTCAAATTCCACCGCGGACATGAAAAAAGCTAACAGTGAGAGATAGAATGAATAGAAGACGTTTCCTCGCCTCGCTTCCGCTCGCTCTGTTATATGTTCGTGCAGGCCAGGCCTTGGCACAGGTGCCTGCCGCTGCAGGGTTACGCGCCCTTGCCGACAAGAAGTCGTTCCGATTCGGATCGGCAATCGACCTGCAAAACATCAACGATCCAATCGCTTCCGAAATCTACATTGACAACGTCAATTCGATAACGCCGCGAAACGAGTTGAAGTGGAATGCGACGGAAAAGAGACCAGGCGTTTTCAGCTTCGGCAGTGCCGACCGCATGGTTGCATTTGCACGAAAAAACAACATGAGGGTTTATGGCCATACGCTGATCTGGTATCGCGTCCCGGGCTGGGTGTCGGACATCACAGACGCAAAGACCATTCAGGCGGCGATGAACCGTCATATAAAACAGGTTGTCATTCGCTATAAGAACTCGATCGATGCTTGGGATGTGGTGAACGAACCGTTGGAATATGATGCACCGGATCTGCGGGATTGTGTTTTCCGACGCCTTCTTGGCGACGATTATATTCGTATGAGTTTCGACATGGCGCACCAGGCCAATCCCGGCGCAACGCTGGTGCTCAACGAAACGCATCTGGAGAAAAAATCCGACGTGTTCGAACAGAAGCGTGCGCGCATCTTGAAAATCGTCGAGGATCTCGTGGCAAAAAAAACGCCGATCAATGCGGTGGGGCTGCAGGCGCATTTCCGCCCCGGTCTCGACCGGATCGATCCGGAAGGAATGGGGCGCTTCTGCGCGGCGCTGAAGGACATGGGTGTCGGCGTTTTCATCACCGAACTGGATGCGTCCTGCCACTTCCTGAACCGCGACAAATCTTTCACGCCGGCATCCTACGCCGATATTTTCAGTGACGTGATCACCGTGGCGGCCGAACATGGCGACTTGAAAGGCGTGACAGTATGGGGCATGTCGGAAAAATACGGCGAGCGCGATGAGAAAGCGGCCGATCCTGCCGCCGCTTGCACGAAGCGTGTTAATCTTTACGACGAAAATAATGCGCCAAGAAGTGCGATCGACGGTGTCCGGCGGGCAATAGAGGCGATGTGATGCACAAGACAACGGAGACGCTAACAGATTCATGAAAAAAGCCGTTATTTATGTGGAAAAATTTTTGCCTGCCAGCCAGGCATTTGTTCTCAACCAGGCGGTAGCGTTTCGTACTTTCGAAGCTGAAATTCTTGCCGGCTCGCGAATTTCTTCGGCGCATACAAAAAAATCCACTGTTCCGGTTCATGACATCCGTCGGTCTCCCATTGCGCGGGCCGGTGAACTGCTGCTGAAAATCCCGCAGATCGGCCTTCCCTTCCTCTTTCCTGCGATCGGCAAAGCCGATCTTGTTCACGCCCATTTCGGTAAGAACGGGTATGTCATTGGCCCGCTGGCCCGGGCCGCCGGCAAGCCGCTCGTCACGACGTTCCACGGCTTCGATGCCACCTATCGCGGCGACCCGAAAAAGCCGGGCGGCTTCAATCAGGTGCGTTTCTTCGCCAAGGGCCGGAGCGAGATGGCGGGCTGGAACAGCTGGAACATCGCCGTTTCCGATTTCATCCGCGACCGGCTGCTGGCCCTCGGCTTTCCAGCCGAACGCGTCTATCGCCATCATATCGGCATCGATCTCGATCTCTTCAAAATGGAACCCCGCCCCCGAAAAAAAGGGCTCGTGGTTTCAATTGCCCGCTTCGTCGACTATAAGGGCCATCGTTTCATGATCGATGCGCTTTCGCGTGTGGCCGCCGCCGGCACCCCGGTCGAATTCGTCATGGTCGGCCAGGGTCCCTTGAAGGAGGAAATCGAAGCACTGGCGCGTCGTTCCTTGCCAAGCGTCACGATCCATGAAAATCTGTCGCAGACTGAGATAAGAGATCTGCTCGCCAGTGCGGAGCTTTATCTCCATGGAAGCGTGACCCTCGACAATGGTCACGCCGAAGCTTTCGGCCTCGCAAATCTCGAGGCGGAAGCCGTCGGTACTCCGGTCGTCGCATTTCGCTCGGGAGGCGTCGGCGAAGCGATCGAAGAGGGGAAAACTGGTTATCTCGTGGAGGAGCGGGATGTCGCGGGAATGGCGGACGCGGTCGGAAGACTGCTCAACGACCAGACCCTGTGGACAGCCTTTAGCGCGCGGGCACCGCTTCTGGTGGCCGAACGCTTCGACTTACGTCGTCAGACGGGGACGCTCGAGGACTATTACAGTTCCGTGCTAGACGAATTTTCCAGCCGGGGTCAGACTTGATGGTGCAGACAGGAAAAAAGCCAAAGTGGGGACTGAACGTATTTCGGCCGCTGCGGAACGGATTTGTGAGGGCCAAATGGCTCTACTATACGAAGTTCTGGGGAATGGACATCGATCCGACCGCGAGCTTTTCCTTGAGCGTGCGTTTCGACAAGACCAACCCTAAGGGATTGCATATCGGCGCGGAAACTTACGTCGCCTTTGAGGCGGCGATTCTGACCCACGACCTCACACGCGGGCTCTACCTTCACACGAGAATCGGCAAACGCTGCTTCATCGGCGCCCGCAGCATCATTCTGCCCGGCGTCGAGATCGGCGACGAATGCGTCATCGGCTCGGGCTCGGTGGTGACCAAGAGCGTGCCGCCGCGCTCGCTCGTCGCTGGCAATCCGGCAAAGATAATCCGCAGCGACATCAAGATCATTTCGCGTTACGGACGCATGGCACGCGAAGATGAGATGGTCTCGCAGATCGTGACGCACTTGCCGACTGGAGAAGCACGATGAAGATGTTTGCCTACCGGGGGAAACACGAGAATTTTGGCGACGAACTGAACCATTGGCTTTGGGAGCGCCTACTGCCCGGCTTCTTCGACGACGACGAAAGCCAACTTTTTCTCGGCATCGGTTCGATTCTCTACGACAATTTCGACCCTAATATGCAGAAGATTGTCTTCGGCTCGGGCTATGGCGGCTACACCAACCCGCCGAAAGTCGATCGCAACTGGACATTCTATTTCGTGCGCGGAAAGAAGACTGCCGAAATCCTCGGCATCGATCCGAGCTACGCCATCGGCGATTCGGGTATCCTCACGCGCAGCTGCTGGGATGCGAAAAGCATCGAGAAGCGCTACCCGGTCTCTTTCATGCCGCATTACGAAAGCGCGATGTATGGCAGTTGGGATAAGGCCTGCGAGCTCGCAGGGATTCACTATATCGATCCCCGCTGGTCTGTGGAAAAGGTTCTGACCGAAATCAGCGCATCGCATAAAGTGGTCTCCGAGGCGATGCATGGCTGCATTATCTCAGACGCGCTGCGCGTTCCCTGGCGGGCTATCCGGCCGATCGCGCCGGGGAATCGAGCCAAGTGGTACGATTGGGCAAGTGCGCTTGATCTCGAGATCGACTTCGACGCGATTGGCCCGTCAAATATCGTCGAAGCAGGCGCGTCGCTGGTACGAAAAAACACCTACCTTTTGAAGAACATAACGTTCCGCCACCGCCGCATCCGACAGCTCACTGGCAACTATGTCTTTGGGTCGACGGTCAAGACGTTGCAGCGGGTAGCAGAGAAGCCGGGCCAGCTGAGCACAGATGAGTCTATTATAAAGGCGCACGACAGAATGCTGCTTGAGCTAAACCGACTGAAGCAAGATTTTTCCAAGAAAACGGCAAGCGTCGTGTGATGTCGCAAACCGAGTTCGTGACGAGGCAATAGGCATGATCCTTTCTAACTCCATCAACCCGCTCTGCCCTGCCGAAGGGGAGAAGCACTTTGGACGGGTGTGCAGCCCACTTAAATGGTCGATGTCCTGGTCGTGCGGAGCCATTGATCTATGAGCAGTGTTACCGACCGGCTGATCCAAGGCAGCATATGGCTGAGTCTGTCCCGCGCCATCGTCAACGGGCTTTCCGCACTCAGCACCTTTGTCCTGGCCTGGTATCTCGTGCCGGCCGACTTTGGTCTCGTTGCTATCGCAACGACGATCCAGGTCATTTTGAGCTCCGTCACCGAACTTTCGCTAAACCAGGCGCTTATCCGCCACGAATCTCCGAGCGAAGTTCACTTCAGTGCGGTGTGGACGTTGAGCGTGACGCGAAGCGCGGTATTGGCGCTGCTGTTTGCTGCCAGTGCCTATCCGATCGCCGAGTTTTACAACGAGCCCCGGCTGACGAGCGTCATGCTTGCCTTGAGTTTCAGCCTGCTCCTGAGTGGTCTCGCCAATCCGCGCCGCGTCATGCTCCAGCGTGATCTGATCTTCTGGCAGGAGTTCGTACTCAACGTCTCGCAAAAGCTGGTCGGCTTCGTCGTGACGGTGGCAATTGCTGCCATCTACCAGAGTTATTGGGCGCTCGTTGTCGGCACCCTCGCCTACCAGGTCACGAATATCATCGTTTCCTATACCGTCCTGCCATTCTGGCCGCGCATAACGTTCCGGCATGCACGGGAATTGTTTTCGTTCTCGCTCTGGCTGACGGCCGGACAGATCGTCAACACGTTGAACTGGCGGGTCGAGTATCTGTTAATCGGCAAGATGCTGGGCGCCACGCAGCTTGGCCATTATACCGTCGGCAATACTCTTTCGACTCTGCCGACGCGCGAGGCGACGGCGCCGTTGAACCAGACGATTTACCCGGGTTTTTCGAAGGTCCGCAACGACCCGGTCCGGCTTGTCGCAGCCTATCAGCGTGCACAGGCGCTTCTGGCGGCGGTGGCGCTTCCCGCCGGAATCGGCATGGCAGTGGTAGCTGATCCGATGATGCGGCTTGCCTTGGGAGAAAAGTGGATTCCCGCCATCTTCATCGTACAGGCGCTCGCATCGGTCTTCGCTCTGCAGACCCTCGGTTCGCTCGTCCAACCGCTGGGCATGGCAAAGGGTCATACCAAGATGCTGTTCATCCGCGACACGCAGATGCTGGTGGTCCGCGTGCCCATCATCATCGCGGGTCTCATGATGGCCGGGCTTCCGGGCGTCGTTTATGCACGCGTGTTGACGGGCCTGATTTCCACCGTAGTCAACATGCTTCTCGTCAAGCGCTTGATCAATCTGCCATTCTTCCAGCAGCTCGCGGCAAACTTTCGCGCGCTTGCCAGTGTCGCCGTGATGGCTGCCGGCGTCTGGGGATTGTCGCATGTCCTGAACACTCCCACCGACAAGTTGGCGCTGGCCCTTCACCTGGCCATCCTCGTCGTCGCTGGCGGTATCCTCTATGTCGGTTCCAGCTTTGTCCTTTGGCTCGCGATGAAGAAGCCAACCGGCCCGGAAACTGAAGTTCAGCGTATCGTTGTCAAGTTCCTGTCAAAAGCCAAACGTATTGCCGTACCCAAGTCGGCCTGAAGCGAAACGAACATCAAGAAGAGAGGCAGAATGACCAGCCAATCCAGATCGGAGCTGATCGCAAAACTCAATGGCATGATCCATGATTGCCTCAAGGACTATGTCTCGCGCGACGAACCGCTTGCGATTCTCGACTTTCCTGACATCCGCAATTGCGGCGACTCGGCAATCTGGCTGGGTGAGATGGCCTATCTCAAGGATCGCTTCGGCAAGCGCCCGGACTATGTTTCCAGACTGTACGACTTCTCCGCCGACGAACTGAAACGGCGCGTACCGACCGGCCCGATCTTCATTCACGGCGGCGGCAATTTCGGCGATATCTGGGTTGCCCACCAGGATTTCCGCGAAGCGATCATGGAGCGTTTCCCGGATCGGCAGATCATCCAGTTCCCGCAGTCGATCCACTACAGTTCGCCTGAGCGCATCGAGCAATCCAAACGGGCAATCGGGCGCCACAAGAATTTCGTGCTGCTCGTGCGCGACGAAGAATCGAAGGAGTTTTCCGAAAAACACTTCGACTGCACCGTACGACTATGCCCCGATATGGCTTTTGCCATCGGCCCGCTTGCGGAAAGGGCGACACAGATTCCCGTCCTCGCCATGTTGCGGGAGGATGCTGAACGGGTTGGCGGTACCGATCGCAAAATTCCTTCCGATATTCCTGTGGAAGACTGGATTACCGAGTCGAAACGGAAGGTCGATATCGCCAAGAAGTTGGGGGTAGCTTCGGCCTATCTCGCATTGAAGCCGAGCGAAGTTGCCTTGCGCAGACTGGATGCTGCGGCACACAACCGTTTCGAGCGCGGCATCAGTCAGATTTCGCGTGCCCGCGCAATCGTGACCGATCGCCTGCACGTCCATATCTGCTCGCTGCTGCTCGGCCGCCCGCATGCCGTGCTGGACAACAGCTATGGAAAGATCCGCCGCTTCATGAATGCTTTCTCCGGCGGAACCGACCTTTCATACAAGGCAACCTCGCTCGAGGACGGAATAGAGTGGGCGCGTGGTCAGGCAGCCAAGGGGCGTGTCGATGAAAAAGAAGCTGTAAGCTTGCGGGCTTAAGGGGGCATTCGATGACACTTGTCACCTTCATTATTCCGGTCCGCCATCAGGACAATGCCCGTGATTGGAGCAGGCTGAAGGCAAACCTGACCCAGACCGTGGCCTCCATTTCCAACCAGACCAACGGAGACTGGCGCGGCATCATCGTGGCAAACGAAGGCGCCGATCTGCCTGACCTGCCGGAAAAATTCTCCGCCGTGCGTGTCACCTTTCCGCCTAACGACCTGCATGAATTGGGAAAGGGCAGCAAAGAAGACTTCCTTGATGCCTTCCGGGCAGACAAAGGGCGTCGCGTTCTGAGCGGTATGCTGAATGCCACCGACAGTCGCTTCTTCATGATTGTCGATGACGACGATTTCGTCAGCTCGCGGATCGTTCAACACGTATCCGACAATCGGGACGCCAACGGATGGACGATTGACCATGGTTATATCTGGGACGATGGCGGCAACTTCCTGTTTGGCCACGACGACTTCAGCCATCTCTGCGGTACCTCATTGATCATTCGTGCCGATCTCTACGAACTGCCGACCCGCTTTGAGGATGCTTCGCTGGACTGGATCAAGTCGATGCTCGGCAGCCATGTCCGCATAGCGGATATTCTTGCGCAACGGGGAGCGCCGCTCACGAAGCTTCCCTTTCGCGGGGCGGTCTATCGGGTCGCCCACGGCGGATCGCATAGTCAGGCACCCAGCCTGCTGCGACAGTATTTCCTGAACCGCGGCGTACTCACCAAACCGCGGCGGTGGTTGCGCAATCTTCGTAAGCTGAGGATAGTCGGCGAGGGTCACAGGCGCGAATTTTTTGGTAAGACGCGGTCGAACCCCGCGTAAGCGCCGATCCCATTCGAACATCGCACAGGCGGTCAAAATATGAAGCTCTTCTCTTTCGACTTCACCAAGAGGGTTGTTAACTGATGTCGGATCTATTGGTCAGCGTGCTCTTTTCATCCTACAATGGCGCCAGCCGCCGGCTGCGCCATACTTTGGATTCCTTGGTGCGCCAGGAGCTTCCCCATGATCGGTGGGAACTGATAGCCGTCGACAACAACAGCAATGACGGCACGTTTGATCTTTTGGAAACCTATAGCGACAAGCTTCCCATCACCATCCTGCAGCAGCGGAAGCCCGGAAAGTCCGGCGCGCTGAACATGGCCTTGGATCGGGTGAAGGGGGATCTCGTCGTCTTTACGGACGACGATGTTCGCGCCGAACCGAACTGGCTGACAGCGATCGTCGACTGCGCCGCGGCCCATCCGAGTTACGGCGTCTTCGGCGGCAGAATCGTCCCTGAATGGGAGAAAGAACCAAAGGACAGGTTTATCGAATGGATTCCGATGGGATCCACCTTTGCGATAGTCGATGACACCCAAAGCGGACCGTGTGACCCGACGAAAGTCTGGGGCCCGAATACGATCGTCCGGCGAGAGCTGCTCGGAACAAGCGTGCGCTACCGCGAAGATATCGGTCCTCTTCCCGGAAAGATTTTTGCCATGGGTGAAGATGCGGAAATCATCATTCGCCTGGCGGCCAATGGCGCCAAGTCCTATCGATGCGCCGAGGCGGTGGTCCATCATTGGATTCCGGCATCGAGCGTGACCGAGGGTTGGGTGCAGAAAAGAGGCGAGCGGCTTGGCTACGGCATGCCGGCGCTCTTTCCCGACGAGGTGCCCGGAGGGGTGAGGTTAAGCGGAGTTCCGCTTCCGACCTGGATCGAAAGCGCACAATGGGCCCTCCGGGCAGCAATGCTTTATCTCCTGCCGCGATCGAAGAAACGTTTCTGGGCGATCTGGAAATATTATTACATGCGTGGCTATCGCGCCGGAATTCGCCGATACGTTTCTCAGACGATGACGCAGTAATCGATTGCACAGGAGGCAGTAATTTGAAACTCTCGATGCTCATCAAAAATTTATGGCAGTATTTGCGCCCACGCATCGACAGCGTTCTATCGCAGGCCCAAGACATCGGTAACGGCGTGACCCGAATCGCACAGGGAAGCGACCCGACCGAAATGAGGTCCGGAGCATCAAATGAGCAAAGTCAAGGTTACAATACTGTTCTCAACTTATAACGGCGAGAAGACTCTGCCAACGATGCTTGACGCACTATGCGCTTCCACCCTACCGCAGGAAAAATGGAAAATCGTTGCGGTCGACAACAACAGCAGCGACGACACTGCAGCAGTCTTGAATTCCTATAAGGAGCGGCTTCCGCTGGAAGTTTATTTTGAGCCAAAACAAGGTAAGCAGTACGCATTGACTTTGGGCTTCCGCCATCTGGAGGGCGAACTCGTCATTTTAACCGATGACGACGTCATTCCCGCGCCGGATTGGATCGAGCAGTTTCTCACCTTGGCGGATCAGCAGCCACAGTTTGCCATATTCGGCGGCCTAATAAGGCCAGAATGGGAGGAAAGGCCGGCATCGTGGCTCATCAATTACGGGCATCTGGGGATTCTTTATGCACTAAATGACGGTCTACCCGAGGGGCCGATTTCAGCGGCATTGATATCGGGGCCGAATTCGGCCTTCCGTCGTTCCATTTTAGGATCCAGTTATATCGTTCACGACGGCCTCGGCCCCGATGCCACTGTCGCTCAGTTCCCCATGGGTGAGGATACTGCTTTCGCTCTCAGGTTGGAGAAGAATGGAGCCAAGGCTTTTCACTCGCGGCATCCCGGGGTTCGGCACATTGTCAGGAAGGGCTATGTGAACGAAGGCTGGGTTTTGCGGCGCGGCGAGCGTTATGGCATGGGCTTGGTTATCGTTCGGCCGGACCTCTTCGACAGCAAAACGAAAATTGGCGGTCTGCCCATCGCTAGCGCCTTAAGATGGCTTCTGATGGTGCCGGCCAGCGTCGTCGTCAAGAGATTTCCGCTAAGCGGCGTTCGC
Source organism: Rhizobium leguminosarum (assembly GCF_001652265.1). Classification (GTDB taxonomy): domain Bacteria; phylum Pseudomonadota; class Alphaproteobacteria; order Rhizobiales; family Rhizobiaceae; genus Rhizobium; species Rhizobium leguminosarum_D. The sequence continues at coordinate 294,425 of NZ_LWBS01000220.1, forward strand.
TTCAAATTGCTCTGGGCGCAGTCGGTGAGACAGGGGATCCTGCGCCAATTTCTCAAGCAGCGATCTACCATGAATAAAACGATCTACTCTCAGGTCGGTGCCAAATGACGAAAGTACTAAACCGCGGCGTCGACAAGAAGTGCTCCAGCTGCGGAGGCAGCGGGCAGGTTTTTCGCACGTCAGGAGGCGAGTGGGTTTGATGACGGATCCGAGAATTAGTGTCATCTTTTCGTCCTTCAACGGCGCCAGCAGACGGCTTCAACAGATGCTGGATTCGATGTTGGGGCAAAGCCTTCCAGTCGAACAATGGGAACTGATTGCCGTCAACAACAACAGTAAAGACGAAACACCGGAGCTTCTCGATCAATATGCAAAGAAGCTTCCAATTGTTGTTGTTAATCATACCCGCCCAGGCAAATCAGGAGCTATGAACGCAGCTCTGGCGATAGCTCGAGGAGCGCTGATCGTTTTTACGGACGACGACGTCGAGGCAGATGCGAACTGGTTGAGTTCGATCGCTGCATGCGCGGAGGCGAACCAGGATTTCGGCGTTATCGGCGGCCGAATTCTTCCAAATTGGGAGCACTATCCCCATGGGGATCCGCTGTTGAACTGGATTCCCATGGGATCAACCTTCGCCATAGCCGACCAGGAATCCAGTGGCCCATGCGACCCGACAAAAATTTGGGGTCCGAACACGACCGTGCGTCGCGAATTGCTTGGCAGCAATGTTCGATTCCGCGAAGATATCGGGCCGCTTCCAGGAGGTCTTTTCGCAATGGGAGAGGATACGGAAATTGTCAGCCGCCTATCCCGAAGCGGCGTGAAAACCTATCGGTGCGCTGAGGCCATTGTTCATCATTGGATTCCAGCCTCTAGCGTGACAGAGGCTTGGGTACAGAAGCGTGGGGAACGTCTTGGCTATGGAATGCCAGCGCTCTTCGCCGAGGACATTCCAAAAGGTATAAGGATCGGGGGAATCCCCTTAAGAACCTGGATCGAGAGCGCCAACTGGGCGGTTCGGGCAGCCCTCCTTTATCCGTTGCCGCGATCAAAGAAGCGGTTCTGGGCCATCTGGAAGTACTATTACATGCGTGGCTACCGCGCCGGACTTCGCCGATACGCGCCGGCAATAAATCATTCTGGTCGACTAGCGCAGGAGGTCGTGCATTGAAATTATCGGTGCTTATCAACAATTTCAATTACGGCCAGTATTTGCGCCCATGCATCGACAGTGTTCTGTCGCAGGTCTATCCCGACTTCGAAGTGATCGTGGTCGACGATGGCTCCACCGATGATTCCCAAGAGATTCTTGCTTCCTATGGAGAGCGGATCCTGACCGTATTGAAGGAAAATGGTGGCCAGGCATCGAGCTTCAATGCGGGTTTTGCGGCCGCAAGCGGCGATATCCTCTTTCTCCTCGATGCCGATGATGCGTTTCTGCCCGGCAAACTTGCTCGTATCGCCGAGATCTACGATCGCAACGAGATCGACTGGTGCTTCGACCGGGTGACGACCGAGGAAAGCGACCAGCCTCCTGCAGAGCTGCAAGTGACACTGTTCGACAAGCGGGACACGCTTCGCAGGGGCGGCTTTCCCTCGCTTCCGGTTCCGACATCGGGCTTGAGCTTCCGCCGCAATCTGCTGTCCCAGATACTGCCGATGTCCGTCGCGACAGACGTCGTCCTCAGCGACAATTATATCAAGTTTGCCGCTGCCTTTCTCGGCCGCGGCGCCATCGTCGAAACACCGCTGACGTTTCAGCGCATTCATGCGTCGAACCGCTACACGGGCACAAGCAGGGCAAAGACACTGCGCCCGCGGATCATGATCGCGACTGGGCTCGAACTGGCACGCCGCTATGACGGGCTGCAGGCACTCGGCAAGAGCCTCGTGGCCGGCGGAATTGCCGAAACGACATCGCTTCTGAAGCTCCGGGGCGAAGCTCGCAACACGGTGGCCGGCGGTCCGTTCGGCGATGCTGCCGCGACCGAAGTGGCCTTGATGGCGGCGCGCAAGCGTTTGGGAAATATGCTGCGGCGAGGACAGTCATGAATCAGCAACAGACTTTTCCGCATTCATCCGTCGGCGCAGAAGCAGGCGCCGCACCGCTGAATATCGCCGTCGGCGTGCTGACCTATCGACGCCTCGACGGGATCGCCAAGCTGCTTGACGTGATGACCCGCCAGGTCAGGCATCCGGATCGTCCCTATCATCTCACCATGGTGATCGTAGACAATGATGCAGCCGGCAGCGCAAGGGCCACGGTGGAGGGCTTTGGCCAGACAGGCGCCTACGACCTGATCTACGTTATCGAATCAAACCAGGGCATACCCTTTGCGCGCAACCGCGCGATGGATTCAGCGCCTCCCGGCACCGACCTTTTCTGCTTTCTCGACGATGACGAATGGCCGGTCGACGGCTGGCTGGACGCGATGCTGGAGACACGGGAGAAAAACCGCGCCGATTGCGTCTACGGTCCCGTCCAGCCGGTCTATCCGGAAAACCCGCCGGAATATTTCATCAAGGCGAGAGTCTTCGAGCGCAAAAAGAACAAGGACGGTCAGCGTATCGGTTATGCGGCCTCGAACAACGTCATGTTCGACTATCCCCTGATCCGCTCATGGAATCTGCGTTTTGAAGAGAAGATGCGCTTCACCGGAGGCACGGATTATCTCTTCTTCAATCAGGCCATCCGTCGTGGCATGCAGGTTTTCTGGGCTGATAAGGCGCTTGTCTATGATATCGTTCCCGCCAACCGGATGACCTGGAAATGGGTGCTGCAAAGACAATACCGGCTCGGAAATACCTTTGCAGTCAGTGAGGTTCTGCATGGCAACCTCAAGCGCCGAGCCTTTCGCGCGGTTTATGGAGCGACGAGGGTCATACTGGGACTGGCCATGCTGCCGGCGATTTTGATTTCACCCTATTGGGGCATGCGAGCTCTCACCCACGTTCTGCGCGGTGCTGGCATGGTCAACGGAATTCTCGGACACGCGTATCAGGAATACAAACCCAATGCCGCCCACTGATATTGCTTGCGGGAGCGCCTCGAATGAGTTTCGGCCCTTTTTTTGTTCAAGACGAAAACATCCTGTGGTTAACCGGCCGTCCATGAATTTCAAAGCTTCGACCAACCAAACCAAAAATGGGTACACTTCTATTGAATTATCGCGGCACAGCCGCAGTTTGAACAGAACGGTTTTGCGCTATTATCATCGGTCAAATATAGGAGATGCCTGTCTATGGCTGAGAAAAAATTGAAGGTTCTCGCTGCCTCGTCAGGAGGCGGCCATTGGGAACAGCTGATGGCCATGCGCGGCGCATTCGAGGGCTGCGATATTGTCTTTGCAACGACCATCCCAGGGCTGCTTGCCAAATACGACATTCGCGACGGCCTGGTGCTTCCCGATTGCAGCCGCGACTCGATCACAATGTCGATCCGGTGCTTTTTCAGCGCCTTCTCCATCGTCATCAAGCAGAGGCCAGACGTCATCATCTCGACCGGCGCCGCACCCGGACTTTTTTGCCTGCTTGCCGGCAAATTGATGGGCAAGCGAACGATCTGGATCGATAGCGTCGCCAATGTCGAGAAGCTCTCCCTATCGGGAAAATTGGCTGGCCATATTGCGACGCTCTGGCTCACGCAATGGCAGCATCTTTCACGGCCGGATGGCCCCCATTACGCAGGAGCCGTCCTTTGATTCTCGTCACCGTCGGAACGCAGCTGCCATTCGATCGCCTCGTCAAGGCCGTCGACACCTTCGCAACGGAACTGTCCAAACCGGTTCTGGCACAGATCGGCAGGGGCAGCTACACGCCACAGAACATGAAGTGGATCAAGAATATCGAGCCGAAGGACTTTGATAAGGTCTTTCGCGATGCAACCATCATCGTCTCTCATGCGGGAATTGGCACTGTGCTGACGGCCAAGCGTTTTGGGAAGCCGATCATACTTGTTCCCCGGAAGGCCGCTCTCGGCGAGCACCGAAACGATCATCAGCTTGCCACGGTAGGCCAGCTCGCGGGCCGGCCGGGCATCTATGTCGCGCATACCGATGACGATCTCAAAAACTATCTCCTCGAAGATCTGGATAGTCCGTCTCACGAAGATTCGTCTGAGGCCGGCCGGGCTTCGCTGGTCAATTACTTGAAAAATTATATTGCCGCCGTCTGAACCCGGAAGCCGTCACGGATTGTGACGGGCATGTGAGAGAATTTTTCATTCTCCGCAGTTGTTGCCGGCTATGCGTTTGACGAGTTCAGGCGTGATGATTTTAGAGGCGATGTCGGGCAGAGGATGCGCGCCATCAGGAATTGCCGTGACCAGATCATCCGGCGTAAGACGCTCCCAGTTGGGCCGGTGGTCGACAAACTCCAGGCCCCGTTTTTGCGCCTCCGCCTGATGTGCCGAGATGTAGCTGTCGACAAAGGGGCGGATCAGCCCACGTAATCCTGAAAACGGATTCATGGCCATGACGACAATCCGCGCTTGCGGCAGGCGCTGCCGAAGCCGGTCGAGGATGTCGCCGATATTCTTTCGGCTTTGCGCAAGCGACACGAACCGATGCAGCGTTGCGTCGTTGGCGTAGAGCTCAATCAGGATGATATCCGGCTGCTCGGCAACGACGCGATTGATCTGGGTCAGAGCCCACAGCGACGTTTCACCGCTTTTCGCAACACTATCGACCTTCACAGGCCGGTGCAGGCAGGCTGCAAGCTCCGTCTCAAGGGCAGGCTGCCATCCTCCGCGGGCCGTCAAGGATGTTCCGAAGGCCACTATTTTCAGCGGCGGAGGACTATCGGCATAACCGTTTTTGGTCGCTGAAAGCATCACCAGACACGCCAGAAACAGAACCAGTCCACAAGCCGGTCGCCTCTCAATTGGCGCCGCTCGCCAAAGCTGCAAACATATCATAGGGAGACCCTGCAGCAGGCTTGAGACAATTTCGTGAAATGGAAGCTCATACCTCTGTTCAAGCGCCACGAAATAACCCAACCCCAACCCGGCGAATGACAACGGCTGCTTTAAGACGTGGGGCTCCTAACGCGAAACAGCCGCCAATCACTCCTGACGAAATACGTGCTGCATCTGATCGGTCAGAGGCTTGGTGAGATAGGATATAACCGTCCGGTCGCCGATCTTGATAAAGACCTCCGCCGGCATGCCGGGATAGAGCTTTATTGTCTTCATCCTGGCGATGCTTTCAGCTTTCGGCTTGACGCGCAGGGGATAGTAGCTAATGCCCGTGCGCTCATCCTTGACGATATCAGGGGCGATAGAGGTAATCTCACCGCTCACATCAGGCGTCGTGCGTTGATCGAAAGCGCTGAAACGCACATCGACGGACTGACCGACGTGAACCTGATCAATGTCGCGGGTGGCAACTTTCGCCTCGACCGTAAGCTCGTTGTTTTCGGGCACGACGAGCATCAGCGTCTGACCAGGATCAATGACGCCATTGACGGTGTGAACCGAAAGTTCGTGAACTCGTCCGGTCAGCGGCGCGGTAATGTCCAGACGGTGCAGCTGATCGAGCGCGGTTCCGCGGCGCTCTTCATATTCGGCTATCTGCGCCTCGACGTCGGTCAGGTCCTTTGCGATCTCCGAACGACGATCCTCGTCGAGCTGGATCGACTGGCGATCGATCTCGATTGCCTTGCCCTCGGCCTCCGCCTTTGCTGCAATTTCCTGGCCGCTGTTGCCCTGGAGATCGGCACGTGCCCGCTTGAGCTGATTCAAACGCTGAAGCGTGACCAGCCCCTTCTTATAGAGCACATCAATGCCTCCAAGCTCCTCTTCGATCAAGCCCAGGGAATCATTGGTGGCGTTGATCTGAACGACCAACCCCTTTACCTGTTCGGCCAGCTGATCCTTGCGCGATGCCAGCTGGCTCTTCATCCCGATAAGCGCCGACCTGCGACTGTCGAACAACTTCTGCTCGCCATCGAGAAGCTTCTGCGCGGAGGTGCTGGATGTCAGATCGGTGATGTTTTCCTCGACCTCGAACGATTCGGCGCCGATCCGTTCCGCCTTCAGACGGGCACGGCGAGCATAAAGCTGAGCGAGCGTGCTTTCGACAATCGAGAGGTTCGCTCTGGTCGTCGTTCCATCGAGCCGGATCAGGACCTGCCCTGCCGTCACATGGTCGTTTTCGGAGACCAGCAATTCCGACACGATACCACCTGTCAGGTGCTGGATCTTCTTTACATCGCCGTCGACGACGATCACGCCCTCGCCGATGACTGCACTCGAAAGCTCTGACGTCGCCGCCCAACCGCCAATGCCGCAAACGAGGGCTATCGACAACACACCGACAACGGCAACATGTCGATTGAGGGAGCGTTTCGATTCACTGATAACCTTGCTCACAATCTTCCTTCTGGCCTATTCGGCCGCATTCATGCCGTCAACGACGACTTTAAGCTGAGCCACGCGCTCGGCAATCGGCGTACGCGCCGCTTCCGGCCGGCTGACCCTTGCCAGAACTTCCTCTTTGGGACCGAACGCGATCATACGGCCTTCCTGCATCATCAGCACGAAGTCGCAGACCGCCAGAACGCCGGACCGATGTGCGATGACAACAACAATGCCGCCGCGCGCCCGCACGCTCATGATCGCGGCACTCAGCGCCCGCTCGCCTTCTTCATCGAGATTGGAGTTCGGTTCGTCGAGCACGACGAGGAATGGTTCGCCGTAAAGCGCTCTTGCAAGCGCGATACGCTGTCTCTGGCCTGCCGAAAGCGCAGCACCGCCTTCGCCGATTTCGGTTTCGTAACCGTTCGGTAGACGAAGTATAAGATCGTGAACACGCGCCGCCCTCGCTGCGGCAACCACGACCTCGGGCGACATCTCCTTCGCGAAACGGCAGATATTCTGCGCGACGGTCCCCGAGAAAAGCTCCACATCCTGCGGGAGATAACCGATATGCCGGCCAAGTGCGTCGCCGTCCCACTGATCCAGCGCAGCTCCATCGAGACGAATGGATCCTCTGACGGTCGGCCAGATGCCCATCATCGCCCGTGCCAACGACGACTTGCCCGAGGCACTATAACCAATGACCCCAAGCGCGCTGCCCGCCCTCAAGCCGAAGCTGACATCGGAGATGACCAGGCGCTGGCCCGCCGGCGGTCCGCTCGCCAAGCCCTCGACAGTGACTTGCTTGGTAGGAGCCGCGAGCGCCAGGGGGGCTGGAATCTCAGGAATGGTTTTAAGCAGGCTCGAAAGCCGCGCCCAGCTCTGCTGAGCAGAAACGAAACCACGCCAATTTCCAATCGCCGCTTCGACAGGCGCCAAGGCGCGCGAGGTCAATATCGAGCCCGCGATGATAATTCCCGAAGAGGCCTGCCCTTGAATGACCAGGATTGCGCCGGTCGCGAGCGTTCCCGATTGCAAAGCAATACGGAAAATCTTCGACAAGGTCGCATATCCGTTGCCGACATCCGATGCCTGCCGAGTGATCGTCCGGTATTCACTGTTCTTGCGGTCCCAGATTTCGGCCATCGTGCCTGCCATGCCCATGGCGTGAATAACCTCGGAGTTGCGGATCGAGGTCTGCGCGAAGGCATTCCGCATATTGGCGGAGTCAGACTGCTTTTTTGAGAGCGTACGCGTTCCCTGATTGGTCATGAACGTCAGGATGGCGAGAACCAGCGATCCACCGATCGCGATATATCCGATCGCCGGATGAAAGAGGAAGCAGATCACGATATAGAACGGCAACCAGGGCAGATCGAACATCGCTGTCGGGCCCATACCGGACAGGAAGGTTCTGATCTGGTCGAAGTCGCGCAACGGCTGAAGCCCGTCGCCGCCGATTTTGACCTTCAACGGAGCCTTGATCAGCGCGCGGAACACACGTCCGTTCACCATCTCGTCAAGCGCACCGGCAACACGCACAAGCATCCTGCTTCGCAGAACCTCGAACGCTCCTTGAAAACAGTAAAGCATTAACGCAAGTATTTCCAGGACAGCCAGCGAAGGTATACTTTTACTAGGGATGACCCGGTCATACACCTCAAGCATAAAAAATGAACTTGTAAGGTATAGGATATTAATAAGCGCGCTTGCTATTCCAATGAAAACAAGCCCCCCCTTGCATTTCCTTAATGCTTTGGATGGCTCGCTGACATCAGCTGCTGAATTCTGAAACACGAAATAATCCCTCTCTTACCGCATCGCACGAAAGCAAATATGCCGGCGCACACTCCAGCTCCGGGTCCATCACGCCCGATCAATGACACGACTGCCTTGGACCCCCGACACTGGCGCCGGACCCGCTTGCAAGCCCACGACCTATTACATGAATCCAACCAAAAAGTGGCCAAAAACTCCAATTTATAACGAGCGGTTTCAGGGATTCTGACTTGACGCTACGCTAAATATACCAACCTAAGCAAGTGAAAATCGCAAATTACCCAACAACGGCGCAGAGAGATGAACGTATCGCGCGCATATGCGCGACGTCTACTGGGGCGTCAACTATAAATTCAATCTATAGTTCATTTTTCTATGAGCGGCGGAACTATTTTTTTATCCGCGCCTTCGACCGCCGACACCCCTTCATCATCAAGCTTTCAGATGTTGAACAGCGGGCCGGCGCTCTCTTTGGCGTGATTCAAACCAGCAGGTGCGATGCTTGGCTGCTATGGAACGCGTCCACATTTATATACACGCTGAGAGAGTCAGTATCGATGTGAGAAGCGCCGTCAGAAATCTTATATTGGAAGGATTCGCTGACCTTTCCGCTGAGACCAGCGATTTTCACCGCATCAACCGTATACGTGTAATCACCATCGCTCTCCACATGGATGACGCCGTATTTCCCCGTCAGCGTCAGGCCATGCTTATCCACTGCACTGTCACCGAAGCGACGAAGCAGCACGGTTCCATTGATTGCGCTATCGTTTTCGAGGAGGTTGCCATGATAGGCGCTGCCCGTATCCGTCGCGATTTTCAGGCTGTCATGGGCTGCGACAATCTTGGGAACGGCGACGGTGGGTGCGGTGGAAACCTGCGCTTCGGTCGCGGGCGCCGGAGTGCTCGTCTGCGTCGGTGTTGACGGTTCGACATGCGGCTCCACAACCGGTGTGGTAGGCGTCTCATTGTTGGAAGGAGTATTGCCAGTCGTGGCGTCGAGTTCGGCCTGCGCTTGCTCCAGCGTTTTATTATCGTTGATCAAGAAGGTGCTCTGGAGGGCAATTGCGACCGGCATTGTCAACGTCGACACCACGCTGTCGATGATATTATCATGGAAAGAGCCGGATGCAGGCCTGTCGACCTTCAGCGCCGAGGACGAAAGGTCGTCAAAGACATTACCATGAATATCGATATCCGTGCGTGTATAACTTGGGTAACCTGCAGCGCTGATCGACACGCCCCAGACGCCGTTATGAATATAGTTTCCACTGATATCATAGTTTGTCGCATCGCCCTGGTCGCCAAGGCCGATGCCGAAAGGCCAGCTGTAACCGCCATATTCCGAAATGTCATTGTCGTGGATGGCGATATTCTTGCCTGCGTTGGCACCTATCCCGAAACCGCCGCCGACCACGGTGTTGTCCTCGACCACTGCATTTACAGCCCGAACAAGCACTAGGACGCCCTTTGCGCTATTGGTGTCCGTTTGCTCCAGATGGTTACCCTTGATCAGGATATTGCTGCTGTCGTTCAACTGAACGGCGTCTGCCGCAGCGCCTTGGCTATTGATGACCAGGTTATTGACGATGGTAACGCCGATCACTTTATCCATCCAGATGCCGTCTCCATTCACCCCGGAAATCTTGCTGTTTTCGATGGTAATGTTCTGGCTGCTCTGGAAATTGACGGAACCGGGCTTGCCGGCAAGTCCGGTATTTTCGACCTCGACGTTGCGGACGATCCAGTTAGAGACATTTCCCGCATATATCGCCGCACCGCCGGTATCAGCAATCTTGATGTTCTCCACGATGATGTTTGAAGCTTTCGATCCGTGGATGCCGTCATTAGTACTGTGAATGACCGGCGCATCGCCAACGCCGTAACTACCAATTGTAATCGGAGAGCTGACAGTGCCGGAGTATTTCAGGTCGAATTGCTCGTTAAACACGCTTCCGGCGGCAAGCAGCACGTTGTCTCCCGGCTTTAACCTCAAGGATTCGACCGCGGAAAGCGTCGCGAAAGCCGACTGCTCGCTCATCCCACTATTCTGATTGGATCCCGTTGCCGAATTTACATAGTAGACGGTCACGCCATGATCTCCCAAAGATACTGGAAAATCTTTTACCTGCGGACCTCTCTCTGCCTCCTAAAATGGAA
>NZ_LWBS01000221.1 GCF_001652265.1 Rhizobium leguminosarum
CCGCCAAGGATATGCCCATATAAAATTGAGACGACCAACAGGGCATCGAGTACGACAAAGAGGATTTTCAGCCAGGAGCGATCAGGAAGGAATCGTGCTGTCACGACAGAAGTGACGCTGATGACGAGATAACCGACGACGACGATTAAAAGCATTCTTTCGGCACCTGCGTTGCTGCCCAGCAAGAGGTTGGCGAGAAGGATGGCGAAGGCGACAAAGCGCAGCAGGATTGAGCGAATTTCTCGCGCGTAGTCCCAATGAACGCCGATTGCAGATTTCATGGCGGTCGTTACCGGAAGGTATTCGATTGCGCCTCGCGATAATGGACGCATTCGTTGTCACAGTTGGCGCGGATGGTGGTACGCGGCCGTCGCTGACGGCCGCGTACCAGGTGACACCAGCGACGGCGAGTTGGCTTACTTGACCTCTGTGACGGTGAGCTTGCCGTTGACGCGCTCTGCGACAAACTCAATATTCGAGCCTTCCTTGAGCTTCTCAAGCAGGGCCGGGTCTTCGACGCGGAAA
>NZ_LWBS01000222.1 GCF_001652265.1 Rhizobium leguminosarum
CCGCCAAGGATATGCCCATATAAAATTGAGACGACCAACAGGGCATCGAGTACGACAAAGAGGATTTTCAGCCAGGAGCGATCAGGAAGGAATCGTGCTGTCACGACAGAAGTGACGCTGATGACGAAATAACCGACGACGACGATTAAAAGCATTCTTTCGGCACCTGCGTTGCCGCCCAGCAAGAGGTTGGCGAGAAGGATGGCGAAGGCGACAAAGCGCAGCAGGATTGAGCGAACTTCTCGCGCGTAGTCCCAATGAACGCCGATTGCAGATTTCATGGCGGTCGTTACCGGAAGGTATTCGATTGCGCCTCGCGATAATGGGCGCATTCGTTGTCACAGTTGGCGCGGGTGGTGGTACGCGGCCGTCGCTGACGGCCGCGTACCAAGTGACATCAGCGACGGCGAGTTGGCTTACTTGACCTCTGTGACGGTGAGCTTGCCGTTGACGCGCTCTGCGACAAACTCAATATTCGAGCCTTCCTTGAGCTTCTCAAGCAGGGCCGGGTCTTCGACGCGGAAA
>NZ_LWBS01000223.1 GCF_001652265.1 Rhizobium leguminosarum
GACGCCGAAAAATTGCGCCGCGGCGGGGGTGTAACTCCGGTCGGGCTACGCCCTCCCTTCGTCACACCCCCGCCGCCGAGTCTCATCCTGATTGACGCTGAGTCTCACCTTGTTTGTCGCCGCGCAGAAGGACAAGCTCTGGACCTGCCGGAAGTCTACGTTCCCAATGCCGCGCCGGGAGGCAGAGCGCCCCATGTTTGGTTGAACTCTCAAACGTCATTGTTCGACCGATTTGGGTTTGAATGGACCCTCCTGCGGCTTCGCCCCTCTTCCTCGCCAGGAACCGAGTTCGTTACAGCCGCTAGAATGGCCGGAATGGATCTCACCGTCGTCGATATAGAAGAGGATCAACTCCGGGCAATTTATCGCAAGCCGCTTGTGCTCATTCGGCCAGACTAGAGCACGTCCATTTTAATCGGGGTCATATCCGGCTGCTGCGAAGTAGTTTGCACATTCCTGCGGTTTGAAGAGCGTGACGATTTTGCCGACGGTATCCCACAAGGCGTCAACGGAGCGCTCGGC
>NZ_LWBS01000224.1 GCF_001652265.1 Rhizobium leguminosarum
AAAGCTGTATCTTGGTGGGGGCGCGGGTAGAGGGAGGCAGGGAAAAAGACGAGACCGAATATCAGATCAATCCCAATGACGCGTGGGCTACTAAAGTCGGACGCCATTGCTGCTCTGTGAGGGCGTAGTTGTACGGGTTGGTGGGGTCGGCTGGGGCGGGATTTGGGTTATGTTCGTTTGTCTTTTGGTGTTCTAGGAGTAGCGAGGTGCCGATCGCGAGCGGAGTTTCGCGCTTGTGGGCTGGGGCTTGAATCACATGCCAGTTTCCAGGCTTCTCTTTGGCGCGGACGCTGCCCTGTGGTCACTGATCGAGCGGGCCGGTCGACACCTGGGCGTTCTGGCCGAGCAAGGCGTCTAGATCGACCGCATAGTTCTCGTCGTGCGGTACAACATGCGCTACGGTTCTGCTCGATGCCCTGACCATGGGGATGCTTGCCCGCGCGGCAGGTATGACGGCTCTCAGGCTTGGCATCGGCGCCCAGAACGTGTTGTCGACGGCCTGCAAGGCAAAGCCCG
>NZ_LWBS01000225.1 GCF_001652265.1 Rhizobium leguminosarum
CCACCGGGCGCCTGTGGTCCTTCATCCGCGCCAGAAGCCGCTATTTGCCCTTCTCTCCGCCGAAGCCGCCTAGTCGTTTGCGGGAGGGCAATTCACTTGCTCTCCCGCCTCGCAGCCCCGGGCCACACTCCAAAACCGTCGCTCTCGTATTCTTTCGTCGAAGTCTGAGGTGGACGATCTCAGTAACACAGTGCCTGGCGACGGATTCGTTTCGCTCACTCGATCTCGCCGTCCTGCGAGGCCGACTAGTCGTTGAGAAACTGTCTGACCAGCTTGATCAAGGCGTCCGCCAGGTAGGGCTGTTGCAACCAGCCGATCGGCGAGGCCTCCGCAGCTCTTTTACGCGTTTCGGGATCGGCGTGGGCGGAGGCGAACATCGACCGGACGCCGAGGGTGGCGTACACTTCGACCGCCCCTTGGATCCCATCCGTGCGATCCCCCCGTCAGATGTCCATTATCGCAATAAAGGGGCTACCTCCTGCTGCGATGGAACACCCCCCGCCCGACCTCCCACG
>NZ_LWBS01000226.1 GCF_001652265.1 Rhizobium leguminosarum
TTCACTTCGGGAAGAGGAACGTGACCGCGACGCGGAAGCCCAGTCCTTCCGGGCCATTGTCTGGAGCCGCCGCCCAATATCGTATGCCCGCCGTCAGGCTGATCGGCTGCTTGTCGATGGTGATCAGCTTGGCGACTGTGGCGTTGATCGGCACCGACCAGTCGTTCGTTTCCCAGTTATAGGTCGACTCCGTATTCAGCGAGAACGTCCAGGCGTCCTTGGTCGTGTAGGATATGAATGGCTGGAGGAACGTCGAACTCACATCCTCCCGGTCGCTTTGACCAGCGAACGACCAGATGTGGTTCCCGAGAAAGCCGATCGTCCATGGGCCGTCCTGCTTAAGGACGACCGCTGTCGGACCCGCACCCCACTTGCCGCTTCCGAGGAGCTCGTCCGTCGCCGTCGGCAACAGGAACACCGGGCCGACGCCCCAGACGATACCACTTTCGGTCGGCTTCGATGGCGAGAAGAAGAAGCTTTGCGTGGTGTCGCCCAGGCCGAACTGCGTTCCCGA
>NZ_LWBS01000227.1 GCF_001652265.1 Rhizobium leguminosarum
AGAACGTATAAATATTGGTAATGGTTCATATTCAAAAAATTCTATAAGTATAACTGGAAATTCCATATTTGATTTCGGATCATCTCAGGAATCAACCATTGGTGAAGGTGATTACAGCCAGTCGTTAGTCACCATTAATGATGCATCAGTTTATGGTGATGGTTCATTAACTTTGGCAAAAGGTAATAATAGTTTTGCAGTACTTAATCTTCAGGATAATGCAGTAACTAATGCCAACAACATTTCACTTGCTACAGGACTGGGCAGTAAAGCAATCGTGAATGTTAGTAAGATGAATTCCGGACAGTTCAAGCCTGTATCTATGGGAGCAGGAGATGGTTATGCGGAAGTAAATTTTGATGGTGTTAATGGCTATACACTCTCAACTAATTTCATTTGTATGGATTCCGGTTCATGTGCAGACACTGTCATAAATGTAAACAGAGGGACAGTTTCTCTGTCAGGAACAAATGACTGGAAAGGGCAGATAAATGTTTATGACGGAACCCGACT
>NZ_LWBS01000228.1 GCF_001652265.1 Rhizobium leguminosarum
TTAGCGGTGACCTGGGACACGTATGACCAAATATTGGATGAGTTTCGCTGGAACTTTTCATCTGGCCATCGTCGGTGCGGCCGTCGAATTCTGAACCGGACGCAAACTCTCGGACGGAATTGTGGATGAGCCCACCGATTCCCTTGGCTGCGCGAGCCGATCGCTGCGCCAGCTCCCGGACCTCCTGCGCCACGACAGCAAAGCCCATGCCGGCCTCACCCGCTCTTGCCGCCTCGACTCCAGCATTTAGGGCCACGAGATTGGTCTGGAAAGCGATACCGTCGATGGCACTGACAATCTGAACGATCCGGCCGGCCGCGTCCTCAATCCGCCCCATGGCCGACACCGCGTTCTGGACCACTCAGGCCGAGGTGTCAGCGCTCTGTTTGGCGCGTTGGACTAGCGCAAGCGCTTCTGCTGCCCGTCCCGCAGAGGTGTTGCCGGCGGAAGAAATATACAACACTGCCCCTTCTGTTTCCCCCAGTGCGGCCGCCTGCTTTTCCGTTCGGGTG
>NZ_LWBS01000229.1 GCF_001652265.1 Rhizobium leguminosarum
CGCCCCGGCGGCCTCCGCGGCCGGCGCCAAGCCGCAGAACCTCGAGACCGTCGTCGTCAGCGGCCGCCGCGCGGCCCTGCAGTCGGCCCAGAAGATCAAGCAGGACGCCGACGAGATCGTCGACTCCGTCCATGCCGACGACATCGGCACGCTGCCGGACAAGTCCGTCACCGAGGTGCTGCAACGCATCGTCGGCGTGACCATCGACCGCCCCATGGCCACGGGCGACCCCGAGCACTACTCGGTCGAAGGCTCGGGCGTGAACATCCGCGGCCTGTCCTGGGTGCGCTCCGAAATGAACGGCCGCGACACCTTCTCGGCCAACGGCGGCCGTGCGCTGAACTTCGAGGACGTGCCGCCCGAGCTGATGGCCGGCGTGGACGTCTACAAGAACCCGTCGGCGGCCCAGGTCGAAGGCGCCATCGGCGGCCTCGTGAACCTGCGCACCGCCCTGCCCTTCGACTACAACGGCCTCAAGGGCGCCGTCTCGGTCAGCGGCAACTACAACGGCT
>NZ_LWBS01000230.1 GCF_001652265.1 Rhizobium leguminosarum
ATCAGTTCGAGCGTGCCGGCCGCGCCGATCAATGAGAACAGTTCGACTTTCTCGAACATCGTCCCGGGTGGGAATTTGAAAAGCTTGGCGACGCCGAACTGAAACAGCAGCAGCCCCGTGATGAAGCGAAACAGGCTGAGCGCCAGCGGCTGAAGCTTGGATAGTGTCTGGTCTATTGTCATTTACCCACTGTTTGACCCGCTGGAACATTGCACGATGCAGAACCACACGGTGTCCGCCACCGGATTGTGATGTCAACACCTTGCACCGGGAATCATTCCTCGCGCGATTGCAGTTGCGAGAGAACACACCAGTGACGCGGGGACGCGCTGCGATGCAATCGTCAGCCGAGCCGCAGTCCCCCGACATGATTATATTGCATAAACATGTCGTGGCCTCCCTAGTATGGCGCGCCGCGGCCCTCCACTCACATTGCTGTCAGACCGGGGGTAAAACGCGGGCACAAAAAAAGCCGCGTGCGATGCGCGGCTTTTTTGCACCAGTCACATC
>NZ_LWBS01000231.1 GCF_001652265.1 Rhizobium leguminosarum
CAAGTACGGCGTCAGCTCGGTCGATCTGGACGACCACGCTCGCGTCGTTGGAACTGTCGATATGGGTGCCTACGAATCGGGCTCCAGCCCGGTATCGGGAACACCAACGACGCCGACGCAACCGACAGAGCCGACCACGCAACCGACAACGCCGACCACATCGACGACGGTATACACCGGCACCGATGGTAACGACTACCTGCCACACACCGGTCAGTCCAACGGCGGCAACGAAACCTACAAGGGTCTCGGCGGCAATGACGTGTTGAAGGGCGGCGCCGGCGCAGACCTGCTCGACGGCGGTAGTGGCAACGACACGGCCAGCTATGACGGCTCCAGCGCGGTCAACGTCAACCTGGCGACTGGCGCAGCATCGGGCGGGCATGCCACCGGTGACAAGTTCGTCAGCATCGAAAACTTGACTGGCTCCAGCTACGACGACGTGCTGACCGGCGGCAATGGCGGCAGCAACGTTCTCAATGGCGGGGCCGGCGCGGACAAGCTTAGCGGCGGCGCCGGCGGGGACAAGCTTAGCGGCGGCGCCGGCGGGGACGTCATCAATGGTGGTGCCGACAACGACACGGCCGGCTATGCGGGCTCCGGCGCCGTCAACGTCAACTTGGCGACTGGCGCCGCATCGGGCGGGCATGCCACCGGTGACAAGTTCGTCAGCATCGAAAACTTGACTGGCTCCAGCTACAACGACGTGCTGACCGGCAATAGCGGCAGCAACGTTCTCGATGGCGCGGCCGGCGCCGACCAGCTGAACGGCGGGCTCGGAAATGACAAGCTGATCGGCAAGACCGGTGCTGACATTCTGACCGGCGGCGGCGGAGGCGATACCTTCGTCTTCGATGTGAAGCCCGACAATATCAGCGTCGATAAGATCCGGGATTTTTCCTCCGCGGCGGGCGACAAGCTGATGCTCGATCATTCGATTTTCGCCGCGCTCAGCCTATCCGGATTTTCGGATGAGAATTTCGTTCTGGGAACGAAGGCGCTCGAGGCTGACGATAAGCTGATCTACGATCAGGCCAGCGGCCATCTATCCTATGACGCGGATGGAAGCGCAGCGGGCGCGGCGGTCCACGTCGCGGATCTCGATAATTCTGCAGCACTTCACTTCAATGATTTCCTGCTCGTCTGACCCCGTCGGCCCGTCGCTTTTCAGGCGGCGGGCCTCCAGCGTCACGGGTAATCGCGTCTCCTCCTCTTGCCGGCGCTTAAATCCCGGCCACATTCTCCGTTGACGCCACTCGCGCAGGTCAGGAGAAGCCTTCGCCCTGGATCGCCTATATCGCCCATTTCATCGCCGCGGCATTTCCGTGACCAACGGCATCCCACATTTCCGCGACGGCCGTCTCTCTTCAAACCATGGACGACTTCTCAGTATCCTGAGGGCTGTCACCCATGTAGACGGTCCGTTCTGTTGATTATCCATCCAGGTCAGACCGTCATCGGGTCCCAATTTACCGATGCCGCAGCGCTTTGCTTCGACGGCAAACTGGTGCATCTCGAGGATCTATTCTGCAGGGTGCGCGCACGGGCACGCCCAGTGAGGCGTACCTTACTAAAAAAGCCGCATCCCATCGAGGCGCGGCTCTTTCCTGGATGCCCGCCGGAGACCGGCGGGCCGATGTTTCTGAAGGCTATTAGCCGCGGAACAGCGTGAGGATGTTCTGCAGCGATCAAGGTGTGGCGGCATAAGCCCACAACCAAAAATCAGGCGAAAACGATCTCATGAAGAGCGACGGCCACGAGGATCGCGCCGGCCGCCGCCTCGATGGATTTCGAAACCACCGCCAGTAGCCGTGGCCCTGTGCTCATCAGGCGGGCGAGCTGTTCGCGGAACATCACGGCGAGGAGTGCGATCGCCGAAAGCGTGGCGGAGACCCCGAGCATCATAGATAGGGCAAAGAGCAGGCCGGTGATGATCACCTGATGGATCATCGCGAAGGTCATAACGAACAATGTCAGCGGACAGGGGATCAAGCCGGCCATGAAGCCGACGGCAACACCTTCGCCGCTTGAATGGGTATGTGCGCGTCGAAACAGGGCGCTCCATACCATCCACAGACCGATGAGGCCGAGCAAGCCATGGCTGACGGCCTGAAGCACGGGAGCCGACCCTGCATCGACGAAGGAATGTGACACCAGCGGCAGGGCGAGAAGCGCGATGAGCACTGCCATCGTCACGTGCGTGAAGGAAAGCGCCAGCGATACAAGCAGCGCCCGGTGCGCCGTGGTGGCGGATCCCGTGAGGTAGGTGGCAAGAACGGACTTGCTGTGGCCGGGCGTCATTGCATGTGCGGCGCCGAAAACGATGCCCATCGGCAGGAAGGCGAGGAACGACGCCCAGCCGCCGCCCGCAGCGAATTCCTTTATATGGCCGGCGAAGGCGAGGTAGATGTCCCGCTGGACGTCGACGATCTGCTGGAACATTACGCAAGCCCCGTCGTCGCTGCTGCAAGCACGATATAGTGTCCCACTTTGGCGATGGCCAACAGCAGGACGAATGTCGGCAAAGGTTCGCGCATGACGCCCGCCACGACGGTTATCGGATCGCCGACGATCGGCAGCCAGCTTGCCAGCAGCGACCACTTCCCGAAGCGGCGATACCAGCCCTGCGCACGGTCGAGCGCTGCCGGGCCGATCGGAAACCATCGCCTTTCCCTGAAGCGTTCGATGCCGCGGCCGAGCAGCCGTCGGCGGCGACTTCAACTTAAATCGGACGCAATCATCACGACATTCGCGTCGTATGACATCGTTCCGCCAGCTGGTCTCCATCAATCTTTGCGTCCTCGCCGGGCTAGCCGTCGCCGGTGCTCCGACAGGCGCGGAGGCCCACCCTCATATCTTCGTCGACGCGATGTTCGAGGCGGTCGCGGGCGGGGACGGTAGCCTGGTGGAACTGCGAGACAACTGGCGCTTCGACGAAGTCTTTTCGTCATCGGTGCTTCTCGACTACGATAAGAACCGCAACAACACTCTCGACCCTGCGGAGATAGCGGCGGTCGCGAAGACGGTGCGGGAATCGCTTGGCCAGTACAACTACTACACAAACGTGACGATCAACGGCAAGGCGGTGGCGGTGGCTAAGCCAGATGTCCTGCAGGGCACCTATGAGAACGGCTCCCTCACGCTATCGTTCAGTCAGAAGCCGGTGCAGAAGACGCCGTTGAAAGGGTTGATCGTATTCCGGGTCTTCGACCCGACGCTCTACACGGCCCTGGACTTTGCCGACGACACGGCCATGAAGACGTCAGGCGACAGTTTCGGCCGATGCACGCGAAAGGTGGTCAGGCCCGGTTCTAAGGAGATCCTCGCGGAAAACCAGGCGATGCTGACCACTATGTTCTTCAACGACCCTACGGGGACCGACTATTCGCAGATCGTTGCCACCCGGCTCGAGGTTCGTTGTTAAGCATTCTTCAATCGTGATGGCGGACCTTCGCAGATCTGATTCGGGAGGATATACGTGAATCCCCAGCTCAAACTTCTCAAATTCTTCGGACTGCTCGCAGCCGTCGCCTGTTTATCGGCGACCTCCGATTCCTTGGCGTCAGAAGGGGCGTCCCGGCTTCCGGATTGGCTGAACGCGCATGTCGGTGCCGGAACCGGCGAGATCGCACCAAAGGTGCTGGAAAGGGCGCGTGCACTCTACCTGGAGCAGGTTTCGCAAGGCAAGGTCCGGAGCGCCTGCTACTTTGCCATGGACGCAACACGTCCGAACGATCTGACCGATGGGGCGTCGGGAGGCCGGTTCTATATCATCTGCGAGGCAGAGCGGTCCTTTCGGGTGATTTCCTCGGGTCATGGCGGTGGCCGCAACCTGCAGGGAGTCGCCAACTTCACCAACGGACGGCAGTGCGCCAAGAACTTCGGCAACGCCCTCAATTCCAATCTGACCGCAGGAGGAGCCTACCTCACGAGCGAGATCAAGACCTCCTTCAAGGGCTACTACAGCGTTTCCCCAAAGCAGGACGCATTGCTGACCAGATCGTTCGTGCAGTTCGACGGCATTGGCGAGACCGGCAACGCCAGGGAGCGCGCGATAGGCGGACATGCCTCCGCACTTGTCTCAGGCATCTGCATGTTGAAGAAACCGGACAGTCCATACGCCAACAGCGACGGATTTGTTCCTCGTGGGAAGCTTGTCACCTACGCGGGCGGCCGCAGCGACGGCTGTACCAGTTGGTCGCCGTCGGAGACGCCTCAGATGCTGTCGATGGTGAAGGACAATCCGACGACCCTCTACATCTATCCTGAGTCAAAAGACATCGCCGCGGTCTCCAAGGCCGTGGCGGCGGGCCAGTCGCCCACGCGTCTCGGCCTGTACTGGAACGCCTCTTGTCTGCAGGAGATCGGCGTCCCAAGATTCTGGCCGAAGGAGACGCTGGAGCCGATCATCACCAAGTTCGTCCAGGATCATCCCGCACCGCCGCCGCGTCCGGTTCCGATCTGTGAACGGTCACCTTGAGTATATGCGGGGCCCAACCGAAGGACGTTAAGATCCGTCTTCTAACGGGATTTTGACCTGCTGGTCGGACACCGGCGTTGCGACTCAGCGGATTAATACTTTGAGGTCAGGGCGGCCGCGTCCGATCGGGCGACGCTGCGACCGGCGCGTTCCAGGTTGCGGCGGGCGCTGACTTCGTCGCGCAGTCTTCGCCTACGACCATCTCGGCGCCCTCGCCTCCCCCGCTGGGTCAATCCCTGAACGCCGGACGACCACGCGTGAACGCTAACCCGAAAACGTGATGAAGGCGGCCGGTTTGCGAAGCCGCCTCCTGTTTGATCAGACCGTCCGCCTGACCATTCTCGCAACAGCGATGAGGATGCAGGCTCCGATGAAGCCCGCGATCAGATAACCCAGCCATCCGCCAAGGGCGACGCCGAAGAGCGACAGGATAAAGTTGGCGACGATGGCGCCGACAATACCGAGAAGGATGTTCATCAGCACGCCCATATTGCTCTTCATCAGCAATTCGGCGAGCCAGCCGGCAATGCCGCCGATGACGATTGCGGCGATCCAACCGATACCTGCATTTTCCATAGCAATTCCCCGTTGTGAATTATGAGCGGCCGGCGCGGGCTAGCACGTCTCGCAGATCGAGCTAAACCGATCGCCAAGACTATAACCTTCCGTGGCGCCAGTTGGTTCCATAAGCCCCCGCCCCAGCAGGTCGCGTGCCCCTCTTGAGTTGGTTGAGGTCACCTGTCGGCCGCGGGCCAGTCGTTCGCCGGCTCCTCTATCACCGCAGCGTCGTCGTCCGCAGGGTCGGGATCGCGCTCGAGGGCTACGCGCAGATTGCCGATCTCCTTGATGATCGTATCGAAGACGTCCTGCTGCCTGGCCCCGGCCACAACGCAGTCGTCGACGAGATGCTCCAGCTTCGCGCGAAGCCCAATCTTCCAATCATTTTTGCTCATGACCTTTTCCTCCTCTGATCGATCCACACGGTGCATCGTCGCTCGCGTGTTCCACCGCCTTTGATGGGCGGGCGGCGGTTTCCGCGCTCAGGAGACAGTGATCGATGTGTGGCCCTGATTGACGGTTCGATCCTCGCGAATCCTGTTGTCCGAGATGAGATCGCGGCGAACGGGTAAGGTGCTCGCCTGGCATTTCGTTGCCCGCACCGAGAAATCGGAAAAACCGGTGCGTTCACCATCTCCGTCACGTCCGATTGGCACGCCGCGACCTCCGCGGATTAACCGATAGCTGCAGCGACGGTTCCGCCAGGCCTGGACTCTTTTGCCGGCATCGCAAACCGTCCATTCGGCGACGTTGCAAAGCCCGGAAAACAAGTGTCGCTTTAATCGGGAATTTCGCCTTCCCGAACCCTTAGAATACGGTCGATAAGACCCCATTCCAATGCTTCTTCCGCCGTCATGAAGCGGTCGCGATCCATCCCGCGCTCAAAGTCTTCATAGGAGCGTCCGCAATGCTCCGCGTAGAGCCGCGTCATGCGCTGCTTGGTCTTCAGAATTTCTTCGGCATGAATCAGCATGTCGGAAGCCTGCCCTTGGAAGCCACCTGATGGCTGGTGAATGAGGATACTTGCATTGGGCAAAGCAGCTCTTCCGCCGGCCTCGCCTGCCATCAGCAGGAACGATCCCATAGAACGGGCTGTGCCCATGCAAAGCGTATGAACTGGCGCGCGGATAAAGCGCATGGTGTCGTACATGGCGAGGCCGCTGGTCACGGCGCCGCCCGGAGAATTGATGTAAAGATTGATCGGCTTGTTTGGATTCTCGGCCTCAAGGAACAGTAGCTGCGCGCAGACCAGAGCGGAAACGGTATCGTTGACCTCGCCGTTGAGGAAGATGATGCGTTCGCGCAGAAGGCGGGAGTAAATGTCAAAAGACCGCTCCCCTCTGCTGGATTGTTCTATGACCATAGGGACGAGTTGCATCGCTTCGCGCATCGGCGAACTCCAATCTTCCAGAATTCAAAGGGGAGAGCTTGCCGCGTCAGGCGGCGAGCATGAGGGGCGGACTGTTGCTGTTCGCGGGCGTTTCCGCCGTCCGGTCAAGCCTCGCGTCGGTTAGCTCGTGGATAATGCGCAGGCGGGTGCCGCCGGTCGCGTTCGGGACGATCGTGAACGTCACCGTGCTTTCAAGGAAAGGTGGCGCGTCGTCGCGCAGGCTATAACGGACTTCCTCGCCAGGTGTGATCGTGGCCGGGGCGGGATCGGCCAAAGCGTTTTTCGGCAACCAGTTTTCCCGAAATTCCGGAATGCTGATTGCACGCCAGACCTTTTGCGGCGGTTCATCCAGATCGAATTCCAGTTCGATGCCGTCTTTCTGCTCCTTGGCCTTTCCATCGTTCATTGGTCCATATCCTTCAGCAAGACCCTGAGAGCTTCGATGCGGGCAGGCCAGTAGGCGCGATATTTCGCCAACCATTGTGCGATGAGAGCCAGCCCCTCCGGATCGACTTCGTAATGCACGAAACGCCCCTGCCGTTCTTCCCTGACGAGCTTTGCGCTCCGCAAAACCGAGAGGTGTTGCGACATTGCCGGCTGGCTGATCTCCATGCCCTCACGCAGGGCACTGGCATTCATGCCGCCTGCCGCCAGCTTCTCGAAGATCGCGCGGCGGGTCGGGTCAGCCAAGGCTCGGAAAATATCATTCTCGATCATGCACACACATAAGCACGCACTTATGCGATTCGCAAGTCTATTTCGCGATGGCTTTGGTGTTGTCGGAATAGTTCAGCGCTGGCGGTTTTGCTACGAAAGCCCTTATTGAAGATTTCGCAATCCGGCAGCGGTCTTTCCCAGCTATGCTCAGCGAGAAAAACAGTGGCGTTCGGTCCGAACTACGGCAATTGTTCGCGACGGTGAACTGGAGGTTATCCGATGCACGCTAAAGACTTGGTCGGTATCTGGATCATCGAGTCTTTTCACATGGAGGACTGCGCAACGGGCAGGCGAACGCAGCCTTGGGGCGAGCGCCCGTCCGGAGCGGTAACGTTTAATCCCGAAGGCCGCATGTTCGCCCTGATCACGCCTGATGGTCGGTCAGACCCAAAGACCGAAGCCGATGAGGCGGTGGCTTTCCGTTCGATGCTGGCTTACTCGGGCCAATATAGGGTGGAGCCGCCCAACCGCCTCGTTACAACCGTCGATATCGCTTGGTTTGAGCCTTGGGTCGGAAGCGAGCAAGTCAGATACTGCAACTTATCTGGCGACAGCCTGACGCTCACAAGTGCCCCTCTGAATATGCCTCAACAAAATGCTTTGATGTTCGCTGTGGTGACGTGGAGGCGTGAAGTGGCATCGCAATGCGACTGAATTTCACGCCGTCGAAAAACGCGTACCGAGAATATCTCAAACCGAGTCTCTTCCCATTCAATCCGGCAATCCGGCCATGCGGTAGCCTTCGACGAAGCGCTGGACCGTGTCCACGTCGCGGGCGGGCTGCGCAGTGGCCCAGTGAGAAATCCTGAAATTCGGCGTTGTCGCCATGAAAAGAGCTGCCTCACGGGTCGCCTCGTCTCCGCGTCCGAGCTGAGCAAGGCTAGCCGCCAGTATGCGGCGCGAGGCGCTGCGGTAGGTCGCCTCCATGCGCAAAATCTTGACGGCTTCTACATACTGGCCGGCCGCGTAGTAAGCGAGTCCAAGCTCCCAATAATACCACCCGGCCGGGTGCGGATTTAGTCGAAGCGCCCTTTGGATCAGTTCGATCGCTTCCGATGCGCGACCTGCGAACGCCGCAAACTCAGACCACATGACCAGGGCATCCGCATGATTTGGTTCCAGTGCGAAGGCGGACGCGAACTCTTCATCGGACTCGGGCCAGCGCTTTTCATAGGCCAACAAATATCCGAGAATCCAATGACTGGCAGCGTCGTTCTCGTCCAATGCAACGGCTTTGCGCGCCAGTTCAAGGGCTCTTGATCGGTTCTCCTCCGTGGGTTCGATGCTGTGTGCCCACAATTGCCAGTGAACAAAGGCCAGCCAGTGAAATGCCTCCGCATATTCGGGATCGATGGAAACTGCCTGGGTCAACAGCATTTCGGCCTCGCGGATCGCTTCTGGAGAACTGGTGAACGCTGAGATTAAACTTCGCCCGCGAACACAACTGTCATAAGCCACCAGGCTCTTCGGTCGATTGCGCGCCGGCAACGCTGCCAACCGTCCAACTAGGGCCTCGACAATCTTGTCTGTGACTTCGTCCTGCACACCAAATATGTCTTCAAGGTTTCGGTCGTAGCGTTCGGCCCAGAGGTGATCTCCGCCGACCGCGTCGATGAGCTGAACGTTGATGCGCACGCGACCGGCGGCGCGGCGTGCGCTGCCCTCCAGGATGTAGCGGACGCCCAAATCGCGTGCAATCAATCGAACGTCGACCGATTTTCCCTTGTAGGCAAAGGTCGAATGGCGCGCGATAACAAACAGGCCCGCATTTCTTGAAAGGTCGGTAATCAGGTCTTCGGTCAACCCGTCTGTGAAAACGTTCTGCTCGGCTTCCCCGCTCAAGTTCGTGAACGGCAGCACGGCGATGGATGGCTTGGCAGGCAGCGGCAGCGCCGCTTGTCCTTCGCGACCGATCGGGGCGGCGGGTTCATCGAGTACGCGATAGACATGGACCGGTTCGGCGATGTTTTTCAGAGATTTCGCTCCAAGATCGTCGAAGCCAACCGCAACCTTACGATTGACTTGATCACGGATGCCCGCCGACACGTAGATGGCACCCGACTCGGCCAGGCTTTGTAGGCGTGCGGCGATGTTGACGCCGTCGCCATAAAGGTCACCGCCCTCTATGACGACATCGCCGAGATTGATCCCGATGCGCAAGACGATACGGCGCGCCTCTGGCAGGGCAGTGTTTGCATCCGCCATCTTCCGCTGCAACTCGATTGCTGCGGACAGGGCGTTGACCGCGCTTGGGAACTCCAGGAGAACCCCGTCTCCCATCACTTTGACGATGCGGCCGCCATGCGCGCGCACGACAGGCTGGAGAATCGTCACCCGGCGCTCCTTCAGCACCGCCAGGGTCGCAACCTCGTCCCCCTCCATCAAACGCGAATAGCCGACGACGTCCGCGACGACGATTGCTGCAAGACGGCGCTGGACGCGTTCTTCGGCCATTTGGGTAATGTACCCGATAAGGTAGAATTGCGCCTATGGTATTTGCGCCTTGGGTAGAAGTCCATTGAGCCGCTTCCGATCCGGAGAAACACTCCACCGTCGAACGGAACGGACGACGGGCTACTGGTCGAGTGCCTCGAAGTAGCCGCTGGTCGACGGGCCTCGATGCCGTCGATGGTATTCGCTAGACAATACCGGAGAATTCCCTCACCGGTCAGGTGGAATTCAGCATGTGGCACCTGCTCCATTATGTCGGAAAAACGTATACTCTGCGATAGTTGAGCGCGAATAACGCGTCATTGGGAGCAAGTGCCACACTACTCCTTTGGAGTGCGCATACGGGTTCATGCGAGGAACTCTTGATATGGGTCCGAGCGACAGTTGACAGTCCCGGATAATCGGTATTCCTACCATAGGGTGGCGTACCCGCGCGAACCGGCTTCTAATTCGAGCTGACACGCAAGGCAGACTGACCTGCGCCACAAAGCCACGTTCCTTTAAATTTATTGTTGCGAACTCGGACCAGCCAGGCAGATGAGCAATATTTCAAATTTACAACAGGTCACATCGGTTGGCCATAAGCTCAGCGCCGGAGGGCACCTCGACGTTCACTACCAGGCACTGAAGGACGAGTATGATGCCACTCTCCGTGCCGTCGGCATCCGACCTGGCTGGTCAGTGCTTGATGCGGGTGCAGGCAATGGGGTCTTCCTCCCATTGATGGCGGAACTGTTGGGCGTCGAGGGGCATATCTATGCTCTAGATCTGGCACAGGAAAATGTTGAGGCAATCGAACGCTTGATTGCAAGCCAGCAGCCTGCCTGTCCGATTAGTGTGCGAACCGGTGACATCCTCGCGCTGCCGTATGAAGCGGGCACGTTCGATGCAGTTTGGAGCGCGAACGTCATCCAGTACCTGAGCGATGAGGAGCTCACCCAAGCGATCGGGGAGTTCTGCCGCGTCGTAAAACCAGGCGGACTTATTGCCGTGAAGGAGGTTGATATCTCGGTTTGGCAGTATCAGCCGCAGGATCCCAAACTGATGTGGCGTCTGCTCGATGCGCTGTCCGATGACGTACAGATGACCGGCGCCATGAGAGGAACTCGCGTGTCAGCCTGGTTTCGCGCGGCGGGCCTAGAGAACGTCTCTGCCATTACAACGCTGGCAGAGCGCCGTCAGCCACTCAGGCCGGTGGAACGCGAATACATCCGAAACAATCTGGAATTCTTGTCTGGACTTGCCCAAACGTGCGATTTGACGGAAGCGGACCATCACCAATGGAAGGCGATCGGCGAAGAGCCAGAGCGTCTGATTTCCGATCCCGACTTCTGCTATCGCGAAATGTGGGTCCTCAGCTTGGGTGTCGTGTCGACGGGCTGAGCCAAATTTCGCTGATGGCGATTTGGGCGTGTCACTCGCACCCATTTATGTCAGCGTCAGAACGCATTCCTTTGACCGCCAGGCCGGGCTTTGCGGCGCCTGCATCGGCAAACAGGTGTCGAGACGGCTGTGCCAAGGGGCCACCTTCTGTCATCCCAGGGGCCTCAGGCCCGTAAGCTTGGCAACCAGCTCCCAGATTACAAACGCTCCGCCAGCAGACCCGCCGCCAAGGCATGGAAAGCCTCGACCGCCTTCGGCAGCACGCCCTGCGGATCTTGGCTGGCGGCAATCCAGAGGGCGGCATTGAGAGCCGCGCCGCTCAGCAATCGGGCGGCCGCCTCCGGGTCGAGCGGCTTGAGGATGCCTTGGGAGATCAGGCGCTCAACGGTGCTCCTGGTCACCTGCAGGCAATTGTTCTGGCTCGGCCATTGCGAGGGATCGCCCAGCACCGCCGGTCCGTCGAGCAGAACGATGCGCTGGACTTCCGGATTGAGCGCCATCTCGATATAGGCCGCACCCTCGGCGAGCAGGCCCTGCCAATCACTCCCTGCGCGCGCCCCGATCTCCTGAGCGCGCACCGCCATCTCCGTGTCGATCTGATCGACCACCGCCGCCAGCAGCCCGCGCTTGTCCTGGAAGTTGTGATAGAGCGCGCCCCGTGTCAGACCGACGTCAGCGGTCAATTCGTCCATCGATGCTGCGGAGTACCCCTTTTCCGCAAAGGTCTTGCGCGCCGCTGCGATCAGCTTGACGCGATTTTCCAGCATCGTTTCGCTGCGTTTTCTTGCCATCCGATCCCTCAATTTCATATACGAAGCGTATATGGACTTGACATACGATGCGTATCTCATACATTTCACATACGAACCGTATATCAAATGGGGCGCGAGATGTGAAGCGATACGTCGCGCTCAGCGGTCGTTGTCAACAATGAAGAGAGATCAGAATGACCCAACGCGAAGCAATCTTTCCTGCCGACAGGCACGCTCTTTACGAAAAGCACGGCTATTCCGCCGCAATCCGATCCAGTGATCTGCTGTTTGTATCCGGACAGGTCGGCAGCCGTCCGGACGGGACTCCCGAACCCGATTTCGAAAGCCAAGTGCGGCTTGCCTTTGAAAACCTCAAGGCGACGCTGAGTGCCGCGGGCGCAACGCTGGATGATATCGTCGACGTCACCAGCTTTCACACCGACCCCGAAAACCAGTTCGGAACGATCATGGCGGTCAAGCAGGAGATGTTCAGCAAGCCGCCCTACCCGAACTGGACCGCCATCGGCGTCAACTGGCTTGCCGGCTTCGACTTTGAGATCAAGGTCATCGCCCGTATTCCGGCCGGTCACTGACACCGGCGGGGCCGCATCCGTCGCCGCACGAAGCGCTCGGCAGAAGAGCGGTCCCGCCCTGCCACCTCCTGACCATTTAACGGAAATGCAACTTCTGATTTAAAGATCCGATCTCACTCTCAGAAGCTTCCTGGAGGCGCGCCATGGATCACCGGATATCCCTTCCATTGTTGTCTGCTTGCATTGGCCCGGCACGATAGAGAATAGTCCGACAGGTCGTCTGCGTTGCCATATATCCATAAAAATCAAGTGCATATTCTCCGGGAACAAAGATCTCCTCTGCGTGTTTTCACAGCACGGATCGTCATCTGATCCGCAAAGTGGAGGAAACACATATGCAGAAGATCGCCTTTGCGGCGACCATTCTCTGCGCGTCTACAGTTGCAGCCCTTGCCCAGACAACACCGGCTCCATCTGCGGATGGGAATATACCTACGGTTGCAGCCCCAGACACCAAAAATCCGACTGCGCCCGCTGAGGGCGCCAACAGCTTTACCGAAGCTCAGGCGAAGGATCGTATTGCGGAAGCGGGTTACACCGATGTCAAGAACCTCAAGCTCGACGGCAAGGGGATCTCGAGGGTCTCCGGCATGAAGGACGGGAAAGCCGTCTCCATCGCCCTCGATTATCAAGGCGACATCGTCGCCAAGTAACCCAAGGAGAAGTATGATGAGAACTGTAACCGGACTTTTCGACGACTATTCGGACGCTCGCTCCGCCGTCACCAAATTGGAAGCGGCAGGCATTCCCTCGAACGACATCAGTATCGTCTCCAACAAGGCTGACCCCGTCCATCGCGACTCTGACGTTGCCGAGGATGCCGCGATCGGCGCCGGCATCGGCGCTGCCGTCGGTGGCGCCGGCGGCCTGCTCACCGGACTGGGCCTGATGGCCATTCCTGGTGTCGGGCCGGTGGTTGCCACAGGCTGGCTCGCCGTAACTGCGGCCGGGGCTGTCGCTGGCGCCGTCACTGGCGGCGCGGTTGGTGGCCTGGTCGGCGCCCTCACCGACTCCGGCGTTTCGGAAGACGATGCCCACCTCTATGCCGAAGGTGTTCGCCGCGGCGGCAGCCTGGTCACGGCCAAGGTCGACGACGCCCGCGCCTCCGAGGCGCAGGCCATCCTCCAGGGGTCAAACTGGGTCGACTGGGTCGACGTCGGCGTGCGCCTCGCTCACCGTGAGGGCCGTGCGAAGTTATCGCAAAAGCCGCCCAGGCTGAGGCTTCCGTATCGCGCAATGTCGGCTTTCCATGAATGGCGAGGTCGCCCTAAATGACCGAATTGCGGGCGCAAAACAGCCGCGTCCTTCGATAACCAGAAGGTCCGCTCAGAAGCCGGAAATGCGGGCAAACACTTCGCCCAGCGATCGGAGCCATCATCCGGCGAAGAGATTGGTGGCCATATAGTCGACGAACACCCGAACCTTGGGGGAAAGATATCTGTTTGTCGGCCAGAGGACCCGAAACGTCCCGGTGTCGGCCAGACAATCATTCAGCAGCGAAACCAGTTTGCCCTCTGCGACCTCCGAGGCCACGGCAAATGCCGGAAGACAGGTGATCCCGAAAGATCGCTCCGCGAGATAGATGAGCGGCTCCAGGGTGCTCGCCACCGTCGTCACAGGCAGGTCGATTTTGACCTCATCTCCATCGCGGGCCAGCGGCCAGGGCTCGAGCTTGCCGGAATTGGCGAAACGGTGGTGAAGGCAACGATGCTCCAGAAGGTCTTCCGGCACTTGCGGATGGCCATGGGCCATCAGATATTCCGGTGCGGCAACGATCCTGTGCCTGAACGTGCCGAGCTTCCGGCTCATCAGCCGGGTGTCCCTCACCTCGCCGGTGCGGATGACGGCGTCAAACCCTTCTTCGATGACGTCGACCAGACGATCGGAAAAGTCGAGGTCGAGATTGATGTACGGATAGGTTTGCATGAAGGCGGTGATGGACGGCATCAGCAGCATGCCGGCCAGCGGAAGGCTCACGCGCAGCTGCCCGCTGGGAACGAGCTGCGCATTCGACAGCCGCGACTGGGCGGACTCGTATTCCGATTGAATGCGCCAGCACGCCTCGAGAAAGAACCTGCCTTCCTCCGTGAGGGCCATGCTGCGGGTCGAGCGATTGAACAACCGGACGCGCAGCTCGTCTTCGAGCCGGGCAATCGCCTTGCCGACGGCCGAGCCCGAAAGGCCGAGACGGTGGCCGGCTGCCACGAAGCTTCCAACTTCTGCCACCTGAATGAAGATGCCGAGCGTGCCGAGCTTGTCCAATGAACATCCTATTGCGGAATTTTTATCCGGTGTGTTGCGAATAGGCGCCCATTTATCCGCTATCTCGATCGCAATATCCAGATGTCGCCGGGGCCGCAATGGCCCGAGCTTCAGATGGAGACACACATGGAAACGAACCTCATTGCCGCCTTTGCCGGCGCGCCCGCACCAACGACCTTCATCGTCAACGTCATCCATGTCCATCCGGGCAAGCAGCAGGAAGCCTTCGACATCATCCAGGATGTCGTGCACTACGTCGCCGATCGGAAAGAAGGCTTTTTGTGGAGCAGCCTGGCAAAGAGCAGCGACGGCCAGACGGTGGTCAATGTCGAGGCGATCCAGGGCGCCGGCAACGTCGACGAATTCTTCTCCGATCCGGTCTTCGTCGAGAAGTTCCGGAGGCTCGATACGGTCTCCAAAAGCGAGTTCCACACCTACACGGTGGGCGATCTCGTTCTCCCGAGACGGGCAGCGGTCGTGTGACCGATATCATCGGCGGCAAGTTGAAAACTCCGTCACGGGATGCCGGGGCGGCGCTCCCACCCTCCGTCATCCCAGGCCTCGAGCCTGGGATTCACGCGCCGCCGATGGAGGCCAGCATGGATCCTCCGTCGATGGAGTTTGCGGAGGTTTGCCGCCGCCCTCACCGCGTCGAATTGCTCGTCTCTTCGCTGACGCCGACCCGGTGGCGATACACCATTTCCCAGCCTTTCCAGCCGTTGAACAACAGCAGCGCGACGGCGATCAAAGACAGCGCCAGCCCGGTCGGCACGATGAAATCAGGGCCTTGTGCGACCCGACGCCAAAGGCTGACGGCCTCGATCAGAACGAGGACGATGTTGCCGATCATGTGGAACCACGCAGCCTGCAAGCTGCGGATGCGGCTGTCGCCGAAGAAATCGGTCAATCCGGCGAGTGCTGCCAGGGCTGCCATGATGAGACCGGCCGCCAGCATCAAGTTCGACGCCGCCGGCCAGAACGGGTCGCCGGATCGGCTGTGGAGGATATCGGTGACAAGCGTTCCGACGAAGAAGGCGACCGGGAACGGGATCAACATGGGATGGATCGGATGGCCGGCGATGCTCAACGTGCTTTTCGGGTTCATGTGCTCGCTCCGACGTGCTCAGCTTATGCGCTGTGAAAACAAGCGACGGCATGTTCGGTTCCCGGCGCGTCGGGGATGAAGGCAATTTCGAGCTGTTGGAAGCAGGTTTGCGCAAGAATGTACAGCTCATGGGTGACGCCGGCCCGCCTGACGTCCTAGACTGCCGCAGAGGTTGCCGAACTAAGCGGTCGTGAGAACGCGTACATCTCCGTTACGATCCACGACGTCTACGACGACCTGTCGACCGGACCGGCGAATGGTGACGTCAGCCGAACCGGAGCCAACCATAAGATGCCGCAGGGTGATCTCATCCAGGAATGCCGGCAGGCGCGGCTGGTTAAAGCTGATCTGCAAGGCGTTCGGGTCGAAATCCAGGCCGAGGCACGATTGCAGCAACGACAAAGGCGCTGACGCGGCCCAGGCCTGCGGGGAGCACGCCACGGGATAGAAGGTCGGTCCATGCGACCGCCGTTGGGAAAAACCGCAGAACAGCTCGGGAAGCCCGCGTAGTTCGATATAGGTCGAGGCTGCGAACAGACCTTCAAAGATTTGCGCTGCCGCTGCCTTGAAGCCATAGCGCGCAAGCCCCATGGCAATCAGACTATTGTCGTGCGGCCAGATCGATCCGTTGTGGTAGCTCATCGGGTTGTAGCGCGCCTCGGTGGCGGGAATGGTGCGAATGCCCCAGCCGCAGAAGGACGAGGCGTTCATCAAGGTGTGCGCCACCTGTTCAGCTCTTTCGGGGTAGGCAATACCGGTCATGAGAGCATGGCCGGCATTCGAAGAGCGAACCCGACAGGCTCGCTTGTCTCCGTCCAGCGCCAGCACGAACGTTCCGAGTTCCTCGTCGAAGAAACGGACATCGAAAGCACGTCGCAGCCCTTCTGCCTTCGCCAGCAATGTCGCAGCGCGCTCGGGCCGGTGTAGTCTGCGGAACATCTCCGCGCCCGCTTGCCACGCGCCATAGACATAGGCCTGTACCTCGGCAATCGCGATCGGTCCCTTGGCGAGTGTCCCGTCCGCATGAAAAACCGAATCGTGGCTGTCCTTCCAGGCCTGGTTGATCAGGCCCTCCAAGGTCTGGCGCCCGTACTCGACGAAGCCGTCACCGTCGCGGTCGCCATATTCGTCGATCCAGGTCAGCGCCGCCTCGATATGCGGCAGAAGCTGATGAAGCGTCGCCGTGTCACCGGTGCGGTCCAGGTAGCTCCCCGCCAGCATGACAAACAGCGGGGTCGAATCGACGCTGCCGTAGTAACGGCGGAACGGAACCTCTCCCAGCTCGGCCATTTCACCGAAGCGAACCTCATGGAGGATCTTGCCGGGTTCGGCATCCGAAGCGGGATTGATATCGGTCGCCTGATTGGCGGCGAGATGGCGAAGTACGCCCTTTGCGATGGCGGGATCCAGCCAGAGCGTCTGCAGCGCGGTGATGATCGCGTCGCGGCCGAACACCGTGCTGAACCACGGCGTCCCGGCATACGGGTACGGCCCTTCAGGCGTGTCGGTGATCAGCATGTAAAGGTCGGACACGCTTCGCCGCGCAAGCTGGTTGAAGATCTGATTGGAACTCGAGACCGATGCCGCCCTTGCCATCGACGATCGCAATGCCCGTCGAGCATCGCGCATGGCGAGGAAAAAGCCGTTGACGCGGCGATCCTTCTCCGAACGGTCGCAGTCGATCTCGATGAAGATCGAGCGGCTGCCGCGCGCGCTCAAGTGGAGGTCGTACACTGCCAGATCCGGTGCGAGTTCATCGGGAGCCGGATCGAACGAGACGCGGGTTGTCCGTGTTTTTTCATCGAGGCCGATATAGGAAAGAAGGACGCTTCCATCTTCGATGACGGCCGGCAGGCTACGGCCTCTTTTTGCCCGCACGGTGCCTCGCACTTCGAAGAGGTCAGCAAAGTCCGAAAAGAATTCCAGCTTCATCCGCAGGTGATGATCGGTGTCGTCATAGTTCGTCACTGCCAGGCGCTCATAACAACGTCCCGACCATAGAAAGCGTGTCCTTCGAATATGGATGAGATCATGCTCGAGGCGCAGCTTTCCATCTTTGCCAAGGAAGTCCGGGTTCGTCAGATCGCAGGTGAGCGTGGCGTTGTCGTCGCGCATTGTCGACGACAGCAGCATCGGACGCCGATCCTCGAGCGTCAGGTAGAGATGCGAAAGATATCGCGTGTCGCGGTGAAAGAGCCCATCGGGACTTCCTGGTCCGGAAAGAGCATCGCCATTGTGGTCGAAGACCGCGAATGTATCGCCGTGCTTTAATGTACGTGGTTGCCGCTCCTGCAGCGACGCGGCAGCGGGAATGAAGAACTGCGCAATCGGC
This sequence comes from Rhizobium leguminosarum, assembly GCF_001652265.1. GTDB lineage: Bacteria > Pseudomonadota > Alphaproteobacteria > Rhizobiales > Rhizobiaceae > Rhizobium > Rhizobium leguminosarum_D. Next base: position 18,024 of record NZ_LWBS01000231.1, read on the forward strand.
GCCACTTGCTTGGTTGCTGCGGGATTTGAATTGCCGCCTGCAGATGTCGTCACATGTCGCCTCCGTTTTTTATGCCACAACCTGGCCAATCGATATCGGGCGGTTCGCGCGCCGGCGCTGCGGGGCTTTTGCGCGGAATCCGTGCAGCTGGCCGTAGACGGCGAGATAGTCTCTTGCCATACGTCCCGCAGTAAAACGTCGCTCGAAGTTCGCCCGCACCTTACGCCGATCAAGCTGCAGTGCCCATTCGATGCTCTCGACAGCTTCGGCAACGGTATCCACCAAAATTCCCGAGATCCCGTCGTCGACCACCTCCGGGACCGAGCCGCTGCGGAAGGCAAGAACCGGTGTGCCGCAGGCCATCGCCTCGATCATCACAAGCCCGAAGGGCTCAGGCCAGTCGATCGGGAAAAGCAACGCGCCGGCATTGCCCAGGAAGTCCGCCTTTTGGTGATCGTTGATCTCGCCGATGAACTCAACATTCGGATGGCTCATCACCATCGGCTGAATTGCCGTTTCCCAATAATGTTTGTCGACATTGTCGATCTTGGCTGCGATCCTCAGCGGCATGCCGACCTTGGCTGCGATTTCAATCGCCCGATCAGGCCGCTTCTCCGGAGCGATCCGTCCGAGGAACGCGAGGTAACCGCCCGCCGGCTTTTCCGTGAAAGGTAGGAGGCTACCGGGCAGGCCGTGATAGACCGTCCCCAACCAGTTGACCGGCGGCATTGGGTGGCGTTGGTCATTGGAGACCGATACCAGGGGAATATCCGGAAACGCCTTGTAGAAAGGCCAGAGATCCGGCAGGTCGAGCCGCCCATGCAGCGTTGTGACGGTGCGGTCGGCAAAATATCGGATCAGCGGGAAATGCAGCAGATCGACGTGGAAATGCAGGACATCGAATTCGTGCGCGCGCCTGCGGATTTCCTCAAGCATAAGGATCTGATGCGGCAGGTGGTCCTTGATGGCGGGATTTAGCCTCAGGGCAGTGTTCGAGCATGGCACGAGGCGGGCATTGGTAACGGAATCACCGCTGGCAAACAGCGTCACATCGTGGCCTTGGGCCACCAGTTCTTCGGTAAGATACGAAACAATCCGCTCGGTTCCCCCGTATAATTTCGGCGGAACACTTTCTGCAAGCGGGGCAATCTGAGCGATCTTCATCGGCAAAATCTCCTCAGGTGAGCAGAGAGTCGACCGCAAAAATCGGGGCCGCATACTGAAAGGCTGCGGCAGTAGAATCCTAAATTTGCTACGGCTGCTTCCTGCGTCCTCCTTTCCAGTAGGCCTTCCCAGTCCAATCAGGACTTCATTTTGCCGAACTCAGCGAGCGTGTTTTGGTTCCGGCGCAATGCCTCGCTACCTGGTCTTCTTCCGCAACAGCGTTTCGCTTTCTCAGGCAGCCGCGGAAGTCGTCTTCGACGTGTGGTCATTGCGAACGCAGGAAGCCCGGTCGAACCCCTCGGCAATTGCGGATGGCTCCAGGGCGTTGAACGCCTACCAGGACATCTGCTTTCAACCGGACGGATCGAGCTGGGCGACGCGCGCCCCTCGGGCCTCCCTGGGCCGCGGTGATCACCTTCGGTGCTAGATGCCGGAGACATTTCGATCGCTGACCCGCCGCAGGTGCAGGGGCACGTCTTCCATGTCGGCGAGCTTGCCATGCTTTTTGAGAAAGCGACTGAAATTCGCCGCGACGACCGACGCGGGAAGTTGACGGTTGGCTGCTTTCCGGCAGGCGTCCAACATCACCTCATAGGTGATACCGCGTTTCTCCTGTGGCCATTCGTCGAGAAAGTCAAAGACGTCGTCAAGCCCGGCGACCTCTTGCACGAAGTACTTCCGTTGCGCGTAAATCGGGTGTTCAAAAGTATCAAGTGCCATCGTTTACCTCCTTTCATGGCGTGAGTGCCGCTGATTTAGGCAACGGAATTCCGCTCTTCAAGATCGCGGTTTGGCTGAGATCGTCACCGGAGACGGCTTTCGTGCTGGCATCGATGAGCGCTACGCGAACTGTGGCAAGTCGTCGTGTATATCGTACCATTCGGCCTTCGAGGCGACGAAATAATGCGCGGTCGGCGGCGCCGGCAGCGGCGTATCGAGCGTCCCCAGCCGCAAGCGCACGACATCCGGCATCGCATCGCGGCGACTGATGATGGGCGAACCGCAGTTGGAACAGAAGAGGCGATGAACGCCTGGGAAGAATCGAATGCCTTCAGCGCCGACTCGCCCTCAATGATGACGAAGTCACTGGTCGCAACGGGCGCATTGCTCGCGAATGCGGTAGCGGTCGCCTTGCGACAACGCGAACAATGGCAAAAGATCGCCGCACCTAGCTCGCCGCGAACTTCGTATTTCACTGTGCCACAGAGACAGCTGCCTTTATGCATAAGAGCTCCCGTCATGCGCCCTCACGGCGTGAAATTAGCCTGAGGACTTCATGATGTCTTCTTATCGCTCACGCGGTCCCGGCGCGGTTTTGGGCTACGATTTCATCGTGAGTAAGGCTGCCGCCTTGTTCCATGAAGACTTTGATCAGGGCCTCGCGGTTGCCCGCCGAGCGGGTTTGGTCAGCTTTTTCGAGCGCCGTTTGCAGCTCGTCAGCAGACAGTTCCGTGCAATAGGCAGGCGTGCCTGGCTGTTGTCGCCATGAGGTCGCGAGACCCCCGGCATCGAAAGCGTCGAAGCCCGTCGCCTCTACCAACTGCATGACAATCGACTTCTTTTCGAGGTCATCACCCGCCACCGGAAGGGCGATGCGGCCGGGTTGCGACTTGTCTACGCCTTTTTCCGCGAGCGTCGCAGAAAGCACCGCATTCCAGGCTTTAATGACCGGTCGGTTGATCTGCTCGCTGACCCAGACCGCTTCCGGTTTGCTATCATCGACGTCGGTGATCGTTCCGTCACGGAACGGGTAGTAATTGGACGTGTCTACGACAACGACGTTCTCGGGAACATTTTCGAACAAATTGGCAAGATCGCGATGAGCCGAAAACGGGATGGAAAGGATCACAATATCCACCCCCGTCACGGCATCTTGCTTGGTCGTTGCCGTCGCACCAACGTCCGCGGCGAGGTCGCGGATAGATTCCGGTTCCTTTGAGTTGGCAAGTTTGACCTCGTGACCTGCCGCCGCGAGCTTGCGCGCCAGCGTTGCCCCAATATTCCCTGCGCCGATAATTCCGATGTTCATACCATTTCCCTGCTGTGAATATTGCGTTCAACGCACTCCAACGGAGACGTGGGAAGCCGCGGCCTCGAGCGGCGGTGGCGCCGGGTCGCCTACCCCACCACCTCACGAACTCCAGGTTCGGACGACGAGATCAACCCATCTTCCAGCAACACTCTGGCTGCATCGCGGTTTGCGTCCACTATTGCAGGATCGCGCGTCGATTGTGCGATCACCATCGCGCCTTGGAAGAGCGACAGGATCTGGATCACGGCTCTTTCGGGTTGGCTCAATGCCAACGGCTCGATGAGTGACGCAACAAATTCATGCAAGCCCCTGAAATACGCACCGATGGTCGCCTGTACCTCTGGGGAGTTGGCCTCCGGTCCGAACTCGGCTAACCCCTTTACGAATGGGCAGCCGCGGAAAGAAGGCGCACGGAACGGTTCCTCCAACGCGTCAAAAATAGCGAGGACGCGCTCCAGCGGCGAAAGCCCGGCTCTTTCAGTCGACGTTGCGAGCATCTGAAACCAGGTGTCCGTTTTGTAACGCAAATAGGTAGCGATCAGGTCTGCCTTCGATGGAAAGTGTTTGTAGAACGTCATCTTCGCCACGCCGCTTTCGGCAATGATGCGGTCGATCCCGACAGAGTGGATGCTGAACCGGTAAAACAGGTCCGATGCCGTCTTTAATATACGTTCTCGCGGGGCGAGGACGTTAAGCGGTTGTCCCTCCACATCCACAAACTCAAGCACGCTGCTCGTTGGCATCTTCCATCACCTCAGATTCTTTGTCCACATATAGACAGACTATTCTGTCAATTTTTGGATTGCAAGTACATACAGGTCTGTCTATGGTGCGACGCCCCTTGGATTTCAGAGAAAGGACTTAAGATGAGCGGAAAAGTCGTTGTTGTGACCGGCGCAAGCAGTGGTTTTGGAAAACTCACGGTATTGGAGCTTGCGAGGCGGGGCCATACGGTTGTTGCGACCATGCGGGACGTCGAAGGGCGAAATGCCCAAGTGCGGAGCGATCTTATCGACGCGGTGAAAGCTGAAGGGCATGTGCTGCAAGTCCTTGAAATGGACGTTGCCGACGAGGCGTCGGTCAATTCCACGATCGACCAGGTCGTTAAACAGCACGGAAAGATCGATGCCCTGATCAACAATGCCGGAATAATGCCCGTCGGGGTCACGGAAGCCTACACTGTCGCGGACGTCGAACGGCTATTTGCGGTCAATTTCTTCGGCGCCGTGCGGGCCGACCGCGCCGTTCTGCCGCATATGCGTGCCGCCGGCAGCGGACTCCTCGTTCATGTGACATCGCTGATGGGTCGGGTGGTCTTTCCGTTCTTCGGCACCTACTCCGCGAGCAAGTTCGCACTCGAAGCGCTTGCCGAAGCCTATCGGTATGAACTGAAGGGATTTGGAATCGATTCCGTCATCGTCGAGCCGGGGCCGTTCCCCAGCAACCTCATCTCGTCGAGCCCGGAGCCATCCGACCAGACCGTGCTTGCATCCTACGGCGAGGTTGCGGCGATACCGGGTCAGATCAAGGCCCACGCCAACGACGGACACGACGAGGCTAATCCGCCGCGGCCCCAACGCGTGGCCGATGCCATCGCACGACTGGTCGAGGCCACGGAACGACGTCCATTGCGCACGGTCGTCATGCCTGAGGGCATGGACCTCGGTGTCCAGCGGCTGAACGACGCGGTAAGCCCAATTCAGAACGACCTGCTCAGCGCGCTCGGCATGTCGAGCATGATCTGACACTCTGGGGTTGGCGGGTGGTGCCACCTGCCGCCCTTTGAGGGGCACTCCGGACCCGTTTGCGACGCCGCATACCGGCAAGGTTTGTGGCACTTTCTGCGTAACCAGTCGCGGGTCGGTGTCCCGCCTGCGGGGTGCTCTTCCTCCGGATGCGAACAGGCGTGCCGCGTCAGCTTCAATTTCGCGGTTGATCCAGGCGTTGTCCTGATGTCAACGCCGCTGGTACGGGAGATACGGCCGTGATTGCCCTTTTCGCCAGACACGTGTCGGCATTGACTTGCCTTGTTCGTCTTTACAACGTGGCTCCATTCGACGGGCCGAGGCGCAGAACGACAGGAGGGCGAAATGAACAGGACAAGGGTTCGGTTGGAAGACCGGGGGCTGGTCGAATGCCCACGATGGCATGACGGCGAGTTGTGGTTCGCGGATTGGACAAGCGGCGAAATCCTCGCCTTGAGCGAGCACGGAACTGTCACAGTGGCGACAACCGCGAAAGCCCCGCCCCTGTCATTCGACTTCGGACCACAGGGCGACATGTACGTCATCGCGTCCAGGGCATCGCATTTGCTGCGGTTCAACGGCTCCGGACTGGAAGAGTTCGCCGAGTTGGGAGCGAATGGCTGGAACGAGATCGTGATCGATCCGCAAGGCCGGATCTACGTCAACGGCCCCGCGATCCTGCTGATACATCCAGACGGGACGGTCGAAACACAAGCGGAAGGCTTTCAGTTTCCGAACGGAATGGCTCTCTCTCCGGACGGGCGCACACTGGTTTGCGCCGAAAGCTGGGCGAAACGGCTGACATCGTTTGATGTCGCCGCCGACGGGCAACTTGCCCATCGAAGGGTTTGGGCCGATCTTCCCGGGCCGCCCGATGGCATATGCTTCGACGCTGAAGGCGCGATCTGGTACGCCGACGTCCCCAATGCTTACTGCCGCAGGGTTCGTGAAGGCGGCGCGCTCCTCGATGAAGTGAAGCTCGATCGCGGCGCCTTCGCCTGCATGCTGGGCGGACCTGATCGAACCACCCTCTACATAACTGCCGCCAGATGGTTCGGGATGGACAAGATGGACCAGATGGGCGGAACTGGCCAGCTCTTGTCCGTCGAGGTCGAGACAGCCGGGGCGGGTTGGCCTCACGGCTAGAGCAATTCCAGCAAAAGTGCGGAGCGGTTTTGCCTCGGGAAATTGCGTGAAACAAAGAGATAGAGCATTTCCGTGACTCGGAGAAAAACGGAAATGCTCTGGTCGGCATCTAGTGGCATCGGGACACAAGATCGGATCGTAGCGCGCTCCAGAAGAGGCCCTTGCGATGGAGTTTGTGAAAGCTCTCACTGAGGGTCAAATGGCCCTCGTCCGGTAGGCATGGATTGATTCCGCCAAGGCTTTCTCCTTGGCGCTCGCGGCGGTGAAGCGACCAAACATCAGACCGACTGCAATATCGCACCAGCCAGAGAACCATGGTAAGGCGAACCCCAGCACCACAAGACCCGGGATTGCCAAGAGAGCCAACATTAATTCGCCGAGCTTGCCGAGGTTCTCGAGCAATAAAACAATCGGGAAAACAATCAGCGACGGAGCACCCCCCCACCAGAACAAGACGACAATTCCGATCGGATAGATAGCCAGGCAAGGCGCCCGCTTCGCCAAAGCGAGTGCCCAGAGCTCGCTGCGATGACGGCAATACGTGATCCGCTGCCAAAGTTTACCCATCTCACCAAACCCGTATCGCGTTGTGCGGACACAACAAATCTACGCTGCTTTATCTTGCAACAAAAAGCAAAATGGAAGGAGCAGCGTTACCAAACGCTCGAAAAGGTTGAGGATGTCACGGAGGCCCGCAGGCGCAGGCGGAATTGGGTCGTCAGGGTGTGATTGGAACGCGAAATCTTACCAATCCGTAAGTTGTGGCAAAGCCGCCCTCTCGGCTAAATCTAGCCCCAGGCATGCCGGGAACGATCGGGCTGATGCGAATCCTGCTTATCGAGGACGACCGGAAAACATCCGATTATATTGCCAAGGGCTTCTCCGAGGCCGGGCATGTCTGTGACGTGGTTGGCGACGGCCGCGATGGGCTGTTTCAGGCGCAGCGCGAGACCTATGACGTCATCGTCGTCGATCGCATGCTGCCGGGTCTCGATGGCCTGGCGATCGTGCGTTCACTTAGGGCTGCCAAGGTCGGCACGTCGGCGCTGTTCCTGACCTCGATCGGCGGCGTCGACGATCGGGTCGAGGGACTGGAGGCGGGCGGCGACGATTATCTGGTCAAGCCCTTTGCCTTCTCCGAGCTGATGGCGCGCGTCAATGCGCTTGGCCGCCGCCCGCCGGTGCAGGAACAGAGGACGGTGCTGAAGGTTGCCGATCTCGAGCTCGATCTGATCCGGCGGGAGGCCCGCCGCGCCGGCCAGGTGATCGAGCTGCAGCCGCGCGAGTTCACCCTGCTCGAGGTGCTGATGCGCGGCGAAGGCCGGGTCATCACCAAGACTATGCTGCTGGAGCGGGTCTGGGATTTCCACTTCGATCCGAAGACCAGCGTCGTCGAGACCCATATCAGCCGCCTCAGGGCCAAAGTCGACAAGCCGTTCCAGGTGCAGCTTCTGCATACGGTCCGCAACACCGGATACAGCCTGCATGCGCCTCGCTAGCTTGCGCAGGAGCACGCCGTTCCGGCTTGCGGTGACCTTCGGCGTGCTCTTCGTCGTCACCTTCATCCTGAGCGGCGCGATCATCTACCACATGCTGCGCCTCGGCCTTGAGCGTGATCTCGAACAGTCGCTCCACGAGATGAATTCGCTTGTTGTCTCGACCTACAATCCCGGTGACACCGAGGATCTGATCAACACGCTGAACAATTATGCGAGCTTCCAGTCGACCTCCGACGGGCTTTATTCGCTGACGGATGCAGGCGGGCGCAAGCTTGCCGGCAATTTCGCCGCACCCCGCATCCCCAACGGCGTCTATACCGTCACCTCAGGCGATGTCGGGCTGAAGGGGCATGAACGCTACCGGATGCAGGTCTCGACCATCGGTCCCTACAGCCTGGTGGTGGCGGAAAACTTCAACGACGTCGACGAGATGCTGCGGATCGTGCTGGTGAGCTTCGAATGGGCCGCCGCGATCGTCGTCGCGACCGCGATCGGCGGCGGCGTCTTTCTCGCCGTCCGCGCCCAGGCGCGGCTGGACCGTGTCGCCCACACCATGAACGACGTCTCCCACGGCGCGCTCGACGCCCGCATTGCCATCACCGGCAACGGCGACGATCTCGATATGGTGGCGATCCAGATCAACGCGGCGCTGGAGCGGCTGCAGAGACTGGTCGAGAGCATGCGGCAGGTGAGCGCCGATATCGCGCACGACCTGAAGACGCCGCTGAACAGGCTGCGCCTGACGCTGGATGCCGCGGTGGCCGGAAACGACCAGCGGGCGGATGTTTCGGCGCTGCTTGACGAGGCCAGACACGAGAGCGACCGGATCAACGCCACCTTCGAGGCGCTGCTGCGCATTTCCCAGATCGAGGCCGGCGCCCGCAAGGAGCGTTTCCAGGCAACCGATCTCGACGCCGTGCTTGCCGTGATTTCCGAGGTCTATGTCGATGTCGCCGAAGACGCGCTGATGGCGCTTGATATCGCGGAGCGCTGTCCCGCTCTCATCCGGGGCGATCGCGATCTCCTGACGCAGATGATCGCCAACCTGGTGGAGAACGCGATCAACCATTGCCCGGCCGGAACCGGCATCACCATTTCGCTCCGCTGCCAGGGCGGCCGCGCCATCGTCTCGGTCGCCGATAGCGGCCCCGGCATTCCGGCCGATGAAAGGGACAAGGTCTTCCGGCGTCTCTACCGGCTCGACAAGAGCCGCGCGACGCCGGGAAGCGGCCTCGGGCTCAGCCTCGTCAAGGCGATCGCCGACCTGCACTCGGCTGAGATCGCCATGGCGGACAATCATCCCGGCCTCATCGTTTCGATCGGCTTCCCGCTGATGCCGGCGGGAGGATCCTAAAGCGCGTCGCGATCTTTCAGATTCGCGCTATTCGGCAGCAACTGCCACCAACTTTGTTCTGTTGAAAAACCTAACGTCGGGCTCCGGGCAGCCTGGGCCGGCCCCGCACCCTTGCGGATAGGACTCAAGCCAGCGGCGCGATGTTCTGATTGAGACGGAACATATTGTGCGGATCGAACCGTGTCTTCAGGCTCGCAAGCCGCTGGTACTTCTCCGGGCCATACGCATCTAGAGCTACGACCGTCCCGGCATCAGCCTGCTCGTTGACGTAGTTCCCGGCCATCGAGAGCTTCGAAAGCGATTTGCCCGTGATCCGTCCCCAAGCAATGCATCGGTCGTCATCGGCAGCGACGTCCCAGACCGGCTCTGCAATCCAGTAGTAGCTTGCACCTCTTCCCGTATACGCAGTTGCCTCGTCCGGTACATCGGAGACCGCTCCGCCAAGCTGCAACACGTTAATTTCGGAATCTGGCGTTGGCGCATCGGCGATTGCCAGCATGATAGCGTCTATTACTTCATCGGTGATTTCCGACCAGAATCCTCCCTTGCAATAATATCGTCGTGACCATGCGAAGTGCTCGTCGTTCCGGCTCTGCAGGCTGAGATAGGGCAGCTTGTCGACGCTTCCTATGCCGCCATCGGTAAGCGCCCCGAACGGTGACAGAACCGCGTGAGTGAGGGCAGCATCGCCTGACCAAACCGCTGTCACGCTGAGACCCGTGGCTGTCGCGGTGAAGTTGAGCGTAAAGTCGCGCGGTTGGCCATGCGCGCGGTCGCGCAGCGCCAGTAGGGCTTGCCTCATGTTGGCCGCAGGATAGCTCCATTGGCCGACTACGATGGAACCAAGCGGATGCATCCCGAACTTAAATCGGGTGACTACGCCGAAGTTGCCACCGCCGCCGCGGATGCCCCAGAAGAGTTCAGGTTCAGACGTTGCGCTTGCCCAAACGACGTCGCCAGCCGCGGTCACGATCTCCGCGCCCAGCAAGCTGTCGATGGTAAGGCCGTATCTCCTGCTGGCCCATCCCATGCCGCCACCCAGGGTCAGACCTGCCACACCCGTATGCGAAATCACTCCTGCCGGTACCACGAAACCCTCGGGAACTGTCGCGCGATCGAGATCGCCAAGTAGTGCCCCGCCGCCGACCTCGATCGTGTGCGTATCTCGATCGATGGCAATGGCAGTTAGGTCCGATAGATCGAGAACAAGTCCCCATCGCAGGTCGAGAATCCCGGAAGGCTGTGGCCGCCGCCGCGCACCGCAAGCACGGCGTGAGATGCCGCCGCTGCATGCACGACCTTGCGGACATCATCTACACTTTGCGGGCGGACGATCGCAGCTGGCCGTCGATCGGCAACACCGTTCCATACTTTGCGATAGCGCTCATAATCCCGATGGTCTGCCGTGATGATAGGGCAGCGGTGTCCTACTAAAGAAAGTTCTCTCAGCAGTAAATTGGACATGTCGTGTCCCCCGACGCTCGCACAACTTCTAGCACTCCGTGATCGGATCCGGAATACCCTTCGATCGAGTAGACGTCAGGTGGCAGTTGCTACCGAACAGCGCAGATTCGCTCCTCGCGCTTTAGGTCTTTGTTTTCCGCATGTCGTTATCCCAAAACCGCTGCACACTTTTGCGCGACATGCTCTAACCCCTCATCCCGGAGGAGCGGTCCTGAGACCGCTCAGCCGCCACGCTGCGAGCCGGCTGAAGCGCGCTGCAAAGCGGCGCAGTTCGGCCGCAGCGCGATACGGCAGGACGCTCCACGGCCGGCGGCGGCCAAGCCGATAGGTCGAAAGCCCCGCCTGGATCTGCGAGCAGGGATCGGCCCTTTGGCTGACCGGCAGCGGATCGACGAAGCAGGCGCAAAGCCCATCGTCGAACTCCAGATCGAAGGCGAGATCATAGGGCAGACGCATGGGGACAAGCACGCCGGCAATCCAGCCTGCTGCCTTGCGATTGATCAGATAGGCGCCGGCCCCCTTCTCGCGGGTGAGCGCGATGGCGAGCGAGCGCGACGCGGTCAGCGGCTCCACCTTGTGTTTGCGCCCGGTGTTGACTGTCGACAGGCGCAGGATGTCCCAGCGCGCCTGATGCTTAAGGGCGGCCTCGAGCAGCTCGGCCAGATCGTCATCGAAATCGAGATCGTCTTCCAGAATGAGCGCGAACTCGGCATGGCTGCCGAGGAACCGCTTGGCGCATTCGACGTGGCTGAGATAACAGCCGATCTCGAAAGGGTTCGGCCGGCGGCCGTGCCGGCTGAGATAGGCTGCTTCGTCAAAGCCCGGATGCGGCAGGCTCAGCCCTGCCCCATCGACCGCCGCCACGCGCTCGAAGGCAAGGCCGAAGCTTGCCAGCAGTCGCTCCATTCGAAACCTGCGCAATGGCGCACGGTCGAGATTGATCAGATAGGTGTTCACCCGCAGGCTGACCGGATGAAGGGCCGGCATAAGGGCGGCAGGTGCGGTGCGCATGTTCATGAGAGAGCTGACCTTCGACTTGGCATTGATGGCGCCAAGCCTGCGCTCCAAACCTCACGGGCACCTCGCTGGAACTATACAGTTTGGTAAAGTGCAGCGGTCGAACGGTCCGGGCGGCATTCTTACGAATTGGTATGATCCCGGCAAAGTGCGCGTAAGAATGCCGCGCTACCAGCGTCGTGCGGCATGCAGTGGACGCCTCCCTTCCCGCGATCGAACGACAACCACCGCGCCTTCGATGACGACAGCGCGCCACTGCATGCCGCGCCGGTGACCCATGGCAACGGAGTCCTGAGGATCCGGCTAAGACGGCCCCAACCTCCGTCATTCCAGGCCTTGAGCCTGGAATCCATGCCCACGGCTGACGAGGCGAGAGTGGATCCTCGGGTCAAGCCCGAGGAGGACGGAGCGGGGGGCGAGCTTTGGAGCAAGGACAGCGCCGCATCGCCGCCTGCCCCTTCCGGCTGCCGCCACCTTCTCCCCGTAAACGGGGCGAAGGGGCATGCCGCAAGTCTCCGTTCCCACCTCGCTCTCGCGTGGCAGGTTCCCTCTCCCCGTCTTTTACGGGGTCCGCAGGACGGGTCGAGACGAGTGGCTCGACCCCGGTAGGTTAGGGTGAGGGGCAGCCCTCAGCGTGAACCAGATAGCGCGGGAGTCCGGGCTTTCGCAGTCCATAATGATGCGATGACGGAGCAGCATGAAATGCGCGTTGTCCGCCCGAAATCTCCGGCTCTGCCCATTCCGCTCAACGCCGCCAAGAATCCTGGGCGAGGTTTCCGATCTGAAACCAGGCGCCAGCGGCAAGCTCAACGCCAGGCTGGCGCCGGGCACCTATCTGCTCTTCTGCAACATGAAGGGCCACCGTTCCGGCGCGTGTCTCCCAATCCCGGTCGCGGTAGCCGCTGCGTTGAGCCAACCGCATCGCATTCTTCTCGCCGTAGCCAGCACCGGTCGCACTGCCGACCTCCAGCTCCATCAGCCGCTCGGCCGCAAAGCCGATCATCTCACGCAACAAATCGGCGTCGGCACTCTTCTCAACAAGCGAGCGCACGTTCATCATATCGTCGGTCATCGGTGGTCTTTCCATCAGGTTGGTCTTGAACAACCCGACCCTACCGGAAAACACTGGTGACCACCGCTATCGAGCTACACCACTCTCTGGGACGTCATCAGACACATTGCATCAGTCCCCCGTTCCGTTGCGTATGGCCCGAAGGTATCTATTGTCGACGAATGCCGGGCAGTTGGGAGTATGTAATGTCGGCAGTGCCTTTCTCAAAGATTTCGACGCCGCTCAACGCGCTGTTCGCTACAATCGGTCTCCTGGTCGTCGCCGCACTGACGACCCAGGGCCTTACTGGACAAGAAAGGCTCGTCTTTGAGCTGCTACTTGCGGCAATTTGGCTGGCCTATGTCCTCCAATTGAGCGGCACATTGCTTTCACAGCAACACCGCTTGTCGGGCGGGATCCCGGCCCTCGTGATCGATTTGCTCGCGGTTCTGGTTCCGGCTGCTGCATTCTTGTTCGTTGGGTCCCGTGATCGAAACCTCTTTTGCGCCATTTGGCTTCTCAAGCCGTTGCGCGACTCGACCTTCTTCAGGCTGCTGGCAAAGGTGGTCGCGAATGAATCGCGCAATTTGCTTGGCGTGACATCGGTGTTCGGCATCGTTCTTTTTGGCGCTGCGTTGGCCGGTTATATCATCGAGCGAGACGTCCAGCCCGATAGGTTCGGCAGCATTCCGCAGGCGATGTGGTGGGCGGTCGTGACGCTGTCGACGACCGGCTACGGCGACGAGATCCCGCAGAGCCTTGCAGGTCGAGTTCTGGCCGGATTAGTGATGATGAGCGGGATCGGCATTTTTGCACTTTGGGCCGGCATCCTCGCCACCGGCTTTTACGAAGAGGTTCGCCGCCAGGACTTCGTTCGCAACTGGCAATTGGTCGCTGCGGTGCCCCTGTTCCAGAAGATTGGTTCCGCTGCACTGATCGAGATCGTTCGGGCGTTGCGACCGCGCATTGTCCCCGCAGGTGCCGTGATCTGCCGCAAGGGCGATGTTGGCGATCAGATGTTCTTCATTGTCGAGGGGCAGGTCACCGTGGCGACACCCGACCATCCAGTGGAACTCGGTGCCGGAAACTTCTTTGGCGAGATGGCGCTGATCAGTGGCGAACCTCGCTCAGCGACAGTCAGCGCAGCAACCGAGGTATCGCTGCTGTCGCTCTACGCCGTGGATTTCCAGATGTTGTCGAGCAGTAGTCCGGAGATCGCGGAGACCATCCGCAAGACGGCGCTGGAGCGGCGGGGCGGGCCGCCGAAGGAATAATCCAAGCCTGATGGCTGCGGCATTGCCGCAGCCGGTGGGGGCTACGCGACCTGCCACGGGTAATTTCCTCCGGAATGGATTAGGATCCGGCCTATTGAAGGACGGACGCATGAAGAAGCAGCGATTTACGGATTGGAGGCGAGACCGGCGGCTCGCCGGAACCAGATTATTGCGGTGCTGAAGGAACAGGAGTCGAAGGCGGCTGATCTGTGCCGCGAGCATGGGATTTTGGACGCAACTTTTTACAATTGGAAAGCCAAATACGGCGGCATGGAGGTTTCCGAGGCGAAGCGCCTGAAGGCGCTCGAAGAGGAGAACGCCAAGCTGAATTAGCTGCTCGCCGAGCAGATGCTGGATGCCGCCGCACTCCGCGAGCTTGTTGCAAATAAATGGTAGAGCCCGCCGCCAAGTGTGAAGCCGTCGCGCATCTGAAGGCCGTCATGGGCCTCTCGGAGCGGCGGGCCTGCCACGCCCGCCAGCTCTGCCAAAACTCAATGACGACGACAAACTCCGCTCCGTCCCGCCCCACAAATCCTCATGCTCCCCATGAAAGGCAAATGAGTGGTCAGAGCGAGTGGGTCACTAGGAGAGGCACTTGCGGCCCATTGCCATCGCCTTGTAAGTCCCTTTCAGATCGACGACGAAGGTCCCCTTGGTTTCCGGGAACACGATCATTTCATATTGCTTCGCCACGTCGCGCTTGAAATTCGGGTCGTCTGTCAGGATGTAGCCGCCGGAATATCCGCCCTTGAGTACGCCGCTCGTGCTAGTGGCCACACCACTATAAAGATGGCCGGCGATGGAGACAAAGATTTGCGATTGGTTCCCGTTCTGAAGGCCGATATCCGCTTTCGTGAACACGCCAAGATATCCGACCTCCTGATTTGCGGTAACGCCCATTTGCACCGAATTTGGGCCATCTGAGCGCACGATCAAGCAATCTCCGCGGGTTCGATTTGCATAGACCGTCCAGCCCTCGACGTCGTCTCCGTATCGGACAAGCACATCGCTAGCCGTGGGAAGGGGACTTTGGTCTTGTGCGTAGGCTGCCATCGCAGACGAAAGTGCTACAGACGTTGCCGCGATGAGTCTCATGAAGTTTCGCATTGATACTCTCCTCTGGTGTGCTGGGTTGAATTGTTTTGTGGATTTTTCGTGCCACCGACGCGTTATGCGGAGGCTGACCGCATGGGAGTGCGCCATGGTTACCGAGTCGTTCCAATCATGTTGGCCGGTTCGACTTTGAGAGCTTGGATCATTCCCGCCACATCGTCCGCCATCGTCTGTAGTGTGACCCCGTTGTTTGAACCGGTACTCTTGCCCGAACGCCGGACGTTGATGCCGACCATCCACCTCAGGCGGTCGGGGCAAAACGCTAATTCGGGGCCGCGATGATACCAGGCGGCTGCCACGTCCCTTGGCCGGAGCGAAGTAGATCTCGCTTCGTCACATTTGCCGTACTCTTGTATTATTCGATGAGTTATCGAAATTCCCCTCGGCAGCACTTCCCGCCCCATCCAACCAGGAGACACGGGAGTTGCCTTCGACCGCGATCCTGACCGGGCACTGTAAAAGCGCAAGTATGTAACGGTAACATACGAGTATCGCGCCGGGCGTTTCGGACATGATGCCATTGGTCTTGGAGCCGGCAGCATGCTCGGCGTGGTCATGGTGGCGCTGGCCGTTTCTGCCTACTTGCTACCCATAAGGTTGGGCTCGACATCGCAGCGATCCATCGAGGAAGGTCCGACGCTCGTCGTCGCCCCGTTCGCCAATCTCGGAGACGGGCCGCAGGCTGCTCTTTATACGGCGGGGCTGACCGAGGAGCTTTTGACCGCCCTTCCTCGCTTCAAGGAAATCAGAGTTTTCGGTCGTGAGACATCGAAGTCCTTGCCCTCCGGCGTCGAGGCGTCCCAGGTGCGTGGCGAGCTGGGCGCTCGCTTCCTCCTTGCGGGCGGCGTTCGTGTTTCGGGTGACCGCATTCGGGTGACGGCGCGCCTGCTTGATACCGACAATGACGAAATCCTGTGGTCGCAGACCTACGACGACGACATCAAGAGCCCGGCCATGCCTTACGCGGCGGCGCGCGGCTCTCGCCGGCGAGACAAACACCGCGGGAAGGGCCAGCGTCAGGCGACGAAGGAGTCGCTCCCGCCTCATTCGGCGGCAGGCGATTCCCTCCTCGCCCAGCCGTCCGATTTGCAGGCCTCTCATGGCGGACGACTTGCTGCAGACATGACAAAGCGCGCTTTTTGCGCTATTGCTCAACGCCGGAAATGATTGTCAGCCAGGGGGAGCGCCATGACCTCGTATGACTCTGACAAGGCCGCCAAACTTCATCGCGAATTGCATAGCCACCTGCCGCCGAAACCCGCGTTGCGCCTGAGAGCCCTGGAAACGGTTCTGACCGAAAAGGGCTTTCTCGGGATCGATGCTGTCGACACGTGGCTCGACAACTATGCAGAGAATGTCGGGCCGATGAACGGCGCCAAGGTGATTGCCCATGCCTGGACGGATCAGGCCTTTGCCGATCGGCTGGCAGAGAATGCGATCTCTGCCTTTGCAGAAGTGGTGCCAAGCGTCGAGCCGGATTACAATCTGCGCGCAGTCTTCAACACGCCGGATGTTCAC
The DNA here is from genome assembly GCF_001652265.1 of Rhizobium leguminosarum. GTDB lineage: Bacteria > Pseudomonadota > Alphaproteobacteria > Rhizobiales > Rhizobiaceae > Rhizobium > Rhizobium leguminosarum_D. The sequence continues at coordinate 34,401 of NZ_LWBS01000231.1, forward strand.
AACCTGATCGTCTGCACCCTGTGTTCCTGCTATCCGCTCCGCATCCTCGGCATGTCGCCTTCCTGGTATAAATCGACCGAGTACAGGGCGCGTGCCGTCCGCAATCCTCGGGGCGTCCTTCAGGAGTTCGGCATCGTGTTGCCGGAATCGGTCGAGATCAGGGTGTGGGATTCGACATCCGACCGCCGTTACATGGTCATTCCGCAGCGGCCCGAGGCGACCGAAGGCTGGTCGGAAGAGCAGCTTGCCACGCTCGTGACCCGCAATTCGATGATCGGCACGGCCAGGGATCTCACGCCGGGGGCCAGGTGATGGATACCATTCACGATCTCGGCGGCAGGCAGGGATTTGGGCCGGTCTTGCACCAGTTCGACGATGACGACGTCATGTTTCCTGAAGAATGGAAAGCGCGTCTCTGGGCGATTGCGATGATGTCGATGGCGAAACTCAGCCAGGAAGAAACCGGATGGACACTCGACTGGTATCGTCACGTTCTGGAACGGTTGCCGCCGGACCTCTATCTCCGCTTCGACTATTTCGAAAAGTGGGTACTGGCGATGATGGTCACGGCGATCGATGAGGGCATTGCCGATGTCCAGGAATTCGTGGACGGGCATGCAGGGTCTGCGAAGATGCAGTTGCAACATATGCCGCCGCAGACAGAGCGCGCAGCGACCTTTGACTCCTTCAAACCCGGCGACAGGGTCGTCGCCAAGCGAGACGGCGGTTCGATGCATACCCGTTTGCCATCCTACGTGCGAGGGCGCCGCGGCATCGTCGAAAGCTTGACGGGGCCGCAGCCTCTGCCGGACCGTTCCGCGACCGGCAGAATTTCCATCGAGCAAACCTACGCGGTTCGCTTCGATATGAAGGAGCTCTGGCCCGAAGCGGCTCTGAGCCGCGACGTGCTGCTGATCGACATGTGGGAGAGCTACCTTGACCCGGTCTGAGATTTCCCGTGGTTCGCTTCGATCTCGCGACCGAAATCCCGCCTTCCAGGAGCAATGGCATGCGCACGTCGTTGCGATTGTCGAACTGCTGCTCGCTTCGGGAAAACTGGACGCGGAGGACTGGTCGCAAACCCTGGGCGCGGAACTCGAAAAGCGCGCCCGCGCTGGTGAGACCGACGACGATGGGACCTATTACGGGGCGTTCAAGGCGGCCCTCGAACGTGTTCTCGATCGCACCGGAATAGCGTCTCATTCGGAAGTGGATCGGCGCGAGAGCGAATGGCGTCGAGCCTATCTCAGCACGCCGCATGGCAAGCCGGTGGCACTCCCGGGCTAACGGACCGAGGTTGGGGACTGGCGTGGTGTTCGGATCATTGTAGCTGTTTGAATGCGGGCTGCCTGCCTTGATCATCGGCCTCAGGCAGGTGTTGTTCCATGCGAAATCGCGGCATTAGGTAGCAACTCATCTGAATTAGACCAGAAATTCCAGCTAAATTTCCTAAACTTCCGGGAATGCCGCTGACGTCGATCGCGCTAGTGGCAGCGTTGCGTGTGAGCGTCAGAGTGCTTCGGTCGGAAAGCGGCAGAAGTGGTCATCTCAATGTCGTCTCATAATAGTGAATCTCCAGCAGCAAGCAGCCCATCTCTGATCTGAATGGCCCATGGAAGACCCCTGGAGGACGGCATGCGTAGGTATGAGCCGGATATGTTTCGGGGGACCTGTCGCCGACTATGAGGTCGCCTTCGAGAAGATAGACCTCTTCCCAGTAGTCATGCACGAACGGCTTTTCAGTGCGCGCGCCCGGCAGGAAACGCAGCAATCGTGTCCGGTTGCCTTCGCCCTTCACTTCGTCGAGCCGCCCCGCCAATATTTTCTGCTCGATCCCCTCTGGGTAGCCGGGAGGGACGCGCCACCCTTGTCCCATGTCCACTTGGTGGAATTCCTTGTGCTCTTTCAGTGGGAACGGCTGTGTGGTCATGCCGCCACCGCCGTATGGGCTGCAAGGTCGCCTTCGAGAGAATAGGAATCGAGCATCTGATCGACCAATCGGGTTCCCGAGTGCCAGTCGCACGTTCTGTAACTGTGGGTCCTGGTGACGAAGTTCGCGCCCGCATAGAACATCTCGTATTGGGTATGTCTCGAGGCGAACTCGGAGCCGATAGCGTCCCAGGCCAGCTTGAAGAGCTTCACCCGCCCTTCGGCACTCGTGGATGGTGACTGCTGGGTCTTCTCGATCAGAGCCTTGAGTTGGGGATCGGCGAAGTCTTCGACGCTTGAAGGCAGCATGATCAGTCCGCCGCCCGCCAGTTCGCGCAGTGACGAAATCACGTCCGGATAGAGCTTCTGCGTGAGTACCTGGGCTGAGTAGAGGGTGTGCGCATCCGGGACGAAATAGGCACCGAAGTTTCGTCCCTTGACCTCCATGGCATGCACCAGCGCATCGACCATGGTGGTCTGTGCCGCCAGGACTCCGAGCGTTTCGCGCACCTGCGGGAAATTGACGATGCCGTTGGTCTCGGCGATGCGATGTGCCAGACCCAGGAGAAATCGCATCTTCACCATCAGGCGGATTTGCGCCTGGTAATTCTGCAGGACATGAGCGGGCGTGGCATGAAACTGCTGCTGGCACATGCGGATATCCTGGTTGATGAAAACCCTGTCCCATGGGACTTTGACATCATCAAAGTAAAGGATCGCATCGTTCTCGTCGAAGCGGCTGGCGAGCGGATTGTCGAAGACGCTGGTCGCCTGCTCTTCATAGGACTTGCGGGACATGATTTTGAGCCCGCGCGCATTCATCGGAATTGCAAAGGAGACCGCATAGGGTTCATCGCCCTCGGAGAGCGGCTGAACGCAGGTGACGAAAACCTCGTTGGCCATGATACCGCCCGTCGCCAACATCTTTGCGCCGCGGGTCGTCAGACCTTCTGCATCCTGGTCGACGATGCCGGCCGTCAAGGTACGGTCCTGCTGCTGGCTTGCGCTCTTCGTTCGGTCAGCCTGGGGGTTGATGATCACATACGTCAGGTAAAGGTCGTTGTCGCGAGCGTATCGATAGTATTCGGCAAGTGCCTCGGCGCGTTTCGGCTCGTAGGCCTGAAAGACCTCAATGCCCATTATCATGCCCGCGAGACACGAAGCGACATGGTCCGGGGCACGGCCGAGGAAACCGCAATGCAACGTTGCCCAGCTCTCCAGTGCCCTGCGGCGCGCCACCAGCTCCGCGTAATTGCCGGGCATCTGCCAGATGCGGCTTGCAGCGCCAGCGCCGTTCACCTCGTATGTCATGAGCGCACGATTCTGCTCGGCGCTTTGGAAATCGTAGAGCCGGGCCACGGACTGTATAGATTGTCGGAATGCCGGATGAACGGTGACATCATCCGCAAGCTTTCCATTGATGAACACCTGCCTGCCGTCACGCAGGGTTTCGATATGCTCCGAACCCGTTTTCAACATGTCATCCCCCTCAATAGTGCATGGCCAGTGGCCAGGACACCTCGTTATGACTTCCACTTTCCAGCGCGGCATATCTGCCCTGGCTGAACACGAGCGGCCGGCGGTCGCGAAACGATTGGAATGATGTCACTCTGCCAATGAACAGCAGATGGTCGCCCCCATCATGGGCAGCCCAGGGCGCGCAGTGAAACACTGCGGCAACTCCCGGAAGGATGACGCCATGCCCGACCTTCGTCTCACAGGCGAACCCTTCCCATTTATTGGTAAGCGGCCTGGAAAATCGGCTCGACAAATCGGCTTGGTTCTCGGACAGCACATTGATGGCGTAGCACTCCGCCTGCATCCATAGGGAAAGGCTGGCGGCCCGGCGGTCGATGGAAAAAAGGATCAGCGGCGGATCGAGTGACAGCGAGTTGAACGAACTGATCGTGACGCCGAGTTTTTCTGTGCCAATCACGCTGGTGACGACGCAGACTCCGGTGGGGAACTGCCCTAACGCCTGTCTGAATGAACGCACGTCGATGACCGGTCCCATGGCCGCCCCCGATGTCGATTTGATCTATCTGACTGCCAATCACGTGATCCCAGTTTTATTTGCCAGTTTGGCCGCAAGTTGCGACCTATACCACCGCGCGCGAGCCGGGCGACCAGTCGCCGAGTGTGGGTGCTCGCAATGCGGCCAAAGTCCGAGCCAAATGCACTCCCACCGCTGTGGCGGCCTCGTCCGCTTGCGATGTACGAATGGCCTGCGCTATTGCCCGATGTTCCGCCAGCACCTCGTCAACGCGGCTGCCGACAGAGATCGCATGCACCCCCATTCGAACCTGCTTATCGCGAAGGCTCTCATAGAAGGTCGCGAGAACAGGATTGCCCGCAGCCCTTACGATCGTCCGGTGGAAGTCTCGATCGCTTTCGATGAACGCGACACGATCGCTTCGGACTTGCTCCTGCTGGGCAATCAGCCGATCCAGCTCGTCGGCTAGGCTCGCCCCGAAACGGCTTGCCTGCTGTGCGCACCATTCCTCGACCAAGCCGCGTGCCTGCATGATCGCGTCTACCTCGATCTCGGTTATTGGCGCGATATATGCCCCCTTCTTGGGCAAAATCCGCAACAAGCCATCGGCCTCCAGTCGCAAAAACGCCTCTCTGACCGGGGTTCGCGAGACGCCGGTTTGCCGACAGACCTGCGTCTCCGTCAGGAACGTCGTCTCATTGCGCGGCAGTGTCAGCACATGCTGCTTCAGCCATGCATAAACAACATCCTGCGCTGCATCACCTCGCTGGAGCGCGGCAGAGCCGCTGACTGAATTATTTGTCATAGACGTGTTGTATACAAGATGCATATAACTTAGTCAAGCGCATCTTGACGATGGTCCTTTGACCGGAATGACCGCTCAGGGCCGACCGGGGTGAACCGAATAGTGCGGGAGTCCGGGCTTTCGCGGCACTTGCTTGCTGCGATCATCGAGGTCGATGCGTTGAAGGTCGGCGACACGCACCATGATGAGCTGTTAATGCGGTTGAGAATTGGTCCGAAGTAGTCGCCGTCGGTGGTATCAAGCGCCGATGCACAGGCGTCTTCGGACAGTCTTCGGAAAGGGAAAAATCTTGGCCGAGAATGATTATGATGCGTTCGCGGCGGCCTATGACGCGGATAACGAGGTCAATGCCTGGAATGCCTATTACGAGCGCCCGGCTATTCTTGCCCTGGTGGGCGACGTCGCCGGGCTTTCCGTGCTCGATGCGGGATGCGGCGGCGGGGCGCATGCGGCAGCGCTCATCGAGCGCGGGGCTGTGGTGACCGGGATCGACGCCAGTGCCGGCATGCTTGAAATCGCCCAGCGTCGCCTGGAAGGGAGGGCGCGGCTGCTGCCGGCCGATCTCAACGAAGCATTGCCGTTTGCCGACAAGGCTTTCGATCTGATCCTTGCCTCGCTGGTCATGCATTATCTGCCCGACTGGTCGAGGCCCCTTTCGGAATTCAACCGGCTGCTGCCAAAAGGCGGTCGCCTGGTCCTTTCCACCCACCATCCCTTCATGGATCACGCCTCGACCGGCCGCGACAATTATTTCGAGACCTACAGCTTCGACGAGACCTGGCAGCGCGGCGGAAAGGATATCGCCATGCGCTTCTGGCATCGGCCGCTCCACGCCATGTTCGACGCGCTGAAGTCGGCCGGATTTCAGATCGACATCGTCAGCGAGCCCCAGCCCGATCCGCGCGCCCGCACGCTTTTTCCGCAAGCCTATCAGAGCCTGACGACCAAGCCGCGGTTCCTGTTCTTTTCAGTGGTGAAAGCATGACGACGGCTCTTGGGGTCTCTTGACCCTATGGGCGTGGTGTTCCGATCCTTGTGGTTGTCTGAATGGGAGCTGCCTGCCTTGATCATCGCCCTCGGGCAGCTGTTGATCATGCTATGCTCGCCGGCCAGACCGCGCTCGGCCAATGCGATCATTCGCCTCGATTTTACCGGCGATTTTGGACATGAGGTCGGCACTCTCAAGATCGCCGCCAACGCAGGCGGCCTGATTCAGCGCATCGACGCCGACCTCGAATAGGCACTGCCTTCAAATGAGCAGGGGGATCAATCCTTTCGCAATTTTACCTCTGGCGCTCTCGTCATGCTGCCACCGGCTTCTGTGGCGTGGCGGCGTCGTGTAGCGCTGCATCCGCATTGACCCCCGCATCCGGTTGTGATCCGCCAGCGCTGGAAACCTGTATGGCTTTCGAGGCGAAACAGATGCCACTTTCATCAAACGCCGCCTTGATCATGACGAGGGCGCGACGGCGGACGGCGGCCTGCTGTCCGGGCTTTGTCTTGAGCTTCAGCCTCAGCTTGACGCCATACTCTCCGAACTCCTCGACGCCTTGCATCTTGAGCGGTTCGATGGTGATTGCCTTGAGTTCGGGATCTTCGGCCAGTTCAAGTCCGATCTTCTTGATGAGCTTGCGCGCCTTTTCCAAGTCGGAATCATAGGTGATCGTCAGTGACAGCTTCTCGATCACCCAATCGCGGCTCATGTTCTGGACAGCCCCGAGAACGCCGAACGGCACGGTGAATATTGGTCCCCGGCTGTGCCGCAGCTTCACCGAGCGCAGGCTGAAAGACTCAACTGTGCCCTTGTAGTTGCCGCTCTCAATATATTCACCGACACGGAAGGCATCATCCAACAGAAAGAAGACGCCGCTGAGGATGTCTTTCACCAGCGTTTGCGCACCGAAACCAATGGCAACACCGGCAATACCCGCGCCGGCAATCAACGGCCCGATCTGGACCCCCATCGCCGACAAGGCCATCAGTATCGCAACGATGGCGAGCGTGGCCCAAAGAAAATTTCGCAGAATGGGCAAAAGCGTGTTGAGCCGGCTGCGCCGCTGCGTCTCCTCCGTTTGAACAACCGCCGTATCGCGCACTTTTGCAATTTGATTATCAATGAGGGTGCGTAGGACCCGCCAGACCAAGTCCGCGACCAGAAGGATGATGACAGCAGAGATGATGCCATGAGCGACCCGGACGGGGGGCGTGTCAGCCGCGCTGAGCGCGACAAGGTCGATGTTCCACGCCCAAGCGAGGAGCAGCAGCCCGGAAATGATCAGAATGAACCGTATGCCCCGACTGAGAAGAGTTGCGCCTGCACTCGGTGTTGCCGCGCCGATCCCCGACGAAGCAGACTGTTGTAGCAGGTGGACAACGATCCGTTCTGCAATGGCGATAGCCCAAACGAGGCCGATTGCTATTGCAGCAAGCCAGAATAGCTGTACTGCGCCGAACGCCCATAAGCACCACAGCAGGACGAAATAGGCCGAGATGAGACCCACGGATGTCTTCGCGCGGACAAGAACCTCTCCATCCGCTGCAGCATCCACGATTGTTGGCCCCGGCGCTCGCCTGACCGTATCGATGCCGACACTGAGGAGCCCCAAACCCAACGAATATGCGACAATCTCGCGGGCTTCAACTGAGAAGCCGAGAAGGCTCAGCGATAGTGTTGTTGCGTAGCTGACGGCAAGGATGATGACAACTAGACCGAGGCGCTGGGTCCAGAACCGAGCCGACTCGCCGTCCATCGGCACGATCCGAAGATCGTTCGCGTCCTTTCCCGGCGGCGACAAAAGAAATCGTAACACAGCGCGCGCGAGGAGCACGATGATGAAGGCGAGTAGACAAGCGAGCACGATCTTCTCGATGACCTCAGGCCAATAGTGCAGGGCCACGAAGACACCGATGCCAGCCGCCGCGATGACTGCGACGCGCCCGACGTCATGGCCGAGGCGGCTAGCGAGTACCATCAGTTGACCGCGCCTTGTCGCAACGTCCAGCTGCGCCACTCGGGTCATGAATCCTGATGTGGCACGCCGATACAGCCGCTCGGCACCGAAAGCGGCAGCTGCGAATAGTCCGAAAAGGCCGACAAGGCCAGCCAGACCAACCTTCTCGGCATCCGCAACAAGGATGGACCAGGCTGCTGCGAACTCATCAGGCAGCGTCGTCAATGCCCGGGCGAGGCCATGGATGTGCCCCCGAACGGCCCTGACATAGTCGGCCAGTGGATGAGAGAGATGCGACGTCTGGGTGGTTATCGGGGGGACCGGAGTCGTCGCCGATGCAGCTTTGTGGGTCTCAAGCCATTTTTGAACTCCAGGATCGGCCAAAAGCGACAGAAGTGCCTCGACATTGGGTGGCAGCTGTTCGCTCGATGGTGCGGTATCGGCTCGCGCCACCAGCGTGACCCCAAGCAGCATGAGGGCAGCAAGAATCAACACACGCATCGTGTTCGTCTCCAGTTAAACGAATATAGTCTAGTTTCCGCCATCCATCCGTGCCGTAGATCTCGCGGTATAATCGCGTGCGGATAGTCTTGCGACGAGTAGGTTACACTAAACAACGCCCGGACGCGACATTTCGAGGCCGTCATCGGCGTGCTGTTGTCTTTGGTTACAGTGCCTGCTCGAGGATCAGCGCCTTTTCCTCATCGGGCCTGGCCTTGCCGCCAAGTTTTATCCAATCTTGTGTTCGCTCCAGCGGTTTTTGGTTGCGATATTTGAGGTGGTAGCGGCGGGTTGCGGTGCGCAGCCATTTCGGCTGCGCACCGCAACCGTCGAGGAGTTGGCGCTTTACGATCGGCAAACCCATCCAGCCATCACCGCCCTTAGATGAAACGCCACAGCGCCAGGGTATTCCCAGTCTGCGTAGCAGGCGGGTCCGGACCAGCTCGCTCGTGAGGACGCCTCGCCTTCTGCCTGTGAGCCGTTCAGGCGGCTAGAGCGCCGCACGTCTTTTCAGACGCGCTAAGGACGCTCTAACACTTTGAATCTGCGCATAATCCTTTCCGAAAATCGATTCCGATTTTCGGGGTGATGCGCTGGCGTTCCCGCAATAATCAAATGCTTTCCATCCCATTCTCAACACTTTCAGGGCGTCAGGTGAGTTGAGCGAGGATATCGTCGACGACACTTGGGACAGTAGCCGTCGTGTCGATATTGATGCCGACGGGGAGATATTCCCGGGTATGATGGTAGCGGAGCACCAGCGCCCGCTCGGCCGGCTCGAAGCCCGGCTCATTTGGCCGCCCATCCAATCGTCGGTTCAAGGTCTCAACGTCTATGTCGAGCACGAAAATCTTATCGAAAAGGTCCAGGAATTTATCGAAATTGCGCGAGCCGCCACAGAAGAAGGTGACAGGATGGGTGGTGTCGGCAGCAATAGCGCGGACCTTGTCGACAGGCCAGATCCAGTGGGCGTATCCCCAAACGATGCGGTCCGCGCCTTCGGGTGGTCCTGCGAGCGCCTGGCCCGTCTCGGGGTCGCCGACATAGGCCAAGACCCGGTCACCATGGACAACATGGTAGCCCCGCCGCTCCAGTTCGGTAGCGACAGACGTTTTCCCAGTGCCGGAGCCGCCTTCGATCAGATAGTTCTTGATTCCCATAGGCGCCGCTTATCATGGCCTTCGATCTGGTGAGAAGACACTCTACCTGGGAACGCTTCGCCAACGAAATGACGGCCCCTCTCACTGCTCACAGACTTTTCCAAGCGACCAACCTTTGGCCGAAGGAGAACTCAAATGGGTATTGCACAATACGATCCAACTGCCTTCCCCGAGTCCCCGGAGCATGAGACGGTGGCGGAGCTGTTTCTGCCGTTGAAATAGCACCGCCGGACGGCGGCTTGCCCCTTCTGACCGCCGGAAGCGGACAGGCCGTTGTCCACCCCCAAAGCGGGCTTTTTCGTTGTCGAAGGATAAGGCTGCTTTCGGCCCAGGAGGATCACGGAGCGGCCGGACAAGATCGGGCGGTAGACATCGTTTTTCGCCTCCTGCGCGGTCGTGCTTCATTGCGACCACACACCACGCCGCGTCCGAGTAACGAGCGAGTTCCGGTCGTTTGCCAAAATTGCGCCGGCCAGACCCCTGAAAGAATGAAGAGCCGTCGGCGAAGACCTGGTGTATGCTAGGCGACGTGATCCGTCACACCTGAGGATCGTCATGGTCGGTTCGCCAGCAACTGCCACCCTTATCCTCAACAAGGTTGTCGTCGACCTGGAAGGCGAGACGCTCCGTCTTGAGAACGGCGATGCAATCGCCCTCAGGCCGCAGGCCTTTGCGGTCCTTCGCCACCTCGTCCAGAACGCGAACAGGCTGGTCACCAAGGCGGAGCTGCTTGAAGCCGTCTGGGGAGGCGCCGCCGTTACCGACGACAGTCTCGTTCAATGCATCCACGAGATCCGGCGAGCGCTCGGCGACGAGCGGTATGCGGTCTTGGCCACCGTCTCGCGGCGGGGCTACCGCCTGTCGATGGAGCGTAGCGACGAGAGTGCGCTCGGCGGCCCTTCGATCGCCGTGCTGCCGTTCGCCACCATGCGCGGCGACGAGCCCAATGACTACTTCGCCGATGGCCTGGTCGAGGACATCATCACCAACCTCTCGAAGATCCCGGGTCTGTTCGTCATCGCACGCAATTCCTCCTTCGGCTTCAGGGGCGAGAAAGCCGATCTGCGCACAATTGCCGCCGAACTACGCGTTCGCTACCTGCTGCAGGGCAGCTTGCGGCAGTCCGGGGGGAGGCTGAGGATCAATGCCCAGCTTGTCGACGGCGCATCGGCCACTAATGTCTGGGCCGACAGGTTCGAGGGCGCGGCAACGGACGTGTTCGATCTCCAGGATCGGTTGACTGAGCAGATCGTGGGCTCGATCGAACCGAGTGTCCGCCGTGCGGAGATCGAGCGTGCGCACCGCAAGCGGCCCGAAAGTCTGGACGCGTACGATCTCTACCTTCGGGCGCTGCCGCACGCCCACGCGAACACGCCCGTCGAGACGGACAAGGCCCTGCAATTGCTGGCGCGCTCGATCGAGCTTCAGCCCGATTATGTCGCTGCGCATGGCTATGCCGCATGGTGTTACGAGCAACGCTACCTGCGCAACGGGTTGGATCCCGCAGACAAGGCGACCGCACTCAGCCACGCCGACATTGCGTTAGGCATCAACAGCGACGACCCGCAGGCGATGAGCATCGGCGCATTCGTCCGCGCCAACCTCACCCGGGACTACGACGCCGCCGTCGAGGTGCTCGACCGGGCTCTCGCATTGAACAACAATTCGGCCCTGGCCTTTGGCTTCAGCGCTTTGGTCAGTGCCCACAGCGAGCGACACCAGCGGGCGGTGGAACATGCGCACAAGGCGCTGCGGCTGAGCCCGCTCGACGATCCGCTGAGCTACCATCCCTACTGCGCACTCGCCCTGACCCACCTCTTTGCCGGCGCCTTCGCCGACGCAGCCAGATACGCCGCTCTGGCGGTCCGGGCAAATCCCGGCTTCAGCATCCCGTACGCCTATCTGGCGGCCAGCCACGTCGGCCTTGGCAATGTCGAAGCCGCGCACTCTGCGGCACGACGACTGATCGAGGTGGCGCCGAATTTCTCGGTCGGCGGCTACGTGCGAACGAACCTGTTTCAGCCGTACTTGATGGACGCGCTGGCAGCGGCCTTGCGAACGGCAGGGCTTCCCGAATGAGGCCGGCCAGCGGCGACCAAACCGTGCGTCAGATGCGGCGCTGTCACAAGCCGCCGGTCCCCAGATCATATCCGTTGGACGGATAGACCAGTCGAGCCGCGATGCGAACAACATCTGCGTCATGAAACGTCCATGACGCATCTCCTGCCTTGGTCGGCGTCGAGGAATTCGCGGGCGACCATATCAGCAAATGCTTTTCTAATTCGAAACAGGGTCGGGCAAAGATGCCGATCGGGGAAATATCGTCATTTGATCGGAGTCCCTTCGTTACATGCGGCAGGATCTCGCTCACAATTGCCGGCGGATTTGCGACCTGCCGCCCCCGGAACACTAAAGATGAATCGCGCTTGGTATTTCTCAGCTATCCTATCGACGCTGTCTTGCTGGAATGGCGCGACCGCCCACGACACCGAGTCGGGATGGACCTATCCACCCGCTTGCTGCCGAGGGGACAAAGAACGAGGCGATTGCCACGAAATTCCGAGTACCAGCGTGAGCACCGGTCCTGACGGTTTCAGAGTGCTGCTCAATCCGGGCGACCATCACCTCGTCACAAAGCAACACCTCTTCCGAATTCCGTATGGTGACACCATTCCGTCCGGAGACAGTCATTTTCACATTTGCTTGCACCCAACCGAAGACCACGCGAACTGCTTCTTTGCCCCTCCTTACGGATTTTGATTTGCGAGGCATCGGAGGCGCCGCCTGCGGGCGGGATGCTGACAGTCAGCATATTGTTGGAGGCACCACAAAGCAGCCAGTGGGTTGGACGACCTCCCCGGTGAGCTCACCCATGCGCTCCGTCTTGACCCCCGAGCTGAGCGGTCCTACAAGACAGACCATGGCAACACACCTCTGATTGGCCGCGCCTTGCGGCCTTGAGCAAAGCGCAGTCCTGCACGACACCGCGGGGCCACTTCCCCTTGCCGAGCCAAAATCAGAGATTTTCCAATGCCCATGCTCTACCTCACTTGCGGTCTTCCCGGTTCGGGGAAGACGTCGCTTGCGAAGATCATCGAACATGAAGCATCTGCCCTCCGTCTGACCGGAGACGACTGGATGCACAAGCTTTACCCCGGCATCTCCACGCCGGAAGCCGAAACTGGTCCGTGCCGAGGTCGGGTCGAGAGCCTGCAATGGCAGATCGCACTGCGTGCCATCAGGCTCCAGTGTAACGTTGTCGTGGATTGGGGAGTGTGGTCACGGGCAGAACGCGACACCTGCCGGGAGGAAGCTCGCGCAGCTGGTGCCCGCGTCGTCCTCTGCTTCCTCGACATTCCCTTTGATAGGCTTTGGGACCGGGTCTCCAGGCGAAACGCCGACCTTCCAGCCGGTACGTTCGACATTTCGCGGGCGGACCTGCTTCGGTGGTCGAAGCTGTTCGAGCCGCCAACCGCCGAGGAGTTGGCGCTTTACGATCAGCAAACCCATCCAGCCATCACCGCCCTTAGATGAAACGCCACAGCGCTGGGTAGGCGGGTCCTGACCAGCTCGCTCGTGAGGACGCCTCGCCTTCTTCCCCGAGGGGCCGCAGCACGAGACGATGGCTGAGCTGTTCCTGCCGTTGAGTGGTTCACCTTCGAAAGCGGATGAAATGTTCCAATCCATTGTCACCCATTGACGTGAACAGGTTTCACCCCAATACGGTCAGGCCAGCCAGACGACAACAGGAGTGCAATCGTGAGCGAACCGACCGTAGCAGATGCAACAAACCGCATTTATGAGTCGCTCCAGGCGGACAACGCCGACATCGACGTGCATATCGCGACCCTCAAGGCAGCGTTGACGCGGGCGGGTTTGAAAGAGGCCGTATTCGACCCGGCTCGGCTCGTGCAGAATAACCGTTCCGGCAGGAAGCGAATGGAGGCCTACTTTCGCCAGCGCGGTGTCATGGTGAAATTCTCAGCCTCGTGAAGCCTTCCTACGAAGGCAGACGGCTGTAATCACCCTCAGTGGGGGCTGACACCACGCATTGGCGTCGGACGCGAATGGAAGGTCGCGTCGAAGTTAACCTGCCTCGTATTGGCCTTAGTGGACGAGAGAGGCTGCTTGCCCTTTTCCCGACGCTCGGCGAGCGGGTGGCCATGAGAGTTGACCGAATGTGGGCTCGCTGGAATAATGAGGCGAGCAGCGTGACGTCGGGGTATTTGCGACACTGCGGCTCGTGCTCACCCCGTTTGATATTCCTGTGGGGGAGTCCTCGATGTCTGTCATTTACAGGCCAGCCCAGGCGGAGGATTTGGCCGCCACCGACGTGCTGGTGGTCGCCAGCATCAACGAACTCACCATCCGACATGGCTTCGGCCCAATGGCGATGCCAAGCCCTCCCAACTTCCAGCTGTTTTCGCTTGAGGACGACCCCGGCGGTCTATGGATCGCCGAGAACGGCGGCGACATCGTCGGATTCGCCTGGAGTTGGGCGTGCGGCGATCTTTGGTTCCTTGCCCAGCTGTTTGTCGACCCGGCGCAACAGGGTCAGGGCATCGGCAATGAGCTGATGAGACGAACCATGGAGCACGCCCGAAATTCAAGCGCAGCCCATCGGGCGCTGATAACGTTCTCCTTCAATCGTGTCTCGCAAGGTCTCTATATCCGGCATGGCCTCTTCCCCAAAATGCCGATCTATTTCGTCGGCTGCAGTCGTGAACAGGTGGCCGCCAAGTTGCAGGAGCCGTCATTGCGCAGCGTCGCTCTCCTCGACACCGACGCTACGATAGAGACACTTGCAGAAATTGACGCTCGCGCCATCGGCGCGGCGCGAGTCAAGCACCACCGCTACCTGCTCAGCGACCCCGCGACCACCGCTGTCCTGCTCTATGCCGGAAACGAATGCGTCGGTTACAGCTATGTCAGTGCGAGCGGCCATGTCGGACCGGTCGCCGCCACGCGTGCCGATGTTCTTGGCGATGTCTTTGCTGCTGCGTTGAAGATTGCCGCTGATGGCTCGTCCGACAACGTTTCGGCGTTCCTGCCAGGCACATGCGAGGCCGCGCTCAGCCTCGCCATCGATGCCGGCATGCGTATCACCTTTCCGATGCTGCTGATGGCAACACCCGGCTTCGGCGATTGGATCAAATACCTGCCGCGCAATCCAGGATTTATGTGAGCAAGAATCGGTTCCTGCCACAAGCCGAATGTCGGACAGCACCGAGTTCGACTTTTGCGGCGTTATGGAGCAGTTACCACAAACCTTATTGCAGTTCGATGGCCCCTGCTCCATAAATCCGGCAGCTTGGGAACCACCGTGTAATCTTCTGCATTGACAATTTACGCAAAATACGTAATTTGCATGTCAACAAAGGAGATAGATTATGGGTGCAGCGCTTCAAATCCCCGCATCGGATTTCTCTCGTCACTTTGGACGAGTTCGCGAAGCAGTACATAAGGCCGGGGTGATTGAAGTCACGTCGCATAACAGAGTCGTGGGTGCCTACATCAGCGCAGACGAGCTTGAACATTTCAACCGTCTCAAGCGACGTGAGGTGCAGGTGCTTCATGTAAGCGAGATCGATGACGAGCTACTCACTGAGATTGAGAACGCAGAGTATGGCGTGATCTCTAAGTGAAACTGCCAGACCCTACTCCGGGTCTCGTGATCCGGTTCGATTACACTTGGCACAAAGACCACTTCAAGAAAGAACGCCCGTGTGCCATCGTCCTGGCCTCAAGTAAGACAGGTATGGTCACGGTTGTGCCAATTACACATTCGTACCCAGATATTGGGGAAGAAAACCAATCGTTGCAGGTACCCGAAGTTGTCTGCAAAGCAATGGGTTTGGATGAGGACATCAATTACGTTCGACTGAGTGAGGTCAACCGATTTGAGTGGCCTTCAGACCGTATCAAGCCATTGCCAAACGATCCCTCTCGCTGTGACTACGGAAACGTTCCCAAAGATTTCTTCTTAGAAATGAGAAAGCGTCTGGCAGAGGCCGTGCGAGCAGGCCGGCTCCACACTTCCAAGGTTTGAACAATCCAAAATCCATAATTGCTCGAAAATGTCGCCGGAGCGGTCGACATCATCAACCTGCTTAGTCGGCAAACACCCATCCATGAGCCTGCAATCAGGTTTGTGGCAACTGCTCCATAATGCCGGACTTTTGCCTGAAGCGAACAACCCGTGAAGCTCGAAATCCAGAACGTTACGGCGGGAACGGCACGATCCGCGGGATGATTGGATCGGTCCCGATTATCGATCGGACGGCAATATCGCCGAGGCTACCCTGAACCGGCGGAACTTGCGCAACAACAGGACGTTCAGGGGCGAGGAGGAACACCACATGTCAGTTCCATTTGAGCCGATCGTGCCGCCGCCATCCGTGCCGCCTCTCAACCCGCCGCCGGATCCGGATCGTATGCCAGGCGAGCCGCTGCCTGACCCCGAACCAGACGAAGGCCCTGCCCCCTCGACTGAAGGCGGACCATTGTGCCATGGGGACCGCCCTGCAGAGGCGTCCGCCCACAGACGGAGGTCGCGCGTGACGCAGCGCTGGAGAGAAGCGCTGCGGCTGAGGCTCGAGGACTTTGTCCACACCTTCGTCGTCAACGGTGCGAAGCAAGAGGACGTCTTCGATGCAATCATCGCGGAAATCGGCAGTCTGCGGACAGCGTATGACCGCGACCCTGACCCGGCGGATCGTCCAGGCGCGGAGGCTGAAGAGCCGTCCAACGAAGGACCGGGAGCCCTGCCGTGATCTCAGGGCTGCCGACGTCAGAGGGGCCGAATCCCTTCCGCCCATGACATGCCGAACCACACCGCCGAATCCGGCGCCTTGCTCCACGCGATCAAGGTGTCGAGACCTGCCGTAACCGCGTCTTGTGAAAGCCCCGTCGCCACGATATCGTCGATCGCTTCGTCGACGATGCTCGCAATGTTGCGAACCACATCCTCGAAATCGGGATCACCCGCGCAACCGCCGAAGAAGACAAGCGTGTTACGGCGAGGCCGTAGATCCGCCTGGTGAAGCAACTGCACGAGGCGACGCCCGACGATAGGGTCGTTGCAATGCCAGTCATAGGTGCGCTGATAAGCGTTCCAGACCGACGAGAACCCTGGTGGTTCTGGCCATAGCCGCAGACCGTCGTAGTCGTCATCGGACAGGATGACACGGCCACCCGGCCGCACCGCGCGCGCCATGTTACGGACGACCTGCAGCGGGTCGGGTATGTGCTCAAGGACGAAGCGAGCGTGAGCGACGTCGAACCGACCCAGTTCGTCGTCGCGAAGGGGCGGATCGAGGACGTCGCCCTGCCTCATCTCGATCATTGCGGTCTCGTCGTCGACCGCCGCCTGGCGCAACGCCTCGGCGATCTGTTCGGGACTTCGTTCCAGCCCGAGCACCGGGACGCCGGTGACCCGTGCCATCATCCGCGAGTATTGACCAAGGCCGGCTCCGAAGTCGACGACGCGTTCACCGGCGGCGAGCTGCGCGGCATCGATACACCGCTCGTTGAGCCGCCTGTTCAGTGCGGTCAACCGCTGTTGCTCTGCCTCGCTCGATCCATGCGTATAATGGGATGATGACATTCGCTGCCCCCGCTGAATGGCGCGACAACGGTGCCAGAATCCGGGCGGGTGTCAATGAGGTCGACCTCATGTCTGCAGTCCCAGATATCGACGCGCCTTCACGAATGAGTATCCGAAGCGCGCGGATTTGGTCGGCGAGCGCAAGCAGTGGTTTGGCGCCCGCCATGGTCTCGACGTTCCTGGCGATGTCCTCGATGACGCGCTCGGCCGACTTGTCCATCGGCGCGACTTTTCCCGTCTTGACGAGCAGCCCTCCAAGCGCTTCCGACGCCGCCACCCTCGTTGCCGGCAGGCGTACGAGAAGCGATTGCAGGCCTTGCCGCGCCCGTGCCGGTTTCCGGTGACATGACGAGCTTTCACGAACTCGTGATAGCGACTGATGTAACGAATGTCGGGGAGATTGCGAACCCGAATATGCGCTCAACGAGAGCGTCCATCCATCATCGGGAGAACGCAATGTCCATCAAATCCACCATCAACTCCGTCGTCCTCGCCGGCGCTGTCACCACCGCCCTTGCTTCGATGGCCGGCGCCGCACCACTCACCAAAGCCGAGGGTGCTGCTGCAACCGCCGCTCACAAGGAAAAATGCTTCGGTGTTGCCCTGAAGGGCCAGAATGATTGTGCAGCCGGCGCCGGCACGTCCTGCCAGGGGACCTCGACGGTCGACTTCCAGGGCAATTCCTGGAAGTTCGTACGCGGTGGCACCTGCACCTCCATCGTCCTGCCGAACGGCAAGCACGGCACGCTGAAGGCAATGTAATTTCTACACCCGACAGCGACAATGAGGAGGCGGAGAGACGCCATGACCACCGATCAAATCTCAACGACCGCGTCTGCGGCAACTACTCTCCGCTTTCCCCGCCATCCGATCGAGGGGCTCGCGGGGACGAGCTTCAAGCACGAACATTTTGCCGCCATAGCCGCGGAGGGGCCTCATCGCGGGTTCTTCGAAGTCCATGCCGAGAATTATATGGGGGCCGGCGGACCGCCGCATCGTATTCTCGAACAGATCCGCCGTGACAATCCGGTGTCGCTCCACGGCGTGTGCATGTCGATCGGCGGACCTCAGCCGCTCGACCGGGCCCATCTTGAACGTTTCCGCTCTCTCGTCGAACGATACGAACCAGCTCTGGTGTCCGAGCACCTGGCCTGGTCGACGCATCGGACGACCTTCCTCAACGACCTCCTTCCCCTTCCCTACACACGAGAAAGCCTGGCGCGGGTTTGCGAGCATATCGAGGACGTGCAGGAGACCATCAGACGCCCGATCCTTCTCGAGAATCCATCCACCTATGTGACGTTCCGCCAATCGACGATGAGCGAGACCGACTTCATCCGCGCCATCGTCCGGCGCACCGGCTGCGGTCTTCTGCTCGACGTCAACAATGTATTCGTCTCCGCCACCAATCACGGGTTTTCAGCGCTCGACTACCTGTCCGATTTTCCCATTGCTGCGGTTGGTGAGATCCATCTCGCAGGCCACGCCGAGCAGACGGACGATGAGGACGAGCTGCTGCTGATCGATAGCCATGACGGTCCGGTCGCCGATGCCGTCTGGAAGCTTTACGGGATCGTCATCGGCCGTGGTGGCCCCATTCCAACGCTCATCGAGTGGGACAGCAACATACCCGATTGGCCGATACTGCGTGGCGAGGCCCTCGCAGCGCAGGCGATCATGGATCATCATGGTTCCATCGCGTTGCAGGATCAAAGTCATGCTGCGGCTTGATCCTCCATCTCGCCGCATAGAGCCCCTCACCTATGCGGCGGATTTTGCGCCGGCCCTGACCAACCCGGACGCTGGGACGCCCGACGGCGTAATCGGGCCAAACGGCAAGGGAGCGATCAAACGCTACAACGTCTACCGCAACAACGTCACCGTCAGTCTGATCGATGCCCTCGCCGGAATTTTCCCGGCGGTGCAACGCCTGACGGGGGCGGAGTTTTTCCGCGCCATGGCGCGCTTTCATGTGCGCGCCACGCCACCGACATCGCCGCTTCTCTTCGAATATGGTCGGGATTTTCCTGCTTTCATCGAACAATACGAATATGCCCGGTCCTTGCCCTGGCTTCCCGACATCGCCCGGATCGAACGGGCTTGGCTGGACGCCTACCATGCAACGGATGTCGAGCCGCTTGCCGCTGATGCTCTTGCTTCCGTTCCGCCGGACCGTCTCGGTGATTTGGGCTTTGCAGCGCATCCGGCAACAAGGATCGTTCAGTCCGACTATCCGGCGCTGACGATCTTTGCCGCCAATCGCGGTGACGGCTCCATAAGCCCGATCGAAGTGGTCGACCCGGAAGATGCGCTTATAACGCGGCCGGATATGGAGGTGGCGGTGCGTCATCTTCCTTTGGGCGGCGCAGAGTTCCTGATTTCCCTCATTTCCGGCGAACCGCTTGGTGTCGCCGCAGCCAAGGCCATCGACGCTTGTCCGTCGTTCGACATCGCAGCCAGCGTGGCCGGCATGATCGAAGCGGGGGTATTTTGCGGCATCACTCTGGGAGACGCATGATGATATCGACCACCCAACAGACTTCGATCAAAGGCAGGCTTCAGCCGATCGTGACACTTGTAGAGATGGCACAGAGATGGGTTCGGGCCATTGCGCTGCCGAGCGTCGTTCAGGCGGTTGTACGCCTCGCTCTGGCCGTGCCCTTTTGGAAGTCGGGCATTCTGAAGTGGGATGGTTTCCTGCAATTGAACGATACGGCGATCACATTGTTCACCGACGAATTCATGCTCCATCTGCCGGGCGGTCCCTATGCCTATCCGGCGCCAGTCACCATGGCTTTCCTGTCCGGCGCTGCCGAGATCACCTTTCCGATCTTGCTGGTTCTGGGTTTTGCTACCCGGTTTGCGGCGACCGGCCTGCTGTTCATGACGTTGATCGTCGAGCTGACGGTGCCGGACGGATGGCCGATCCACATTACCTGGGCTGCCATGGCGCTGTCGCTCATGGCATGGGGGCCGGGAAAATTGTCGATCGACCATTGGCTTGCACGTTGGTTTGGCCGCCGGGCTGCCTGATCCAGTTCTTGTGGCAGAGGACGGCTCGCAGCTTCCTGAAAGCAGATCTTGCCGCCGATCACGCTGGAGCTCGTCGTTGCGCCGGCACTGCCATTGCTCATCCTCCGTGCAAATGGGCGGCAACACTCTCAAGATCGGACATTCATCACCGTCATTGTACGACACCAGCCTTGCGTAGCCCCTCCACGACGAGCTCGAAATCGGCGGGGTTCTTGAAGGGCAAGACTTTGCGACGGTATTCCAAGGAGTAGTCGGGATTGACGCGCATCACCTCTTGCCACGTCGCGCGAGCCTCTTCGAAACGGCCGAGGTATCCGTAACAGGCGGCCAGAAGCGCGCGCGAGACATCGGTGATGGGGTTGCGGCTGATGCGCTGCAGCAACAGTTCGACGGCCTCTTCGTACCTTCCCAGTTGAAACAAGGCCAAGGCCTGAAAGTGGAGAACGATATCCGGAAAATACGGGTTCAGGACACTCGCCCGATCGAAATAGGCGAGTGCCTCCCCGGATCTGCCCGAATAGATGAGTGCCTCGCCGAGGCTGACCTGCCCTTCGGCGAAGTTCGGATTGAGGACGATCGCACGCTCGGCCTCGCTGATGGCTCTATCGTGCTGTCGCAAGTAAAGGCTGACCAGACTCAGTGCCCAGTGTGCCACGGGATCGCTATCATCCCGCGCTACCGCCAGCGTCGCAGCCTCTTCGGCTTGCTCGATCGAGCGCTGCGGCAACGCGCTCCACCGGTTCAGGTAGTCGAGCCCGTGGGTAAGGGCGAGGAAGGCGTGCGCTGAGGCGAAGTTCGGGTCCAGGTCGACGGCACGTTGCAAAAGGTCACGGGCGTCGCTGTTCGTTTGTTTCGTCAGCCGATGCCACAGCTCCCGGCCACGCAGGAAGCAGTCATACGCCTCGGGGTGCCGGGTCTGCCCCGGCGCAAGTCTTTGCCGATCGCCCTCTGTCAGGTTGACCGCCAGCGCATCGACAATCTGCTGCGTGACATCGTCCTGAACCGCGAATATGTCGGTGAGGTCGCGATCGAACCGCTCCGCCCATAGATGCCCGCCGGTGGTTGCGTCGATGAGCTGCGCGGTGATGCGTACCCTGTTTCCCGATTTGCGTACGCTGCCCTCAAGGACATGCCGCACGCCGAGCTTCGTGCCCACCTCCTGCACCTGGACGTTCTTGCCCTTGAAAGTGAACGACGAATTGCGAGCGATGACGAAAAGCTGCGACAGCTTCGATAGCGCCGTGATGATGTCTTCCGAGATGCCGTCGGCGAAGTAGTCCTGTTCGGCGTCACCGCTCATGTTGGCGAAGGGCAGGACGGCGATCGACAGCTTCGGCGGCGCTGCCGTCGCCGGTTGGCTCGTCGCGGTTTCCGAGGTCGCGGCCAACTTGGTCGCTGCGCTGCCGACTTGCAGCGAATAGACCCGGATCGGCTCGGCGATGTTCTTGAGCTGCGTGCTGCCGAGATCGCTGACCGAGAGATCGAGCCTCGCCTTGACTTGGCGATAGGCATCCTCGGACAGGCAGATCGCGCCCGCCGCGGCAACGCCCTCCAATCGCGAGGCGATGTTGACGCCGTCGCCCATCAGATCGCCGTCGCTTTCCTCGACGACGTCGCCCAAATGGATACCGATCCGGAACTCGATGCGACGGTCCTGCGGGACGCCGTGATTGCGCTCCACCATAGCGTTCTGCACCTCAATGGCGCAGCGCACGGCGTCCACCACGCTGCGGAACTCGACCAGCGCACCATCGCCGGTGCGCTTCACCACCCGGCCATGGTGCACGGCGATCGTCGGATCGATGAGATCGCTGCGCAGTGTGCGCAACCTCGCCAGGGTGAGGTCCTCATCAGCGCCGGCAAGGCGGCTGTACCCGACCACGTCCGCGGCCAGGATCGCAGCCAGCTTTCGGTTTTCGCTCATGGCGCAGTCTCCCAAGTTCCAAGATAACAGGGAGACAGAGGGCAAGAAAGAACTTTCAGCCGCTGCTCAGAGCGATCCTGGTTGAGATCGCGCTGGTCATGGCTGATGTGGACGCGGCCGGTGGTGCAGCCTCATGCAACGACGGCTCCGTGATGCTGCCGGCCGCCCAACGCGGTCGTTCGGAACCCCCCTCAGGCTCAGGTCACGACGATGTCCGCGCCCACCCCGAATGTCCGCCACCCATGCGCTCCGTCTTGACCCCCGAGCAGAGCGCTCCTACAAGACAGACCATGGCAACACACCTCTGATTGGCCGCGCCTTGCGGCCTTGAGCGAAGCGCAGTCCTGCACGACACCGCGGGGCCCCTTCCCCTTGCCAAGCCAAAATCAGAGATTTTCCAATGCCCACGCTCTATCTCACTTGCGGTCTTCCCGGATCGGGGAAGACGTCGCTTGCCAAGATCATCGAACATGAAGCATCTGCCCTCCGTCTGACCGGAGACGACTGGATGCACAGGCTTTACCCCGGCATCTCCACGCCGGAAGCCGAAACTGGTCCGTGCCGAGGTCGGGTCGAGAGCCTGCAATGGCAGATCGCACTGCGTGCCATCAGGCTCCAGTGTAACGTTGTCGTGGATTGGGGAGTGTGGTCACGGGCAGAACGCGACACCTGCCGGGAGGAAGCTCGCGCAGCTGGTGCCCGCGTCGTCCTCTGCTTCCTCGACATTCCCTTTGATAGGCTTTGGGACCGGGTCTCCAGGCGAAACGCCGACCTTCCAGCCGGTACGTTCGACATTTCGCGGGCGGACCTGCTTCGGTGGTCGACGCTGTTCGAGCCGCCAACCGCCGAGGAGTTGGCGCTTTACGATCGGCAAACCCATCCAGCCATCACCGCCCTTGGATGAAACGCCACAGCGCCGGGGTATTCTCAGTCTGCGTGGTAGGCGGGTCCGGACCAGCTCGCTCGCGAGGACAGCCAGCCACCCCAACTCGGTCATTCCGCATTCATAAGGTCACGGCCTACCTCCTTCGAGGTAATTGCAACTTTCGGTAAAGGCACTATGGTCCGAGGTAGCAGTGCCGGTCATGGTGTTCGTCGTCCATCACCGTGACATTCCGGGGATGGACGACGACAAGCCCTAGAGTGCCGTGCGTCCTTTCGGACGCTCCAACATTTTGAATCTACGCATCGTGCTTTCCGAAAATCGATTCCGATTTTCCGGCCGATGCCATGGCCGTCAACACGCCTCCAGGATCTCACCTGAACCGCCGCCCCAGGCTTCGAACCGACTGTTGTCGATGAGGACATGATGATGATCAAACGTGCAATATCGCTCACGGTAGGACTTGTTGTCGGTCTTTCCCTTTCAGGGGCCGCTTTTGCTCAGGAGGCGATTTCGGAGCAGGAGGCGCATAACATCGGCGTGGATGCCTACGTCTACTTCTATCCGCTGCTGTCGATGGACGTCACCCGGAAGCAGTTCACCAATGTCGAGCCCGGCAAGGAGTTTGGCAAAGGGCCGATGAATATGTTCGTGAACGTTCCGGAATATCCGCCCGCCGATTTCAAAGGCGTCGTGCGTTCGAATTTCGATACGCTTTACTCCATTGCGTGGCTGGACCTTACCAAGGAGCCGCTGATCATTTCCGCGCCGGATACGGCCGGACGATATTATCTCCTGCCGATGCTCGACATGTGGACGGATGTCTTCGCATCGCCGGGCTGGCGGACGACGGGAACGGCGGCAGGGCTGTTTCTCGTTACGCCGCCCGGCTGGACGGGGACGGTTCCGGACGGCGTGACGCGGCTTGCCGCGCCGACCCCGTATGTCTGGATCATCGGACGCACCAAGACGGACGGACCTGCGGATTACGCTGCCGTGCATGCCATTCAAGCAGGCTACACGGTCACGCCGCTGTCTGACTGGGGCAAGGCGGCCCAGCCGGTCACGGCCAAGATCGACCCGAGCGTCGATATGAAAACGCCGCCGAAGATTCAGGTCGATACCATGGCGGCTGCGACATACTTCACCTACGCTGCCGAACTGCTGAAGCTGCACCCGCCCCACATGACCGACCAGCCGATCATCGCCCAGATGAAACGCATCGGCATCGAGCCCGGCAAGAGCTTCGACTTCGATAAGCTCGCCCCCGCCGTCAAGAAGGCGCTGGAGGATGTGCCCGAAGCAGCCCAGCAGCTGATGGCGTGGAAGTTGTCGACCCTTTCGCGCGTTGCGAATGGCTGGTCGATGAATACCGACACCATGGGCGTCTACGGAAATTACTACCTGAAGCGGGCGATCGTCACGCAAGTCGGGCTCGGCGCCAACCTTCCCGAAGACGCCATCTACCCGCTGAACTTGTTCGACGAAACCGGCAAGCCGCTCGATGGCGCCAATAAATACATGATCCATTTCGAGAAGGGAGCAACGCCGCCGGTGAACGCTTTCTGGTCGATCACCCTCTACGACGCGGAAGGATTCCAGGTGGCAAGCGTGCTCAACCGGTTTGCGGCCAGCAGCTGGATGCCGTTCAAGATCAACGCCGACGGCTCTCTCGACATCTATTTCCAGAACGAGAGCCCCGGCAAAGACAAGGAAGCCAACTGGCTGCCCGCACCCAAGGGGCCGTTCAATCTCACCATGCGTCTCTACAGCCCAAAGGCCGAAGCCCTCACCGGCAAATGGAATCCCCCTCCGATCACCAAGGTTCAGGGTTTGCCGAGCTTAGCCGCTCAGTGACGGGCCTCCCAATAGCTTTGCCAGAGATCGAGCCTGAGTTTGAGCGGATCTTCTCCGAACGTCACGCCGTGATTGGTGAAGTCGATGACCCTGTGGACGAAGGGGTCGTGGTGAGGCCATTTTGGCCGTGAGCCGCCATTGGGATCACCGCTCGTTGCAAATTCGACCCAGTAAGCACTCGCCAATGTGGCCATCGCCCAGTCGGCAGGCGTAACCTTGTCTTTCACCAGTGCGTCTGGAATGTCGAGCGTAAACGGAATTTCGAAGCCGTGCGGAGTGCCTTTCCATGCCGGATCGTTGCGGAGAGCCTCGGCGACATAGGAGAAACGATACCACCACGTCGGCTGACCAGCGCGGATCATCTCGTCAGCGAGGTGGCGAGACGGTTCAACAAGCGTTTTGTCGGCCAGAACCTGCTGCGTCAGCTCAGCGAGCGTCTGTTGGCCGGTGGGATCGTAGAGGGTGCGGGCTTCGGTGGCATGCTTCCCGAACAGCGCGAAGAGATCGTCTTTCGTCGCGGCCTGACCGATACCGAGATCCCGATCATTTGCCCCGACGATGACCGGGACTGGCGCCTGACGGCCGGCCGCAAAAGCCGCTTCCGGCGTTTCGAGCAAAAACCGTCCGTCAATCATCGCGCCTGAGATGCCGATGACGGGCTTGCCTGTCGACATCCCCGCCAGCACCTCTTGTGCCGATGCACCTTCGGTCAGCTTTTCCGCAGGCAGCGCCCGAAGGGCGGTGAGAGCCTCGGCATCGCTTCCATTGATCCCCAGGGAAGCGGCATAGTCCAACGCGGTTTTCTCTGCTGCTTTCAAAGGTGACAAAGGCGTGCTCTCAGCACGCGCGGTCGGCAGGTCAGGTGACTGTAGAATGGCGCCCCGGAAAAGCCCTCGTGACAACGGCGATATCATGTGCGCCATCACCGAGCCGCCACCGGCCGACTCTCCGAATATCGTCACTTTCTTCGGATCGCCGCCGAAGGCTTCGATATTTTTCTGGACCCATTTCAAGGCTGCAAGCTGGTCCATGTAGCCAAAGTTGCCGACGGGCTCGTCAGGGGATTCCTTTATGAGCGCCGGATGGGCAAAGTAACCCAATCGCCCCAAGCGGTAGTTCATGCTGACGAACACAACTCTGCGGGCAGCCAGCTGGCCACCGGGATATTGAGGGGTGTTTCCATGGGCAAGGGCGCCGCCATAAATCCAAACCATCACCGGCAGCGGTGTCCTGGAACGCCTGGCGGGTGTCCAGACATTGAGGGTCAAACAATCCTCTGACTTCGGCAGGTCGTCGGTCTGCATGCAGGACGGGCCGAAATCGCGGGCATCCTTGATACCGCTCCATGTCTCCATCGGTCTCGGATTGCGCCATCTCAAGTCACCAACCGGCGGTGCGGCATAAGGTATGCCTTTGAAGCTGACGACCGTGCCCGACCTCTCACCCTTCAGCATTCCGCTGTCGATCGTCACGGTGCCGTCTGCCGCACCCGATCGTGGCGCGACCGTCAGTTGACACGATGCGACGGCCAAAATGAGCAGCAATATGCGACGGCCGTCCGCAAACACTGCACTCTCCAACGCCAAGTTGAGACAGTTTGGGAGCAAAATACTCCCATGGAGCGGCAACGAAAAGGGTCCGTCAGACGTCGACCAGAGTCCGCTATTGCTCCACGCCAAGTTACGGCCCGATCCGCTGGGAGTTCGGCGAAAACGCATCCCCAACCTCCGTCATCCCACGCCTTGAGCCTGGGATCCATGCCCGGTGCTGATGGAGGCCGGCGTGGATCCTCGGGTCAAGCCCGAGGAAGACGGAGGGTGGGGTAAGCTCTGCGGCAAATCCAGCGGCGCGTTAGACCGTTGGCCCACCATCCCTCCATGGATCACGCCTCGACCGGCCGCGACAATTATTTCGAGACCTACAGCTTCGAGGAAATCTGGCAGCGCGGCGGAAAGGATATCGCCATGCGCTTCTGGTATCGGCCGCTCCATGCTATGTTCGACGCGCTGAAGTCGGCCGGATTTCAGATCGACATCGTCAGCGAGCCCCAGCCCGATCCTCGAGCCCGGACGCTTTTTCCGCAGGCATATCAGAGCCTGACGACCAAGCCGCGGTTCCTCTTCTTTTCAGTGGTGAAAGCATGAGGATGGGTGTTGGTGTTGAGGTCTCTTGCCTCTATCGAGCGTGGTGTTCCGATCTTTGTGGCTGTCGGAGATCAACAACGCACGCCGGTACTCACTTCAGCACGGCACTTGATCATTGGTCGGGTCTTCAGATAACCCGCAATACGGTAAGCGCGAGGCGTGGCTCGGCAGCTTGCACCCGTGTAAAGTCGCCATCACAGGTGAGGACATGCAGATCGCGCTCGAACCCCTGAGCGCAAATCCAAAGATCATTCTCATTGATGCCTAGCCGCTTGCCGGTGGCGTTGTCTATCCAATCTTCAAGATGAGCGGACGGCTTGTTTCTGCTCGCCTTCGGCATGAACGTGCTGACCATTGCGGCCTTGAGATCGCCATAGGTGACTGCAACTTGGGTATTGACGAAAGCAGCGGGCGAGCCTGTGCTGCCGCGAGCACCTGAATGGCATGTGTTGGCGTGCGGCCGTGAATGTTCTGCACGCTTGCGACACCCGTGCGGATTTCCCCGATGCTCACAGCCGAGACATATTGTAGGTCATCGCCACTCATGGCGTCGATAGCTGCAGTGACGGTCGCGTGCAGCACGTGGGCGGGATCCACAAGCGCAATCAGAACCGAGGTGTCGAGCAGATACCCGGTCATTGATCAGCCTATATAGGCGCGCAGCACGTCGGCTTCGCTTTGGGGCAAGGGTTCGAAAACGCTCCTCACCCAATTGCCGCTGAATCGTTCTCCGCTGCCATCGAGAGTCTCGGCAAGCGAAAGGCCGGGTGCTGCCTCCAGCCCGGGCCAACCTTCCCATGCGTGCGCGACCGGCCGACGCGCGCCCTCAAAGAAGCGCAGCAATTCGCGCTCGAGCCGGACTGGGAGCGCGTAGCTCTCGAGGACCGCACCATCAATCTCGGCGAGTAGACGCTGAAGCGCCGCATCACCATCAAAGGTGAGTGGAGCTTGCGACAGTCGCTCGCTATACGCCGCGGCCATCTCAGCAATCTCGGGCGGCAGATGATTTGGGAGCGGAATATCGCGTAGCATCGTTAGCCGGTAGCGCTGATCCGAGGTGAAGACCGTCGCGAAGGCATTCGCAACGGGACCATTGAGGACGGCCATCAACGCAAGCAGATGTTTGTCGCTCACGCCTTCTTTCGGCCATGCCCCAATGAATTGCTGCGAGCAGACCAGGCCATCGGCGTCGAAGCTTGCCGCCAGCCGCCAGGAATAGCGGCTGAGACGCACACCGTTGACAATGAGCTTTTTCTGTTCCCACGGCAGCTTGTAAGCACCACCGCGCGCCGATTCTGGCCGGCAATCGAGCCATACGGGATGTGGAGACTGGAACTGCCGATGTCCGTTGACGCCATGCAGACCGGGTTCAAAGCCGGGCTGAGGCTCGCGGCTCCGGGCGCCCGTCTGCAGGCCCGACCATTCGATGCCGCGATGCAGTTCGAGACGGTCGCCAAGCCTGGGCCGATCCGAAAGATAGGACCAGATTTCATGGAGAGCTGGCACCCATAGATCGCCACTTGGCGTGTCCGGTACCCACCGGGTCAGCGACCGGCTGCGGGTGATGACGCCCGCCTTGAGGAACTGCAGACGGTCGCGCAGGGTGACTTCACTGGAGCGAATTGTGATCCGGGGTTCGTCCGCCGCCGTCCGTGGGTCGCGTGCGATCAACAGAGAGGCAGCGGTACGCGATGCGGAAAAGACATCGTCGGGAATTTCTACGATTTCCACTGAAGTGTAACGGCTCTCGATCAAGGCTCGCACTTTGCGATAGCGTTTTTCAACAATGAAGCTTGAGGGAAGGACGAAGCCAATGCCGGCCGGCCGCGCAGCAATCACCTCTTCCAGTACCGCGATCGGCTTAGAAACATCGTGCTGCGCGATCGGACTGCTACGGTCATCGGCATCGAAATCCTCGAAGGGCGGATTGCAGATGACAAAAGTGTCGGTGGTGATCCGCGTTCGCAGCCGATCGTCGGCGAACAAGTCTGCCTGCCGGATATCCCAGCCATTATGATTGGGATAGTCGGCAAGGATCAGCGACAGTTTAGCGACTTCACATGCGAATTCGTCGATTTCGTCGCCTGCGAGACGTGCGGTCAGGAAGCGATGCCGCTCCTCATCGTTCCACTCAAGCGGCAACGCGGAGCGCAGTTGCCTGAGCGCCGCTACGAGCAGCACGCCGGCGCCGGTAAATGGCTCGTAGACTCTTACACGATCGGCATTGCGCCAAAGTTCGAGGCGCCGAACAATATGTTCGGCCATCTGCCGTGGCGTGCTGTGCGTACCGAACGCCGCACGCGCTTCAGACGTAACGAAGGTGTTCTCATAGACGAATGCGAGGTCATCGGCCGAAATGTTACGGAAATTGATGCCGGCGCGGATGCCCGCCCACACAGTCTCTAGCTGCTCGCGATCGCGCGGCGAGGGCACAATGGTTCCCAGACCATAGTAAAGGTCGATCCCGTGCAACACCTCGTCAACGCTACCGCCCACCCAATTCGCTGCAGACTCGTGACCACGATCGGTCAGGATCTTAGCCGCAAGGAATCGGAAGGTCGCCTGGAACAGCAAGCGTGCATCCATGGCTGGACGCCCCCGTACGTCGACTACGCTGGCGAGCGTTTCGCGCAGCAGGGCATCGAGCTTGACATGCACCTCGCCCTCGATCGCGATCAGCAAGCCCGTGTCGACGAAGTCGAACTGCCGGTCAGCTAGTGGCTCAGTATCGATCGCTTTGGCACGATGGATTGCGCGCGGGCTCCAATGTTCGGCGTTGCGTGCGAACAGATCGCCCAGAGTATCGATCGTGGCGACGGCGATGCGGCTCGCTGGCTTACTCGCGTGGACTTGCCACAATTCGACGTGCTCGCCAGCGACGGCGAAGATCATCGGTGCCCCGAGGGCCCGCAGCAGGGTCAGGTCGGATCCGCCTGACCCTGCCTCGGCCACACCGAAGGCGGCCGTGCGATAGGATGGCGGCGTTTGGGTGAATGCCGCAAGCGCTACCTCGCGGGTTTCACCGGTCGGCGAAAGGACGTCGGCAAAACTATAGTTGGAGAGGAGCGCTTCGGCTGGATAGCCGAGGCCGCCCAATCCTTTGACGATCGCGGCAATCGCGGCAGTCATGCCTTTCCGCTTCCTGCTGCACGGCGTTCGGTTACATCGACTGGCGGAAACGCTAGGCTTTGCTGAGCCTCTTCGGGCGCGACTTCAAGAAGTGCAAGCCGAAGCGTGGTAACGATCGGCTCAAGCGGCAGCAAGATCGCCGGGCTATCGAGATCACTGTCCGATATCGTGTCGACGAAGGTAACCTTCCCCGCGATTGGGCGCACTAGAAGATGGCCCTGGGCAAGCCTAATCCACTGGGGCGAGCTGCAGATGTCGAAGATGTCGCGCTCGGCGGAGCGTAGCGCTCCAACGGTGAGACCGAGATCTTCCACGAGTACGCGCACTACCGCCAAGCCGAGTAATTGCCCAGGCCAGAACACAGGCGCGTGTCCCCTGAGGCCGCCGAGCGAAGGCAGCGCCCGCCGCCAGTGACGGAGCGTTTCCTGCGTGATTCCGATCACGTGTCGGACTTGACTCGGCGTATAGCGCATCTTACCAATCGATTTGTTGTTCACAACAAGATAGCTGATCTTTGCGCGCCCATCCAGTGGTTTCATCGGTTGGGGCGGGGCCGGTTGGCGCAGTCGGAAAATCCCATAGAAGGGAGCCTATCTGCTAGAACGATGCGATAGCTGCCTGTCGCCTAGCGGCCCAAATGATTGGATTTCTCGAAGGGCTTGCAGACATCGAGTATGCCTAACAACGTTCTACAATTGAGGCAATGTCCGTTTGTGGCTCAGCTTGGAACATCACTGGACACAGTCGTAGCCGCAAATCCGACGGCTCAACACAAGGCGTGAGCCACGGCATCACCCACCCCTCGCCCCCCGCAATGCCGTCAATCCCCTGCGCAGCCACAGCAACTGCTGCGGCGGCATCTGGCGCAGATGGGCGTAGTCCATCACCGTGACGTTATAGACCATGCTCCTGACCTGCGGCCCGTCAGGGCAGCGCAGCAGGATGCCCTGCAGCGCCATCATGCGGTTGCTGGCTTTGCGGGCGCGGTCGGCGAAGGTTTCGGTCTGCTCGCCCTCATGGCCTTTGACCGAGAACAGCGATTGCGCCCGCGGGCTCGGGGCCGGGATGCCTGTGGTCTTGTGGTAGCGGGCGATCGCCTCGGCATTGTCGTCGCCCGCCTGGCGCTGCTCGGCGGTGATCAGGCCGTCGAGGAACATGCGGCCGAGGGTGTAGCCGGCAAAGGGGCTTTTGACCGTCTCATCATCAACCGTCCGGCCGAAGCCATGGATGCGGCGGCGGGCTGATATCGCGACGCTGATATTGTCCTTCTCGGTTTCGGAGGGTTTGATCTTGCCGCAGGGAAAACGCTCGACATTTTCCTTGCGCGGCCGGCCGGCGCCCTTGTTTGCCCGTCCTGTCTTCACCTTGGTGGCTTTGCCGCCCATGCTGATGGTCCTTCTATCGAATGATGCCGTTTCTGAGTGCCGCGGCGACCAGCGCCGTTTCCTTGAAGACGCCGAGCTTCATCTTGGCGTTGGCGATGTGCGTATTCACGGTGATCGGCGAAATGCCGAGAATGGTGCCGATCTCGGCGGCCGTCTTGCCCGCCGCCATCCAGCGGATCACTTCGGCTTCGCGTGGGGTGACGTGGCTCATGGCTCTGCAGGCCCATCGATGCACGGCACGCGCGGCATCGTCACATGCGCACCCGACAGGGTCACACGCGTGACGCGGTCGGGGTGGCGGATCGGCTGGACGGGCGGGTCCGCCTTCGGCTGCGGATGCCAGGTGTCCTGCCTGGAGGGGAACCTGTCGCGGTTGCGATGCGCCATGTTGATGACGGTGTTCTTCTTCGAGCCGAACAGATTGGCGATCTCTCTCGCCGACAGCCCTTCCTTCCAGAGCTTTTCCGCCTTGGCGATCTTGTCTTCCGTCCAAAAGGTGATGGTCATCTCACTGCCTCCTCGTATCGTGCGGCCCTTGCAATGATCGGGTTGTCGGGAAACATCTTGGCGAGCTCCCGCTTGGCGCTGCGGCTGCCATTGGCGGCGTCGCGCAGCAGCTGCATCTTGTAGGCCGGGACCTTCGGCTGCGGCCTCTCGGGCTCCGCCTCCACGCGCGGGCGGCTCTCCGCCTCGATCGCCGCCTGTTGATTGCGGCATTGCTCGGCGAAACTGGCTGAGCTCGGGGCAAAGGCGCGGTTATGATCCCTGACCTTTCCGGAGATGAAGAGCTTGGCGGCCTGCCAGACCGCCTCCAGCGGGATGCCTTCGACCGCGACGAGATAGGCGCGGATCTGCATGTCGGGATCAGTGCCTGCGGATGCCGGGAAACCCGAAAGCATCCCAGCTATGATCTTCACCGGAGAGGAAATCTCTTGCGGCATCGACTGTCGTCCTTCTCGTGCTGCTGTTGATCGACCCGGCCTCCCTCGCCTTCTCCTTGAGGTACCAGTCGCATTTGATCGCCTGCCAGCCGCGGAAGATCTGCATCTCGGCGGCGCCGACCGGGTCGCCGGTCAGCAGATATTCCCTGGCCTGCATCCGTGCGGCATAAGCCGTCAGCGGCTTCTTCAGCGTGCGCTTGCGATGCTCGATGATCGCTGCCGCAAGCTCCTCCCCCAGCATCGGCCTGAGGATCTCCATGATCTCCTGGCTCACTGTGTCCTTGCCCATGCGATGTCCCTTTCCCGGTTGAGATGGCCTCTTCAAACCCGCAGCCTCGGTCGCCCGCCGGCAAAATTGACCGGGGCGCCGGGCCTCGCGGCGCGGCGGGGAAACCGCCTGATCTCTGCGCCGCCATGGTCCTGCTGGGCGGTGTCGCCCTTCTCGGCGCTTCGAAGTGTGTGGATCTCGGTTTCCACAGAGGGCACCGACACCCCGAGGATGGCTGATATTTCGAGATAGTCCCGGCCGGAGCGGAAGAGCTCGAGCGCGTTCCTATCAGTGCCGTGCTGCGCCGGAGCGGCCTTGAGCGGGATGCTCATCGCTTGATCCTTCTTTCCGGTTTCGAACGCGGTCCGCCGTTGCCGCCGAAGCGGGTGCTGCCAACGTCTTTGATTTTTCACGGATGACGACCGGAGCGCCGGCTCTGGGAGCAAAGGCTCCGGTCGTCTGCCAGGCCGCCGCCTGGGTCGAGCACGACATTGTCGCGCCCGGGAGCTGGCGTCGCCGAGGGAGGGCGACGACGCCAGCCACCGATAGCCGTCAGGGAGGGGCTGGGCTATCGGGGTGGGTGATCGGCAGAGCGCCGGGCAAGATCATGGTCTCGCTGATCTCTTCAGGGCGCGTCGGCCGATCGCAATTCTCACAGTGACGCTCGATCACCTCGGCGATCGACAGCGCCTTGCCGCACCTCGAACACCCGGTGTAGCGGGCGCCGCGGCGCTGGAACTCGCCGGCGGGTGTTGCGGTGGAGATGGTCATAGCGATTCCACCTCCCGGTTGGCGTTCAGCACCTGCTGCAGGGCCTTGGCGAGGAAGGGGATATCCTCGTTGCGAACTGATATCGCAGACATGCGCCCTCCCCTTGGCCCTTGCGGCCGGTGAATGACGATGCCGGTCGGCATGACGTCCATGGCGAGCCGCTCTTCCGAGGAAATGGTGAACCTCATGGTGCCGTCTCCTCCAGTCCGAAAGGCTGGCCGTTGTTGATGATGTCGGTGTTTGTCATGGCGAATAGGGTACAATTAATACCCGATATGTCAAGCGCATTAGGGCATGACATGTACCTTAATTTAGGGTATTTTTTATATCATGTTGAAAGATCAGGAACAATTTGAACGCGAAGAACGCGCAAAGCGCCTCGTCATGGCCAGGAAGAATGCTGGCTTTGCCGGGCCGAAGGCAATCGTCGATCGGTTCGGCTGGAATGCGAATGTCTACAAGGCGCATGAATCCGGCCGCAACGGCTTCGGCATTGCCGATGCGAAGAAGTATGCCCGCGCTTTCAAGGTCAATCTCAACTGGCTGCAGTTCGGCACCGGCAACGCGCTCGATCCGGATGAGCTGCCGGTCTCCGTCGCCGATGTGCCGAAGATCTCCTGGGTCAGCGCCGGGCAGCTGAGCGAGCAGGCGCCGATCACCGATTTTTCGGAATTCCCGACGGTCGCCGCCCTCGATCTGCCTGATGGCGAATGGATCGCGCTCGAGGTCGAAGGCAATTCGATGAACAAGATCTCGCCGCCCGGCTCGATCATCTTCGTCAATCTTCGCGACAAGCGCCTGGCGCCGAACGCACTTTATGTCGTCGCCGACGAAACGGGGGCTGCGACCTACAAGCGCTATCGCCCGAACGACAACCCGCCCTTCCAGCCGGCTTCCTACGAAGATGTGCCGCCGCCGGAATTCCAGGGCGCCGTCACCATCGTCGGCCGCGTCCGCCGATCGATCATCGAGATGTAGGGATGAGAGCGCAAGGCTCGGAAACAACGCCGCGAATCAATCATATTTCAGCAGGGAAAACAGGATGATACGCCCTTCCTCACGCGCCGGCCGAATCTGGTTCTATATCGTCACGATAGCGGTGTTGCTCCTGGCCTACAGCACCGCGCGCGAGATGTACGGCCTGTAGGATTTCGCTCTGACGCTCGCCGATCCCCAGCTGGGAACACGAGGGGAATCGGGAGGATTCATCTTCTGAAACCACAAATTGCGGAAGCTCCGGATGGCGTTCGCGCACCACTCTCGTCACCACCAAGATGGACCGGATGGCTGCGGGGAACATCTCCTTCGGCAGCTTCCTCCCACGGATCGTAGAATTCGGTGATCCCAGGCCCGCCTCGATCAATTCGTCGGTGATTTCGATTTCGTTGGCATGGCCGGCCTCTTTTTTCTCGTAGCTTCATACTCCAACTTCAGTTCTCACTCCTCTCTCTTCAGCTTAGGAGGAGAAGGTTCCTGAAGGCTGGTGAGGGAGGGTTCCGGCCAAAGCTTCCCCCTACCCCATGAGCAAAGCCCATGAAGCCGGGAGAGCATTGGCCAAGTCCTGAAGGCCGGAGCCGGGATGGGACACGTGCCAGAGGGGCCATTCGCTTCGCCCTCGTCCTGATTTTCTGACAGCGCACTTAAGGACTTTCGCTTCCCGCGCCGCTGGGCTTCGTCAGCTCGGGAGTTGCACCCGGTCGCCCAATCACTTGCCCCAGACATACGCCTATGATTCGTACCTCGTCAATCTGTGAGGTATTTTTTATACCTTTCACGGTTGACGCAATCGGGTATGATATATACCTTTTTCTCTCACAAGCCGATCAGAGGCGCGAGAGGACAGGCGATGCAGCACATCCGCAATATCGAGACCGAGGAGAGCAGGCGGGATGCCCGCTGGAATGCGGCGCGCACGATGGGCGACTGCCGCGCCTATATGGC
Organism: Rhizobium leguminosarum; assembly: GCF_001652265.1. GTDB lineage: Bacteria > Pseudomonadota > Alphaproteobacteria > Rhizobiales > Rhizobiaceae > Rhizobium > Rhizobium leguminosarum_D. Next base: position 69,622 of record NZ_LWBS01000231.1, read on the forward strand.
GAACGAAGCCCAGCGCATGGGCGCCCTCGGTTTTGCGTTCCTCCGCCGCCCCGAACATGCGATCCGCGGCCCGTCCTGGCTGCGCGGTGCTGCGGCCAGCGTCGAGGAGCACTACCGCTATGCCCGCGAGATCATGGGCATCACCGATACCGATCAGCTTTACGCCTGAGGAGAACGGAGATGTCTGCCGTCAATCCCGCACCAGAGCCATCGACCGAGAGCCCTTCCCTTCCTGCCGCGCCACGGGCCGGGGCAACCGAAAAGACCCGCGCCAAGGCCCGTGTCACCGCCGGGGCACCCGATCTCCTGAAGGCGCTGGTGGAGGCCGAACGCTTTTTCGATGGCAGCGACGATCACGGCTGTTCGCTTCACCGGAAGATCCTCGCCGCCATCGACACCGTGAAAGGCGGTGCAGCATGAGCGATTGCCTGATCCAGGCCTTCTCCGGCTGCGCCTGCCCGCCCGGCGAATGCGCGCAAAAGCCCGTCACTCCGGCGCCAGTCACCTTCGTCTCGTGGCGGACCCAGGCCATCGCCTGCCTCGCATTCGGCTTCCTCGCGGCGATCGTCTCGGCCGCCTGGATGGAGACGCAGTTCAAAACCCGGGATCTGCGAAACCAGGAGCATGTGTCATGGAAGTGAGCCAGGGCTTTTGCCGACACCGCCGGTCAGGAGCTGAATTTGATGTCGCTCGCCTTCGCCGCGGTAATGAATGCCCGCCGCACCTGCTCGGGCCCGGCGGCATCGTTGAACACATCGAGCACAAGCCGTTCGGCGGCCTTCGCCGCCGGCGTCTGCTCGGGCCAATCATTCAGCAAAGTGTTGCCGGCCTGAACGACATTATAGACCGTTCTCACCTTGCCATTGATGGTGATCTTCACCGGCTTGAACCTTCGTCGCCTGCTCATGATGCATCCCCCTCACGCTGGAAATACGCGACTCAACGAATCACTTCGGGACTCGTTCCGGTTGAGATGATTCTTTGTTCGCCAGCCGGGCGCCGAGCCCGATGTCCTCCGCCTGCATGACAGAGCAGGGCTCGGATGCGTGCGAGAATGCGGCAGATGAAGCCCGAACCAGGAGGCAACACAATGGACCTTCAGAGTCTCGTCGCCGCGCATATGCCAAACCGCCGCCGCCCGACGCCGATGGGTGCTTCGGCCGAGGACCGATACTACCGTAATCAGATCACCCTGCCGCGCCTGCGGCTTCGGCTCCTCGGGCTGGCTGCCGCGACCGCCAGCGTGACGCTGCTTCTGGCTGGCGTCATCAAGGCATGAGGTGCCGTCATGCTCCGACAGAGCGATCATGCTATGCTGCGATCCGTTGTCACGGGGGACCGCGCAATGGATGACGGCGAGGCTGACCGGGCGGCGATCATGGCCGTGATCCGCGCCGAAACCGAGGCCTGGCTGCAGCGGGACTTCGAGGCGCTGGCGAGCCACTGGGTGCAGTCGCCGCAGACCCGGCGGATGGAATATTTCGCCTCGCTCGGCGTCCGGGTGGACGAAGGCTGGGACCCGATCGCCGCGCGGATCAAGAAGATCGTCGAGCGATTCCCGGAGAAACACGCCTTTTCGGAGCGCGTCCGCTGGGAAAAGGTCAACATCGTCGTCGACGGCAACATGGCCTGGATGACCTTCGATCAGATCGGCAGCGACACCGGCGAAGATCGCAAGCGCCAGCTGCGGATCCTCCACCGGATCGACGGCGCCTGGAAGATCGGCTGCATGGTGATGATGGAGAGCAGCGTCGAGGAGGCGAACTGCCCGCTGATCGAGGTCGACGCGGATGCAAGTATCCTCTGGACGAACCGGCTGGCGCGGGAGCGGATGCATGACCATCCCGGGCTCGTCGCCGCCGCCGGCCGCCTACGTGCCCGGCAGCGCGAACGCGACCCTGCGCTGCGCGAGGCGGTGCGGCTGGCCTTCCGCGAACTGCAGAGCCAGAGGCCGCTGAACATCGCGCCGAAGCAGGCCTGGGCGGTGGCGCTCGGCGAAGACGCGGCGGGGATTCCGCTCCACTGCTGGGTTCTGCTCGAGGACGGCAAGACGCTGGTCTCCTTCGACGACGCCGAGACGCTGGTGCGCCGGATCGCGAGTGCGCGGGAGGTCTTCGGCCTCTCGCCGGCGCAGACCCGGCTTGCGCGCCTGATCGTCGATGGCCATGACCTCGCCGCCGCCGCCGATCTGCTCGGGGTCAGTGTCAACACGTTGCGCACCCAGCTACAGCGGATCTTCGACAAAACCGGCGTCCGCAGCCAGGCGGCATTGGTGCGGGCGCTGTTGAGCGCTGGGGCTCCGAGCCCATAGGCTCGACCGCGAGCAATGCTCATGACGCGGCACCTCGCACGAAACACGGCAGGACTCGCTCCGGTTGAGGCGCTATCTTGCGTGTTATTGTTGATCAGAGAATCAATGAAATTTGCCGGTGGCTAAAACGTGCCAGAGCCAGAAAAACGTAGCGACAAGTTTAGGTGGATATATGCCCTCTGGCTGTTGCCATTCCTGGCGCAAAATTGGCTATATTGGCTTCATCCCCAATGGGATTGGTGGACGATCAGCCTTATCATATGGGTCCTGACCCTGATCGCCGTCGCAGGCTCCCTCTGCATCAATCTGGCACTGCGACGCTGGCGGCGTCTCGTCTCTCTCCTCATCGCACCCCTTCTGTTGCTGGTCCTGCTCCATATCCTCGCTGCTGTCGGCATAACGTCCGACAGCGTTCGATTTGCGCTGACCAAGCAAACGTATCTGGCAGAGATCGAACGAACCGATCTGCCGGGCGGAGAGCAACGATTCAGGACATTTGTCTGGGACGATACATTCCTCGAGAAAACCTACTCGACGCTCGTCTACGATGAGAGTGATGAAGTCGCCTTGCCCAGGGGCGAGCAATCCACGGCCTGGCAACAGCGTGTCCAGACATCATGCTCGGAAAAGAAGGAATGCGTAGATCTCGATCCCGGTCCGGACGAGTACGTCAGCGTCAGAAAGATCGGCGAACACTTCTATATTCTGGACAATTATCTGCCGAATGCGTTTCCTTAAGCCGCCGCCGCTGCGTCCTTGGAAAATTCCCCCCTCTTGATTCCGTCAGCGCCACCATCTAATTTGACCATATATGGTCATTCAAGACAGGAGGCCGCAATGTCAACGATCAGCGTGGCAGAGGCAAAGGCGGGTTTCGCCGGTCTGGTGGATGAAGCGGCAAACGGGGAATTCGTGACGATCACGCGGCACGGAAAGCCCGCTGCGGTGCTTGTGTCCGTCGAAGCGGCCGAGGCCGCGAAAAGGGCTTTGAAGAAGCCACGGCCGAATTTCGGGGATTTCCTGTTGACGTTTCCCGGTGGGGTCGAGCTGGAGCGGAACCCATCGAAAATGCGCGATATCGATCTGTGACCGCCTATCTTCTCGACACGAATATCATTTCGAAGCTCGCGCCGGGCAAGGTGGCGCCGTCCGATCCAATGCGGGCATGGTTTCATGAGCAGGGCGAAGCCGATGCTCTCTTTCTGTCGGCTCTATCGGTCGCGGAGATCGAGAAAGGAATGCGGAACCTTCACCGCCGCGGCGGGATCGAGCGGGCAAAGCGCCTTTCAGCATGGCTGGACTTCATCACCGACAGTTTCGGGGATCGGATCTTGCCGATGGATACCGTTGTCGCGCGGATCGTCGGCGCCCTGGAAGATGACGCCGAGAGTCACGGCCGTCATCTCGGCCTTGGCGATCTCATCATCGCGGCGACCGCGCGCGCCTACGACCTCATTGTCATTACTGAAAACCTCCGGCATTTCCAGCCGCTTGACGTCGCTGTCGATCTTCCCGCCGCGTTCCGGTCGGAATGATCCGAAACACCGCCGATCACGAGCCGCCCTTGATGTCGCTCGCCCTGGCTGCCGTTATAAACGCCCGCCGCGCCTGCTCGGAAGCACAAGCAGCTGGGCAGCTTTGACCGCGGCTCCTGCTCATGGCGCAGCACCCACGCACCGATCTGAACCTGATCTAAACCCGACCCTCCAAGAGAGATCGTGATATGGTTGGCGTCCAATTTGGAGAGGGGGCTATGCCGAAAAATCCCATAGTTGGACTGGCGGTTGGCGCGCTTGTGGTTTTTGCGACCCACGCAGGTGCGACTGCCGATCCGCTCCCCAAAGGTTTTGAGCGCCACAAGTTCAACGGATCGGTCAGACCGGAGGTCAAGGGCGGCGTGACCCGGTTTGAGATATTCGACCGTCAGTGTTCCAATGTCGACTATGGAGATGGGCGCGGCGAAAATGATTGTCTCAATGGCAACGTCCGCTCGACGATTCGCTATACGCGAGACATGAAGGTTGGCGAAAGCGTCGAATACAAGTTTGATTTCCGGCTCGATCCGACTTTTGCCTACAAGGGCTGGCAGAACAACTCCGCAAATGGCTTTTATCCCGATGGCTGGGACAGCCATTTGCGCTTCGCGTCCTGGGAAGGACCGGCAATCCACAATTTCATCTACATGCTGAAAGCCGACACGCGCAACGGCGTGAACTTTCTCGCCCGCCAGTGCCAAAAGCCGGAAGATTTCGGCAAATGGGCGACATTCTCGCTGAAAATCCGATGGGAGAGCGGATGGGCTACGGCAAGCTGCGACAACAAGGTGATCTACGCCGCCGAAGGCGAAGCCACCAACCAGGCTCCGCATTGCTGGGAATCGAACGAGTGCGAGCCGCAATCAAACCGCGACCCAAAATCATTCAACTTCATTCTCGGCCCGGTGATGATGGGTTGGGGCAATGACTGGAAGAACTATGACCATCATACGTCCCAGTTTGACGTGGTGCAGCCGGATGGTATCGGCATCGATGTCCGCAATGTCAGTGTGACCCGCGGTGTCAGCAACTATTCCGCCGAACAAGCCGTTTTGCTCAAGAGGTTGCAGCAGCAACTGGCTCATTTGGGCTGCAAGCCGGGGAATGTCGAGGGCAAGCCTGACAAGGCAACACGGCAAGCCGCGCTCTCTTGCCGCAAGTTCGAGAGCGGTTCGCTTCCCCAAGCGCTCAACCTCACGACGCTGCAAGCCTTCGTTGACGCCTATGCCAAGCCGGAGACCGCCAGTCTGCCTTCAGGCAACGCCGCGGCCGCTACTGAAGATGTTTCGCCAAAACCGAGGACCTATATCAAGCTGGGCGAAATGCTTGCCATGAAGACAGGCAAGGACACCAAGGTGAATTCCAACTTCTTCGGCAAGATCAAAGGGGCCAAGAAGGGGCAGAACGAACTGGACTTCATTGTACTGGGGCAGTTCGACTACACCGACAACAGTTTCAGCCAGCTGTCATTTCTTCTGCAAGACAATCTCTCCAAGGCCGAAGTGAATGCGGCGGCCAAGTGCGGCTATGGGACGATCAGATTTCCAGACGGCACAGATCATGTGGAGATCGGCATGCAACGTTCGGGAAACACGTTCTCGTCCCCGCCAAGAACTGACTGCCTGATTCAAGCGCTCGGCAAACGACCGGCATCGCAGGTTCCCTACCTCACCACCGGGTTTGTCGATCTGGCTAAATCAATGGTTTCCGACGGCGGCTGGAAGAAACTCAGGCATGAAGGTTTGAAGATATTTGTCAAACGTGTTGCGGATGGTGAAATCACAGTCGGCGGCTGAGATCGCAGCACAGCGCCGCACGTTCCATCGGCCGCGGCTTCTTCCGGTGTTCCGGCCGGGATGATCGGTGCCGACACTGCCACGCTCCTGGAAGACGCCCCTACCTGACCGCCACTCTCACTGCCATCGTGATCGCCATTGCCGAAAAGACCAGCTTACCAAACGGCGCTCACGAACGTGCTGCCCGACATGAAGATGATTATGAGTGAGCCGGGTGTCCACAGTGCTGCGCGAATGTCATGAATCTGGGCGGTATAGTAGGCGATGAAGTGCAGCAGGCGCGTTACGACATAGCCATAAAAAAGGAATTGCGCGAGCAGCAGTGAAGGTGCTGTCGTCACGTATAGAAGTCCCGCCACAAGGAAATAGGGTAGGTTTTCAAGATCGTTGAGCTGAATGCGGCGGATACGGTCAACGCGCTCGTTGGGAGCCAACTGGGCGTCATGCGGCCGTGGGTTGGCCATCGTCTTTTTCATATCCTCGGGATTTCGGAAGCCGCCATTTTCCGCGACCATGCGGATAACTGTCAGCCACGACATCGCGACACCCTTCAGAACCATCAATACGGCCGCGATGGCATATGCAGCGAAGACAGGATTGCTCAAGCTCAAATGATCCAAGTGAAAATATCCCATACCGTTTGGCGAGAAAATGGACTCAATGTACTATTTGTAGACCAATGGTCTAAAAAGTCAATATGTGGACGAATCTGTTTGCTGCTGGTATATCTTCCGGATCACATCGGTCGGAGTAACTTGTGCCAAGCAGTGAACAGAACCGTACCGTCGAAGACAAAGCTGCCAGCCGGTTGGCTCGCCAGCAACGCCGTCGTGAGAGATCGCGCGAGGAAATCCTCGATGCGGCACGAAAAGTGCTGCTGACGAGTGGTGTTGCGGCGATGACGCTGGAAGCCGTCGCCAGCGAGGCGGGTATCTCGAAGACGGGGCTGTATTACTATTTCAGCTCCAAGGACGCTCTTGTTTTTGAACTTGTGTTCAGCACCCTCGAAGGCCACGCACAGGCGGTGCAATCCGCGGTCGCGACTGCCGAGACCGGAGGCGAGGCGCTCGGTGCGATCATGCGTGAAACGGTCCATGCCTACGCTCCGAAAATGGACGACTTCCGTCTTGCCTTCATGTTCGGTCAGGTTGCGGGATCGGCAGGCGTTCAGTGGTCGCCCGAACAATTCGCTCGCATTCGCCCTCTTAACGCGATGATTTTTAGCGGAGCGGCCTCGCTTATCGAAAAAAGGCAAACCGGCGGCGGGAAAATCGAACCGAGGCTGCTCGCCTTCCTTGCCTATCTCTCTGCGCTTGGTCTGCTCACGATGAAGGGAATGGTCGAAGCGCAGGGTGATCCGTTGATCTACAGTGACGAACGGCTGATCGACGGTTTCACTCAACTATTCGCAGCCGTCGACCGCAGCTGATACATCGACACGGATCGATGCTGGATACCCGACCTGCCGGCATACCCGCTCAAGCGTCTGTACCACGTCTTCGCCTTTATAGCTGAAGCGAGCGTCGACTGCCGGCGAGAAGCGAGAGAAGGTATCGACGACTGTCAAAACCCTGATCTTGCGGCCGGTAGCCAACTGGTCGTGAACGAGATCCATGGCCCAGATATGGTTTGAATGGGTCGGTTCCGTGCGGTCAGCCCGCAGCTTCGCTTTGACCCGTCGCTTGGGAACCTTGTTGCGGAGCTGGAGGTCCATCTCCTTGTAAAGGCGATAGATTCGCACCGAATCGGCGAGCCCGTTCAAGGACGTCCAACGCGATCTTCTTGCCGATGCCCCGACCTTGGTGGCCTGGGGCTACGGCAATCGACCGGAGCAGGATATCGCGGCCCGCCGGTTCAAAACCGCCGGAACCGCAGACCGATCCGTTCTCGGCGGCAATGAAGAATATCCGCCCGACCCCTTGAAGATCGTCGGTGGGCAGGCCTGCGCCATCTAGCAAGGCCTTGAGGGCGGGGTCGGTTCCGCGGACCGGTTCGATCTCGATCATTGGAGCTTCTCCGGATCTCGAGGAGCGCAGCAACCCTCGGCCGTGCCAACGGGAGCGCCTATTTCATGGTGGGCCGCACGGCAGTCCTGCATCAGAAAGATTGACCATCGCAACGCCGAAATCCGCGGAATGTTCAAGTTTCGCAAATGTAGGACGAAACAACTGGACCTGCCAGTGGCACCAGCCTAGTTTGCGAGCTGTATCGGAGGCAGTTCCTGCTCCAGGAGTCAACACGAAACGAAGCTCTAGCCGACGACATTCGGCCTCGCGATAAAATGACGCTGAACCCCATGCTGCCGAAACACCGCCTCATCCTTCTGCGCCACGCCAAATCCGCCTGGCCTGACGGTGTGGCCGACCGTGAACGGCCATTGGCGGATCGCGGGCGCAAGGCAGCACGCGTCATCGGCACCTATATGGTGCGTGAAAAGCTGATCCCCGATCTCGCCCTCGTCTCGCCGGCCCGCCGGGCGAAGGAAACCTGGAAGCTCGTCCGCGGGGCCCTTTCGAAAGAGGTCTCCGAACGCGAGGCGGCGGATATCTATGAGGTGTCGGCCGAGCGCATCCTGGATGTGATCCGGGCCGTCGAACCTGGCATCCGCACGCTGCTCATCGTCGGCCACAATCCCGGCATGGAGAATGCAGCCTCGCTTATCGTGGCGGACGGTGATGCCGATGCCGTGGGACGCATGCAGGAGAAGTTCCCGACGGCGGGACTCGGCGTCATCGACCTCGATCTTGACGGATGGGGCGAGATTGCGGCCGGCACCGGTTATCTCGAACGGTTCGTAACCCCGCGATCCTTGGGATAATAAGGGCACTTTCCAGGTTGAATTTGGTGGACATGGTGCACGGCCCTGATTCTGCCCAACGCCGGTCCGAACCGGCCGTTTACGGCAGAATGGTTCCACAACACCGAATTGGTCGGAGAAGTCGTTCTCGTCAATGAAGCCGAAAATGGCCAACACCCTCTTTTTCAACGACGTTGCCCAAGCTCAACGATGTCGAGCCACTGGCCTATCTCTCAGACGTCATCACCAAGATCGTCAACGGGCATCCAAATAGCCAGATCGACGACCTGCTGCCTTGGGCCTATGCCGCAATGCACGAACTCAAAGCCGTGGCCTGAAAACAGCGCTTACGATACATCGACATATCGGATTGTCCGTTTCTGACGCGAAGTGCGCGTTGCGATTGCTACGCGTTGGCTCAATGATGTCCCGCCCTGCATGATCTTATGACGCAATTTCCGTCAGATTTGATGACAATGTGGCCCCCGGCATTGGCGTCGGTGAGCCGCGCCGGATGTCATCGAAGAGATTCGACCCGGACCCGGAGCCGATATTCATCTAGGGTCAGGACCTATTAATCGGGCATCAACTGTGGGGACCAGTTGCCCTTGGTTGCTCCTGCAAGGATCAGTAGGATGGGGCATCTTCTTCGCGATCTGGGGCTTGCTTCTCGTCAGCAGCATTGACAATTTCCTTCGACCGTATCTGCTTAACCAAAACAGCAACCTACCTGTGCTGCTCGGCCTGTTTGGGCTTATTGGCGGTGTCTTGGCGTTCGGCCTGATTGGGCTTTTTCTCGGGCCGACCTTGTTGGCGGTTGCCTACAACCTTTT
>NZ_LWBS01000232.1 GCF_001652265.1 Rhizobium leguminosarum
GTGCCGGTGCGCACGTCGGACGATACCTCGGGCCTGCACCTGGCCGGACGCATCGCCCATCACCATGCGGTGCTGGTGGTCGGCGACGATGCCGAATCCCTGACCTTCCACTGGTCGCGCGTCAAGCACCGCTTCGTGGAAGGCACCTACGGTCCGTTTCCGATCGTCTGCCAGCCATCGCGCCGCTACTTCGACGATGCCGGCAAGATCCCGCTCGACGCCACCTACCGGTTCAGTCTCATGGGCAGGCGCTTCGCCATCCCGCGGGTGTACCGGCCCCGGGCGCAGTGGCCGGGCAGCATGGTCGGATACAGCGTCGAGGCCGAGGCGCTCGAGGAGGGCGTCCTCGGCTGTGTGCTTCCGGCGGGGCCGGGGCAGGCGCCGGCGCGCCAGGCGGCCACCCATGCCGGTCTGCCCTTCTCCTCGGCGCCGCGCCCCGTCAACCAGATGTGCGCCACGGGGCTGAGCGAGGTGCTGATGGCGCCTAACCTGCACACCGACAGCAT
>NZ_LWBS01000233.1 GCF_001652265.1 Rhizobium leguminosarum
CCTCTATGCTCGCACCGTGCTCCCCCTTCTCCCTCTTTTTCGGCTTGCCGTTCTTTTTCACCACTGGCGTTTCCTTTTACAGTCTGCCCGACTGTTTCCTGAGCCTCTCCATCATCTCCGCGCGCGAAATGTCCGCTGGCAGCTGGGCTGAGATCACCTTGCCGCTTGTCGACATCGCCGTCTGCCCGCTCGCCACCTGTCTCTTTATTACTCGCACCACCACCGGCCCGCAGCTCTCTGCCTTCGGCGACAATCCGGAAGGCGCGCGCCGCTCCGGCATCAATATCGGCGCCATGCAGTTCCTCGCCTTCGGCCGGCCTGGATTGATGGCAGGCGTCCGCGGTCTCATGCAGGCGCCTTTTGCCCAGGAAGACGTGACGCACGCCCTCCATGGACGAGAACCCGAAGTCCTTGCCGCCGTGGGTCGCCGGGGAGCGAGGCCAGGGGGCGGACACGTCTGGGGACTTGGTTGCGTGCCGGGCGTGATGCACGTCACCCACATACC
>NZ_LWBS01000234.1 GCF_001652265.1 Rhizobium leguminosarum
TATCTTCAGGTCTGTCGATTTCAATACGAGAGATATTTAAGCTTGTAAGTGATTTAAATTTATCCAAATTTTTTAGTAAAGCTGGGGCGCACCCTGAAATATCCAAATCTTTAAGGGACTCAAAATCAGAAATGCATGATAGATCCGTTACCGCAGTATTTGAGATTTCAAGATTAGAAAGCTTTGTAAGTTTTTGCAGAGGAGTAATATCTTGTTTTTTCGTAGACAATAATGAAAGGTATTTAATTGATTTCCATTGCGCGATCGGCGATATATCAGATATTGCCGTGCCCTCCAAATCCGCATAAAATAAAAAAGGCATTTTTTCAATATGAGATATATATCTAATCTTACTCCACGGCATGATTAGAATTCGCATGTGACTAGATTTCGAAAGAAATTCTATACTCTCGATTGCCGAGCTCGATGCGTAAAACCCCTCCAAAGAAAGAAATGGTCCGGTATTTTCTGGCCAATCACTCGTTGTATTGTCGGCTCTAAT
>NZ_LWBS01000235.1 GCF_001652265.1 Rhizobium leguminosarum
GAGGGATAGTGGAGGGGGGTGCGGGGGAGGGTGGGGGGGATGGAGGTGTGATGTGGGGGGTAAGCCGGGGGGGTAGGGGGGGTGAGGGGGTCCATATGGTGATGAAACTCGGGTCAATGGGGAGCTGGTGGGGGGAGCGCGGGTGCGAGGGTAGGGGGGAAAGCGGAAGCGAGTAGGCGGTCGGCTGCAGGGACCGGGAGGGGCTGAGAGCGACGTGGAAGGAGGGGGGGGGCGGGGTGGGATGGGTCTGGCGTTGTGCGGGGGTTGTATAGGGCTGGTGACGGTCCGGCCACGGTTTTTGTGCGTGTCCGTTATGGTCCGGGACGCCCTTTGGCCGAGCCAGAGCGTCAAGGTCCGGCCCGAAGCCGCGGTCCCCATGTCCATGAACGGCGGGAGGGAGCGGGACGGCGGAGGCAATCTCACCGCGGGCGACCAGCGAGTCCGCGGTGGTTTCGGAGGCAGGAGGGTAGGTATCCGACGTCGGCATGGGCGGATGCTTCTC
>NZ_LWBS01000236.1 GCF_001652265.1 Rhizobium leguminosarum
GCTGTTCGAGGCGCAGGTGCGCCGGGCGCCCGACGCGGTCGCACTGGTCTTCGAAGAGCAGTCGATCTCCTATGGCGCGCTCAATGCCGATGCCAACCAGCTGGCCCATCATCTGATCGGGCTCGGGGTGAGGCCGGACCAGCCAGTGGCGATCTGCGTCGAGCGCAGCCCGGCGATGGTGGTGGGACTGCTGGCGATCCTCAAGGCCGGCGGCGCCTATGTGCCGCTCGACCCGGCCTATCCCAGCGAACGGCTGCGGCAGTTGCTCGACGATGCCGGCCCGCGGCTGCTGCTTTGCGACGCAGCCGGCCGCGCGGCGTTGGGCGCCGAGGCAATCGCCAATCTGAGCGTGGTCGATCTCAATGCGGCCACGCCCGCCTGGGCCGACCAGTCCGCTGACGATCCCGACCCGCATGCCCTCGGCCTGACAGCGCGCCACCTCGCCTATGTCATCTACACATCGGGATCCACCGGCACGCCGAAGGGCGTCATGGTCGAGCAT
>NZ_LWBS01000237.1 GCF_001652265.1 Rhizobium leguminosarum
AGAATGTTGGTGTGGGAGGGCAGTCGGGGTTTAAGTCTTAATTTTTGTGTGGGTGTCCGGATTTGTTAGATTGTCCCGAGGTGTTTCCCATTAAACGAGTTGCGGTTCGCGCCGGCGCCAAGAGCGGCCGCGTTCAATAAATCCAGCCGACCTCAAAATGACGACAAGGAGTGTGCAGCACTCCAACTGACGCGCGTGCGTGCCGAGCACGGTCCTCGTAAGGTGGAGGTCGTGCGGAGACCCTCGCCCGCTGGAACCGGGAGCGGCAGCTCAGCGAGCGACGCAGACCACGTCTGCATTGACGGGGTTCTCCGCTTCTACGGCATACCAGGTTCCAGATACGACAAAGCCCGCACGAGGCGGGCTTTTGCGTATCTGGTTGCGGGCGCATGATTTGGCCCATTCGAGTCTTAAAACAGTCCACTGGACTGTTTTATCGGGCGAGGCGTGAGCGACCGCTCACCCTTCAGGTTATGGTCCGCAGGACGAGGAGCTACGATC
>NZ_LWBS01000238.1 GCF_001652265.1 Rhizobium leguminosarum
GCACGTGTGGGCCATCGAGAAGAACGAGCTGGATTACGCCATCGCCGGCCAGAACCACGCCGCCTTCGGCGTCAGCAACTACAGTCTCCACCACGGCAAGGCGCCGGAGGGACTGGACGCCTGGCCCGACCCGGACGCCGTCTTCATCGGCGGCTCGGGCGGCGAGCTGGCCGGCCTGATCGCCACCATCCTGGGGCGCCTGCGCCCGGACGGATCACTGGTGATGAACTTCGTCACGCTGGAGAACCTGGCCACCGCCACCGCGACCCTGCAGGCGATGGAGAACGTGAGCTGGGACGGGCTGCAACTGCAGGCGGCGCGCAGCAAACCGATCCTGCACAGGCACCGCATGGCGGCCGAGAACCCGGTGTGGATCGTCTGCGCGCGCAAGAATGGAGGCGAACAATGACGGGCACCCTGTGGGGCATCTCGCTCGGCCACGGCGACCCCGGCCTGATCACGCGCGCCGCCTGGGACGCCTTAAAGCGGCGCGACACCGTC
>NZ_LWBS01000239.1 GCF_001652265.1 Rhizobium leguminosarum
GGGGGGGGCTGGGGGGGGGTGGGCGGTGGGGTGGTTCTGTGTTGGTGGCGGGGTGGTTGTGCGTTCTGGGGCGCTGACCAGGGGGCCGTGGTGGGGTAGGTGGGGAAAGGTGCGGTGGGGCGGTGCGTCGAGGGGGGGGGGGACGGGGGGGGGGGGCTTCGTGGGGGCGGGGGGCGGGTGCTGCGCGTGACCACACGCCGGGGTCCGCGATAGCGTGGCGCGGGAGCCTGGGGGCGGGGGGTGGGGTGTGCTGCACTGACGTCTGCCTTGCGCTGGTGGCCGTGCGTGATGGCGGTGGCGGTCACTGTCGCGCAAAGCAGCCAGCGGTGCATGGAGTCGGCCGGCGTTCCGCGTGCCGCCAGCCCTGAGGCAAACCAGCTGCTCTTGCCGCTTCCCCGCTTTGCCGGGTCAGGTGCGGTCGGCATCGGCAATGTCGCAACCGACCAGACCGGCACGCCGCGCGTCATTCTGCTGATCTCGCGTTCCGCAGACCGGCTGGAT
>NZ_LWBS01000240.1 GCF_001652265.1 Rhizobium leguminosarum
CCGGTGCCGCTCATCGCGCCGCCGGCGCTGATCGTCGCGCTGCCGCCGCTCGAAATCGTGGTCGCGGCTGCGTAGCCGCCGGAATCGACCAGGAGCTGACCACCGCTGCTCAGCGTCGTCGAGACCGCCGAGCCTCCGTTGAGGACTTCGAGCGTGTTGCCGCCCGTTTCGATCAAACCTGAGCTGGTAACACCCGAGCTTACGAAAGTGGTGCCAATGGCAGCGCGCCCCCCAAATGAAAAAGGCTAGTCAGTTCTTGAAAAAATCGGCTAGAGCTTGAATCCGGGAATAGTCCTGATCACCGATTTGACGTGATCCACCGTGATCAGCCTTGTGCACTCGAACTGACGCGGCGTCCCCTTGTGGCGGGGACACCAGAAGAAATCCTTGTGGTCGAAGCGAACTGCCGGATCGGTCCAGCAGCTGTTGCAGGCGTGATAGTTGACGACGCGATAGGGCGTAGCAAATTCGTTTGTCGGATGCGTGAAGCCCGAGAT
>NZ_LWBS01000241.1 GCF_001652265.1 Rhizobium leguminosarum
GGAAACGACAGCGGACGCCGCCGGCCGGCGAAGCGTCCGCCTGCACAATATGGCAGTGCCGGCACGGCCGCTGGAGCCGGCGCCCTATCTAGTCGCCACCCCCATCGGCAATCCCGGCGATATCACCCTGCGCGCGCCCCAAACGCTAGCCGGCGCCGATGTGCTCGCCTGCGAAGATCCGCGGCTCCCCCGAGTCCCGCTCGCCCACTAAGGCATCCAGAACCGCTCTTTCGCCTATCACCAGCACACTGCCGACGAGGCCCGTCCAAGGCCCCTCCACGCGCTCGAAGCCCGGCGCCCGGTCGCGCCCGTTCCCACTACCAGCACCCCGCTAGCCTCCGCGCCTCGCTCTAGGCCGGGACAGCATTCCACAAACGCCGCTTACCGCGTCCATCTCCTCACCGTAGCAACGACCCCTCCCACAACCATTCGTCGGCCCAGCCCTCCACAAACCCACCTTCCTTTTCCCAGTTCTATCTCCGTCCACGACCACGCCC
>NZ_LWBS01000242.1 GCF_001652265.1 Rhizobium leguminosarum
GGCTTCGGCCCGGCCGGTTACCCTGCCAAGCCGCTCGTCAGCTACCAGACCTATCGACAATTATCTGGGTGGAACCTTCCTCCACTGGTGTTACGCGCCGTCGGGGCGCACTGAGAGATGCGGGCTAAGACAAATCAGTCAGACATGAACATCTGCGCTGCTGAATCCCTGAAGAAGTCCGATGCGGAGATGAACAAGGTCTACAAGGAGATCGAAGCTCGGCTGAAGGATGATGCCGACACCACCAAGCTTCTCGTAGCGACCCAGAAGGCATGGATTGCATTCCGTGATGCCGAGTGCAATTTTCAAAGCTCGACCGTCCAGGGGGGCACCGCCTATCCGTTCGTCAACAGTTCGTGCCACGACGGCCTGACTCAAAGCCGCACGGAAGCGCTCAAGGTTTACCTGAAGTGTAATGACGGGGACCTGGACTGCCCGGTCCCGGGGACAAATTAAACATCTAAAATCTCAAAATTGCGCCCGAGTGCCTCAAGTCCGACCGGACTAAACACCTAAATCATGTCGCGCAAAAGTGTGCCGTGGTTTGGCGATAACGGCATGCGTTAAAACAAAGACTTAAAGCGCAAGGAGCAAATCTGAAAAATCGCGACGCGCATTAGGGAGGATGCCGCCCCGGTTCCTCGGTCTCCCACCTTCCCATCCCGTCAGCCACGTCAGCCGTTCGGGAATCGTTAAGTATTCGACGCCGTCTAAGACCATTGCCGGGGCCGGCATCGGACCTCAGTCCGATGTGCAACGCGCGATCACCGTCTAACCTCTCGTATCTGTTCAAGCCGTGCATCTGCACGGCGCTTGATCCGACTTGGAGGAAACAATGCGGATAGCAACCTTAGCTTCCTTGGCCGCGCTTTCGCTGGCTCTTGCAGCAAGCCCGGCAACGATTGCCGGAATCGACATGACCGCACAGGCAAAGAGCGGTGGAAACGGTGGCGGCAACGGTGGGGGCAATGGCGGCGGCAGCGGGAACAGCGGCAACCATGGCAGCAGCAGCCAGGGTAGCGGTTCAACCCATGGCAACTCCAAATCTCAAGGCGTGAAAGGCAAATCCACCGAGGCGGCAAGCAAGTCCAAGTCCGTCAAGGCAGACGAGACCAAAGTCAGCACCAAAGAAAAGAACCTGTCGGCGCAACTTGCGGGCCTGAACTCCTTGAAGCGAAACTACAAGGCGTTGATGCATACGTCGGACCCTCGCATGACGGCCATCGCGGCCTATGCCGTGGCTTATGCCCAGTATGAACTCGACAATGGAATCGAGCCCGCAGCCGATGACCCTCTGTTGGGGGATCAGGCGCTTGAGGACGCATTGGCTTCAGCGACGAAAACCGGTGAAGTCAGCCCGGCGGTTTTGGACGAAGCCAAAACCATCCTGGGGGTTGGCGACGCAAACGGGAAAATCGATCAAATCCGCACCTCTCTGGAGAACGCCGCGCCGGCGACATCCGAGGAATAGCCGATAAATCAGTTGCGAGCGGTGTGGAGCCGACAAGTACGGCTCCGCACTAAACTACGAAGAGCATCTCCGTTCTGTTTGAGTATGGAGATGCTCTTTTTTTATCAATTTCAGACGCAGAACCCTTTGCTCGAATTGCTCCAAGATGACGGTCGATCACCCATCACCTCAAAGTCCCTGTGTTGTGATGAGCCTTCGGGCGTGCGGAATTCGTTTCACGTCGGCAGTCATGTTTATCGACGTCCCGACCAGATCGTAGCCATCGACCGATCGCGTTTGCGGACAACGGTGTCGCCGTATTGAAAATCATCAGTCGTTCGCGAACCCGCCTTGATTGGACAGAGGCCGGTCTGCGGCCCCTGCCTTGCACGTGAAAGCCGCGTCACTCCGCGAGCTCGATGATCGCGCAGCCGTAGCCTTCGAGGTCGAGCCTGCCGGCAACCGCCTTTTCGTCATCGAGAAGGTCGCGGCCAGCGGGAACGCCGCCGATGGCGGCCGGCTGGTCGGTGTAGTTCTGGATGAACAGCAGCCGGCGCTCTTCATTCATCCGCATGGTCACCTCGACGCCCTCGGGAAGCTCGCCGATCAGCGGCTCGATGCCGACAGGTGCAAACAGCCGCTCGGCAAGCGCTGCCGTCAGATCCGGGGTGAGATAGGTGCCGAGATAGACCACCTGCCCCTTGCCGAGCTTGCGCGACGTCGCCATCGGCTGGCCCTCGGCATAGCGGTTGGACCAGGCCGCCACCACCTCGACATCGCTTGCGATCGCCAGGTTTTCATAAAAATAGCCGCCGACCAGTTCGCGGTTGCCGATCTTGAAGCGGCGTTCGCGCCGATGTGATTCCGCCGGCTTGTTCGGCGGAATGACAAGCCCGCCCGAACGCTCCATCACATCGAAGAGCCCGTTGGCGCCGGGAGCGGCGAGACGGCCGAAATCCTCGACACGTACGCCCGTGAGCTGCGACAGCGAGGTGCCGGGAGCGGTCTCGCGGATGACGTGGTTGTCTTCGTTGCGGGTACCGGTGCGCGCACCGATCACGACGGTGCCGCCCTGTTCGGCGAAGGATTTCAGCCTTTCGGTCCATTCGTCCTTCCACATCACCCAGTGGGGGACATAGAGCAGCTTCAGCTTCGAAAGATCGTCCTCGGGATGAATGAAGCCGCAGGCAATGCCGCGGTCGTAGCAATATTGGTGCAGCAGGATCGCATCGTCCTGCGGGCTCGGCAGGCCGATCGGATAGGTCTTGTGGGCTTCCTGATTGTCGAAATCGGAGCCGGCAATGCCGACATCCATGCGCACATAGGTGCCGAGGATCTTAGGCGCCAGCGCGGTCATCTCGGTTGCGAAGCGCTTCGCCTCGTCATAGCGATGGCGGGCGACGTCGTCGTGGTCGATGATGCCCATCCAGTAAATCTCCGCGCCGAAATGGGCCGGGCGCCAGCGGAAGAACATCAACCCGTCACCGCCATGGGCGACCGAGGAAAGTGCCATGCGGCGCAGTTCGCCCGGCTCCGGCGTCAGCGTGCAGAAACCCGGCTGGCTGCCGAAACCCGATTGCTGCTCGGGAACGATATAGTTGCCGGAAAAACCGCGGCAGATATCGAGATGCAGCGCCTGCACCTTGGCGTGGTTTCCGAGCCGCTGGAACTCGTCGTAGAGCATCGGATAGATGTCGTAGCCGACGAAATCGAGATCGGTGGTGAACTGGCCGCGAAAGTCGATATCCCTGAGACCGCCGAGATTGTGGAAGACGAACCAGGAGGATTTGACGGCGCGCAGGATCTCCACTTGGTCGTGCTGAAAGCGCGCCGTCGAAAAGGCGAGGAAACGGTGATAATCTTGGAGATGGCCAGGGCTCGGGAAGGTCGGGCCAAACTCGATCGGCAGCACGACCTGGTCGAAGCTGTCATAGGCCGTCGCCCAGAAATCGCCGCCCCACGTCGTGTTGAGCTTGCTGATCTCGCCGTATTTGCCAGCGAGAAAGGCCTGGAATTCGGTGAGCGTCGCCTTGGAAAAGCTTTCCGGCATGCTGGTGTTCAGCTCGTTGTCGGTCTGCCAGCCGACGACAAAAGGATTGTCGCGATAGTGCTCGGCCATCGCTTTGGTGATGCGCCGGCTGTGTTCGCGAAAGACCGGGCTTGCCGTGTCGCAGTGCTGCCGCGAGCCATGGCTCATCGGCCGGCCCTTGCCGTCGACTCTTAGAATCTCTGGATGCGCCACGGTCAGCCAGCGCGGCGGCGTGGCTGTCGGCGTGCACATGATCGTGTCGATGCCGTAGCGCCCGAGTATGGCTATGGCGCGGTCGAAGAGGTCGAAATCGAAGGAGCCGAGCTTCGGCTCGAGAATATACCAGGCGAATTCGGCCATTCTGACCACGTTGAAGCCGGCCTTCGCCATGCGTTCGGCGTCGCGCTCCCAGTAGCTTTCATCGACGTGCTCGGGATAGTGCGGGGCGCCGACGAGGAAGCGATCGGTGTTGACGGGGTTCCATACGGAGAGGGTCTTGTCGGACACGGTGGTGTTTCCTGTTATCTGTCGAGGGTCGTCTTGCGGGCGCTGATCGTGCGTCCGCCATCGGGTGAGAAGAGATAGAGTTCGTTGGCATCGAGCCTCAGCGCCACGTTCTGGTCGGCGGCAAAAGGCGCGACGTAGCTCAGCTGCACCGTGATGTTGCCGGTGCCGCTTTCCGAGGCGATAGTCCTGAGATTTCCGGCATCGATGTAGAGAATGGTTTCGCGCCCGAGATGCTCGACCAGTCGGACCGCACCGTTGATCGCCCCGCCTTGGGCAGCGTCGGCGACCACCGATATGTTTTCCGGCCTTACACCGAGCGACAGGCTGGCGCCTTTCGCCAGCACTGCGGCCTCCGGCAGTTCCACCGTCACCGGCACGAGGCCAGGCGCGGAGACCGTGACATTGCGGCCGGAAACATCGTCGACGGTAACGCCCAGGAAGTTCATCCGCGGGGCGCCGAGAAAGCCTGCGACGAAGAGATTGTCTGGGTTGCGGTAGAGTTCGAGCGGCGAGCCGACCTGCTCGATCACCCCCTGGTTCAAGACGACGATCCGGCTTGCCATGGTCATGGCCTCCACCTGGTCGTGGGTGACATAGACCATGGTGGCGCCGAGCTCGGCGTGCAGGCTGCTGAGTTCGACACGCATCTGGGTTCGAAGTGCCGCATCGAGGTTCGACAGCGGTTCGTCGAAGAGGAAAACGTCGGGCGAACGGGTGATTGCCCGGCCGATCGCCACGCGTTGCCGCTGACCGCCGGAAAGCTGCTTCGGCCGCTTTTCCAGCTGATCGGTGATCCTCAGGATCTTGGCGGCGCGCGCCACGGCCGCCTCGATCTCGGCCTTCGGGCGCTTGGCCATGCGCAGGCCGAAGCCCATGTTCTCCGCCACTGTCATATGCGGATAGAGCGCGTAGGATTGGAAGACCATGGCGATGCCGCGGTCCCCAGGCTCCTGTTTGCTGACGTCGCGGCCGTTGATCAGGATCTGGCCGGAGGAGATCTCCTCCAGGCCGGCGATCGTCTTCAACAGCGTGGACTTGCCGCAGCCGGAGGGGCCGACC
Source organism: Rhizobium leguminosarum (assembly GCF_001652265.1). Classification (GTDB taxonomy): domain Bacteria; phylum Pseudomonadota; class Alphaproteobacteria; order Rhizobiales; family Rhizobiaceae; genus Rhizobium; species Rhizobium leguminosarum_D. Next base: position 5,046 of record NZ_LWBS01000242.1, read on the forward strand.
ATGACGATGAACTCGCCCTGCGCTACGGAAAGATCGATGCCGCGCAGCGCATGATAGGCGCCGTAATTCTTGTTGATCCGTCGGAGTTCGAGACTGGTCATGCGTCCTGGCTCTCTGCTGTTGCAACTTGGAACTTTAGGAGATCGCTCATCCCTTCACCGCGCCCATCGTCAGACCGGCGATGAAGTGCCGCTGCATCAGGAAGAACATGACGACGGGCGGCACGGCGACGACGATGGTGCCGGCGGAAATCAGGTTCCAGGCCGAGACCCACTCACCGCGGAGATTGGCAAGGCCGGCGGTCACAGGCTTGACGGAGTCGCTGACGGTCAGCACCACGGCCCAGAAGTAATCGTTCCAGATAAAGGTGAAGATCAGGATGGCGAGTGCGGCAAGCGCCGGCCGCACCAGCGGGATCGCCACATGCCATAACGTCTGGAAGGGAGACGCCCCCTCGGCGCGCGCCGCTTGGAACAGCTCGTCGGGCAGTGCTGCGATGAAATTGCGCATGAACAGCGTGGCAAAGCCCGTCTGGAAGGCGACGTGGAAGATGATCAGCGATGCCGTGGTATCGATCAGATCGAGCCGGACCATCAGGTCGCGCACCGGGATCATCATGATCTGGTGCGGCAGGAAATTGCCGCCGACGAAGAGCGCGAAGATCAGCATGTTGCCGGGAAAGCGGTAGCGCGACAGCACGTAGCCGGCGAGCGTGGAGAGCACCAGCACGCCGATCACCGAGGGAATGGTGATCGTCAGGCTGTTGAGGAAGTAGCGGGCCATCGGCGTCTGCGTGAAGACATCAGTATAATTGTCGATGACGCCGATCCCGGTCGGCCGTCCCCACAGATTGCCGCCCATGACATCCTCGGTCGAGCGGAAGGAGGTGAGGATGATCGCAAACAGCGGGCAGAGCCAGAGCAGCAGGACGATGACGACGGCGAGCACGTAGAGGCGGCGCTGCCAGATGGCGCCATCGGGAATGGGACGAGGATACATCAGCCTCCCCTTTCTTCGGTATGGATGATGCGGCTGAGATACCAGACGATGAAGGCGGCCATGATCACGAACAGCACCGAAGCGATCGCCGCGCCGTAACCGAAGCGGTAGGAGAAGATCGACTGTTCGAACATCTGGTAGGCGAGAACCGAGGACGAACCGAAAGGGCCGCCGTTCGTCATCACCGACACCATGTCGAAGGACCTGAGTGCCCCGACGACGGTGACGGCAATGGCGATGAAGGTGACCTGGGTCAGCTGCGGCAGCACGATGTGCCACAACATGTTCCAGCCCCTTGCCCCGTCGACGCGCCCTGCCCCGATCAGCTCTTCGCTCAAATTGTTGAGGCCGGCGAGATAGAGCACCATGCAGAAGGTGATCTGTGGCCAGAGCGCGGCAATCACGATCGCGAAAGTGACGAAATGCTCGTCGGAGAGAACCGCCGGCGCCGTCGCTCCGAACGCCCTGAAGATCAGCGCGAGCAACCCGAACTCCGGCGTATAGACCCATGTGAATACGACGCCGACCGTCACCGAGGCAAGCACCAGCGGGATGAAGAACAGGGATTTCAGGAAGCGCATGCCGCGGATTTTCTGGTTGACCAGCAGCGCGATGGCGAGCCCGAGAGGTGGTGCCGCCATGAACATCACCAGCCAGATCAGGTTGTTCTTCAGCGACACGTAGAATTGCGGATCGTTGTAAAGCTCGACGTAATTGCCAAAGCCGATCCACACCATCGGGCCAAAGCCATCCCAGTCGTGCAGGCTGATCCAGAGACTTCTGACCGCCGACAGCAGGATGACCGTGAAGAACAGCACGATCGCGGGCGCGATGAGCAAAGTCGGGGTAAGCCACCAACGCTGGCGGCGCCATAACATCAACATATCAGGAGCCTCATTTACGATAAAAGCAAGCGGCGACCTGCCCCTCATCCGGCTGCCGCCACCTTCTCCCCGTAAACGGGGCGAAGGGGGGTATGCCGCAACCTCTCGGTTCCCCACCAGCCTTTCGCATGGCACGTCCCCTCGCCCCGTTTACGGGGAGAGGGTTAGGGTGAGGGGCAGCCTCAAGCCGAAGAACCAGGCGTGAGCCGCACCCGCCCCTTAAATCTTATAAATCCGCTTGCGCGTGCCTTCGAGGCGCGTCAGGATCGCCTTCCGCCGGTCGGGTTTGGCCATGAACTCCTGGAAGCCGACAAGACCCGCCTGCGCCATGTCGGGGTCGCTGTCGCGGTCGTAATATTGCGACGTGCCCTGCACCGTCTTCATCGTCTCGACCGCGATATTCACCAGCGGATCCTTGCTAGGCGGCAGATCGCTGCGCGGCGGCACGTTGCCGCCCGGCTCCAGGTAGGCCGCCAGATTCTCCGGCTTGTAGAAATAGGCGAGGAATTCGCGTGCGCCCTTCTTGTTCTTGGCCTTGGCTGGAATGTGGATCGAATTGACCGAGAACTCCTCGAAGTGGCCGACCTTGGCATCGAGCACCGGGAAGGTCGCATAGGAGAGCTGCGGTAGATCTTCGGCGGTGAAGGCCGAGCGCAGGAAAGCGCCGAGGTTCATCATGCCGGCCTTCTTCTGCGCCAGGAGCGCCGCGGCCTCCTGCCAGCCGAAGGACGTGTGATTCTCCGTGAAGAACCCCTTTGAAATCATCGCCTCCCACTGATCGAAAACCGCCGTCAGCGCGGGATCGAGATAGCTCATCTCGCCGTTCATCAGCGCCATATGCTTGTCGAGGCCGTTGATGCGCAGGTTCATCTGGTCGAACCAACCGGCCGCCGGCCATAATTCCTTGGTGCCGATCGCGACCGGCGTGATGCCCGCGGCCTTGCACTTGTCGCCATAGGCCATGAACTCTTCGGCCGTCTTCGGCACGGTCAGCCCATGCTGCTCGAACACATCCTTGCGGTAGAACATGCCCCAGAGCGTGCCGCCTGTGGGAAGGCCGTACTGCTTGCCGTCGTCAGTGACGGCGCCGGCCGTAGCGCCCAGTACGTCCTTGTACTTCTCCTTCTCGAAAAGGTCGGAGATGTCGTCGAACAGGCCGCGCTTGACGAAGGCGCGCATGCGGTTGCCCGAAAACCAGGAGCAGACGTCAGGCGCGCCAGCGACGAGATAGTTGCGAATGGCCGTCTTGTGGGCCTCGTGGTCCATATTGTTGATGACGACGTTGACGCCGGCTTCCTTGCTGAAGCTCGCGGCAATCGCCTTCAACGCGTCGAGCGCAGCGCCATTGTTTTCGGCGGAGATCATCGTGACCTCCTGGGCCTGCGCGATCGCCGGGATCGGAAAGCTGCCGCTAACCGCTGCGGCGGAAACCAGCCCCGCGCCCTTCAGGAAGCGTCTGCGGGTGGTCGACGGAAATTGCTTCAAAAATGTCATTGAATTCCTCCCAGTTGATCGATCGACGTCTCCCGACCGTCGCCTCCTCCATGAAACGACCGACCAGGCATTCAATGCTGCAATCCGCTCGGCGATTCCTGCGATAATCCGCTTGGCTGAGTTGATCCGCGGCCGAACTTATGCATAGATCTTTCCAGCTCGCAATAATTAATTTACAAAATTAAGGAATGCATCGTGAAGTTAAAAGGCGACCAGACCACGGCGAGAGCCATGAACCGACGCCTCATCCTCAACCTTCTCCGGCGCGAGGGGCCGAGGAGTCGTGCCGACATCGCCACCGTCATCGGCTTGAGCCCGGCCGCCGTCACCTTCGTCGTCGCCGACCTTCTGGAGGAAGGCATCGTCATCGAAGGGAAGACCGTGCCTGGCCTCACCGGCCGCCGTCCGATCCCGGTGGATATCAATTACGAACACGCGCTTGCCGTCGGCTTCAAGCTGATGGTGGATTCGGTAGAGTGCGTGGCAACCGACCTTGCCACCAACCCCGTCGCCGCCATGCGGGTAAGCCTCGACGGCCACGAGCCCGATAAGGTCGCAGACCTGCTGGCGGGCACCGTTCCCGAACTGGTGAAACTCGCCGGCCGGCCGAACGCGAAGCTCGCCGGTATCGGCATCTCCATGCCCGGCGTCATCAACCACGAACAGACGGCCTGCGTGCGCAGCTACCGATTCAAATGGGACAATGTTCCCCTCGCCTCGCTCGTCGCCAGCCGCGTCCATGTCCCGGTCTGGCTGGAAGACGACACCAACGCCTATGCCATTGCCCAGCAGCTCTTCGGACTCGGCCGCCAGCATCGCAACATGGCCGTTCTCGCAGTCGGTGTCGGCATCAGTTGCGCCCTCGTCATTGACGGCAAGCTCTACCGCGGCGCAAACGGCGCGGCCGGCAAGTTCGGCCACACGCTCTACGAGGAGAACGGCCGGCTCTGCGAATGCGGCAAGCGCGGCTGCCTGATGGCCTATCACTCCGAAGCCTCGATGTTGAGACGCTGGCGGGAAGCGACCGGCCGCGAGGAACTCGGTCTACCGGAACTGTCGGTGGCGCTCGCATCAGGCGATGCCACCGCCCTCGCTCTCGTCGCCGATTCCGGCCGCGGCATCGGCACCGCCCTTGCCAATCTCGTCAATATCACCGACCCCGAAGTCATCGTCGCCGGCGGCGAAGCCGTCTCCCTCGGCGACCCTTTCCTGACACCGCTGCGCGAAGCGCTCGCGGCCCGGACTTTCCGGACTGCGCCTCCCCTCCTGCCCGATTGGGAGGACAATTCCTGGGCACGAGGTGCCGCCGCCCTGGTGACTCAAAAAATCTTCGACTTCGAATCCTCCGGCGGCATTACGGACATCGCCAATCTGGCCGGCGTCCGAACCGTGGACTCGTCGTCGGCGGCGTAATGATACACTGGATTACAAAAATGGGGGTTTTCAGACACATCCCTGGTTCACTGATCGACTTAAATCCCGATACGGCCAACCGGTCAGGAACGGCCAATTCAGGAAGGATGACGACATGAAAATGATCCAGGCTATCGCGCTCGCCCTTGTTCTCGGCGGCGCAGCAACAGCACATGCGGAACAGCCGCTGCAGCGCACCGATCTCATCAAGAACGATATCGATGTGCCCGGCCACGAGGTCGTTCAGGTGCGCGTCGATTTTGCGCCCGGCGTTCTCGCCCCCAGTCACACGCATCCCGGCGAGGAGATCGCCTTCGTCATCGAAGGAACGCTGGAATACCAGCTCGAGGGCAGGCAGCCGGTTACCCTTAAAGCCGGCCAATCCTTGTTCATTCCCACCGGCGTCGCTCACTCGGCAAAGAACGTCGGCAGCGGCAAGGCGTCGGAATTGGCGACCTACATCGTCCGCAAAGGCGCGCCGCTCGTCGTGCCCGCCAAGTGAGTTCGTATAACCAGTGATCAGGCCGGCACCACGTTTCTTCCTATTCCTGTGCGCTCAGGAATGGCGGAAACGTGGGTTTTGGCTGCCCATCGAGAAGAATTCGCTTTGCCGCGCCACCCTTTGGACCTCGTTTGCCGGGAGAGGGTTACGGTGAAAGGTGTCTGAGCCAACAACGACGACCAACCTCGCTACTTGCGTGCGGGCCGCCGTTTCGCCCTTGCGGCCGCCTTCCATTCACGGCAGCATGTCCGTGTCCTCAATCATCTGAACCTCTCACATCAGGAGGATTACCATGGCAACGTCGGAGCGCCCCTCCTTTGTCGTCCACTGGAGCGAGATCGAACAGCCTGACGACTCGCATTATGACGATGACGACGAATTGATGAGCATCGGTGCGCCTTTCGGACGCTATTTCGGGCTGGCGAAATTGGGCATTCATCACGAGCGCTTGCCGCCTGGCCGGCGTACATCCTTTCCGCATGCCGAGAGCGCCGAGGAAGAATTCGTCTATGTCATCGAAGGCGCGCCCGACGTCTGGCTCGATGGCCATCTCCATCGGCTGAAGCCCGGCGACGCCGTCGGACTTCCTGCCGGCACCGGGATCGCCCATAGTTTCCTCAACAACACGCAAGCCGAAGTGCATCTCCTCGTCGTCGGCGAGCGCCACAAGGCCGAGAACCGCATTTTCTACCCGCTCCATCCTCACCGCCGACCGCTGCATGACGATTGGTGGGATGACCATCCCACCCATGCCCTCGGTCCGCACGATGGAATGCCGGACCTGGTGCGGGAAGCAAAGGACCGAGGAAGCAGCGAATAGATCAGCCAGGCCGATAGCCGGCCGCAATAGCGACCTCGCGCAAAGCGGAGACCAACGCTTGGCTGGAGCTTCGACGGTTATGGGCTCAGGCCAGCCAACCGCAACAGCTCGTCATTTTCGTGCGCAACGCCTTCCGTCAGCCGGGCGGCGGCAATCGGGGGAAGCCAGGCCAGAATGCTGCTGACCTCCGATCCGGTGACCGAGGCGTAAGCTTCGACATAGCTCATCGCCCGGTCCGGCATCGCATGGTGGAACAGCACGTATGTTCGGCAGACATCGGCCAGAGGATTGCCACAGCAGGCGTCGAGCCAGTCGACGATCATGAACCCCTGCCCTGAGCCGTGGATATTCCATGGGTGAAAATCGCCGTGACACACCCTGTCGCCATCCGGAAGCGAATCGAGTTGCGCCTGAAGCCGCTTTCTGGACGCAGCATCCAGCCCCTCGGCTCGCCGGATCCTGGCGGAAAGCCTGGCCATGAGAGACGGCAACCCGTCGCCGGGTTTTTCGTGAAGTCTTCGATGCAGTTGCGCCATGTCTTCAAGCGGCGCTCTTCCTGCCGTCGAGACGAATTGGTCGGCAAAACAGGAGCTGGGCGCGCGATCCATCAACACGCCCCAGCGCCCATCGAATTCGCCGACCGCGTGGACCTTTGGCGCCGGCAGCGCGTGCCTCTCAAGGATCGACAGGTTCGCGGCTTCCCTGAATGACGATGCCTTGGAGGCGGCTCGCCTGTACAGCTTCAGCGCCAACGCGCCATATTCGAAGACCTCGGCCTCTTTACCCGAACCAAGGAGCCGACCGGTTTCGGTCATTAAGGTGCCTCCATCTGAATTCAGGACAGCTCGCGGAGTTGTCGCGATCACCGTCATCGCAGTCTGTCATGTCGGCGAAAACAGTGGAACGAATGACGAGGCCTGCACCGCCGACGGCACAAGAGATCGGCGCCAATCCGCCCGAAGGTATTCAGATCTGTCTACTTCATCAGGCCGAAAGACTTCGCATGACGCGGACAGAAGGCTGGCCTGGGCGCGTTGTCCATCAAGGTCACATATTGCTCAAAGGATGGAATGAGCTTGAGCTTGACGGCCGAGGCATAGCAGTCGTCGAGATTATCTTTGCTCTTGAAGCATTTGTTGACAGATTGGATTTTGCCTGAAACGTCAGGCTCCATGTACTCACCGAAGAGACCATCCGGGATTCCGTGCTGGCGCAACTCACCCCCGAACTGCTTTTCATCCTTTCGAGAGTAAATCGAAAGCGCGATAATATGGTTGCCCAATTGCTCCACCATAAGCGCTCTACTGAGCGGGAAGTATGACGGCGGAATAATCGATGCAGAGCTGATCGCGCCATAAAGCGCATTAAGTGCTGCCGTATTGCCCTTGCGTGCCTCTTTCCACATCGCTTGCCAAGCTTGCGCACAATCGCCTTGCCTAAACAGTCTTCCAACTTCTTTTTCCCAGGCCTGCATATTTTCCTGGTTTGCAGCGGCGATTGCAGGAGATGACAGTATAAAGCAGGCGGACAAGAAGACTGAAATGAATGGCCCGATCAGAAAACAACGAATGAAATTGCGCATGATAATTTCTACCCCAATAAAATCTCCGGTCGCGCACTTGGATTCATAGAAATCTTTGTGTTTTTGCTGCGGCGAAATTCAATTGCGTCATGCCAAGTTTGTCGCAGGGTTAATTCACGCCGCGTCAACATCGCGGCGCACGGATCGCGCAGGCTGATACGATCGAGCCCTGCCAGGCCACAACAAAGCCCGTCGGTCGGACGTGTCGTTTCCCTTGTCGCGCATCGACCCGCCGCATAATCTTTCAGGGCAGCCACGACGGTATCGCGTACCGGGCAGATGAGTCACGATGGGAGGCAATCCGCCGCATCTGAGATTGTTCGGTTTCTCAATATGCCGACAGCAATCATTGCGATCACGGCGATAACCCACGCATGATGACGTTTATAGCAACGGATCGGAACCCAAATGTCCACCGCCACTTTGCCTGAACCGCCATACTACATGGTCAGTTTTTCATCTCAACGAACAAAGGTCGACAACGGCTATGGCGAGATGGGTTATGCGATGACGGAACTTGCAAAACAGCAGCCGGGCTATCTCGGCTTCGAAAGCGCTCGAGGGGCAGACGGTTTCGGCATACTCATTTCCTATTGGAAGGATGAGGACAGCATTCGAGCCTGGAAATCAGTCGTCGATCACGTTGAGGCGCAAAATCGCGGTCGGTCAGACTGGTATACTCGGTACGAAATCCGTGTTGCGCTCGTCGAGCGAGCCTATGGATTCAATATTGAAGAGAGATGAGTTGGCTTGTTGAAGGGAGTTCTGCGACAGCCGAGAGCTAAGCGCGAGAAAGGAAGTGCGGTCTCTTCCGAAATGTGGTTGCGGGTATGAATGACGGCGCATCGGCTGACTTCTCAGCAGATTCGATCTCCCCATGCTCAGATGCTGACTGACTTCACAAAGCACCTTATTCGCCTGCCGGCACCTTCCCCGCTTCTGAGGAGAAGGAGGACGCGGTAGCGGTCTCGCCCTCCTAAACTTATCCTCTGTAAAGCGACTGACAGGCCTACCGCGCAAACCTGCGGGCGCCGGCGACACACAGGATGACGGCAACGGTCACGGCGAGCATGGCCCATGTCACGGGCTCATGCAGCAGGGTTGCGGCGAGCGCCAGCCCGAAGAACGGTTGGAGCAGCTGCAGTTGGCCGACGGCGGCAATGCCGCCCTGCGACAGGCCGCGATACCAGAAGATGAAGCCGATCAGCATGGAAAACAGCGAGACATAGGCAAGGCCGAGCAGCGCCGGTGTTTCGATGCCGGAGAAGGTTGCCGGCCTATGCAAGAGCGCGACTGCGACCGTTACCGGCAGCGACAGCGCAAGCGCCCAGGAAATCACCTGCCACCCACCGAGCGTGCGCGAAAGCCTGCCGCCTTCGGCATAACCGAGGCCGCAGACGACGACGGCCGCCAGCATCAGCAGATCGCCGACCGGCGACGCCGTCAGGCCCTGCGTCAATGCGAAGCCAGCCACCAGCGCGCTGCCGAGAACCGAAAAGACCCAGAATGCCGGCTTCGGTCGTTCTCCGCCACGGATCACGCCGAAGATCGCGGTTGCGAGCGGCAGCAGGCCGATGAAGACGATCGAATGGGCTGACGTGACATGCTGCAGCGCCAGCGCCGTCAGCAAGGGAAAGCCGACAACGACGCCGAGCGCCACGACGGCCAGGGAGAGGATATCACCTCGGCTCGGCCGCTTCTCTCTGAAAGCAATCAGCAGCCCGAGGGCGAAGAAGCCGGCGATCGCCGCGCGCGCCACGGTGAGGAAGACGGGATCGAACTGCATCACTGCCACGCGCGTGGCCGGCAGCGATCCGCTAAAGATCACCACGCCAATAAAACCATTGATCCATCCCGATGCCATGCGGTCCATGATGCGCTGCACTCCTTCATTCTCTCACTCTTATCGGCCAACACGGATGGTCATGACAGTCACAGTCTGATACGATTTTGCGAAACTGTAATGGTGCAGAAAGCAATACAGATGAACGAAGGACGCACACGCGTGGAGATCGTCATCGCGACGATCAGGCAGCGCATCGCCGGGCGCAGCCTGACACCGGGCGCAAGGCTGCCCTCCGTCCGGGGGCTGGCTGCGACGTTGAAACTGTCGACTTCGACCGTCGTCGACGCCTACGAGCGGTTGGTCGCCGAAGGCGCGATCCTGGCAAGACCAGGCTCGGGATTCTATGTCGCCAACCAGGCAGCGCCCTTTGCGCTTGCCGAGACCGGCCCGAAGCTCGACCGCGCGGTCGATCCGTTCTGGATATCGCGGCAATCGCTGGAGGCCGCCGAAGCCGACCTGAAGCCCGGCTGCGGTTGGCTGCCGCCCTCCTGGCTGCCGGGGGACGGCATGCGCCGCGGGCTCAGAACACTTGCCCGCGCCGACGGGCCGGCGCTCGCCGACTACGGCTCGCCACTCGGATTGCCGCAACTGCGCCAACTGATTTCCCGCCGGATGGGCGAACGGGGGATCGAAGCCTCCCCGGATCAAATCATGCTGGCCGATTCCGGCACGCAGGCAATCGATCTGCTCTGCCGTTTCCTGCTGGAACCCGGCGACACGGTGCTGGTCGACGACCCCTGCTATTTCAATTTCCATGCGCTGCTGCGCGCCCATCGGGCAAAGATCGTCGGCGTGCCCTACACCGCGTCCGGTCCCGATATCGAGCTGTTTGCGCAAGTCGTCGCCGATGAGCGGCCGCGGCTCTACATCACCAACTCCGCCATCCACAATCCGACGGGCGCAACGTTGTCTCCCGTTACGGCCCACCGCGTTCTAAAACTCGCCGAGCAGTTCGATCTGACCATCATCGAGGACGATATCTTCGCCGATTTCGAATATACGCCGGCGCCCCGCCTCGCCGCCTTCGACGGGCTCGAGCGGGTCATTCACATCGGCAGCTTCTCGAAGACCCTGTCGGCCTCGGCCCGCTGCGGTTTCGTCGTAGCGAAACCGGAATGGATCGACGGACTGACAGACCTCAGGATCGCCACCTCCTTCGGCGGCGGCCGGCTGACGACGGAACTGGTGCTGAACGTCTTGAGTGACGGCAGCTATCGCAAACACATGGAGACGCTGAGACACCGCCTCTCCCGAGCGATGAGCGAGGTCTCGGCCAAGCTGAAGCACCTCGGCATAACGCCCTGGCTGGAGCCCCAGGCCGGAATGTTCCTCTGGTGCCAGCTGCCCAACGGCATCGATGCGGCTGATGTGGCGCGGGCCGCATTGGAAAGAAGGATCGTTCTGGCTCCTGGAAACGCATTCAGCCTGTCGCAATCGGCAACGAATTTCATGCGCTTCAACGTGTCTCAAACGCTCGATCCGCGTGTCTTCGAGGTGTTACGCGATGTGTTGGCAAGGCAGGGGGCAATAATCAAGGAGCCGAAAACAACCAGTTGGGCGTGTCATACCCTTGCCGCGCGATAGACCGCCTCATATCCTCCAAGCGCGGCCGCGACCCTGGATCAGAGCAGCTATGGCGGGACCGCAAGGAAACAACGATGCTTCGTATTTTGAGTGGATTTTTCAGTCTTCTTCTATTGTCGTGCCTTTCCTGGTCCGCCCTCGCCGCGGACAAAACCTGCCCGCAGCGGGAAACGATTCTGTCCTTCAGCGATATCGTACTTGCCGATCGCGCCACCTTGCCGCCGCTGATCGCGAAGCGGTATGGCGCCGAGGCTGCCTATCTCAAGATCCGCTATGCGCCGCTTTCTGATGAGGAAACCCGCGGCCTGCTGCAGACCCTGCTCACATCGAATGTCCGTACCGCCGATGACCTCGCCTATGCCTGGCACATCCACCGGGAGGGTTACGAGGCGACCATCGCATCGCTCGGCCAGGAGCAGTTTGACATGCTCGTCACGACGCTCGGCACATCGACAATCCGCGCCTTGCTGCTGAACGAAGGTGATGAAGACACCCTGATGAAACGGCTTGCTCCTATTGCGACAGAGCCGAGGAGCAAAGCACCCGGCGCGTTCACCAATGGGGGTAGCGCCGTTGCAGCGGCTATCATCGATCAGCCGGACGAGTTCAAAAAGAGGATCGTCCTTGCCGCGGAAGCCCAAGGCTTGGTTGACATCGCGGCCTATGTCTCCGCCAGCGAAAACAATCCTCAGGCATGGAACGCTTTTCTAAAGCGCGGCGCCGGAAAGCCAAGCTTATATCTGCTGTACGCCAGCCAGATGCGGGCAATGGTCGGCAATCCCAGGCTTGAGCGTCCCAATACCCAATCGGCGCTTGAGCAAGACGCCATCCATCGCATTCAAATGGCCACCGCTTTCGAACCCGAGCAGGACTTTCTTCTCAATTTACTGAACCAGACGGGAGCGATCGGTAGCGTCGATCGCATGGCTCGAATTCTGACGCAGCAAATCCAGAGCGGCGCGATCAGAAGGAACGGCACGATGGATGCTGCGTGGCTTTTCGCCTACCGAAGTGCTGTCTATTTTCTCGGGCATTCGCAAATCGATCCTGTGTTGGACCGTCTACCCTATTCCGGCAGGCGTTATGTCAGGTCTTCGGGCATTTTCATGATGCGGGATGTCATCGACCAGCTCCTCGCCGTCGAGGCGTTGCAGCCTTACGTGACCGGCAAGGTGAGCGACGTGCCGCCCTGGCCTGCCGGCATATCCGACAAGATCAAGGCCGACTGGCCGCATTGGACCGAGATGGCCGCCAAGGTCCGTGACGGAACTGTTTCACCCACCCTCGCTGCCGATCCGGCAACCTTCGGCATAATGACGGAACTTCTGTTTGCCAAAGCGGACCAGCCGGCTCTGCGGGCCTTTGTCGAGCAGGCTCCCGCCGGCCAGGCCCGTGTCTCCGTCGCCAACGATTTCGCCATCCGCCTCGACCGCGCCTGCGCCGCTTACCTCTACCACCCGACCGAAGCCGGCACGCTGCAGGGTCAGCCGATCTTCAAATTCGACACGCAATAACGGAACGGGGCCAGCGGACTCCGGCCTCTCCATCCGTGCCGGGCGGCGGTCAGAACGACCGGTGGACCGCCTTGTCGTTGGCAAGACGCGTCACGCAGCCTTCGAGCTTGGCGAGCAGCAGATCGAAGTCGAGCGGCTTCGTCAGATAGTCCGCCGCTCCGCCGCGCAGGCCGGCTAGCGTGTTTTCCCGGTCGGTCAGTGCCGTCAGCAGGATGAAGGGAATATTGGAGAGCTCCGGGTGATTGATCTGAATTTCCGCAAGAAGCTGGTGCCCGTCCATCACAGGCATCGAAATGTCGCTGATGACGATATCGGGCCACTTCGACAGGATCATTTCCAGTCCCTCGGCGCCGTTCGATGCCTCGAGCGTCTTGTAGCCGGCTTCGCTCAATTCTTCGACGAGGAGGTTCCGGATCTCGACTTCGTCTTCTATGCACAGGACTGTAACCATGAGCTCTTCCTTAAGCTGCGACTTGTTGATCCGACAATAGAAACTCTATTGGCAGAAGAATGGTGAATGTTGTGCCCTTGCCGAGCTCGCTCGTCACCTCGACGGTGCCGCCATGCAGTTCGACGACCTGCTTGACGACGTTGAGCCCGATGCCGGTTCCGGCAATGCCCGTCGCGCTGCGGGCACGGTAATAGGGCTGAAACAGCTTCGGCAGATCCTCCGCATCCATGCCGATGCCGCTATCGGAGATGGCAATCTCCACCGTTTTCTCGTCGGCCCGGGCGCGAAGATGAATATCAGGCGCACTGGCGAATATTTGACGGCGTTCGAAATCAGGTTGGTGAAGACCTGTTCCATCGCGCTGCGGTCGAACGTCAATACATCAGGTATGGGCTTGAGATCGAGATGGAACAGATGCGAGCGGCTGAGCTGGCGCTGTCTGTCGCAGCAGGTGACGAGCAGGGCTTTCAGATCACCTTCGCTCCGCTTCAGTGTGATCTGTCCGGTTTCGAGCCGGCCGCTGGCCAGGATGCTCTCCATCAGGTCGACCATTCGCACCACCGCGCTGCGGATCACGCCGGCTTTTTCGTGAACGTAATCACCGCTGACGTTGGTCGTCGAGCGGCAGAGCCGCTGGGCAGCGGCATCGATGATGGCGAGCGGCGTGCGAAACTCGTGCGAGGCCATGGCGACGAACTGGCGCTGAAGCGCATTCACCTGGCGTTCGTGCACCAGCAGGCGGTCCAGCTCCTCTCTCTGCCTTTCGATCTCGGCCGTTCGATCGGCCACCATCTCTTCGAGATGATTGCGGTGGTGGGTGAGCTGCGCTTGGCTATCCAGCAGGGTCAGCGAGGTGCGATGCAGACCGCGTCCGAGCCAGAAGACGATGGCGATCAGCAGCGCCAGGCAGCCGAGCCCCGCCGGCGCGATCTGCCGAAGCAGCATGAACCCGGGCAGGATAGGCGGCCACACGAGATAACCGATGGTGCCGCCGTCATGGGACGACACAGGCACTTGCGCCCGCTCGTCCTCATCCTTCGAAGGCGCGAAATGCAATCCTTCGAGCCGCGCATAGTGGGCAATGCGTTCGGCAGCTTTTCCATCGATGAACTTGACCGAGACGGCGATGAACTCTTGGCCCGCCTCGATCTGCATCCGGGCCGAGCTCGGCAGAATGGGACGTGCGCTGGCAATTGCCGGCCTGTTGCCGATCATGATCGTGCGAACCATAGCCAGTTGACCGAGCGCTACGGTGCCGGGTTTTGCAGCCCGATCGACGAGAACGGCGCGCATCTCTCCGGCAAGCGCGGTCATTTCTCGGCCGTCGTCATTACCGAGCCGGGGCGGCATGGCATCCGCGCCGTCGCGGAATGCAAACATCAGGCGATTGGCATCGTCGAAGATATAGGTCCTGTCGTGCCCGAAATACCGGCTCGTCCACTGGCCGAGATTGTCGAGCAGCCATTCATGGTTCCGTTGACGCTTTCCTGTTCCCGGGGAAGGGCCGCAATTTGCTCTTCCAGTCCTTGGCCGACGAAGTCGGCCTGCCGGCGCAACGAGAGATCATCGACTTTCACCGCGGCGAGCCAGGCAAATCCGCATAGCAGTGCAGCCGCCGCGCAGGTGAGCGTCACCAAGACGAATGTGATGTGGGATGTGAGCCCGACCTTCAATACCTGCAACCTTTTGATGGCGCCCGCTGCCGAGAAATTGACACGCAAAGGTTGACGGACCGTGAATTATGCGCTCCCGTGCGGGTCCGCGGCAGATCTCCCATCGCCATTCTGCAATCGTTGAAGGAGAAGCACATGGATGCAGCAGCATCGTCGGATATGCCAGGCATCAGGATCGAGCCGATCGCTGCCGTCCATATCGACAGCTTTCATCATGCGCTCGACGTGGTCGCGCGGGAGAAAAAATACCTGTCCATGCTGGAAGCAACTCCGCTGCCGCAGACGCGTGAGTTCGTGATGGGTATGATTGCGAAAGGCAATCCGCAATTCGTTGCCATCGCTGGAGGCGAGGTCGTCGGTTGGTGCGATATCAGCCGGCATTTCTTCCCGTCGCACGCCCATCGCGGAAACCTCGGAATGGGGGTCCTTCCCGCCTATCGTGGCAAGGGTCTCGGACGAAGGCTCATCGAGACGACCTTGAGAGCCGCGCAGAAAAGCGGTTTCGCCAGGGTCGAACTCGATGTTTACGAAGACAATGCCCGTGCTATCGCTCTCTACGAAAAGATGGGATTTGCCCGCGAAGGCATCGTCCGACGTGCGGCACGTATCGACGGTCGGTTCATCGATGCGATCAGCATGGCGCTTTTGTTCGACGAGCGCGGTGCGGCGGCTATCGCCGAGAATTCTTGAACGAGTCCAGCTGACTCCTCTCTCCGGACAATCCTCTTTTCGACCGAGAGTTGGAACAAATGTTCTTTCACGCGATTAGTTCGATGCGAATGCGCCGCCATGCATCGGGCTCAGCGAGGAGGCAGCCATGCACATCACCCGCCGGCAATTTGCAGCGCTTGCAGCCGTAGTTATCCTGCCAGGGATGCCACGCGCGGCGGACGAGGAGAACGCCCTCTTCTGGCGCGCCAAATCTCCCGCGAATGACCATGTGCTTTTTGGCTACGTGCGCATCCGCGCCGACAGTTTTCCTGACATCGTGGCCGAGGGAAAACGCCTGGTCGATCAATCGAAGACGGTGCTGATCGACATCAATCCCGGCCTCACCTTGTCGACTGCCAAGTTCAAGAACAGTGATATCAAGCCCGTCTTTGCAGGTTTGACGCCATCCGATCAGGATGAGTTCAAGACCATTCTCTCGACATCCCCGGCAAAGGGAGCGATCGAAAAGCTTTCCGGTTTTGAGGCGAGCCTGCTCCTCATCGGCGAAGGACAGCATGCCTTCGGCCCCGACGCGCCGAGCATCGGCCTGGCGCTTGCGAAGTACGGCGTATCGATCGGGCGCGGTGTGAAGACGCTTGTCGCCGACGGGGAGATGCAGGCCCTGCAGAAGCCATTGACGCTCGAAACGGTCAATTCCCTCGGCCCGGACTCGATCAGCTACCTTCTCGAGCTGCGCCGCCGGATCGGACCGATCGGCGCTTATTTCGACGAGCTGTACAAGGCTCGAAAGAGCGCAGAGATCGCAGGCCTCGGAGAGGAAATCACCGGCAAGGGTATCGTCACGCCCACCAATCTCATCGATGCGGACAAGTTGCGCGCGCTACTGATCGAGCGGATCACGAACCTGCCGGCAGGCACGAACGCTTTCATCATCCTTCCGATCGGGCTTTTGAACGGTCCCCACAGCATGCTCGGCGAACTCCGCTCTCGCGGAGCCGAGGTGTCGGCAATCGACTGAACTGGGTTTTGAGCAATTCCAGATATCGCGACATGAATATGCAGGATTCTTTCGCCAGGCCCCTCGCTCTATCGGGCAAAAGCCTCGAATGGATTGTCGTGGGTCAGGCGCATCAGGGTGCCGTCGTCTATGCCCCGCCGTTTCAGCTCGGGCAGCAAGACTGTGGAAAGATGGGTGTACGGCTTGGGTATCCCACCCATCGGCAGCGCCGGATCGAACCAGCCGCGGTCATGGCTCAACAACAGGCGATCGCCGCAGCCCGCCTCCAGCGCCTTGATCACCAGCTCCGCCACCTCGTTGTCCCCGCCCCGGCCGACATGGTCATATTCGATCCAGGCGCCTCGCTCGGCGACGGCGACGTTGTAGGCGAAGTCCTTTTCTTCCTGCGTATGGATCGAGATAAACCTGTCGGCCCTGTAACCCTCCGCCTCGATGACGTCGAGCTGATCCATGACGACCCGTCCCCTGATCGTATGACTGCCGATAACGGCGTCCGTATGCGCCGCGGCGCGCGCGGCTGCCCGCAGGATTTTCGTCTCAAGCGCCGTCATGCCGTCATCGCCGGCGCTGAGCTTGATCCAGCCTGCCTGGAACCCGGTTTTGTCGATCTGCTCTGTCAGCTCGCGAAGCATCCACGCTTCCAGCTCCTTCTCGGAAGCCTGGCGGACCCATTCGGGAATCCAGGGCTCGCGATAATTGCCGGTGGGCACGACGATCGGAAAATCCGTCGCAAGCGACACGGCAAGATCGATATCCGCACGGCGTCCGACACCGCCCGTCGAGCATTCGACCAGTGCCGTCACCCCGAGCTTCTTGATCCGCTCGATCTCGGGGGCCATCAGCCGAACGACGTCTTCGATGTCTGCTTCGGCATAACCGGGCTGGTCCGGCGTCCTGAGGTCGACGAAGACGTGCTCGTGCGGCAGGATCATCCCAAGTTCGGATTTGCTCTTAGGCCCGAGCGTCGTGCGCAGATGTTTCAAAGTCTCTCCCCCCGCGATCATACCGGCTTTGCGAACTGGCCTCGACCGACACTGCCGCAAAAGTAGATCGTCACGTAGCGAAATCAATCGCTCACTCGATTGAAATTCCTACAACTTGACCCTTGGTGTCGATTTCCAACTTGGCGCCCGGATTGCTGGCGAGCTGATTGTCGCTGGGGAGATATGCCGCATCGGCCTCTTCGGCGTCGCATCGGCTACTTCCCCTCCTTGCCCTGCGCCGGCCGGCTGATCGCGCGGACCTTGCCGCTGGCGCCGCCACCGCAAAAGAAGCAGTCGGCACCGTCGGATTCGAGGCCGGAGACGCCGGTGCCCTCGGGCATCTCCAACCGCTCCAGCACCTCGCCGGTTTCCGGGTCGATGCGCCTGACGTCGCTGTCGTCGCCCTCCCAGGTACCGTGCCAGAGCTGGCCGTCGACCCAGGTGACGCCTGTCACGACGCGGTTGGATTCGATGGTGCGGAGGATCTTGCCCGTCTCCGGGTCGATCTGATGGATCCTGCGACCCCGGTGCTGGCCGACCCAGAGCGAGCCTTCGGCCCAGGCAAGGCCGGAATTGCCGCCATTGCCGGGCGCCGGGATGGTGGAAACGATACGTCCGGTCTTCGGGTCGATCTTGTGAATGACATCCTCGGCGATCTGATAGAGGAACTCGCCGTCGAAAGCCGTTCCGGCATGGGACGCAACCTCGATCGAGCGCACCACCTCGCCGCTTGCGGGATCGAGCGCGTTCAGCCTGTCGCCCGAGGCGAACCAGACGTGCTCACCATCGAAGGTGACGCCGTTGACGCGCTCGGCGCCGGGAAAGGGTCCATATTCACGGATGATCGTCGCAGCCGATTTTTTCATCTCTTCCATCCTGTTCGGCCGTAGGGCCATCCTCATCTGTCAGGCCATACTAGTCGCTTGGCAAAGGTCCCGGGAGTAACAAGATCGTCGGGAAACCGGGCAGTGGCGGGCTCATCCAGCGCCGTGCCCGCCCGCGCCCGAAGGATTGCACCTTGCTCTCCCCGGCAAGCGAATCCAGCGCCCGCTGCACGGTGCGCGGGCTGGCGCCGAGCGCGATCGCCAGCGCCGAGCTCGACCAGGCCTCGCCATCGGCGAGAAAGGCGAGAACCGCCCCATGCTGACCTTCGACCAGTGGCGCCAGAACGGCGGTCTCGCCGGCGCGCCGCGGCGAAAGCGCAAAACCGCGTTTCGTCGCCGAGACCTCGGCGAGCGCCCGCAGCTCGGCACGCAGCCGGCCGATCTCGACGCGCAACCGGGCGCGATGTGATTCATCGGCATGTTTACCGCGGAAGGCGCGTGCGACCAGCGTGCCCCTGGCCATATCCCTCGGCCAGGCTTCCGCGAGCGCGCGGACGAGCGCGAAGAGCACCGGCCGCGTTGCCAGCGACACGGAAAGCTGGTCGTCGCGCACGACATGGCGACAGGCATCGACGACGAGCGCGCCCGAACCTAGCAACTCTTCCACCTCCTCAAGCCGCAGCGGGCTTTCCCGCCAGCGCGAGATCAGCCGTGCCACGGGTGCGTTGAGTACGTCGGCGGCATTTTCCACCTCCGCCGTCAATACGGGCATAGCGGCTTCGCGCGCCGCCTGCCTCGCCCGGTCAAGCGCCGCCCGCGCCGCTTTCGTCTGCAGGCGCCGGATCGCGATACCCGCGACCACAAGCTCATGGGCAGCCCTTGCCGCCGGCGGCAGCGGCGTCGGGTCGAGTGTTTCGAGCGCCCGCTCGGCCTCGTCGAGCCGGCCGATCAGCACCAGCCGGCGAAGCTCGACATTCCTGGCATGGGCGGCATTGACCCTGTCGCCATGCGCTTCGAGCACCTTGCGCGCCGCCTCCAGCGCTTTGGGCGGCCAGGTGAGATCGCGTGAGACCAGCGCGATCTCGGCCTCGGCGACCACGCAGCGGGCTCGCGCCACCGCCTCCCGCGGGCCGAAAGCACGCGCCGCACTCTTCAACAGCGCCTTGGCACGGACGAGATCGCCGAGCTGCGCCATCGCAATGCCGCGCAGCGCCAGCGCCGGCGCATCGTCGCGAAGTGCTACCCGCTTCAGCGCGCCGAGCGCGTCTCCCACTGCCAGCGCCCGCGCCGCCGCCGTGATCAGCGAGTCCATTCAAATCCCGTCACACTTGTCACTCCCACCCTTGCCCTGCCCGGCCGTAGCTTTGTCGTCGACCGGCAAGCAATCCCGCGCCGGATGGTACGACGAGAAACAGGCAAAGGAGAAGACCCATGACGATACAACTCGGAACACGGCAGCAGTGGCTGGAAGCGCGGCTCGACCTGCTCGAAGAGGAGAAGGCGCTGACGCGGCAGAGCGACGCACTGGCGATGAAGCGTCAGCAATTGCCCCGCGTGAGGATTGACAAGGAATACCGCTTCGACACCGAGGCCGGCAACGTTTCGCTGAAGGATCTCTTCGGCGGCCGTTCGCAGCTCCTCGTCTATCACTTCATGTTCGGGCCGGATTATACCGCCGGATGCCCCTCCTGCTCCTCGATCGCCGACGGCTTCAACGGCTTCTTCGTCCATCTCGAAAACCACGACGTCGCCTTCACCGCGATCTCGCGCGCGCCGCTGGCAAAGCTTCTGGCATTCCGGCAGCGCATGGACTGGAGCTTTCCCTGGGTCTCCTCCTCCGGCAGCGACTTCAACAGCGATTTCAGCGTCTGGTTCACCCCCGAGCAGCAGCGCCAGGGCGGGATAGAATATAACTACCGCCGCGAGCCGCCCGCTCCCGAACAGTCCGCCTCCGAACCATTGGCCGGCAGGACCGTGCAGGAATGGCAACTGCGCGGCACCGAGGGACCGGTGGCCCAGATCGCCGCCATGACCGAAACCGATGTCGCGACCTACACCCGCGACCGGCCCGGAGTCAGCGCCTTCGAGCTTGCCGACGGCGCCGTCTACCATAGCTATTCCAGCTATGCCCGCGGCCTGGACGGCCTCTGGGGCATGTACCAATGGCTCGACCGCGCCCCCAAGGGCCGCAACGAGCAAGGTGTCTGGTGGCGCCACCACGACCGATATGGCAAGGAGTGACTGCGATGCTGCTTCCCATCCACACCTCGAAAACGGGCGGCGGCAACGCCGCCCTCAACACCGCCGAATGGCTCTCGCTCTCCGCCGCCGCAGACGGATCAGCCGCCAAGCCGAACTGCAAACCCGCTACCCTCGCCGTTGCCGATTGGCTGTCGCTCGCCGCCGCCCCGACATTCGCGGTCATGGCGCTGCTGACAGCCATGACCGGCAGCGTCGACATGATCTGCACAACGACGCCGGATGCCTTCCCGATCGGCGGAATGGTGCCGATGTACCTGCTGATGAGCGGCTTCCACCTGGCGCCCTGGCTGCGGCTCGCCGCCAGCTGGCGAGCCTGAGCGACCGATAACGCTCCGCGACGCCGCCGATATCTCTTCTCCCCAGCGGGGAGAAGAGGGAGCTAGCCGCACTTCCGCTCAACCGCCTCCGGCCTTGTCCCCTTACCAAAGCGACCCAGCTCACGCCCTCACCTCGATAAAGTCGATCGGCCCGCCGGCAACATCGTCGTCGAACACCGCACTGGAAAGCTTTCCGCCGAAGACGCAGCCGCTGTCGATGTTGGTGCGATTTCCTGTCGTCATCGGGTTCGCCATCGATGGCGTATGGCCGTGGACGAGGTGCTTGCCCCAATATTCGCCTGGCTCACCGGCCACGAACCGCATCCATAGAAGATCGTCCTGGCTCTGCCGGTCCAACGGAAATGCCGGATCGACGCCGGCATGGACGAAGATGCGATGCCGATCGACATGCATGAGCGGACGATCGGCCGCCCATTGCAGATGCTGCGGCAAAACCCTGCCGCCATAGGATATTTCGGTCTCCAGCCCGCCGTTGCCGAGCCATACGGCTCTGCTCTGACCGTCGGCATAGGCAGCGACCATCATATCCTCATGATTGCCTTTCAGGCAGATCCATCTCCACGGCTCAGATGGACCGGCAATGATCCGGTCGAGGACACTTTTGCTGTCAGGCCCGCGATCGACATAGTCGCCAACGAAGACGACGGTCCCTCCAGGCGCATAGGCCGCGATCCGATCGATCATCCTGTTCAGCGGATCGATACAGCCATGGATATCACCTATGGCGAACGTGTAGCGCATGCTTCGACCCTCTCGGCTGCAGTGCGACGGCGCGCGGCCAAGACGAGCAGACACGCCAGGGCACTATGCCGAGGCTCATGCCCCACGCCGTCCACTGCATCATAACAAACGAAAGCCCGCCGCCATCGCGAAAATCGACTCAATCTCCGGCATCTATGGCGGTTGGCTCTCCTTCCGCTTGAGGCAATCGCCACAACACTCACGCCTGCTCATTGGGGTAGAGCGTCAGGATATTGACATTGACCCTGCGCGGCTGCGTCACCGCATAGAGAATGGCCGCGGCGATGTCCGCGGCCTCTAGTTGCTCCATGTCGCCAAGCCTTTGTTCCACCGCCTCGCGGACACTGGCGCGCATATGGGAGGTAAACTCGGTCCTGACGGCGCCAGGCTCGATGCAGGTGACGCGAATGCCATCCCGGCCAATCTCGCGCCGCAGCGATTCCGCCATAGCGCTCGCCGCATGCTTGGTGCCGGAATAGACCGTCGAGGGATGAATGTAGCGGCCGGTGCCGGAGGAGACGATGACGATATGGCCGGCCCCCTGCCGCTGCATCGCCGGCAACGCCGCATGGATCGGATAGAGCAGCCCGAGGAAGTTGACCTCGACCATCTCCCGATACTCGGCGATGGTCGTGTTCCGAAACGGCGCGGCAACGCCGACGCCGGCGACGCAGAGCAGCATGTCGAGCCTGCCGAAATCGCCGATCGTCCGCTGCACCATCGCCGCAGCCTGTGCCTCGTCGGACACGTCGGCCTCGATCGGTAGGACCTCACCGCCGCGCTCGCGGATGCGCTCCGCCAACGCCTCGAGGCGCGGCATGCGGCGGGCGGCGATCGCCACGCTTGCCCCTTCCTCCACCAGCGCCAGAGCGGTCGCCGCACCTATGCCAGACGAAGCGCCGGCAATGAGGGCGACCCTGCCACTGAGCTTTTTGTCTGTCTGCATACCGGCTCTCCCAACTTTCGGTTCAGGGTTGGCGAAATTATCGGCAATTTAGGCTGCGATGATCATGGCAACAATGATATATAAATCGAACAGACTATGTGGACTTGGAGGCATAATGCGCGGCAGCGACTATGCGGAGCTCAAGGCGTTCGTGACCATCGTCGCGCATGGTAATTTCGCACGCGCCGCAGCCGAGCTCGGAATGTCGGCATCGACGCTCAGCCAGACGATCCGCGCGCTGGAAGCCCGCCTGGGGCTTCGCTTATTGAACCGGACGACGCGCAGCGTATCGCTCACCGACGCCGGCGAACGGCTGCATGCACGCTTCAGGCCGGCGATGGTCGAGATGGAGGCGGCGGTCCGCAATGTCGTCGACGCACGCGACACGCCGGCGGGAACGCTCCGGGTGCATCTGCCGAGTGTCGCCGCCGCGACCTTCCTCGAGCCGACCCTCGGCCGCTTCCACGCAGCCTATCCTGATATCGTCCTTGACGTGACGATCGACGATTCCGTCACCGACATCGTCGAAGCCGGTTATGATGTCGGCGCGCGGCTGGGTGAGTTTCTCGAAGCCGATATGATCGCCGTCCAACTCGGCGGCGAGCAGCGCCAGCTGGCCGTCGCTTCGCCGGACTACATCGCCCAGCACGGTCGCCCGAATGTGCCGGGCGACCTGCTCCAGCACCATTGCATCAACTGGCGCCGGCCGGGCGGTGCAGGTCTCTACAAGTGGGAATTCCTCAAAGACAACACGTGGTTCTCCGTCGCGGTCAACGGCCCGCTGATCGTCTCGCACCGCGAGATGGCCCTTGCCGCCGCCGTCCAGGGCGTCGGCATTGCCTTCTGGGCCGAAGACCTCGTGCGTCCGCTGATCGAGGGCGGCAAGCTCGTGCCGCTGCTTGAGGAGTGGTGCGGCACCTTCCCTGGCTGGTTCCTCTGTTATCCCTCACAACGCTACACACCGCCGAGCCTACGCGCCTTCGTCGATTTCTTCAGGCGCGATTCGGGGGCAGCAGAGACCGCTCGAAGAAACCGCAATGGATCGTAGGATGACAGCTAGACAGGGCACCCGTCGGCGATCGCCGTGACAGTCGCCGAAGATGCCGATCCACGGACGATTGTCGCATCAATAAAAGCCGGGCGTTACGTACCATCAGGGGCAGCTTGTAGCCCGAAGGCGACCTTGCATTGCGCGATCGCCAACGGCTATGCCTTCATCCCATGAAAAAAATACGGACGAACCTATCACCTGCCGATTTCGCCCGGAGCGACAAGCGACGACAAGGTCATGACGAAGCTTGACGGGCTGATGATTGCCGATCTTGTCATCACCGAGAAAATGGATGGTGAGAACACGACCATTCATCGGGGTGGGTCTCACGCCCGCAGCCCCGACAGCCGTTACCATTCGTCGCGCGATTGGCTTAAAGCCTTTGCCGCCGGGATCAGCCCGCAACTGGCAGACGGCGAACGCATCGTGGGCGAGAACCTCTATGCCCGGCACTCGATCGGTTATGATGATCTGCCGTCATACTTCCTCGGCTTTGCATGGATTATCGAAGGCGAAGTTCAATCCTGGGATCTGACTCTGGCTCGGTTCGAAGAACTGAGCATCGTTCCCGTGTCGATTCTGTATCGGGGACCATACAAAGCCGGCCTGTTCGAGGATACTGCGGCCTCGCTTGATAGGACCAAGCAGGAGTGGTTTGTCGTTCGGATCGCTGATGCATTCCTGGAAGCGGAAATGCCAGTTCGGATGGGCAAATATGTCCGGGACAACCACGTTCAAAGTGAAACGCATTGGATGCAGTCGGAACTCATTCCCAATCGCTTGGCAAATTCCTGACGTCGCTCGCCTCTCCTCCGTCCTGTGCTTGTCACAGGAATCCAGCCACGCCGCTCGCGGGCCTCACGCATGGCCCGCGGGATCTTGCCCTGCCACGCCGGTTTTATCATACTGCCCGGCATGAGCGGACATGAGAGCCCCATCGAGTTCTACACGCGACCCGGCCGGATGACCTCGGTCGGGCTGCATGCGCCTACCGTTGCCGCGCTCCAGGGCGTCGGCGCCGTTGCCGCCGCCGTGCACGGCACGCTGCTGCATGATGCCTGGGCGCAACACTACGATCAGGTGCTGACGCCGGAACGAAGGGCGCAATCGCACACGCGGCCAGCGGGCGAGATACTCGATACGATCATGGCGATCGATCCTGCGCCCCTCGACATCCCGCGCCCGCCTGACAAGCGCAGCATCGGGACATGCCGCAATTTCACCGTGCTTGCCTGCGCTGCCCTCAAGGCCCAGGGCGTGCCGGCACGCGCCCGCTGCGGCTTCGGCATGTATTTCGAGGCCGGCAAGGGCATTGATCACTGGATCACCGAATTTTGGGACGGAGAGCGCTGGGTCTCTGCGGACTTCCAGATCGACGACCTCCAGCGCGCTGCGTTGAAACTCGATTTCGATCCTCTCGACCAGCCTCCGGGCAAATTCCTCAACGCCGGCGAAACCTGGCAGCGCTGCCGCGCCGGCACCGCCGACCCCGGCAAATTCGGCATCTTCGACGAGTCGGGCCCATGGTTCATCGCGATGAATCTCGTGCGCGATTTCGCCGCCCTCAACAACATGGAGATGCTTCCTTGGGACAATTGGGGATCGATGCCGCAGCCCGAGGAAGAAATATCTCCGGATGGCTTGGCGCGCTTCGATCGTCTCGCCACGCTGACGGTCGACGCTGACCAACACTTCGGCGAGCTGCAGGCCCTCTACCAGGACGATACCGGGCTGCGCGTGCCGGCGCAGGTCTTCAATGGCGTGCGGCAGCAGATGGAGAATGTGGGCAGCGCGTGATTTATGGAATGGCTGAGATCGCCGCTTGTTCCCTCTTCTGCCCGCCGGGGGGAAGGTGGGCCCGAAGGGTCGGATGAGGGGGCCGCACGATACGCCCTTCATGCTGCTCTTCGCTTGCGCTCAGCGCATTCGCGGCTTTGCCGCTCACCCCCATCCGCCTTGTCCAGCTGAAAGATGGGTAACAGATTGAACCGGATACATAGGTTACAGTTCCGGCGCAGTTTCCCGTGGATGGGATCGATGACGCCGAGGGGATGAGCATAGAAGCGCGCGGCCCGCTGCCCATCCTCGGTTTCCTCGACCGCCGCCGGTTCGCCCGCGATGCCCTGGCGATGTAGATCAGGTCACCGTTCCATTTGATCTCGCCGTTGTGGCGCACCCGCCTGACCGCCGCCCCGGCGGGGGCGGATAGCGCGCCAATGCCGCAGAAGTGATACGCCGAACTCATCCGGTTCCGATTGTCTTCCGGGCCGAAATTATGCGATGACCCATCGACCCCAGACACAACAGATCAAGGTGCGGCATCAGCATGAAGAAGATCGGTTTTCTCTCGTTCGGGCACTGGACGCCCTCGCCCCAATCGCAGACGCGCTCGGCCGGCGATGCGCTGCTGCAGTCGATCGACCTTGCCGTCGCGGCCGAAGAGCTCGGCGCCGACGGGGCGTATTTCCGCGTGCATCACTTTGCCCGCCAGCTGGCCGCCCCCTTCCCGCTGCTATCAGCCGTTGGCGCTAGAACCAACCGGATCGAGATCGGCACCGCGGTCATCGACATGCGCTACGAGAACCCGCTCTACATGGCTGAAGATGCCGGCGCGGCCGACCTCATCGCCAGCGGCCGGCTGCAGCTCGGCATCAGCCGCGGTTCGCCCGAACAGGTAATCGATGGCTGGCGCCATTTCGGCTATGCCCCGCCCGAAGGCCAGAGCGAGGCCGACATGGCCCGCCACCACGCCGAAGTCTTCCTCGAAGTGCTGCGCGGCGAAGGTTTTGCCAAACCGAACCCGCGGCCGATGTTTCCAAACCCGCCCGGCCTCCTGCGCCTAGAGCCGCATTCCGAGGGCCTGCGTGAGCGGATCTGGTGGGGCGCAAGCTCGAATGCCACCGCCGTCTGGGCGGCCAAGCTCGGCATGAACTTGCAGAGCTCGACGCTGAAGGACGATGAGACGGGCGAGCCATTCCATGTCCAGCAGGCCGACCAGATCCGCGCATACCGCGAGGCCTGGAAAGAAGCCGGCCACACGCGCCAGCCGCGCGTCTCGGTCAGCCGCAGCATCTTCGCACTCGTCGACGACCGCGACCGCGCCTATTTCGGCTATGGTAACGACGGTGAGGACAAGATCGGCTTCATCGACGAGAAGACCCGCGCGATCTTCGGCCGCAGCTACGCCGCAGAGCCCGACGCCCTGATCAAGCAGCTCGCTGAAGACCAAGCCATCGCCGAAGCCGACACCCTGCTGCTGACCGTCCCCAACCAGCTCGGCGTCGACTACAACGCCCATGTCATTGAAGCGATCCTCACCCACGTCGCGCCTGCGATGGGTTGGCGCTGACGCCGCGGCACGACAGGCTGTCTTCGCCGGCTACAGCGCCGCGCGTCTTTTCAGACGCGCAAAGGACGCTGTAACACTTTGAAATGCTCCAGCACGCTACGGCTCATGCGCGGTTTGATTTGCCGCAACCAATTTCCCCATGGCCTGCTGGATGGCCGAGAAGAACAGCGCCGTCGTGATCCCGAACATCATCAGCCCGTTGGCTGCCTGCAGCGGCCCAAGCAGCCGGATACGGCCGTCAAGCACCACGTCGCCATAACCAAGCGACGTGAAGGTGACGCCCGAAAAATACATGGCCGTTTCGAAGTCCTCGAAGGCACCGAGCACGCGATATAGCAGTGCCCAAAAAGCGACCTGGAGGATATTGCCCAGCATGAGCACGATCATCAGAACCGAGAATTGCACGAAGATCATCCGCCAGGGCTTTCGGCCCACGGGTTGCGTGCGAGCGTGAGCAAAATAACGCGCGGCCAGCACCGAAGCCAGCGCCTGGAGTGCGAGGCAGATCGCCATCGCAAGCAGGCCGAGACCAATGACTTTGATCATGGGGCCGGACCTTCGAGCCGGGGGCCGTCCTCGATCGGGCGCTGATGCAGCCATTCCATCAGCAACACGAAGCCGACGGCCAGCAGCACGGGGCCGACAAATATGCCGAGAAGGCCGTCAGCTATCATCCCTCCGATGACACCGACCAGGATGACCGGCATCGGCACATCAGATCCACGGCCGAGCATCAATGGTTTGAGAAAATTGTCGCTCAGCCCGGCGATGAAAGACCATATGGCGAAGATGATTGCTGGTGTTGTCGCTTCCGTGACAAAGACATAGGCCATGACAGGCAGCGTCAGCAGCAGCGGCGGTATCTGCACGACTGCCAACAGAAACGTGACGAGCGTCAGGGCACCGGCCGCCGGAACCCCGATGGCGAAGAAGCCAATGCCAACGAGCATCGACTGGATCGCCGCCACACCGACCACGCCGACCGCAACTCCCCGGATCGTTGTGGCGGTCAGGTGGACGAGTCGGGCACCCCGCGCCCTGCTGTTGGTGACGAGTTCCAGCAGACTGAGGGCAAAAGCCGCAGCACCCTTGGCGTAAGCGACAAGCACGGCGGCGATCGCAATGGAAAGAACGAAGGACAGGCCGCCAGAGGCCAGGCCGCCGGCGAAGGATGCGAGCCACGCAGCAGGCTTGCTCAGCATCTCGCCGTATTGACGCAATGCCGAGGGCAGGTTGGCTGCAGCGAGCGACCAGCCGTCCGAGATCTTCGCTCCGACCACCGGCAGGTCGGCAAGCCACGTTGGAGGCTGCGGAATTGTCAGGCTGTGGTTCTGCAAACCGGACACAAGCCAGTAAATGGAAGACCCAAGCGACGTGATCACGACGAACATCGGCACCAGCACGACGGCAACGCCGACGATCCCGATGAGAGATGCCGACCAGCGATTGCCGATCCGATCGGACAGGCGCAGATGTAACGGATGAAGCATGACCGCCAGGATCACTGACCAAAGCAGAATGCCGAGGAACGGCAACATGATCCTGGCGCAGACATAGACCAGAAGCGCGACGACTCCCAATTGAACCGCTGCATGGATGATGGACGGTCTCGACGGCGCGAGATCGACATTCGATGCGCTGGACGTCATTTTCCCCTCCCGGCCCGGCCTCCGCCAACTAGCGAAGCCGGACGCTCACGCGTCGGACAGCGAAACCTTCCAGCCGGTATCGGACCTGCGCGGCGAAGATTTTGCCGACGCCGTGAAAGATCGTCTCCAACGCCCCATCATCATACACGACTTCGTGAAAACGGGATACGGCCACTGCTGCCGGACTCTCAACCCCTGGTGTACCTGGCGCGAAATTCGCCGGGGCTGCACCCCTCGCGTTCGTGAAAGACACGCGAAAAATAAAACGGGTCATCCAGGCCGACCATTGCGGCCACCGTTTCGATCTTTTCGTCGGTGGTTGCCAGAAGCTGCTTGGCATGATCCATGCGTACTCGAATCTGGAATGCCTTGGGCGGCAGCCCGGTTTCGAGCGTGAACCGCCTGCGCAGCGTCGCCCGCGACATGCCGTGCTCGGCGGCGAAGGCTGTAAGGTTCAGCGGTTGCATTGCGCGTTGCCGCAGCGTCTCGACGATTTCGGCCATGTCGGGCCTGTCTCGGCGCTGATCGGCCGCGCCGCTTGCCTGTCTTGCGGCTGATATGACGATGCGATGCAGCATCAAGGCCGCCGATGCCTGCCCGAGATTGGTATCGTCGAGCAGGTCGGCATGCAGGGTGCCGAATAGCCGCGCCATCTCATCTACGTGATGCAAGGCCACGACGGGCTGTCGCTCGGTCATGAGCCTCAAGCGGACGAAGTCTCGCGTGAACGATCCTTCGAAAAGCGCCCAGCGCTCGTCCCAGCCGCCTTCATCGGGGCCATAGGAATGCACGCGGTTCGGAAACAGCCAGAAGAGGATCGGCCCGGTGAGGCTCAGGCGGCCGCCGGCCGCGGTGTCCAGCCAGCCCTGCCCGCGCTCCACCAGCACGACGGCGAAACTCGGCAGTTTCCGGTCCGTCACCGCACTGCGGGCCTGCTGCCTGCCGCTGCCGGTAACAGCAAGTCCGCCGGCAGCGGCAAGCGGCGTCCTATAGATGGCCTCTGGGTCTCTCATGGTGAGCGAAAAGTCCAGCTATGAATTTCCTCTATGTCGGTTAGCGCGCCGGATCGGGTAATTGATGGCAAAGCAACTCAAGCGACGGAGGAGTGAAATGTCAATTGCTGCGGAGGCCGTGCAGATCCGAATGCCGGAATTTCCCCTTGCCGCCCATGGCAAAACCTTGCCTGCGGAGCGGACGAGCTGGCTCATGCCGACCGATCCCGCCATCGGCGTCGACGCCATCCGGCGCCGCTACCAGCACGATGGCTATGTCTGGCTCAAAGGCCTTCTGCCGCGGGCCGATGTCATCGATTTCCGCCACTGGGTCTTCGAACGCCTTGCCGAAACCGGACTGGTCGAGCCGGGCAGCGATTTTTCTCTGGGGATCGCATCTGCCGGTGGCTTCGACAGAAGCCTGGCGGACCGGCGCCTGATGTCGCTCGTCCGCTCCGCCGCCTATGAAGGCTTCTGTGCGCAACCACTGCTCGTCCGCTTCATGGACGATTTCCTGCAGGGTATCTCCTATCTACACAAGCGCAAGATCATGCGCTTTGTCCATCCGGGATCGCTGACAGCCACGCCCGCCCACTACGATCTCGTCTATCTCCGCGGCGGCACCAGCCGCCTGGTGACGGCCTGGATACCGATTGGCGACACCCCCGCAGAGATGGGCGGCCTGGTCTATCTCGAAGGTTCGCATGCTCTGGGCACCAAGATGGAGGCCGAATTCAGGGCAGCAAGCGGCGATCTTTCTCCGGAGGAGCAGATCAGTGCCTATAACAGCCACATGAGCGAAGGCGGCTGGGTCTCGAAGGATCTTCCCGACATGGCAGAGCGTTTCGACACCCGCTGGCTCGCCGCCGATTACGAGGCCGGCGACGTGGTGCTCCACTCGCCCTACATGATCCACGCTTCGACCATCAACCAGGACCGCAGCCGGCAACTGCGCCTCTCCACCGACATAAGATATCAGAATGTCGACGACGAGATCGACGTCCGGTGGAACAACCACTGGAGCCTCGGCGATATGCTGTAGCCCGGCTTCCAGTGTCCATTCGGCAGAACGCCGGCGTTAGCTGCGCCTCAGCCGGTATAGGCGATGGCGCGGATTTCGATGAGCTGGTGCGGAAGGGCGAGACCCGAAACGCCGACCAGCGTGGCGGCCAGCCTGTGGTCGCCGACAGGCCTTGTAGAGGCCGACCCATGCCTCGAAATGCTTTGGGGATTTGGCAGGAAGATCTCCATCTCGACGAGGTCGAACCCCGCGCGCCAACCCCTATCAGCACGCAGTCTTGACCGGCGATCCTGTTCGATAGCTGCCAAAAAAGGTTGATTGGCGAAGAGACGTCGACCCAGAAAACCAAGCGTCGGGACCTTACTGCCGCGGTAGGAGTTGATGGTCCGAACCTTGAACGATCCCATGACTGCCCGACTTATTGATGTAGCCGAACCGCCCGAGTTGCCTCATGCCGCGTACGAACCTGAACGATATCCTGATCTTCATGGCCGTCGTCGATGCGGGGAGCTTTATCGCCGGCGGCATGGCCGTGGGCCTGTCCCGTTCTGCGGCAGGCAAGGCTGTCATCCGCCTGGAAGACCGGCTCGGCGCGCGCCTGCTCAACCGCACGACGAGGACGCTGAGCCTGACCGACGAGGGCCGGATGTTCTACGAGCGCGGGCTGCAGATCCTTGCATCGGTCGACGAGGCGGAGGCGAGCGTGGCGGGTCAGAACAGCACCCCGCGAGGCGTTCTCAGGCTCACCGTCCCCAATGCCTTCGGGCGGCTCGTCGTGCTGCCCCTGCTTGAAAAATATCTAGGGGCCTGGCCCGACGTCCAGGTCGAAGTGAGCTTCACCGATCGTTTGACCGACATCGTCGAGGAAGGCTTCGATCTGGCGATCCGGATCGGCGCGACGGCGACGGCGCCGGACATCCGCCTGGTCTCCCACGTGATCGCCACCTATAAGGCGCGGCTCTGCGCCTCGCCGTCCTATCTCGCCGAGCGCGGCGAGCCGGGCGAAATCGAGGATCTCGCAGCCCACGACTGCCTGATCTTCGCCGGCCGCAATCAAAGGCAGGGCTGGCGCCTTCGCGGTGACGGAGGTCCGTGGGTCAAAGCGCAAGGGCGCAGCCGCCTCAGGCTGGACAGCGCAGAGGCGATCCGCGATGCCGCCCTGGCGGGACTGGGCATCGCGCTGCTTCCCGATTTTCTCATCGCCGACGATCTCGTTGCCGGGCGCCTCCTGCAGGTCCTGCCCGGCCTCGAAACTGACGACGCAAAGATCGTCGCTCTCTATCCCGACAAGCGCCTGTTGGAACCACGTGTCCGACGCTTCATCGATCTGATGGTCGAGGAGCTTGGGGGGCAAGGCAGGCGGCGGCGGCGCTAGAGCCTTTCCGGGTTAGATTGAAGCATTCTGTTGGCTCAAACGGAGTCGGATGGTCGACCGGCCGGCGCGCGTCGTAGCCCAGTTCTACGGCCAAGCCGGCCGGTCGATCAGCCGGCCCGTTTCAGCCAACCCGAAGGGCCGGGCATCTTTCCGCCAGGATCAAAGGCGATCGGCTCGGACGTACCAAGGGGTATGCCCTTCGCCAATCGCCTCTGCCCTGACGAAAACCTGCTCCGGCAGAATGCTTCAATCTAATCCGGAAAGGCTCTAGCTCTCGGTGATAGGCCTGTCGAAGCCATGAAAACTTTTCAGAGCCAGGGGAAAGAGAGTTGCGGCGAGATAGGTGAGCCCGGTGAGCGAAAGCGCCGCGGCAAGGCCGATCATGCTGATCAGCGCGCCACCGATGAGACCGCCAAAGGGGATGAGGACAAAGCAGAGGGCAGCGTTCATCGCGGTAACGCGGCCGGTCAACGGCTTGGGGATGCGCTCGAAGATCACCGCAGACAGGATCGGATTGAGGAAGCCCGAGGCAAATCCTGCGATTGCCAGGGTGATGAAGATGAAGGCGAGCGGCGCATCCAGCGCAACAACGAGAAAGCGCGGAAATCCGGTCAGCAGGAACGCCACGGTATAGACCATCAGGCGCGGCATCCGCTCGCCGATCGCAGCGGCAATCGCAGCACCGGCGATCGAGGCGCCGGTGAAGGCCGCAAACATCGCCCCCAGCAGTTCCGGGCCATGGCCCGAACTCTGCGTCCAGACGGGCAGCAGTACCGCGTGATAAGCTTGGTCCAGCAAATTGGTGGTCGCCACCATGATGACAATGCTGACGAGCACCGCGTCGCCGCGCAGAAAGCGCCAGCCTTCCCTGAGATCGCCGAGGTAGGAGGACATCTCGCCCGGCCGGGCCTCGGGCGCGCCGCGCGGCTCGGCGATACGCCGAAATCCGGGGATGCCCGCTGCCACAATCAGCGCAGCGGCGGCGAAGGTGACGGCATTGACGACGAGCGCCTGCCCCGGGCCGATCAGGCCGATCAGAGCGCCGGCGCCGGCCGCACCCGCCGTCGAGGCCAACCGCTCGATAGCACCGACGACGCCGGTGACCCGTTCGAGCGGCATGGCCGCCAG
The DNA here is from genome assembly GCF_001652265.1 of Rhizobium leguminosarum. Taxonomy (GTDB): domain Bacteria; phylum Pseudomonadota; class Alphaproteobacteria; order Rhizobiales; family Rhizobiaceae; genus Rhizobium; species Rhizobium leguminosarum_D. The sequence goes on from NZ_LWBS01000242.1 coordinate 38,157, forward strand.
CGTGGCGATATCGGGAACCATCGCCTGCTTAGCGGCATCGGAGGGGCCGCGCAGCACGCCCATGGCAAAGACAACAGGCAGTAGCAGCGGCATATCAAGCAGGCCGAAGAGATCGAGCAGCGGCACTAGCCCCACTACGGCCACCGAGGCGGTATCGCAGACGACGGCGATGCGCTTCGGGCCGACGCGGTCGATCAGCGGCCCACTGAGCGCCTTGGCGACGACATAGGGCAGCATTTCCATCATAGCCGTCAGCCCGGTCAGAACCGGGCTGCCCGTCGTGCTCAGCACCAGCCAGGGAATGGCGATGGTCGACAACCGCGTGCCGGAAAGCGAAAGCGTCTCGGCTGCGGCAAGCGCCAGGAAAGGCCCACCCCTTCTCATGACCCACCATCCCCATCGCGGTGCGGGAGCCGGCCCGGATAGGGAAAGGCGTGCAGCATGATCGAGAAGGGTATTATGTCAGGCGGCATCACGTCGCCTAGCGGCGGGGCGGTCCGCATCGCTTCAAGGATGGTGTCGGTCAGCCGCCTCGTCAGGACTTCGGCCTGTTCCGCCGTCATCGGGATGATAATGTCGCTGGCCGTACTCGCCTTGCGCCATTCTGCCGGCAGCTCGGTATATTCCTCCAGCGCCTGCTGCATCTGGCCGACCTGCAGCGAGAGTGCCGCCTGGTTGAAGGCAAGATCGAGATCCAACGCTTCGCCCTCAGCCTCGCTCGCCGGCACCGAGGTAAGTTCGTGGCTTGCGCGCCACCAGCGATCGCGCCGCGAGGGATGCGGTGCTTCCTCGATAAAGCCGTATTGGGCAAGCTGGCGCAGGTGATAGCTGGTAGCGCCGCTGTTCAACCCGAGCCGCACTGCCAGCTGCGTCGCCGTAGCGGGTCCATCGACCCTGAGCATGCCGAGCATGCGCAACCGGACTGGATGCGCCAGCGCCTTCAGCGCGGTCGGGTCGGGCACGACGCGGCTGATGGTGCGGGGTGCGGTGACTGATTGAGCAGGCTGCGGGCGCGGTGTTTTCATGCCGCAAGCCTACTATTGCAAACATATCTTTGCAAATCTTTCTTTGCAAAACTGCAGCCATCCCTGCCCGCAACTCAATCCGTCGGCAGGGTAAAGACCGTGCAAGGGTCGGCGATGCCGCGCAAGGTGTGCTCTCCGAGCGGCGTCAGTGCCGTTGTTGTGTTCGCTGCCACAGCACCCGAGATCAGCACGCTTCGGCCGAGCGGCTTGCAGAGCCCTTCCAGCCGGCTGACCAGATTGACGGCGGGGCCGATGGCGGTAAAGTCCAGCCGGTCGGCTGCACCGATATTGCCCCACAGGATCTCGCCGAAATGCAGTGCTGCGCCGAAGGGCAGCGCCGCCAGCCCCTGCGCCTGGCGCAGCTGGTCGAGATGGGCCATGCCGGCGCGGCTGGCGGCGACCGCGCGCAGTGCGGCCTCGCAGGCCTCGCGATCCGCTCGGGCTGCGTCGCCCTCGCCTGACGTAGCCGTGACCGGAAAGATCGCCAGCACGCCGTCGCCGATGAATTTCAGCACCTCGCCGCCGAAGGCATGCACTGCGCCGGCGACGCGGTCAAACCAGGCGTCCAGTGCTGATATCATCACGTGAGGTTCGGTCACCTCGGAGAGGGCGGTGAAGTCGCGCAGATCGGCGCAGAGAAGGGCCGCGCGGATGGTCTCTCCGGTGCCGCGGGCAAGCGCGCCGGCCTGCACTCGCGCGGCGCTACGGCGGCCGAGATAGGCTTCAAGCAGCGCGGCCCGCGCCTCGCGCGCCGCCAAAGCGGCGAGCGGCGCTGCAGCAAAACGCGCGACCTCGCGCAGCAGGCCAGCCTCGGCCGGGCCGAATGCACCTGCCCCTTCCCCGCTGGCAACCCTCGCCCAGCCGAGCAGCGGGCTGTCCGACCGATTGTCCTGTGAAGGCCCGATCCTGTCTTCCCATACCGGCCCGAGCCCGGCCAACCACTCGCGCCCGGCCTCGCTCCGCGGAGCCGCGGCAAAGGCCAAAGCCTCAATGACAGCGCCGGTCTCCGCCCGCCACAGCCAGGTGCGCCGCGCGATGATCGGATGCGGCACCGAAAGCGTCAACGCGCCGCCCAAAAGCGGCAGGCCATCGGCCAGCAGCCGGCGCCCGAGCTCGGCCAGAAACCATTCGGGACTGGGCGAGGCACCGGCCTCGTCAACCAGCCATGCAAGGGGAGACGGCAGATCCATGGCTTAACATCGCACGCTGACCGGGGCGGCCGCAAGGATGTCCCCCGGGTGAGCGCAGGCAGCCATTCCGAATGTCCATGAGGACGTTCCCATCGACTCAACCTGTCGCTCCCAAAAGGACGACCGCATCCCCTGTCGAAAACCATTCGACCACGGTGGAAAACAAAAAATAAACACTTTAAACTTGCGCGACTTAGATTCCATTATAGGATCGTTCGTCATCGTGTATTTGAGGGGTACGATGGGTACGATATTCTGGCCGAAAGATCCGCTGGATGGGAATGACATGACGCTGCTGACGTCGATCCTTCGGCGATGGTGCGAAAGATATCAGGTCGAGCTGACGGCGGAGGAGAGCAGCCGCAAGGCGAAGGAACTCGTCGAATGGTTCGAATTCGGCGTCAAGGATCCCGTCGAACTCGAGGAGCTGATCGACGACAAGTACTGGCTCGTCAGCAGGATTTGACCGTATCGGACAAATCGGGAGGACGCCGGCAAACCTATCTCATCAGAAAAGGCCGGGCGAAATCGCTCCGGCCTTCGTCCATCTACATTTAAGCGAGACCCTTAGTCATCATCCCGCCAACGGCGGTCACGATCCCAGCGCCGCTCATAGCGCCAGCGCGGACCATCCCAATCCCGGTGACGCCGCTCCCAGCCCCAGCGGGGCGGACCACCGTAGAAAGCTACCGGCGGCGGGCGGCGCCAGTTTGGCCGGCATTCGCCCCAGCGCGTCAGATGCCAGCCGCGACCGCAGGCGTAGTCGACCTTTGTGACATTGCTCTGCACATTGATTGTCCCAAGCGGCATCGCCTCCGCGGTGCCGAACGAGAGGCTGCCAGCGAGCAAGGCAGCCGCGATAGAAAGTGCCTTCATCGAGAACTCCATTTTCAATCCAGCCGTCCCGAGCTTATGGCCGTCAAATTGAACTGGAGATGAATTGCGCGTTCATGTTTGACGCGCGCAGAGAGCGTGGTTGGCCCGCGAGGAAACCGCTCAAGTTCTGCCGTAAAAAGCGTCGGGGCCCGGATCACGCCCGGCGGCGACCTCGGTCAACCGCCCCAGGTAATGCGCCCAGCCTTCCGCATGGCCGGCACATTGCTCGGCGCTCGGCAGGCCGCTATGGGTGAGCCGCAGCAGCGTTCCGCCCCCCTGCTCGATCAGGTCGATCTCGACCAGGCTCGACCCCGGCGGCACCACCTCGCTGCCGTCCCAGCCAAAGCTATAGGCAAGGCGATGAACCGGCACCACCTCGCGAAACGAGCCGCGCGCAAAGCGGGCGCCGGTGACGTTGACGAGATAGAGCCCGCCAGGCTGCGGCTCAACCTGCGCCTCCGTCCCCATCCAACGCAAGATCTTTTCCGGGTCGGTCATCAGCGCAAACACCGCGGCCGGCGGTGCTGCGATATGCGCCTCGCGGTGGACGACGAAGGGGTCTTGCATCTCTCTCTCCCATGGTTGCCACGGCCCTGCCCGTCTCCGGTGGAGACGGCGCATCCTGTCTTGCCGTGCTATTCTGACGTGAATGCCCTCACCCAGAGCATGTAGGCGCAAGCCCATCCTCCGCAAGAGGGCTTGCCCGAACAAGCGAAATCGCCGCGTCGGGAGCCTGATCCTGTATCGGCGCTTTCATCGGTCATGAAAGCCTTTTCCGGACTATTGCCAGCTCGTCACCTTCCACCTATTGTTCGCGCCGTTCTCAGGGCGGGGTGCAAGTCCCTACCGGCGGTATGCAATTTAGATTGCGAGCCCGCGAGCGCCTTCTCAGGAAGGGTCAGCAGATCAGGTGAGATGCCTGAGCCGACGGTCATAGTCCGGATGAAAGAGAACGTGCGTTTCTGCCGCCCTTGCGGCTGTCGGGGACGTTCGTGATCGCCTTGGGTGATGTGTCTGTTCGCCAAAGGAGATTACCATGACACCCACCCGCTATGCCTTCATCAAAGCCAGCTGGCACGCCGATATCGTCGACCGTGCCCTAGATGGCTTCCATCAGCTTATTCCGCCTGAGCAGGTCGACGTGTTCGATGTTCCCGGCGCGTTCGAGATGCCGCTGCTGTCACGCGATCTTGCGGCAACCGGGCGCTATGCCGCTGTCGTTGCCGCCGCCTTCGTCGTCGACGGCGGAATCTACCGCCACGAATTCGTCGCCCAGGCCGTCGTCGATGGGCTGATGCGCGCCGGCATGGATACCGGCGTGCCGGTGCTGTCCGTGTCGCTGACGCCGCATCAGTATCAGGAAACCGAGCATCACAAGCAGATCTACCGCGCACATTTCGTCGAGAAAGGGCGCGAGGCAGCAAAGGCGGCTCTGACGATCGGCAAAACCCGCGCCGCTCTCGCCGCGTGAAAGCGGTTCGACAAGCAGAAGAACAATAGGCGATGAAGACGGCGGGGCACTCCCGCCGTCGACCGCATCAGATCGACTTCACCTCGCCGCCATCCATGCGCAGCGTCGAGCCGGTCATCCAGCGTGCGCCCGGCGCGCCGGCCCTTCCAGCGGGGCGATGCCCAGCGTTGCTGTCAGCGGGCCAGAAAATCCCGAATCTCGGCCGCGATCTCGGCGGCATGCGTTTCCAGCGCGAAATGGCCCGTGTCGAGGAAGCGCACGACCGCACTCGGATTATCGCGCTTGAAGGCCTCCGCACCGGGCGGCAGGAAGAACGGGTCATTCTCACCCCACACGGCGAGGAAAGGTGGCTTGTAGGTACGGAAATACGCCTGGAAGGCAGGATAGAGCGCAACATTGCTCTTGTAGTCGCCGAAGAGATCGAGTTGCACATCCTCGACTTCAGGCCGGGCCAGATAGAAATTGTCGAGCGAATAACCATCAGGCGAAACCGCCGTCGGATCGGCGACGCCATGGGTATATTGCCAGATCGTCGCCTCCGGCTGCAGCATCGCCTTCAGCGCATTGCGGTTCTCCTCGGAGGCGTCCTCCCAATAGGCCCGGATCGGGTTCCAGCCGTCGCTGAGACCCTCGACATAGGCATTGCCGTTCTGCGAAATGATCGCCGTGATGCGCTCGGGATGTTTCACCGCCAGCCGGAAGCCCGTGGGCGCGCCATAGTCGAACACGTAAACGGCATAATGATCGAAGCCAACGATTTCGGTGAAGCGGTCGATCGTCGCCGCGATCCCGTCGAAGGTGGCAGGCCGCGCCGGCAGGTCGGATTGTCCGAAGCCCGGAAGATCGGGCGCGACGATGTGGAAGCGATCGGAGAGCAGCGGGATCAGGTCGCGGAACATATGGCCGGCACTCGGAAAGCCGTGCAGCAGGAGCAGCTTCGGAGCATCCGGCGAACCGGCCTCGCGATAGAAGATCCTGAAGCCGTCGACGTCGGCGGTGCGGTATCTGATGGTGGACATGACAGTCTCCTTTGCGTTGATAACTTGTTTGCTATTTTCGGTGTGGTTATTCCACCTGCCCTTGCAGGCGGCTGCTGAAGATCTCCGGCTGGAGATAGAGAACGAGGGCGCAGCAGATCAGGAAGAAGCCGAGGAGCGGTACGAAGGGGGCAACGAGCCCCGCCAGGGCAAAGATCGCCAGCCCGATGAGTGTCCGCCGGCGCGCCAGCCGCCGGGCCGGTTCAGGCATCGCGCCCGCCTCGGCCTGCGCAAATATCTCGCGCTCGAACAAAAGATAGGCGGCATTCACCAGCACGAAGACGCCTGCGTAGATGGCGACCGGCATTGGCGCGAGGTCGGTCCTCGCCATCCAGGCCGTGGTGAACGGCAATAGCGACACCAGGAACAGGTGCAAGAAGTTGACCCAGATCAGCCGGGTCGATGCAAAATGCACCAGCCGTAGCAAATGATGGTGGTTGATCCAGATAATCGCGATGAACAGGTAGCTCAAGGCGTAGCTGACCACGGTCGGCCAGAGCGCAAGCATGGCTGTGATTTCAGGGGACTCGGGCGCCTTCAGCTCCAGCACCATGATGGTCATGATCACCGCGATCAGAGCGTCCGAAAACGCGCTCACGCGCTCCGTCGTCATCTTCTGTCCGTGCATCTCAATTCCTCCTCATCCCATGTTTTGACGGCTGAATTCAGGCCGCCGCTACTGCGGCGACCGCCTCCCTGACGATGTCGAGCACGGCGGCAGGCGCCGTAACGATCGGCGTGTGGTCGGCGGCGTGAGAGCGCACCCGCGCCTGCATCCGCTCGGCCATGAAGCGCTGGTTGTCGGCAACGATCATCCGGTCCTGTTCGGCGACCAGGAACCAGGCCGAGCGGTCCTTCCAGAGCGGGCGCGACACGGGGACAGTGATGCAGGCCGGCGAAATCGGCCGCTGCACGGCGGCCAGTACCGCCTGCTCCTCATCAGTCGCATTCTGGGCGAATGCCGAGGCGAAGGCCTCCTCCGGCAGGTAGATCAGGCCGTGATTGTCCGGCGAAAGCTTCGGCGCCTGCGGATGCGGCGCGCCGCGATAGAAAATATCGGCCACCGTCTCGCCCTCGTCGGGCGCCAGCGCCGCTATATAGACAAGCCCCTTGACCTTCTCTTCCCTGGTCGCGGCAATCACCGCGCCGGCATAGGCATGACCGACGAGAACCACTGGCCCCGTCAACCGCTCCAGTGCGCGATCGAGTGCCGCGACATCGTCACCGAAGGAGGTCAGCGGCAGCGGCGCTGCCACCACCGTCAAGCCTTCGGCAGCCAGAGGCTGGATGATCTTCGACCAGCTCGAACCATCAGCCCAAGCGCCATGGACCAGCACAACATTCACATTCTCTCGGGACATCGGCCTTCTCCTCTGCGTCCTGATGACATTAAGTAACCTATCAAATGTTGATATAACGGTTACTATTGGATCGCATAACTTGTCAAGATCATTCGAACAGGTTACATGTCAATTATGTCTTCAAGAGGCCGCCCACGCTTGGTGTCACGGCGGCCGGAACAGGAGTTATGATGGACAACCGCTCACCCGCCCTTTTCATTGGCGATGCGCTGGGGCTGGATTTTCTGAATTCGATCGCGACACCGGTCGATACGCCGGTCGATTGGATCGACGACGGCGAAGGCCTGCTGCGCTGGCTGGAGCAAGCAGCACTCGTTCCTCACGAAACGCTGGAGGCGATGCGGGCGCAGGCCTTGCCCGGCGAACTCGACAATGTTGCCGATCAGGCAAGGCATCTGCGCGAGTGGTTCCGGGATTTCGTTCGCGCCCACAAGGGCCGCCCGCTTCCAGCAAATGCCCTGGAAGAGCTGGAGCCGTTGAACCGCCTGCTCGAACGCAACGAGGGCTTCAGCCGCATCGTGGCAAGTCACGCCGATGGGCACGAGACGCTGGCGCTTGAGCCGATGCGCAAATGGCGCTCGCCAGATGCGTTGCTGCTGCCGGTCGGCGAGGCGCTGGCGCAATTCGTCTGCACCGAGGATTTCTCCAATGTCAAAGCCTGCGAAGGACCGGCCTGCACGCTGCTCTTTGCCGACCACACCCGCGGCCACCGTCGACGCTGGTGCAGCATGGCGATGTGCGGCAATCGCGCAAAACAGGCCGCTCACCGGCATCGGCTGAAGGCGGATCACGAGTGATGCGCCGTCAGCCGGATCTCTGCGTGGCCGGGCCGGAATCTGCCTTCAACCGGAGTAGGCATGGAACCCGCCAATACCGGCCAAATCAGACAGAATAATTGATTCGACGGCCTCACCGCGCTGTGGTCCACTGGCCGGTGACATGTATCGCCATTCTTAACGCATCCAAAACCTCAAGGAGCTGAAGATGAGCAATGCACTGCGCAGCGAAACCCCCATTGAAACCCCGAGAACACAGCCCGTCGACACCAAGCTCGAGGTGGTCGTCATCCCCGTTTCCGACGTCGACCGCGCTAAACGTTTTTACGACGGCCTGGGCTGGCGGCTCGACGCCGACTTCGCCAATGACGCCGATTTCCGTGTAATCCAGTTTACCCCACCCGGCTCGGGCTGTGCGATCATCTTCGGCAAGAACGTCACCGCCGCGCCACCCGGCTCGGCCCAAGGCCTTTACCTTATCGTCTCCGACGTGGAGGCGGCCCGCCGCGACCTGATCGCCCGCGGGGTCGACGTGAGCCAAGTGTTCCATGACGCGGCCGGCGTCTATGCCGGCAAGGACGAGCCCTATCTGTTCGGGCGGCTGCGGATCGCCGGCCGCGATCCCGATCACCGCAGCTATCGCTCCTTCGCATCTTTCAAGGATCCCGACGGCAACGGCTGGCTGTTCCAGGAAGTCACCACGCGGTTGCCGGGACGCATCGACGCCGACGAGACGAAATTCACGACGTCGACCGAGCTTGCGTCAGCGCTTCGCCGCGCGGCGACCGCGCACGGTGAACACGAGAAACGGAACGGCGGCAAACACGACGAGAACTGGCCGGACTGGTACGCCGAATACATGGTCAGCGAACAGGCCGGCAAGCAACTGCCCTTATAGGCAATGGCGGCGACATCCTCTGAGAAGCAACGGCATTTCGGTATCGCGCGCGCCATGCCGAAATGCTTTATCGTGTCTTCGCCTCACCAGTCTCACCGATCTCCTTGCCGGCGTCAGGTCGAGGATCGGGATCCGCCGGAAGCTGTCATTGCGATGCGGGAGACATCTGCGACGTTATCCAATCAGAAAACGCGAGCATGGCCGCTCCGACTATGCCCAAGGCTACAAGCGAAGCGGCGAGCCGGCTCGGATGACACCCGCCACTCTTTCGTCCGAGGCCTATGGAGTGAAGTCCACAGCAAGCGACATGATCCGGTTCATCGACGCAAACATGGGACTGGTCAAGTTGGACGGAAAGCTCCAGCAGGCGATCACCAACACGCACACAGGACACTTCGATGTCGGCGCGATGACGCAAGACCTTATTTGGGAGCAGTATTCCTATCCCGCTGCGTTGACGACGTTGATGGACAACAATTCCAGCGCGATGCTGAAGACCATTCCCGTCAAGCAGCTGACGCCGGCGAGGGAACCGCGTGAGGATGTGTGGATCAATAAAACCGGCTCAACGAATGGTTTCGGCGCATATGTGGCGTTCATCCCGAAAGAGCGGCTCGGCATCGTCATTCTGGCCAACAAAAGCTATCCCAACGAGGACCGCGTCTCTGCCGCTTACCAGATACTGACCGATATAACTTCGGCGCGTTGATCCGGGCGTCAACGGTCGAAAATATCACGCCACTGCTTCTCACCAATCAGGCAGTCGGTACCCGTCTCGGCGCCGGCGGTTTTCTGCAGCATCGCCGGAGGGGAAAGGCCGCTGATCTCCAGTACCAGCTTGCGGCGCACGGCAACGGCGAAATCCTCGATCTTGCGGACCGGCAGCACGAAGGCGCCCGGACCGCCGATCACGCAATCCGCGTAATATTTGTCGAGCCCGTTGGGCGCATCGGAGGGCCGCAGCATGATGGCGAGGCCGTTGATGATCATGCCGGCTTCCACCGCCTTGTCGCGGGCGGGGGTGACGGGATCGCCGGAATTGTTCGGGCCGTCGCCGGAGACATCGATCACCTGTCGCCTGGACTGAAAGGGACTCGAAACGATCATGCTGGCGCCCTGAGCGATCGCGGTGGAGATCGACGTGCGCCGTTGGGTGGCAATCGGTCGGGCTTCGAGTTTATCGGCAAAAGCGATCGCATCCTCTTCCGTCTCGATCACCTGCCAGTCGATGACGGAATCCTGGACGACATAGCCAGCCCATTCGAAATAGCTGATGGCGATGCGGCCGGTCAGCCCGTCCTTCACCGCGTCGATGAATTCCTTGTGCTTGAGCGCCTCGACATAACCCCCGCGCTGGATGCCGATCTCCTCGAAGTCCATCGACCGCGAAGTGTCGACGGCAAGCACGAGGGTCACATCGACCTCGCTTCCCGCCGCCTGCGCGATGGGGACGGGGCCGGAAAGACCTATAAGCACCGCAAGTGTCGTCAGCATTGGCAATCCAATCCCTGGGCCATCCAAGCCAGCGAACTCTAACACAGCTTGGCCGACGCAGATCGCTCGGCCCCGCGTACGGCTTCAATTTTCGGTGATGGAATCGGAAGCCTTCAATGCAAGGGAAGCCACAAGGGGGTCTTCCATGCTTTCAGCGCCTCGAGAAAGACCTGCAATCGGGAGGGCAGGAATCGGCGCGTGGGATAGACGGCGTGCACGAAAATTTCCTCGGACGACCAGTCCGCCAGTAGACGGAGGAGTTCGCCTCTTCTGATCTGTTCGTCGCAATAGGTGGAAGGCAGCAGGCCGATGCCGTGTCCGCGATAGGTGAACGCGCTTACCGCGTCGAAATCCCGGCTCGATACCGGGCCCGACACATGCAGGCGAACCGATTTTCGACCGCTCACGAGATGCCATTCCGCTTCGCCGTTGCGGCCGTTCAAGAGAACGCACTGATGGCTCTTCAGGTCTTCGGGCTTCAAGGGAAGCACCCTGCCCCTCAGATAGTCCGGTGCAGCGACCAGATAGCGCACGCTCTTGCCGAGCCGCTGCGCGACGATGGTCGAATCCTTGAGTTCCCCGAAACGGATGCCGAGATCGATATTCTCGGCGATCAGATCGAGAAACAGGTTGGTGACGAAGAGATCGATCTGGATATTGGGATAGGTCTTCAGGAAGGATGAGATGAATTCGTAGAAGACCTCCTGCCCGAAGATCACAGGCACCGAGATCTTCAGCAGACCGTCCGGTTTTCTCTGTGTCTCGGTGAGCGTCTGCTCGGCATCGAGGAGATGGATGAGCGGTTCGCTGCACCTGTCATAGTAGGCCAGGCCCTGCGCGGTCAGGCTCAATTTGCGGGTCGTCCGCTGGATGAGCGTCACGCCGAGCTGCTCCTCCAGCGACGTCACCTTCCGGCTGACGGTCGATATCGGCATGCCGAGCGAATGGGCAGCACGGCTGAAGCTGCCATACTGCGCCACCTTCACGAAAACGGCGATGTCGTTCAGATCAGCCATGCTCTGATTTTTGCATACATGCAAAAGAGAATCCAGATATTTCCATCTAATCGGGTAATCGAGTTTTCGCCATATTCACCTTGCGAAAACAAGACAACCTGATGGAGGCGCATTCGCAGCAGCCCCATCTCGAGCGACCGGCCCTTGCAGCCGCAAGGCCCGCGTTGCCCGAACCAGATTATGGAGATCAGCATGACTACGAGAAACACAGTCATCGTCACGGGCGCCTCCCAGGGTATCGGAGCCGGCCTCGTCAACGCCTTCATTCAGCGCAGCTATAATGTCGTCGCCACCTCGCGCCAGGTCAGCGCTTCGAACGCCTTCCAAGCCTCCGACAAGCTGGCGCTCGTCGACGGCGACATCGGCGATGCCGAAACCGCAGCGCGGGTGGCAAGGACCGCAATCGATCGCTTCGGCTCGATCGACGCGCTCGTCAACAATGCCGGCATTTTCTTAGCCAAGCCGTTCGTCGAGTTCACCATGGCCGACTTCCAGAAATTGTCCTCGACCAATCTTGAGGGTTTCATCCATCTGACCCAACTGGTCGTCCGACAGATGCTCGCGCAGAAAACCGGCGGTAGCGTCGTCAGCATCACCACGCCATTGACCGATCATCCGATCGCCGGCTTCGCCGCCTCAGTCTCGATGATGACAAAGGGCGGCATCAACGCCATCTCCAAGAACCTGGCGATGGAATATGCGAACGAGGGAATTCGCTTCAACATTGTCGCTCCTGGCGTGGTGGACACGCCGCTGCACAAGGACAATCCGAAAGATTTCCTGAAGACGCTGTCGCCGATGGCAGGCATATCCAACGTCGAGGAGATCGCCGATGCCGTCATGTTCCTCACCGAAGCGCCGCGTGTCACCGGGGAGGTGCTGCACGTCGACGGCGGCGCACATCTGGGCAGATGGTAGGCCATGCGAAAGCGCAGGCAGCCGGCGCGGAACGACGGCTGCGGGAACTCGGCATCACGCTTCCCCCGCCGCCGATACCCTTCGGGGCCTATGTCGAAGCGATAAGGACCGGCAACCTGGTCTTCTTCAGCGGGATGCTGCCGGTCGTCGGCCATGAGCCGCGCTATATCGGCCGCGTCGGCGGTGCGCTGACGGCCGAAGACGGCCGGAAGGCGGCCGAAACCGCAACGCTGAGCGCGCTCGCAGCCGCCAGGGACTATCTCGGCTCGCTGGACAGGGTTGTCAGGGTCGTCAAGCTCGGCGTCTATATCGCGACTGAAGGCGATTTCCGCGACCATCCGAAGGTTGCCGACGGAGCATCCGAAATGCTGCTTGCGGTCTTCGGCGAGGAAAGGCTCTCAGGCCGCGTCGTGCTCGGCGTCGCCAGCCTACCTTTAGGCGTGCCGATCGAACTCGAACTTGTTCTTGAGGTCGAGGAGTGAATGGGGGCGGTACTGGCGCGGCATTGTCCGAGGTCCCTCATCCTGAGGCGCGTAGCCCGCAGGGTGAAGCCTCGAAGGACACGCTCCGGCACTGCTCCTTGCATCTACTGACCGCCGGCATACCCGCCTCGTCCTTCGAGGCCCCTGCGGGGCGCCTCAGGATGAGGCTCTCGTGGGCACCGGCGGACTGATAAGCACAAAGCATCACCATCCTCACACCGCCACCAACAGCAGCACATAGGCGATCACACTCACCATCAGCCCGCGGAACGCAAAAGTGACGCAGCGGTATTTGTTGCGGGCGATGGTGGAGAGGATGTCGGCGTTTTCGAGATACTGCTCGAAAAGGTAGCGTTCGTCGCGCCGCAGCGCCGCATCGAAGAACCGGTCGCGATGACCGTGCCAGGTGCCCCAGAACAATGACGTCGAGTTGTTCAAATGGCGCGGCAGTACGACGAGGATCGCCGACAGGATCGAAAAGACCGAAGCTGCGGCAAGCAGGCCGGAGAACAGCATACTGCCGGGCGTCCCGCTCACGTAGCGCGCCAGGCTGAAGACTGCCCTGACATCGCTGGAACTCACCAGGAATGCCAGCATGAAAGTGAAAATATAAGCGGCCTTCTGGTCAGAGATCTTGATCTGATCATAAAATATGTCATTGACTTTCTTGATATGATCGAAATACCCGGCGCCGATGTCACCCGTCGACGGTTCGCTTGGCATAAGCTCAGTTGCACTCTCGAAATCGCTCACCCGAATACTCCATCCCATAAGTGTTTCCCTGATATTACACTTCACACGGAATTCAAGAACACGTGTGCAATATGCTTGACTTTTCTTTTCTACTTGGACAAAGGGGAAGCGGGGATTGGGGTCATGCTGGGTCGCTGGAAAAACATCTGTCGCGCCGGGGTAGCGCTTGCGCTTGTCGTGCCGGGCTTTTCGCCGGCGGCGGCTGACCCCGTGCAGCGTGCAACACCGGTCGCCGGTTCCGTCATCGCCCGCAAGACCGGCGAGGAGGTCCGCTTCATCGACGTGTCGAACTGGCGCGTCGTCGACATCAATCAAGACCTACTGACCGGTGACGTGCTGCGCACCAACGCCAACGGCCAGCTCGCCATTGTCTTTTCCGATCACACCCAGGTTCGCCTTGGCCGCAATTCCTCGCTGCAGGTCAAGAAGATGGCCGCGAGCGGCGACACGACGCTGGAGCTGCAATCAGGAACGATCTGGGCGCGCGCCGAGCGCGGTGGCCAGGGGCTGACTGTGGAAACGCCGGCGGCCGCAGCCGCCATCCGCGGCACCGACTGGACCATGATGGTCGAGGGCGCCAAGACCTCGATGATCGTGCTCGAAGGCCGCGTCGCGCTCACCAACCCGCAGGGCAGCGTCGAGGTAAACGAGGGCGAAGGAGCGGTCGCCACGATCGGCCAGGCGCCGCGCAAGCTCGTCATCGTCACACCCGACGATCGCGAGCAGATGCTGTTCTACCTGAACCTGCGCGACGGCTTCGGGCTGATGCCGACCTCGCCGCTGCCGGCAGGCCGCATGGCCGACGAGCGCCGCCGGCTGCTGGGTTTGCCGCCGGAACGGCGCACCACCGAGGACTGGCTGGAGCTTGCCGAAGTGCAGAGCGCCTTCGATGGCCGGCAGGTTGCAGCCGCCACGCTTCAGGAGATTCGCCGCCGCAAGCTGACGACCACCCAGAAGGCCCGCCTTGACCTGATCGATGCCACGATCGCCGGCTCCGAAAAACGCTACGACGAAGCGGCAAGATTGTTTGCGGCAGCACTGCCGCATCTCGACGCCAGCCGCCGGAACATGGCGCAATATGGCGGCTATTTCGCCCGTTCACTTGCTGATCCCGCCCATGTCGAAAAGCCGCCTTCGGCTGCTGTCGGCCCCTATGGCGCGATCATGCAGGCCTATACCGCCGGCTTTTTGCAAAACCCGCGCGCCGCCCTCGATGTGATCAGCCAAGCCGAAAAGCGTTTTCCGGACGATCCCACCCTGCCCGCGATCCGCGCCCAGCTGGCGCAGCTGATTGATGACCGCGCCCAGATGCTGGAGGCGGTGAACCGCGCTCTCTCGCTTGATCCCAACCATCCGATCGCCCTTGCCGCGCGCGCCTCCTACAAGGCAAGCTACGAAAGCGACATCGACGGCGCTTTAGCTGATCTGAACCGCGCCATCGAGCTTGCGCCGGGGGCGTCGGGATCATTGAACTCGATGGGCCTGCTGCAGAGCGCCCGCGACGCCAATGGCGAGGCCGAGGCCGCCTTCCTGAAGGCGATCGCGCTCGATCCGCAGGATCCCGTGCCGCACGCCAATCTCGCCATCCTCTATCTCGATCAATCGCGCATGAAGGAAGCCAAGCGCCAAATCGATACGGCGCTTGCCGTCGATCCGTCCTTCGACATCGCGCTTCTCGCCCGCGGCCGCTACTATCTGCAGACTGGCGAACGCGACAAGGCGCTGGCGGATCTGCTGGCGGCCAGCACAGCTAATCCGGCGCATTCGCAGTCACAACTGATGCTCGCCGCCGCCCATTACGAAAAGGGTGACCGCATCCCCTCCGCGCAGGCGGTCGACAATGCCGACAGGCTCGACAAGAACGATCCCGTCATCTCCGCCTTCCGAACCGCTGTCGACATCGATGACTACGACGCCGACGGCGCAATCCGCAACGCCCAGGAGTTTCTCCGCCGCTCCAGGGCGCGCGGCGGCGACTACAGCGCGCTCGGCGCCAACCAGGATGCCGGCTCGACGCTGAACAACGCTTTCCGCCTTCAGGGCCTGGATGCCTGGGGCCGCTATTACGGCGATGCGGTCTTCAGCCCCTTCGAAGGCAGCGGCTATATCGATCAGTCAAAGGTAGCATCTTCCCCTTCGTCAACGCGACGAGCTTCAGCGATGACAATGTCATCCAGTATCGCAACAACGCATCGAGCTACTCATCCTTTATCCAGGGCTTGCTGCTTGATCCGCACATGCTTTCCGGTCGCTCGCGCTCGGCAACGCTGCTGCGCACACCCTTCATCGAAGGCTCGCTCGGCGGCGGCATCAACAGCGTCGACGGCCATACGAGGCGTATCGGCGAGGCTGAGATCCAGGGCTTCTCCAACGAGACGATCCCTCTCAGCTTCTACGGCAACCTGACATGGGAAGAACTGGCGCTCGACGGGGACTATCGTGACTTCGGCGGCTTCGAGACCGAAAATAAGATCGTCGGCGGCAATGGCTACCTGACGGCAACGGTAACGCCGGACGATCGCGTAGTGGCCTATGTCAACCATGCCAAGAACGATGGCACGCTGAACGCGCTGTCGGCCGGCTCAGCACTGACGGACTTCCTCAACCTGCTAGGCGCTGGGGTGCCGACTGAAATCTCTTCGCAATACAGTTATAGGCGCAATGTCAACGAGGCGACCAATGCCGGCCTCGGCTGGAGCCATACTTTCAGCTACGAAAACATATTGAACGGCGCCTTCCTCTATTCGGAAAGCAAGTCGCGGACTTCCACCTCCCTTCAGGTCGACGATGCGCCGGTTCTTGGCCTGCGTGACCCTGACATTATTCCGTTCTTGGACGGGACCGAGGAGCTGTCCTCGAAAACCTATATCGGCGCTCTCAGCCATTCCATCGGCAGCGGACCGCTCACCTGGCGGTACGGCATCGAAGGCGGCTGGATCGATGCCAGCACGACCACCTTCTCTCGCCTTCATGAACTCTTTCCGCGCGTCCTGGTCCTCCCCGAAACGACTAGCGGCCCGGATACATTCAGCAACCGCGTCAATATCGGCCGCGCCTATATAGACGTGCTGCACGAGATCACGCCCAATCTCAAGGGCGAATATGCTGTCTTCGGCACGCGAATGGAAGGCGATGGCGTCGATGTCAGCCGGTTCGAGCCGCGCTTCGGCCTTGCCTGGTCGCCCGTCCAGAACCATTGGCTGCGCGCCGCTTTCATGCGCCAGAGCCTCGACACCGGCGTACCCACTCTTGCCCCGGTTGGCATCCTCGGTTTGCAGGCCAACCAATATGTGGTGGGCGTCGATGGCTATGCCGATACGGCGGCGCTGCAATGGGATGCCGAGTGGACCGACCGTTTCTTCACCTCGGTCGAATACCAGCACCAGGAACTGTATGATTTCTCGATCGATTTTCCGCTGATCTCGCTTCCCGCAGCCGACAGCCTGCCGCTGTCGCGCGGCAGCGTCGATCGCGCGGGCGTGACTGCCAACGTCGCGCTCGGCTACGGTTTCGGCCTTTCCGCCACTTATGCCTACATGGAATCGGAGAACAAGGACCCGCTGGAACCGAATTACGGCGGTTCCCTGCCGTTCATCCCGAAGAATTCCGGCCAGATCGCGCTGACCTGGGTCAACGAGGCCAAGGTCAAGGCGACTGTGGCCGCCAATTATATCGGCGAGCGCGACGGTGACGATCTCGGCACCAAGCTCGACGATTACTGGAGCCTCGACGCCCACCTGATCTGGGAACCCCTCGACAAGCGCATCGCGCTGGAAGCGGCCGCCTACAATCTCCTCGACGAAGACTTCGAGATCACGCCCGGCGTGCCCGGCTGGGGCCGCGCCTTCAAGGGCACGCTCAAAGTCCGCTTCTGATGCGGGCGCAGGACAAGCCCCGACAGCCCGGACTGAATGGCGGGCAAGCCGAAAGCCGCCATCTCAGGCTGCTGGTGCTGGCGCTCTCGACACTCGTCGCCATCTCACTGCTGTCGCGCCTGCCCGCCTGGTCGCTGCTGGAGCTCAGAAGCTTCGACTATCTCTCGACCGTCGACGATCCCCGTCCGCCACCCGGCGGACCCGTCATCGTCGCGATCGACGAGCCTTCGCTTGCCGATATCAATGCGCAGTGGCCCTGGCCGCGCAGCCTGCATGCCCAGCTTGTCAGGCAGCTACGCACGGCCGGTGCCCGTGTCATCGGCTTCGATATCATCATGGCCGAACCTTCGAACCCCGACAACGACGACGCGATCACGAAGGCCGTCGGCCCGGATGTCGTGCTCGCCGGCGACGAAACGCTGATCGAGACGCCCCAATCCTCGCAACTGATCCGCGCCACGCCGCTGCCGCAACTGACTGAAGCGGGTGCTGTAACCGGCATCGCCTCCGTCGATCTCAGCGGCGACGGTGCGTTCCGGCGCATTCCAGGTTATGAGGACGGCTTTGCTGCCATGCTGATGAAGGCGTCGGGAGCAGCACGCAAAGCCTTGCCGGCCGGCCGGCTCATCCAATCCTTCGGCGCGGCCCGCAGCTATCCCACGGTCTCCTACTACCAGGCGCTCGACCCTGAGAACCTGCTGCCGCCGGATTATTTCAAGGGCCGCGTCGTGCTTGTCGGTCTCAGCCTGCAGAATGCCCCTGCCATCGACAAGGGCGGCGTCGACGCCTTCGCGACACCCTACACCGTCCACACCGGCACGCTGACCTCCGGCGTCGAGATCCAGGCAACGATCTACGACAATATCCGCCGTGGCCTGTCGATCGCGGAAGCCAGCCTTCCGCTGGTCGCCGCCTGCATCCTGATCTCTGTGCTGCTTGCCGCAGCCACCGTCTGGCGTTCGACTGGATGGCTGACGATCGTCGCCAGCGTCGTGGCCGTATTCGCCTTCGCTGCCGCGAGTTTTGCCGGCATCCGCTTTGCCCATATCTTCGTCCCGCCGCTCGGACCAGTCGTTGCCTATGTCTCGGTCGCCTTCGGCCAAGCCGCCTTCGATTATGCCGAAGAACGTCGCAACAAGCGCCAGATCATCCGCGCCTTCGCCCAATATATCTCGCCCGATCTCGTCCGGCGCCTGTCGCACGACCCTTCGCAGCTAAGGCTTGGCGGCGAGCGGCGCACACTGTCGGTGTTGTTTTCCGATGTGCGTGGCTTCACCACCATCGCCGAGACCTTGAAGGATGATCCGGAGCAACTGACCGGCCTGATCAACCGGCTGCTGACGCCGCTCTCCGACGTGGTGATGGATCACGGCGGCACGATCGACAAATATATGGGCGACTGCATCATGGCCTTCTGGAACGCCCCGCTCGACGATCCCGATCATGCACTGCACGCCGTCAAAGCCTCGCTTGCCATGCAGGCGGCGATATCGAGCCTCAACCGCGAGCTGGAACGGGAAGCGGCGATGCGCGGCGGCAGGCCGCACGTGCTAAAGATGGGCGTCGGCATCAACACCGGCGAATGCATCGTCGGCAATATGGGCTCGACCCGCCGCTTCGATTATTCCTGCCTCGGCGACAGCGTCAACCTCGCCTCTCGCCTCGAAGGCGCTTCAAAGAATTATGGCGTGGCGCTGCTGCTCGGCGAGGAGACCGCAAGACTGGTCGCCGGCACCTACACTGTCATCGAGCTCGACCGCATCATCGTCAAGGGCCGCACCGTGCCCTCGCCTGTCTATACCGTCGTGCATAAGGCCGACGCCGACGCCCTTGCCACCCATCGGGCCTTCACGCAAGCGAAATACGCCGGCACGCTTGCACCATCCGACCCCGCCTTCGACAGGCTGGCCGCCGATATCCCCGAGCTTGCCCCCTATTACGCGATCGTCCGCGATGCGCTGACCGAATCCGGCGAGGAATGACCGGCGACGACGTCTTGTCACGCCTGATAATGGCGCATGGATGTTCCTTTATGAGCCGCTCGTTTTGCCAAAGGCATATATGTTTGTCGGCGCGCCATGCAGCATCACCTCACGGTCGAAAGTGAAGCCGCATTTCTCGAGAATGCGCTTCGAGGCGGCATTGACGGGGCGAACCAAGCCGATCACTCGGTCCGCATGCAGATTATCGAAGGCGAAGGTCAGCGTTTCCCGGACCAATTCCGTGGCATATCCCTGCCCCCAGCTTTCGGGTTGCAGATGATAGGAAAGATTGAGGTCGTCGAATTCCTTGGAAACGGTCACACCGCCGAACCCGATCAACGTACCGTTCGCCTCAACTGCCCAACGCCCAAACCCGTGTTCTTTCCAATGCCCGATGTCGCGCGCAAGCCGCTCTGCGCTTTCCGCCGGCGTATCAGGCCGGGGCACCGGTCGGTGTGCGACCAATTCCTGCCGCGAAAAAAGTCGGGTCAGGAAGTCGATATCCCCTTCCATGGGAATTCTGAGGCGCAATCTGGCGGTACGCCTTACCGCCGACGGCAAGGCACTCTTGAATTCGTTCTCAAGCATCTTCCATCCAATTTTCAAAATGCGGCAACGTCACCGATACCAATTTATTCCAGGCGGCGCGCTTCCAGCGGCGCCTCCTGCCTGTATCCGTCGAAATAGCGGCCGCCATGCAAGGCAAGCTCCCGGTCGGCCAAAGCCAGGAATCGGGCGCCGTCACCCGCAGCCGCCAGACTGAACGCCGCGTCGAATTCGGCCGCCAATTGCGCGTCGAGCTCCCTGATCCGACGGGGCGCCCACTTTCCCCGGCCAGCCCACGCGCCACGTCCGAGAAGCATCAGGTCGGCGAGCTTCTGATAGAGCAGCGCCGCGATGGCGGCGATCTCTTCGGGTGGGCGCGTTCCGCGCAGATCGTCGGCCAGATCGGTGACCTGATAGCGCAGCAAGTCGTAGTCTGCCCCGGCAAGAGGCTTGGGTCCTGCCGCCAGCATACTTGCCGCCTTTGCCCGGATGAAGCGCGCGCTGTCGATATCCGATCCTATTATACAGCCCGTCGCGACCATGTTGGCCATGATGGGATAGCCGCTGTCGGCATCCTGATGGAGATAATGCGCCAGTGCATGTTGGCCATGATGGGATAGCCGCTGTCGGCATCCTGATGGAGATAATGCGCCAGTGTCTGCGGATCGTGGACGAAGACCTCGACCGGGAAACCGTCCTGAGTGAACGATTCCCGCCAGGCTCTTTCGAGACACGGGAATACGACGACCAGATCGATATCCGAAAAGGTGGTGCCTTCGCCGCGCATGATGGAACCCGCCGCGTAGGCGAAGGCAGCCCCAACATAGCGGCTGGCGACACAGCGACGGGCAGCGGCCAGCGCCCGTTCCGCAAGAATATGCTTCTGGATATTGTTCACGATCTCGTCCTCGAATGCGGGCACGGGCGGGAACAAAAAACCCGCTCGTCTCCGGCGGGTTGGTATTAGCAGCGATGAACGGAATTCAGTTCACGCGTCTACCACCCACCGCGGCGCGGTGGTCGTAGATGTCATCGAAACTGCAAAAATCCTGCTCATGGCCAAGGTTAACCTGCGACCATGACAGCGTCAATGCACCAAAGCCGGACGCTAAGGACGCTTCCCCGGCACGATGCTTTCCGTCTAAGATGGCGCAAGACTCGTAAACAGGAAGAGCCCGCCAATGTCCGATCCCGTCACCGTCATCCCGCTTCCGCAACCCGTGCTATTGCCGGTCGAGGGCAGAGCCGAGCGTTTTCCGGTGCGCCGCGTCTATTGCGTCGGGCGCAACTACGCAGATCATGCAATCGAGATGGGCCATGATCCCAGCCGCGAACCACCCTTCTTCTTCCAGAAGAATGCCGACAACCTGCTGCCGTCGGGCAAGGCTTTTCCCTATCCGCCGCTGTCGAACGACGTGCATTACGAGGTCGAGTGCGTGCTGGCGCTGAAATCGGGTGGCGCGAACATCGAGGCCGCGGACGCGCTCGACTGCATCTACGGCTATGCCGTCGGCATCGATTTCACCCGCCGCGATCTACAGGGTGAGGCAAAGAAGCTCGGTCGTCCCTGGGAGGTCGGCAAGGCCTTCGAACATTCCGCTCCTGTCTCGTCGATCGTTCCGACAAGCCGTCTCGGCCACCCCGCTGAAGGTAAGATCTGGCTGGAGCAGAACGGCAAGCGCGTGCAGGACGGCGATCTCAACCAGATGATCTGGAAGGTGCCGGAGATCATCGCGGAACTGTCGAAGCTCTTCACTCTCGCGCCTGGCGATATCATTATGACCGGCACGCCCGCCGGCGTCGGCGCGGTGGCCAGGGGCGATCGCATCAATTGCGGCATCGACGGCGTCGCCACCCTATCGGTCGAAGTCGTCTGAGGAGAGAGCCATGCCCGTCTATGCGCTTGGCGGATCGACGCCGAAACTGCCCGCTGCCGGCCTCTGTTGGATCGCACCGGATGCCAATATTATCGGCCAGATCGAGCTCGGCGAGAATGTCGGCATCTGGTTCGGCGCCGTGCTGCGCGGTGACAACGAGAAGATCACCGTCGGCGAAGGCACCAACATCCAGGAAGGTGTGATGGCCCATACCGACATGGGCTTCCCGCTGACAACAGGCAAAGGCTGCACCATCGGCCACCACGCCATCCTTCACGGCTGCACCATCGGCAACAACACGCTGATCGGCATGGGCGCGACCATCCTGAATGGTGCGAAGATCGGCAACAACTGCCTCGTCGGCGCCAATACGCTGGTGACCGAAGGCAAGGAATTCCCCGACAACTCCCTGATCGTCGGGGCACCCGCCCGGGTCGTGCGGGTGCTGGATGAGAAGGCTGTCGAGAGCATCCGTCGCTCGGCGGAAAACTACGTGGCGAATTGGCAGCGGTTTGCGCGGGATCTCAGGCAGATCGGGTGACGCAAGGCCAGTGGCCAGGCCCGAGGCCCTTGCGGGGCACCTCAGCAAGGATGATGTTGGAGAGAGGGCGGCGGGTGAGAGAAGGGCAGCCGATGACGGTCGCGAATTCATCAGCCTGCCAGACATCCATCAGCCTCCCAACCATACGGCATACCGATCAGCCCTCATCCAGAGGTGCGCAGACCAAAGGCCGGAGCCTCGAAGGACGGGGGCGGGTGTGGGCGCCTCCGCCGTTCACCACACGCCCGGAATCCATCGCCAGCGCACACGCGCCATATACTCCTCGTACCCCTCGAGCCCCTTGCGCAATTCTGCCTCCTCCCCCAGCGTCCGGCCGAAGAGGACGATGATGAGCAGGCCGGCGGGGATCAGCGCGTAGAGCGATCCAAGCGACAGCGCCATGCCGACGCTGAGCACGATAGCGGTTGCGTATCCGGGATGGCGTATGGCGGCGTAAGGCCCCGTGTCGATTACCTTGTGGTCGCGGTCGGTCTGGATGCGCACCGTCGGCTCGAAATGCCGGTTGACCGATTGCGCCCAGATCAGGCCGAGATAACCTGATGTCATCAGCACATAGCCGATAAGGACGACCCAATCTGGCTGCGGCGCCCAGTGGAAACGCCCGTCGTCGAACGCGGCGACCGGAAGAATGGCGACAAAGAGAATGATTGTCAGCGTCGCCACCACCGCGTCCCAGGGCTTGGTGCCTTTCTGATATCGGCTGCGTGCGGCAAACAGCTCCGGATTTGTCCGCCAGATCCAGATGATCGCGACACATGTCAGTGCAAGGAAGAGACCGAGAAAGATCCAGCCACGCGGCCAGTCGAGCGTGCCGGCCGGCCAGAATAGCGCGGCAAACATCACGACAATGGTGATGGCGAGCGAGCCGAGCGATGGCGCCGTCGCTGCGAACGAGTGATTGGGCCGGGTGTCCTGCTCTGTCATGACCGCTCTCCGTTCAACCGGGAACGAACTGTCTGCATCCCAACGGCTGCCGCCTAAGTCTAACACCACCGCACCGGATTGAGGAGGCGGAACGCACCCGATAGCAGCGTAGCGAACGACAGCTGCGCTTGATCGTAGCGGCGCTTTTGCATCCAGCATTCGGAGATGTCGGAAAAATTCTGCCGTCGCCGCAATGATGGTTGAAGGCGGATTTCGGTAAAGAGCCGCCTACTCGGCAGCTTCGAGAAACTGGCTGTTTCGTGAGGAAGAGGCAAGCGCCTGAACCCTGGCTTCGGCCTTTGCGATCAGCTGATAGAATTCGTCCTGCGCTTCGACATCCAGCTGAATGACGGCATTGACGTCATCGGGCGTATCGCAAACGCAGGCGACCGCAGAAATAGGACAGATGCCGCCGGGATAACGTCTGCCGGTGCCCGTATAGGCGCGACGACCCCAACGCTCGGAATAGACCGTCTCTTCCCGCTCGAGCTGCAGGATCGTTCCCTTGCAGGCGATCACGATAGCCGCCTTGCCGTAAGCGAACCAATGATAGTTCAGCTTCCGGAGAATATATTTGCCGGTGATATCCTCGCCAGCCAGTTCGGCGGGGTTTTCAATCATTCTAATCATGACGGCTTCCTCAACGTTCAAACAATATCCGTCATGTCTTCGCGCGCAGCAAGTCGAAAAACGCAGCTTTTGGAGACACTTAGTCACAAAGTGTTTCCGATTCTTACATTAACCACGCGCCGAGCACCCCTTTTGTGCACACAATTCTTCGTCGAATTTCCCGCACCCTGCTACCGATTTCGTCATTGTCCGAAGTGGCAGTCACGTCGATGTCCCCTTGTGTTTTTCGGCACGGCCCCGATATGTCTCTCTGATAGGCCCGAAGACGGCGCCGTTTTCATCCCGGGAAGCGGCTGGCTGTTTCGCCGGTTCGCCATGGAGCATGATGCCGAAAAGCGTAAGCCGTCTTCGGACAACATCATCCTCTAACTATTTAATTTAGAACAGGATTCAGATTTTTAGGCCGACCGAGCCTAAATCATCCTGTGCCAGCAGGAGAGCATCATGGTCGACGCGATCAACCCCATCTCCGCCACCGCCCCCTCCGAACCCACTAAGGTCGGCACCAGCACCTCGATCGGCTCCGAACCGGACAATGCCTGGGTCGCCGCCCGCCAGTCGCAGATCACGGCCGATCAGCTGGCAGCGAAGAAGTCCACAGAGAAGGAAGCCGCAAGCGATCTCATCCCGCACGCGGATCTGATCGTCGAATATGAGCAGCATCCGCAAAAGCGGCACGGGCATGCGGCATCGGAAGAAGGGGAAGAGGCCGGCGAACGGGCGGAACAGCCGGTCTTGTCAGGCGAAAGCGATCGGATCGGCACCCGCAATTTCGACGACGACACGCCCTTCGGCGAACGCGTCGCCATCATCTGATCGAAACGCAGACCGGAAACCGTCCGCGCGATCAATTCGAGCCCGCAAGCTGGGACTCGATCGCCGCCTTATCGATGACCGACCAGACCTCGACGATCTTGCCGCCGCGAAATTCGTAGATGACGTTCTCGGTGAAGGAAAGGCGTCTGCCGTTCACATCGAGGCCGAGGAATTTTGCCTTCGGCCTGCAATCGAAGCTGAGCCTGCAGGCGATATATGGCGGATCGCAAAGCAGCATCAGCACCTTGAAATAAAGATCGGGAATCTCATCGAAGTCCCGCTCGAGCATGGCGACGTAACCCGGCAGCCCGAGCCGCCGGCCGTTATGAACCGCATCGTCGCCGACGAACTGCCCGAGATTGGGCCAGTCCTGCCTGTTCAGGCAAGCGATGTAGCCGCTGTATATCTCCGCGAGTTCGGTTTTCGTCACTCGATCGCCCCTGGCTTGGTTTCTCAGGCAAAGATGGCCCCGGGATCAGCACTTGCCAGCGGCGAACGCGCCGCCTCGAGAGTTTCACTTCAAGAGAACTCGCCTGCACGGGGACCAGCAAGCGTCACGCGCCAGCCCGTTCGCGATTGGAAATCCTGGGTGGCCAGAAACGTATAGCCTGTCGTGCGCCAGAGCCGCACGGCGCTGGTCAGATTGTCGAGCACATAATCGCCGCTGTCCGTCCGGGCAATCAGAACGACATGGTTCTGATCCTGCGGTCCAATCACCACGGAAAGCGCCAACCTGTTCGATGGAAAACCAGCCTCGATCAGGTCCTTCATCTTCTGGAGAGCGTAGTCCTCACAATCGCCTCGGCCGGCAACCGGCAGAGACCAAACATCCCTATTTCGGGAAGACGGGCGATCTTCCGCGGGAATGATACGTCCATTTACGGCACGATTGACCTTTTGAAGAAGCGCTGTTCCTGCCTGACCATTCAGCTGTTGCGCGGCCATCCTGCCGCACAGCCACTTGTACTTGGCGCAGGCTGCGGCGAATCCCACGGGTGCGCCGATGCTTCGCGTTACAGGAAGCGATGATCCCGCAACAGCTTGAAAATGCAGAAGAATGAATAAAAAGCCAGCGAGCGAAAAGAGGCGCTTCATAGCCGATTCCCTTTAGTTGTTGCGAGACGATAACATAGGCTAAATAAAAATTTAGTAAAATTTTATACTTGCGATTTTAACTCTGTTTGATAAATGAGACAGATTAACTATCATCTATTCTTCATGTTAATCGATCGTTAGTATAAAGGTTCTCCCAGTTAACATTTAGTTAACCTTGGGAGACGATTGAAATGATCAGCAGAGCCGCGAAATTCAGCATCGCCGTTGCTTCCCTTCTGGCAAGCAGCAGCTTGGCAACGGCAGCCCCGGCAGTCGTTAATTGCAAGGCCGCCGTTCGCGGCACACTCGAATACAGACTATGCATGCCGACCAAAGCAATTCGCGCCGATAACAAGTTTAGTCCGAACGATAAGGATCGCGGCGGCCGAGACATTGGCGGCGGCCAGAAGACGTCCAGTACCGGCTCCGTCGCCAGCAATGGGAATGACGGCAATGGCAACGGGAATAGCGGCGGCGGCAACGGTGGCGGCAACGGTGGCGGCAATGGCGGCGGCAATGGCGGCGGCAATGGCGGCGGCAACGGCGGCGGCAACGGCGGCGGCAATGGCGGCGGCAATGGCGGCGGCAACGGCGGCGGCAATGGCGGCGGCAATGGCGGCGGCAATGGCGGCGGCAATGGTGGCAATAACGGCGGCGGCAATGGCGGCGGCAATGGTGGCAATAACGGCGGCGGCAATGGCGGCGGCAACGGCGGCGGCAATGGCGGCGGCAACGGCGGCGACAACGGTGGCGGCAACGGCGGCGGCAATGGTGGCGGCAATGGCGGCGGCAATGGCGGCGGCAACGGCGGCGGCAATGGCGGCGGCAACGGCGGCGGCAATGGCGGCGGCAATGGTGGCAATAACGGCGGCGGCAATGGTGGCGGCAACGGCGGCGGCAATGGCGGCGACAATGGTGGCGGCAATGGTGGCGGCAATGGTGGCGGCAATGGCGGCGACAATGGTGGCGGCAATGGCGGCGGCAACGGCGGCGGCAATGGTGGCGGCAATGGTGGCGGCAACGGCGGCGGCAATGGCGGCGGCAACGGCGGCGGCAATGGCGGCAATAACGGTTCGGGCAAGGGCGGGTCTGAATCTAAACCGAACTAACTCGATCGTTGAAATGAAAATGCGACGTGAGGCCGGGTAACCGGCCTCACCTTTTTGACCGCCGCTTTGTGTATCACTGGGCGTCTAATACGGTCCGGGACCGCTGCGGGCTCAGCCATCGCGGTCGCCCATATGGCTATAGCATCGCTTCCAGCGAGCACCTTGGCAGATCATGTCCCAACAGATATGGCCGTCGACGCCGAGCGGCATCCGTGAAAACGGAATGCGATACCGTAAGAATGGAAGAAGCCGGCGAAAAGGGGGAACGACCAAATCCGCGCCCGCGACTTTGATGACGACGACCCCTTTAGTGAGCGCGAGGCGATCGTCCAGCGACCACGAAGCCTACGCCGCGCAGGCCTCGCACAAGCCACGGATCTCGATCGTCGTCTTCTCGGGCTTGAACTTCTGCCCCCGCACCCATTCCATCAGCCGGTGGTCGACCTCGTGGTCGTGGAACTCCGTCACCTGGCCGCAGCTTTCGCAGATGGCGAAGGCGACGATGCCGTGGCTGTGGCAGTCGTCGCCCGGATGGGCGCAGGCAACGAAGGAGTTGATGCTTTCGAGCCGATGCACGACGCCGTATTCGAGCAGCTTCTCCAGCGCCCGGTAGACCTGCAGGGGCGCACGAAAACCGTGGTCGCGCAGCTTGTCGAGGATGGTGTAGGCGCTGAGCGGCCCTTCGGCCTTTTCAAGCACGTCGAAGACCAGCGACTGGTTCTTGGTCAATTGCGGTGTCGTCATGAGCCTTGTCCTTGCATGACCGCGCGGTGGCGCCTGACGGGAAGCAGGCTGAGCATGAAGAGGATCAGCGCCGCGACCACGATCGAGGGGCCGGAAGGCGTGTCGTAGGTGAGCGAGCCGAACAGCCCGCCGACGACGGCGGCGGCCCCGATCAATGAGGCGAACACCGCCATGATCTCCGGCGTCGGCGAGAAGCGCCGCGCCGCAGCCGCCGGAATGATCAGAAGCGAGGTAATCAGCATGATGCCGACGATCTTCATGGCAATGGCGATGACGACGGCCATCAGCAGCATGAAGAACAGCCGCGCCCGCTCCGGCTTCAGCCCCTCGGCCTCGGCGAGCTCGGCATTGACGGTCGCGGCCAAAAGTGGGCGCCAGAGCCAGGCCATTGCCACGAGCACGAACAGCCCGCCGCCCCAGATCAGCGCGATGTCGGTCGTGGAAACGGCAAGGATATCGCCGAACAGGAAGGCGATGAGATCGATCCGCACCCAGCTCATGAAGGCGACCATGACGAGGCCGATCGCCAGTGTGGCATGCGAGAGAATGCCGAGCAGCGCATCGGCCGACAGCGCCTGGCGTTTCTGCAGGAAGAGCAGCAGCACCGACACCAGCGCGGCAACGGCAAAGACAGCCAGTGTCAGGTTGAGTTCGAACAGCAGCGACAGTGCGACGCCGAGCAGCGCCGAATGGGCGATTGTATCGCCGAAATAAGCCATACGCCGCCAGATGATGAAGCAGCCGAGCGGCCCTGTCGTCAGCGCCAGGCCGACGCCGGCAAGGATGGCGCGCACGAAGAAATCGTCAAGCATGACGCTCTCCCTCCGCATGCGTGTGCGGATGGGCGTGGTCATGTTCGGCATGCGCGGCATGCCCGGGGTCATGGCTATGGTCATGCCCGGGATGGCCATGTTCATGGTGATGACCGTCATCGGGGAAGCAATGATCAGTCACCGTGCCGTCGGCATGTTGCACGCGCCCATCGGGCAGATGCGTATGATCGTGGTGATGGCTGTAGACGGCAAGCGTCTGCGCCGCCCGGCTGCCGAACAGGCGCACATATTCCGGGCTGCGGCTGACGGATTCAGGCGTGCCGCGGCAGCAGACATGGCCGTTGAGGCAGATGACGGTGTCGGTCTCGGCCATGACGACGTGGAGATCGTGCGAGATCAAGAGGATGCCGCAGCCGGTGGCGTTTCGGATCGACTTGATCAGGTCGTAGAGCGCGATCTCGCCGGAAAAATCGACACCCTGCACCGGCTCATCGAGCACCAGCAGATCGGGTTTGCGGGCAATAGCGCGCGCCATCAGCGCCCGCTGGAATTCGCCGCCGGAGAGATGCTGCACCTCGGCATCGAGCATATGGGCGATGCCGGCGGATTCGAGTGCCGAAAGAATGTCGCGCTCCGGCAGCGGCCCGGTCAGCGTCATCAGCCGGCGCACCGAAAGCGGCAGCGTCCAGTCGATCGACAGCTTCTGCGGGACATAACCGACCTTGAGGCCGGCGTTGCGCTCTACCCTGCCCTCGTCGGGCTTCAACACGCCGATCGCTGCCTTGGCGCTGGTCGACTTGCCCGAGCCGTTTGGCCCGATCAGCGTGACGATCTCGCCGCGCGAGACGGAAAAATCGACGCCACGCACCAGCCAGCGGCCATTACGCAGGATGCCGACATTTTCAAGCGAAACCAGCGGTTCGGCCCGGATACCAGCGGGGGTCTTTGCGGGAGAGAGCATCAAATTTTCCGAAAGTGCTGTTGCGTCCTGCTATTGCACACGTTATAGCATAACGCAATTGATGTAATAACATAACAACTGCAATTCAAGCGGAGCATATTGATGAAACGCGCCCTGGGGCCTGCCCTTAAAATCTTGGCCCTCAGAATGCCGGCCCTCGCAATCCCGGCCCTGGCGATCCCCGCCCTTCTCTTCGCCGGCACTATGCGAGCAGCTGACGCGCCTGTCGTCGTCACCTCGATTAAACCGATCCATTCGCTGGTGTCGGCGATCATGCAGGGTGTCGGCGAACCGGAGCTGATCGTCGATGGCGCCGCCTCCCCGCATACCTACAATCTGAAGCCGTCGAATGCTCGCGCTTTGCAGGATGCCAAGGTGATCTTCTGGGTCGGCCCCGGCCTCGAGGCCTTTCTCGAAAAGCCGCTGCAGGCGCTGGGCCGGGATGCCAGCATCGCCGAACTCGACAACGCCCCCGGCCTCGTCAAGCTGCCTTTCCGTGAGGGCGGCGCCTTCGAAGCGCATGATGATGGTGACGAGCATCATGAAGCCGAAGCCGCGCATGGCCCCGACGCTGACCACGACGATCACGAGCACGGCACATTCGACACGCATCTCTGGCTCGATCCGATGAACGCCAAGGCGATGGCCAGCGAGATCACCACGACGCTGGTTGCCGCCGATCCCGCCAATGCGCTGACCTATCAGGCAAACGCCAAGGCGCTGGACGACAGGCTGACGGCGCTGGACAAGGAAATCACCGCCACCGTCGCCCCGGTCAAGGGCAGGCCCTTCATCGTCTTCCACGACGCCTACCAGTATTTCGAGCACCGCTATGGCATCCGCGTCGCCGGCTCGATCACCGTCAGCCCGGAAACCATTCCCGGCGCCGAGCGTGTTTCGGAAATCCACCGCAAGGTCGGTGAACTCGGCGCCACCTGCGTCTTTGCCGAACCGCAGTTCGAGCCGCGCCTCGTCAATGTTGTCATCGAAGGCACGCGCGCCAAGTCAGGTGTGCTCGATCCCGAAGCGGCAACACTGAAGGCCGGCCCCGATCTCTACTTCACCCTCATGCGCAGCATCGCAAACAGCATGAAGGACTGCCTCTCCAGCGCATAACTTTCATGCGCCGCTCCGCGCGTCCTATCGGACACGCGACGCTCCGGAGAGAGCTGAGGCGGAAAGAGGCGGACAACCCGTTCCGCCTTTTTTTGGCGCATCGAATGTAATGATATAACATTAAGACAAATCTTATGAGGCTCTCATGGACAACAGACTTCCCGTCACGGTGCTTTCAGGCTTCCTCGGCGCCGGCAAGACGACGCTGCTCAACCACGTGCTGAGCAATCGCGAGGGCTTACGCGTCGCCGTCATCGTCAACGATATGAGCGAGGTGAATATCGATGCCGCCCTGGTGCGCGACGGCGGCGCCAATCTCTCCCGCACCGAGGAACAGCTGGTCGAGATGACCAATGGCTGCATCTGCTGCACACTGCGCGACGATCTGCTGAAAGAGGTGCGCCAGCTCGCCGATCAGGGCCGCTTCGATTACCTCTTGATCGAATCGACCGGCATCGCCGAGCCCCTGCCCGTCGCCACCACCTTCGAATTTCGCGACGAGAATGGCCAAAGCCTTTCCGACGTCGCAAGGCTCGACACCATGGTGACCGTCGTCGACGCCGTCAATCTGCTTGCCGATTATGCCTCGGCCGATTTCCTCGCCGACCGCGGAGAAACGGCCGGTGACGGCGACAACAGAACCATCGTCGACCTGCTGGTCGAGCAGATCGAATTCGCCGACGTCGTGGTGCTGAACAAGATCGGCACGGCAAGCGAAAAGGAGCGCGACGCCGCCCGCAAGATCATCACCTGCCTCAATCCCGATGCGCGGCTGATCGAGGCGGATTTCGGCCAAGTGGCGTTGCGGGAGGTGCTCGGCACCGGCCGCTTCGACATCGACAGGGCCGAAACCCATCCGCTCTGGTACAAGGAACTGCACGGTTTCAAGGATCATATGCCCGAGACCGAGGAATACGGCATCCGCTCCTTCGTCTACCGCGAAAAACGCCCCTTCCATCCGGCCAAGCTGCAGGCCTTTCTCGACACGGCATGGCCGGGCGTGGTGCGCGCCAAAGGCTTCTTCTGGCTGGCGACCCGCCCGCATCACGTCGGCGAGATCAGCCAGGCGGGAGCGATCGTCCGCACCGGCAAGATGGGCCTCTGGTGGGCCTCCGTACCGTCCGAGCAGTGGCCCGAGGGGCCGGCGTTCATGAAAGCTATCGGCCCTTATCTAGACCCCGTCTGGGGCGACCGCCGCCAGGAAATCGTCTTCATCGGTGCCGATCCCATGGACGAAGCCTGGATCAGGAAGGAACTCGACGCCTGTCTTATCAGGACAGATGCCTTCGTGCCCGAGCGCTGGCGCGACCTGCCCGATCCTTTCGCCAACTGGAACAGGCAGGCGGCATGAAGGCGAAGGCAATCAAACGCACTCTCTGCGTCTGCACCGAATGCGAGCCGCTACCGCCGATCGAAGGGCTTCATCCCGAAACCGTCGAGGCAACAGGCGAACGGCCCGATCGGCAACGACGATCCGGTCGCCTGTTCCGAAGCCTCGCCGAGCGCATCGTTCCCTTCAGGAAGCCCTTCTGACGAGAGATTCGCTGCCGGCAAACGAAAAGGGCAGTCGAAGCCGCCCTCTTCTCGTTCATCTGCCGATCAACGGCCGGCAATAATGCTGGAGATGATGCCGCTGGTGACGCCGATCAGCAGGTAGTCGTGATCGGCTCTGACCCAGCGATAACCGCGTGGCGGTGGCGCCAGCCGGTAGTGGCGATAGTCGTTGACATCGGAGAACCGTCGACGCTCGCTGGCATTGACGCGGTATCCCTTTTTCCAGTGCGACCGGACGACCACCTTCTTCTGCACGACGACGGGGGGACGGCGATGATCGTCGGCGCTCGCCTGGGAAACAACCATCGGGGAAAGAAGGAAGGAGGCGGAAAGAAGGGCTGCAAAAATCTTTCTCATGTGGGGTTCCTCGTGTTGGACACGGGAGCAAACTAGGGCCGGGAAGATGAACCGAAACTGAAATTGAAATTAAACTTCTGTAATGGAATCCAATAGCTACATGTCGAAGCTTATATTTAGATTAAACTTATACACGATGATCTGGCGCGGCAGGCTGGCTTCGTCCTGTGAAGCCCTTCGGCCTTTGCTGCTCATCGCCTAGAAGGCGCGCCGTGGCGGGTTGTCCGGCTGCTGGCGGCCGGCGGCATGCTCTCGATTCGATCTAGTCTCGCCCAAAGGCGCTCGGCGATTTGGCATAACAAGATGCATAAAAAAAACTTGAAACGGGCGCATAATCGGGTTTCGAACCGACGCATTCTAGGAATAGGAGAGTTCTGGATGTCCCCCCGCGAGGGGACGATCAGATCAAGACAACGAAGACCACAATGGAGGAAAACATGCCTGGTATCAGCATGCGCTACATCGTCGACGACGTCGACGCCGCGGTGGAATTCTACACGAGACATCTCGGCTTCTCCGTCGCACTTCGCCCCGCGCCGAGTTTCGCCATCCTGACCAGGGACGGTTTTCGTCTATTCGTCAGCGGCATGACGGGACCTGGCGGAGCATCTCAAGCAATGCCAGATGGGCGAAAGCCGGAGCCCGGCGGTTGGAATCGCATCCAGATCGAGGTCAAGGACCTGGAAGCAGACGTCGCCGCGCTGCGTCAGGCCGGCGCGCGTTTCCGCAACGAGATCGTGCAGGGCATAGGCGGCAAGCAGATCCTGGTCGATGATCCGGCCGGAAACCCGATCGAGCTCTTCGAACCACCCAAGCGGTGAATGGCGCGACGCCGGTCATGCGGTTGCAACGCATTTGCGGTCATTAGCAAACCGACGCAGTATTTCGATCACGGTCTCTCGCCGCGAGGCTGGCCGGAACGCCTTGCCACCAGTGTGCGAGCGTGTAGTTTCGGACTCCCATCAACTCGAAGGCAGGGAAAACATGTCCGATTCCGCTGGCGGGCTCTCCGACTATATCGGGATACTAGCCGTGTTTCTTCTCGTCGCCGCCAATGGCTTCTTCGTTGCCGCCGAATTCGCCCTGGTGTCGGTCAGGCGTAGCCGCGTCGCCGAACTCGCTGCGGCAGGCCGCATGAACGCCTCGGCACTTCAGCGCGCCGTCGATAATCTCGACTCCAACCTTGCAGCCACCCAGCTCGGCATCACCATCTCGTCGCTCGCCCTCGGCTGGGTTGGCGAACCGGCGCTTGCCCACCTGATCGAGCCGCTGCTATCATGGCTGCCTGGGCAATGGGCGACGGCGGGCGCGCATACTGTTGCCGTCGTCATCGCCTTCGTCATCATCACAGCACTTCATATCGTGCTCGGCGAGCTCGCACCGAAGAGCCTGGCGCTTCAACGCAGCGAGGCCACTTCGCTTGCCGTTGTGCGTCCGCTCGGTCTGTTCCTGGTGCTGTTTAAGCCGGCGATCTTTGTTCTGAACGGCATGGGCAACCTCGTGCTGCGGGGTGTGGGTCTTCGCGCCGGAACCGGCGAATCGTCGTTCCATTCGCCGCAGGAACTCAAGCTGCTAGTTGCCGAGAGCCAGGAGGCCGGCCTTCTCAACCAGGTGCAGCAGCAGCTGGTAGAGCGGGTGTTCAACATCGGCGACAGGCCGATCTCCGACATCATGACGCCGCGTCTCGATATCGAATGGTTCGACGCCGACGACAGCGAGGCCGAGATCCTGAAGACCATCCGCGAATGCAGCCACGAGCAATTGCTGGTCGCCCGCGGCTCGATCGACGAGCCGATCGGCATGGTGTTGAAGAAGGACCTTCTCGACCAGGTTCTCTACGGCGGCAAGGTCCGGCCGATGGAGGTGATCAAGCAGCCGCTGGTGCTGCATGAGGGCACCTCGGTCGTCCGCGTGCTCGACAGTTTCAAGGCCTCACCCGTTCGCCTCGCCATCGTCATCGACGAATATGGCAGCCTCGAAGGCATCGTCACCCAGACCGACCTGCTCGAAGCCATCGCCGGCGACCTGCCGGGATCCAACGAAGAGCCCGACATCGTCGTCAGGGAAGACGGGTCGCTCTTGATTGATGCGATGATGCCGGCCTTCGACGCCTTCGAACGGCTCGGCCTGCGCGATCGTCCGGATGCCGATTTCCATACGCTGGCGGGTTTCGCGCTGCATCAACTCCAGCACATTCCCGAAGCCGGCGAAACCTTCGTCTTCGACAACTGGCGCTTCGAAGTACTCGACATGGACGGCATGCGTATCGACAAGATGCTCGCGACGCGCATTTCCGCGGACGGGGCGGAGGCCTAGCCGACCGCCAGCGTCCAGAGCATCCCCGTGGCCGCGCAGGCTAGCAGCGTCGCGATCACGGAAGCCTTGAAGCGGAAGATCGCGACGGCGGCGGCGGCAGACAGCGCCATTGCCGCCGGCACGGCCGATTGCAGCAGGGGGATATCGAGCCGCAAGCCGCCAAGGTGGACGGTCGCAACCTCGGCAAACAGCGTGTGCAGGGCAAACCAGATAGCGAGGTTGAGGATGACCCCGACCACCGCCGCCGTTATGGCCGACATCGCGCCGGCGAGCGCGATGTTGCCGCGCAATTTTTCGATGAACGGCGCGCCGAAGAAGATCCACAGGAAACAGGGCACGAAGGTGACCCAACTCGTCAGGATCGCCGCAAGGGTTGCAGCAAGCATCGGGTTCAGCGCTCCCGGATCGCGGTAGGCGCCCATGAAGCCGACGAACTGGACGACCATGATCAACGGCCCCGGCGTCGTCTCGGCCATGCCGAGACCATCCAGCATCTCCCCGGGTTTCAGCCAGCCGAAATGCTGCACGGCCTCCTGCGCGACATAGGCAAGCACGGCATAGGCCCCGCCAAAGGTGACAACCGCCATCTTGCTGAAGAACAGGCCAATCTCGGTAAAGACGCTATCGGCACCGAAGGTTGCGTAGAGCGCCGCGAGCGGAGCGAGCCAGAGGGCAAGCAGCACGGCCGAGATGCGCAGCGACCATGCAAGATTCGGGCGCGCATGTGCCGGTATGCCCTCGCCGAGCGCCGACTCGGCATCCGACAGCATCGGGCCGCTTCCAGCCTTGTGGCCGCCGCCCGCCTGAAAGGCGGCAAGCCCGAACCTGCCGCCGAGGAAGCCCGCAATGCCGGCGGCGAGCACGATCAACGGGAACGGCACATGGAGAAAGAAGATGGCGATGAAGGCCGCGGCCGCGATACCGACCATGACGCGATTCTTGAGCGCGCGGCCGCCGATGCGGATGACGGCCTGCACGACGACGGCGAGCACCGCTGCCTTCAGCCCAAAGAACAGGCCAGCGACGATGCCGACGTTGCCGTAAGCCGCGTAGATATAGCTGAGACAGAGGATCGACAGTAACCCAGGCAGTACGAACAGCAGGCCGGCGACGAGACCGCCCACTGTCCGATGCATCAGCCAGCCGATATAGATGGCGAGCTGCTGCGCCTCGGGTCCGGGAAGCAGCATGCAATAGTTCAGCGCATGCAGAAAACGGTGCTCACCGATCCATCGCTTCTCGTCGACGATGATTCGGTGCATGACGGCGATCTGGCCGGCGGGGCCGCCAAAACTCAGGGCGGCGACGCGCAGCCACACCCTGAAGGCCTCGCCAAACGAGACGCCGTGATGATGCTCCTCTCCCGCCTCCTCCTCCGCCGTTTTGCCGCCGGGCGCATTATCCGTCATCTCGACCATCTCATGCCCTCTTCTTCGGCGCCGGCCAATTGTGGGTTTCCTCGGTCGCATCGCGGCACCAGCGGAAGAAGGCGTCGTAGAGAAGCATCCCGGCCTCGAGTTGCTCCAGATCGTCGGAATACATCCTGGAGAGGCCGAGCGATGCCGCAAGCAGGCCCGCCGCCTCAGGCGCGAGGTCAAGCCTTGCGGTATCCGCCGCCCTGACGATCCGCGCCAGGCGCAGAAGTGGTTGCGAAGCCAACCCGAACTCCTCGATCATGACGTCGAAGGTACAGAGCTCGTCGCGATGGCTCCAGAACACATCCTCGATATCGAAGGGCGTCGCCCCGAAACGCTCGGCGACGGCCAAAACCTCGGGCGCCGGCACGAACAGGAACACGGCGTTCGGATCGACGAAGCGCCGGATCAGCCAGGGACAGGCGATACGATCGATCTTCGGCCGCGCGCGCGTCACCCAGACGGTGCGCTCTTCAGCGTCGCGTTGCGGCAGCTTTGCATCGGGCACGGCCGGTCCGCCCGCGATCCACGCCTCGAAGCCACCTTCGAGGCTTTCCGCGTCGATCCCGGCATGGCGGAGATAGGCGGCAACACCATGACTGAGCTTGCCGCCTCTCTGGCATACCACGACGACGGCTTCGGCATCGACGCCGCCAACCCAGGACGCGACATCGGCATGGGCGCGCCGGATCGAGCCCGGCACCAGGCGTGGATCGAGCGCGAAGTCCTCCTCGGTGCGCACGTCGATAATGACGGGAGCCCCAGGTGTCCCGATGAGGCGGCTGAGCTTTTCAGGTGAGATTTCTAGAAATGACGGCATGACGCGTCCCTCCGTTGATCGGTTTTACTGGACGCGATTCTTCAGCATGACGCCTCGTGGGGTGATCGCGACCCCATGGCCAAACCATGCGCAAACAGACCCCGTCGTGTCAAGCGCATTACGCCATGGCGGCTTGCCGTCCGCAGCAGCGGCCTGCCATCCACCACGGCAGCCGATCAGCCGGCAGCTCTTCCACCGGGTTTCTGCCGGTCGCCTCCAGGCGAGCCGGCAGGCAGATGAGAGGTGAGCGGCAAAGCCACGAATGCACAGAGCGCCACTGACGAGCTGGAATGAAGAGTACGAAAACCCAATCAGCACAAGCGCTTCGGCCCAGAACGGAACAAAATGCCCACTTCGGCATTCTTCTCTCACCGAAAGAGGAGAAAGTACCATGACGTACGACCCCAATAATGCCAACGACCCGAACCGCCCGCTGAATCCAAATCTGGATCTGCGCACCACGCCGAGCGCGCGCATCAAAAATACGTGGGTTGTCTGGGCCGCTGCATTGGCCGTGATCGCTGTCGCTGCATTCGCCTATTCGCAGTGGAGCACCCCCGGGACATCCCCGGACACGACAGCCTCCACGACCCAATCCGAGCCGGCGCCGGCCAAGCCGATCGCTCCGACCGACAACAGCGCTACGCCCGCACCGGCACCAGCACCGGCCACTCCGCCGGCTGCCCCGGCACAGCAGTAATCGCTGCTCGGCCAGAAGAAGCCGGCCCAGTGCCGGCTTCCATTCTGCTGCGAGTTCTTGAAGATTGTTAAGCAAACCCTATTTAAGGGATACTAAATCTGTCTCTGACGGCTGACCACGGAGGTACTGGCAGCCGTTATCGAGACTGATCGAGGAAGGTCGGTGCGAGTTTCGCCCGGCCTTTTTTCTTGACGTCGTCATCCATGCCGAACAGGCATTCTAGCTGGCGTCATCGCTTCGTACTGGCAACGCCTGGCTCCGATATTATTTGGGAATCCTGTTATAGAAGGACTGCGGATCGTACACGCACTCGTAGCCGAGCAGGCAAAGCTTGCCATTGCCATCCCTCACCCTTGCGGTGTCGTACTTGTCGCCGAGATTGCACCTGGCCGGCGGATAACGGAAGCTGCGGCCGCCAAAGCCCATCCGCACAAAAACCGCTTTATCCTTGCGGATGATCTGCGCAAGCTCTTCGCAACTGTGATCCCTGGCATTGACCTCCACCGCCGCGACGGCAAGAGCGACGGACGGAAACAATAGTGCGACGGCCAGAACAAGGCTTTTCATGGAAACTCCTGAATGTGAGAGAGCGAAGTTAGGGCATCGCACCCCATGCTGCCAGTCCAGAAACCCTCCGAACTGTACGCCTGAGCACAGCCGCGCCTTTTTCTCCCGGCACCCTTCAGAAATCAGCTTCGCACGGGCTCTTCGAAGGCAGCGAAGTCCAGATGGGCGAGGCACTCCTTCGCTACTGCTTCGGCGAGGGCATCGCTAGATCCCGATCCATTAAGATATTTGGTCTACCCTGCCGGCCATGAAACCGACGTTTGGGCGCAGACACCTCGCACCAGAGTCGGAGCGGACAAGAACCGTTCCGTACGCATCCGAGTTGGGCCGCATTGTGGAGTGAGTGAGAGTGTGGATGCTCTGTCTATATAGACGGCAATATAGACGGTGCTTCACACATGGACTTGATGAATGATCTCACCGGGCATTTTAGCCG
>NZ_LWBS01000243.1 GCF_001652265.1 Rhizobium leguminosarum
GTATCCTCTGAACCCCTTCATACTACTCACCCTCCATCTCCGGTCCTGATTCCTCAGTCCCCCACTTAGCCCCCCTTTACCTCCCACCCACCCCATCCATTCCCCATGCTCAGCCCGCCTGGCTTTGTGCGCACCATAGCTGCAGCAGATGCCCGCGGCAGCGCAGCAGCATCGCTTCCGCAAGGCTTCTGGCCAGACTGGCAGGGCGAGGGCAGGTAGTTCTCCTCCTGGCAGCGCCGAGCCCTGGCGGTGCCCAGGAAGCAGCCCAGCTCCGCCGCGCAGCAGATGCTCGGCCCGAAGCAACGCCCTTTGCCGCAAGGGCCGCAGGGGAGACACTGCGGGGAAGGACGCGGGTCAGCTGGAGCCAGGCCAAGAGGGGCGTTGGGAACCTAAGGTCACCCTGCTGCTATCCCAGCTTCACCGGCCAGATGCTCTGGCTCTATCCAGGACGAAGCAGCCGTAAAGGGCGAGAGTGGAAATCTAACGGTTAGGCATGA
>NZ_LWBS01000244.1 GCF_001652265.1 Rhizobium leguminosarum
GTATTCCGCCTCCAGGTGCCCTTCTGTGTTGATGTGGTTCGGGGGGTTGTAGACGTGAAATTTGTACGCAACCTTGCCTCCGAGCAGTTGATCGGCGGGCACGCCCGCCGCCTTGCCGGCAATATCCCACAGCGCATGCTCGAGCGCGCTTACCGCTGCGCCGTAGGGCTTGAAAGGGCCGCGTTGGGGGATATTCAGCATCACTCTCTCGGCGTCGGGAGAGTCCTCGCCGATCAGCGCTTAACGGAAATGCAGCACAAAGGGCGTGAGGTAGGACTTGGTGAACTCGACTTCGCCCAACCCATATAGGCCCTCGTCCGTGACGATGCGGCCGATCGGGTGTTTGCCGGTAACGGCGCAGCGGAGATCGGTGATCTTACTCTTCGTTCCTTTTCGCCTCAGCCCCAGGTGCGATCCCAGGAATATTTGTCGTCCCAGTGATCCGTGGGCTGCGAGATGCCGGTGACCCCCTGCTCTACCAACTTTGAGTACACCT
>NZ_LWBS01000245.1 GCF_001652265.1 Rhizobium leguminosarum
CATAGCAAAGGTGCGTAGGGGTTCGCAAGGGCTTTGCGTGACTATGTTCAAGAGGGGGTACGGATGTGCATGCGGTGAGACGGCATGGACATTAGGGCTGGCTAGATGCCAGCACCACGAATGCCCACCCTACGGGATACGCCAACTACTCGGGCGGCAGCCTGGCGCCGTTCGTAGGGTGGACTCCCGAGTCCACGCGGTATGGTACGGCCCCGCTAGCCGCAACGCTATCCGGCCTACAGCGCCGCGATCTGCTTCTCCGCCAGCGCCAGCAGCTTCGCGCAGTTGTCGCTGCGCCCACCGAAGTCGCGCCAGGCGGTGGTGCGCGCCACTTCCTGCCACTGGCGCAGCGACTCCGCGTCCATGTCGGCCACGCGCGCGCCGGCGCGTGCGTAATAGCCCGCGACCTGCTGGTCGTCGGCCATCGCCATGCGCAGCGCGAATTTCTCGAGGTCGGCGCCGACTTCCATCTCGGCCGCCTGCTGCTGCTTCGTCA
>NZ_LWBS01000246.1 GCF_001652265.1 Rhizobium leguminosarum
CCGCGGTTCCTGGCCGGCGGCCAGGGCGCGTACCGCGGCCATGCGCTTGACCAGCCACGGGTAGTCTCCGACCAGTTCGTGGAAGGACATCCAGAAGCCCTCGGTCTCGCGCGACTGCTCGATGAAGGCGCTGTTGTTCATGGTGCGCCAGCGCTTGCCGCCGGCCGCCAGCGCCGCCATGCCGAATTCGGCATTCACCGGCTGCTCGCAGGCCGCCAGGCCGTGGGGGTCGCAGGTGTATTCGCGGGCGCGCGAATAGGCAGCGCCGGTCAGCGGCAGGATCGATGCCGGCAGCAGCACGGTGCCCCAGCTCAGGTGCTTGCGCTTGATGTGGCCGATCTCAGGGCCGATGGAAAAGTTCAGGGCGTCCGGGTTTTCGTGCAGGCCGTCGACCGCGGCAGCTTTACTGCCGCCGCCAGACATCTCCGCATTCCGACATCCACCATGAGCACGCGGGTGGCGGAGTTAGGACGGCGTCTTGGCCAGCGGCTGAAC
>NZ_LWBS01000247.1 GCF_001652265.1 Rhizobium leguminosarum
AAAAACAAAAAAATCCAAGAACCCCGAACGGAGCAGCCAGATGGGATAAAGCAGTAGATAAGGGGAGTGGCCGGCGATCGACACGACGAGGTAGCCACTTTCGGTAAACTCCGACAGTCCTAACCGACCAGGTCAGTGCATCTGACGGAAGATCACTTCCTGCACCTGACAGTGAAAAGACCGCCATGCTCGAATACGACGCTCAATCGAACGGCGAACACCTTCTGACAGCTCTGGATGACGCCGCAGCATCTCGTTGTAAACGGCGACCGCTCGTATGCCGGGCGCGGCCTTGAGGAGCGGAACAACCTCGGCGTCGCAGATGTGCCCAAGGGGGTCGGGGCGCCGCCGGTCGCGCCGCGGCTTGGTCTGCGATGGAAGACGCGCATCCTTCTCGATCCGGTAAGCCGTCGCACGGCTTAGAGACGCATTGGCGCAAGCGAATACAAAGGGGGTGTTTCTCCTGTAATCACTCAAAACCCTCTGCTAATGA
>NZ_LWBS01000248.1 GCF_001652265.1 Rhizobium leguminosarum
CTGGAGGTTCCGTTGATCGCCGCCGTCAACGGGGCGGCCATGGGGCTGGGCTGCGACATCGCGGGTCTGGGCGATATCCGCATCGCCTCGGACCGCGCCAGCTTCGGCGTGCCGTTCCTGAAGCTGGGCATCATCCCCGGCGACGGGGGATCGTGGCTGCTGCCGCGCAACATCGGCTACGCCCGCGCCGCCGAGCTGCTGTTCACCGCCCGGTCCATTGACGCCGCGACTGCGGCCGAATGGGGCCTAGTCAACCGGGTCGTCGCGCACGACAGCCTGATGGACGAGGCCCTGACCACCGCCGCCCAGGTCGGGGCCCAGCCGCCCCAGGCCCTGCGCATGGCCAAGACCCTGCTGCGCCAGGGCCGGGACACGACCTTCGATCAGATGCTGGAGATGTCGGCGGCCATGCAGGCCCTGGCCCACCTGACCGACGACCATCAGGAAGGCGTCGGCGCCGTGCTGGAAAAGCGACCGGGCGATTTCACAGGAA
>NZ_LWBS01000249.1 GCF_001652265.1 Rhizobium leguminosarum
ACCGGGGAGACATGTCCTGCGCGGGATTATGTGCAACTGGTGTCGGCAGAACAGGTAGAGGTGACCGGCGACCCGGGGCGGTACGGGTTTCGCAGCAGGATCAAGGCGCCCTTTTCGCTCGCTTCCTCGGTCAACGAGAAGGATCTCATGGCCGTCGTCGATGATGTTGCGCAGCGGACGCAAGCCTTCGTGGTTCCTGAACTCGTGCTCGGCCAACTCGGCCGTTTTTTTGCCCTCGTTCCCGGTTATGTTCATCAACCTCTTCAGGATTTCGCCGCTAAGGTGGTAAGGTCGTTCGAACCGTTTCGCGCAGCGCTTTCCGAGGCCGAGATGGCGCGGCGCAACCCGGAGAAGCACCACAACAGCCACGTCAGCCATCTGCAGCGCTCGGGATATCGTTACGACATGGAGGATTTCGGCTTTCACATTACGCCGCGCTGCCAGGTCACCGACACAAGCGCCCCGGACTTGAAACCTAACCCGACCGATC
>NZ_LWBS01000250.1 GCF_001652265.1 Rhizobium leguminosarum
TGTGTGGTCTATGTTGGGCCGGGATGTGTAGGTAACTGAACAGATGGTTCCGAGTTTGGTTGTGGCGGGGGTTGCCGAACCAGTGGGAGGCACGTGGGCGCGGGCGCAAGGAGTGCATCGATATAGGGCTTTGCGCGTGCTGGCGAAACCGCTTTGACCGCCTCTGGTCGCCGTTCGCGCATGCCGGGATTCCCAGGAAGCTTGCCGCGTGCCTTGGCCGCATTGATACCCGCTTTGGTGCGTTAGGCGATCAGCGCTCGCTCGAGGTGCGCAACCGCGCCAAGGACCAGGAGTGAAAACCTATCTTTCGGCGTCGAGATGTCGTGCGGATACTGAATCATACGAAAATGGTCACAGCGCCCACTCATGCCCTCGATGACCTGCAGCAGACAGCACACAGATGAGGCATGGCGTACGATGCGGAACCCGGCAAATCGAAAAAACACACCGACTAAATCGAGTCACCGTAAGCAAACTCTGAATCCGTCAT
>NZ_LWBS01000251.1 GCF_001652265.1 Rhizobium leguminosarum
GCCACGGTCGGTTGCCGGGATGAGTATATCCAATATGACCAAGTCGTAGTAGTTAACCTCTAAGAGCTTCAGAGCCTCAACCAAATTCGACACTAGCTCTATCGTCAACTCAGGCTCGGAAACCCGATCGAGCAATCCAAGGCGAATCGCATCGCTTTTCTCGTGTGCATCCTCGATGACTAGGCTGTTGAAACTACTAGCCATAGATCACTCTCTTAGAATAGCCAATTAACTCATTGTGCAAGCCGTCCGAAGCTAGATCGACGTAGACAGTTGCTTGGTAGATTCGCGGAAAATAACGTCGAAGCTTCGTGTCCAGATCCTTGATACTTGCAATGACAGTCTGTCCCTCTGAGAATTACGCGTGTTGAGTAACGACGATAACCGGGAGCATCAAATTACGAGCTCGCATAAACTGGAGTATCTGCCGGCCAGCCAATGGCTTCTTCTTAATCTCGGTGCCGCTGTCAGGACTAACTTGAAAGCTCAT
>NZ_LWBS01000252.1 GCF_001652265.1 Rhizobium leguminosarum
CGTCTGTCCTTTAGTGTTCTTTCTAGTTTTTTGTTCGTCTTTCGTTTTTTTACTGCACCTGTGCCCACCGGGATTTACTCTTTGGCGCCCACTCTTTCCCGACCCGCCGCACTTCCGATCGAAGGATCGAACGCATCATCGAGCGCCTGGCGCTGCACGTTCTGATCGTCGACGCCGATGCCGGCCCGCGCGCCAAACTTGGCCGAAGGCGCGGCATTCCCCTTATCGCTGCCGGAGCGGCGATTTTCGACAGCGCCTCGGCGAAAGGTGAAGCCGAGCTGCCGGCCGAAGCCGACAAGTACCTCCTGATCGGCTTCTCCTCACGGACCCACGCCGAGCCAAAGGCCTATTACGTCCCGCGCCCACACTGACGCCAGAGCCTCAATCGCTTCCGCTTCACTTTAGCACCTTAATATGCACTGTCAACAACGTGCCTCGAGCTCCTTATCACAGTCCTGACCCCCTACTCAACATCCCAAAATCTTTCAT
>NZ_LWBS01000253.1 GCF_001652265.1 Rhizobium leguminosarum
AGATCACGGCGAACGTGTCGAACTCCAGCAAGCGAACCGAGGAGACGCGCACGGTGGCCACGGAGGCAAATCGCAGCGCCGGGATCTCCGCGGAAGTCGTTTCGCACGCCGAAGAGGCGATGGGACGGATCGAGACTTCGTCGCAGCAGATTTCCAACATCATCAGCGTCATCGACGAAATCGCGTTCCAGACCAACCTGCTCGCCCTCAATGCCGGCGTGGAAGCGGCG
The DNA here is from genome assembly GCF_001652265.1 of Rhizobium leguminosarum. Taxonomy (GTDB): domain Bacteria; phylum Pseudomonadota; class Alphaproteobacteria; order Rhizobiales; family Rhizobiaceae; genus Rhizobium; species Rhizobium leguminosarum_D. The sequence continues at coordinate 231 of NZ_LWBS01000253.1, forward strand.
AGAGCCGGCGAGGCCGGCAAGGGTTTCGCCGTCGTCGCCCAGGAAGTCCGCGAACTCGCCCAGCGCTCGGCAAGTGCTGCCAAGGAAATCAAGGGCCTGATCCAGAACTCCTCGAAGGAGGTCGAAGGCGGGGTCAAGCTGGTGCGTGATACCGGCCAGGCCTTGAAGACTATCGGCGGCTTCATCACCCAGATCAATCACCACATGGATTCGATCGCCACCTCAGCGAAAGAGCAGTCCATCGGCCTCAGCGAAGTCAACCTAGCGGTCAACCAGATGGACCAGACCACGCAGCAGAACGCGGCCATGGTGGAGCAATCAACGGCTGCCTCTGGCTCTCTCGCGCACGAAGTCCAGAAGCTTCGCGAGCTCGTCAGCCAATTCAGGCTGAACGCTGCGGCACCCGGTCAGTCTTCAGCCCTTCGTTCGACGGCGAAAGTGATGACTCATGCTGGCGGCCGCGCGAACGTTCATTTCGCCGCGATGCGTCGCTAACTTTCGCATTTCGAAAGTCACTTGTGGGAGACAGGGTCAGCGCGCTTGCCCAGCCGGAGAGCCTGTTTCGGACAGAGTGAGGAACCGATGATCGAGATACCGCGCTTTGGCGCCTGCAAAGAATTCGATGAGACCTGGACTATTTTCGATCGTCTTCGCGCTCATCCAAATCCTTGAACAGATTGAGACGCGCCGAGCGAACCTACCAATGACAACACCAGACACCGCCAGCCTCCTTGAGGACGCCGCCGACCGGATCGCAGATATCGCGCGCGCGGATCTCCAGATCATGCTCCGCCGCGCAGCGCTGCTGTTGCGGAACTCCGGATCGATCGCCTTCGAGGATCACATGGAAGAAGCGCTTCGGGACCTGTCCGGCGAGTCGGCAAGACGCGCAACGACACGATCAGGCTTATCGTCCGGGAGTGGATGGAGAAGAACACCTATCTGCCGGCGCACGATCTGGATGAAGACGGCGATGTGGATGGAGAAGCGTGATTGAGTGATGATCAGTTTCAATCGTTGCTTGGCCTGTGCGTCGTGAGCGGTTTTTGCGCCTACAATTGGTACTGGTACATCAGGTCGATCATCTTCCACCGCAAGAATGGTTTCGATTTCACCAAAGATTTCGGGCCAAATAACTATTGGTCAGAATTCGCACAGGATACCTTCATGGCGAAGCCAAAAGTGAAGTTTTTTTCGCTGGGTCTTTTGCAGTAGCGGTAGGCTCTGTTTTGACGTTAGTTTTTGCTCTGGGTCTGATGGGAAATATCAAACTTTGTTATGATTGCGGACCGTAGCGGTCGTGAATTATTCCAAGTCATAAACGTCGGCATTGTCCTGCTCCTCCCGCAACCCCTTATATGAAGCATGGCGCAGCTTGCCGTCTTCGGTCCATGCCCTGTACTCGATCTCGGCGATGAGCTTCGGCTTCACGAAAATTGCTCCCTTGCGATCAACGACGGCAGCCGGCGTGGATGTGATGAGGCGGTCAAGCCTCTCCCGAAGCTCATAAGCATTGCGCTCGTTGAAACCGGTTCCTACCCCGCCGACATAGACCAGCGTCTTGCCCTTACGCGCGGAGAGCAGAAGCCGGCCGATCCCGGCACGCGCGACTGTGGATCGCTCATAACCGACGATCACGAAGCTGTCGCTCTGGACGCATTTGATCTTTACCCAGTCGCCAAGCCGGCCGAAGCGATACGGCGCGTCCCTACGCTTCGCTATGATGCCCTCAAGGTCATGTTCGCAGGCGCTTGCCAGCAGCTGATCGCCGTCGGCCTCGATCTCTTCGGAAAGCCGGATATCCCCCTGCCCGCCCGCCGGCACCAAATCCTCAAGCAGATGCCGGCGCACGTCGAGCTCGGACTTCCTGAGGTCGTGACCATCGAAATAGAGCAGATCGAATGCCATGAAGACGGCGTTGCTCGACCGCTTTTTGCCGCCGCGTCCGCCGAGGGATTGCTGCAGCAGGCCGAAATCAGATCGACCGCGCTCGTCGAGCACGACGGCCTCACCGTCCACGATTGCGGTGGAGACGGGAAGCGCCTTTGCGGCGGCCTCTATCAGCGGGAAGCGGTGCGTCCAGTCTAGGCCGCTGCGCGTCAGAACGCGCACGCCTCGAGGCTCGATGTGAACGGCCAGGCGGTAGCCATCCCATTTGATCTCATAAACCCAATTGTCGCCCTTCGGCGGCCTGGCCTTCAGTAGCGCAAGGCACGGCTCGATGCGCTCGGGCATCGGATCTAAGGGGAGATTGGGCTGGTCAGGATCTCGGCGCCGGCGCGGTTGGCTGCGGAGCGGCGCGCCAGCTTCACCGAGCAGCGGCTTGGAAGGCTTGCGAGGCGGCTTTGTCATCGCGCCATGACACCAGCAGCGCCCAAAAAAGCAATTGGCCCAGATTGATTATTGACTCGCATGCAGATGCGAACATAATAAGAACCTCGGCGAGGCGGCCGCCAATCTTAAAACCGAACATGTGGAGACACGGATATGCGAGAGCAGCCGACTGGCGAAGCTGTGCTCCTTCACTGGTACACCGACCTTCTTGAAGATGCCGAGTTCTATTGCGGCCAAGCGCGCGAGATCAGCAAAGAAAGAGCTGTCCCCGCGCTCCTGAAAGCTGTTGCTGGTAGTAGAGACGTTCGATTCTTCGTCGTTCATATTCTCGATCCGGACACGCTTCGGCGTGCGCTTATTGTGATCGCGCTCGATCCTATGGCGGGCGATGCGGTTGGCGTTGCCAGCATGGAAACCGATATCGTTAGATGGGTCGACGACGATAGCCTGAGGCAAGCGGTGCTGCGAGACGTATGGACTGACCCGATTAGATTTCGATCTGCGCCGGACTTTGAGTTGGCGCTTGGCCACTACCTCGCCATTCTTCAGGACTGCGGAGATTTGCGATGGGTGCATCTGTCGTGAAAGAGGCATTTTCCGCTGATGTGCCACCCCAGCGGGAGATCGAAGCTGTCCTCGCCTATCACGGTGCAGACGCTCGGGCAGCGATCGGCACGCTACTCGATGATATCAGGCATTTGCGCCGGCAGTTGGCGTTGGCAGAAGGCGCCATGAGCCGAGGTATGACCCGCGGATGGCGGCCGGACGACCGATGGTGGGCGGACACAGGGGGACTCCATCTGCGCGATCCGGAAGCGTCTGAGGTCGTTGATGCGCCAGCAAGATGACGCGGTCCGGCGGTTCTTCGAGATGTAAGGTGATGAGCACTAGTCGCCTTGATGGGGATCGAACCACGAGCCTTTTGAAAAGTCGGTGTTTCAAATGTTCCAAGGGGAACGTGCCTTTGTTTCGCAAGCCTCCTCGTCGCACCTCGACAGTCTCGTTGCCAAAGCGGCAACCTCGACTTTGCCGTCCTTAGAAATCCACATTATCAGCATCTAGGTTGCACGTCGCAGCGACGTACATACACGGTGCCGCTTGACGTGTACGTCGATGAGGCGTACAAAGCAGCCTAACTTCTAAGGCGGGAGGCGACGATGCTTGCTTTCAAAGACATCACTGCTGATATCGACGAGCCGAGCAACGCGCGGATGAATTTCCGTACGAAGCCTCGCATCAAGGATGCCATTCACCGGGCGGCTGCGCTTTCTGGCATGGACGATTCCGCCTTCACGATCAATGCAGCCTATAAGTCTGCAATCGAAACTATCGCGGCCCACGAAGCGACCGCTCTTAAGGCTGTCGATCACACGGCATTTTTCGAGGCTCTCGATAATCCGCCTGCGCCGACGAACCGTCTGAAGGACGCTTTCAAGCGTCATCGCGAGACTGTCGTTTCCAAGTAATGCCAGAAGACGTCAAGCCGAAGCTCATCATCGAGCCGCTGGATCCTTCAAAACATGATCGGGCGGCTTTTTCGTGTGGCGTTAGCCAAGTCGATAACTTCATCAAGAAGACGGCCAACAAGCTCACGAAGGCGGATAATCTTCGTGTTTGGGTGCTGATGGCTGAGGACGAGAAGTCGATCATCGGCTTCTACGCGATCAACGCTCACTCGATCAACTATGAGGTACTGCCGGAAAAATTCGCCCGCAATCGTCCGGGCCATGGCGCGATTCCTGCCGCGTACATCTCGATGATCGGTCGCGACCAAAGGTTTAGAGGCGGTGGATACGGCGGCATTCTTGTTGCCGATTGCCTCCAACGGATCGCTCGGATTGCCGAGCAGATCGGCACGGCCGTCGTCGTCCTGGACGTACTCGATTGCGGAGACCCGGGGAAAACGCAGCAGCGCAAGGACCTCTACTTGGGATACGGATTTCAGCCATTTCCTTCGATACCGATGCGGATGTTCCTGCCTATTGCAACGATCAAGGATCTCGTTGGGTAATCCCGCTTGCCATCCGAGATCGATCTCAGAAGCGGTAGAGACCCGGCAAGATGACCTCCTGTCGACCAGCACGTACGAGTTCACCGAACCTAAGGACCCGACGAAGAAGCGCAAGGACAAGTTGCTCTTTACGAAAAAGGACGAGCCGATCTTCTGCATTGCCGGCATCTGGCACGATACGCAGGGAGGTGGGACAGGCCTTCGCTATGCTGACAATGGAACTGGGGCCGGACATCGCCCCATACCATGATCGGCAGATCGTCATACTGGAGCGCAGCGCCTGGGCCGACTGGCTCGATCCAACCGTTTCGGCGAAGTCGCTGATCAACCCACTTCCGGCGGGCATACTGGCGGTGGAACAGGCCGCTTGACCGCGTACTTCGCACACACGAGCAGTCGCCATCGGAAGGGTAACTCGTCGTCGCCTCCCGGTCGGTCGTCGCGCGGCGGTGGCGGCAACTTTTAGTCTACCTCTCGATTACGGCAATCCGGCAACTGGGCATGAGCGATCAGGCCTATTTGGTTCTCGTTTCGTAACATCGGTATCTGCGGTGACGATCAGCGTCTCGTTGGGCATTCTTTCCGACCTGATCGGCGACCGACGCAGGATCATGGTCGCCATGGCGCTCATGGGCGTTCTCGCCTATGGCGCGACCCTTCTTTTCCGCTGCCTCCAACCATGCGCCAGGTCAGATCCGTTCAGCCTGCACCAGAAGCGTGCAGGCGTGCCGTAGAGACGAAGTTGAGAAGGTACGCGGCTGTGGCTCGGATCGGCGGGTTCATGACGTTCGAGGGTTCGCACCTAGGGGATGAGAAGCTCGTCCAGTTGCTCGAACTTCTCGGACATCCCACCTCGTGGAGCGCGAGAGAGAACGCTAACGTCGCCTATTCAAAGGCCCGCAGGCATTCCGGGTAGCGGAGGAACTATATCGTATCGGTGGCGTTTACCGGGACACTCAAGATCCTGGAGGACAACATGAAAACATTAGTCATCTCTGCGGTATCGGTGCTTCTGTCACTCGGAGGAGCGGCGGTCGCGCAGACGACGACGGTCGTCGTTCCTGGCGAGGTCAAGACCTATGTCCTAAAACAGGAAACGCCCTCCGTCACCTTTGAAGGTGACGTCGCAGTCGGTACGGCGCTTCCTGACACGGTCGAGATCCACACAATCCCCGATCAACCTGATTACGGCTATGTGGTCGTCAACAAAAAACGTGTGCTCGTCAACCCGAAGACCCGCGCGGTGATTGAGGTCATCCAATAAATTGAAAGCATCGCGGGCCTGCTTCCAAGGCCCGCGATTCCTCTATCATTCCAACTTCGTCCGCATTAAGTGCCGTTCGCTGGGGGTACAAGTTCGGATTCAGCTTGGCATCCACCGCCGCCAGCCGCATGCTGGCAAATCGACCAAGCGGCGAGTGGCGCCCATGATCCGTTCGTCAATCATTACAGCCGAAGGATTTATCTGCCTCGATATAGGTGAATATGGCGTCGCGATCCGACGGCGCGAGCGCAGACCATGTAAGCTTCACGACATGAGGGCACCCGCTGACGGATTTCCCCTGCCGTTGTCCCGCGCTTTGTGGATGGTACCGACCGACGGCAGTAGTAAGATAGGAATAGCCCCGGATGCATTATCGGGCATGCGGCATCCAACCCGCGCATCAGAGCTTGATCACCGACGTCCTTGAGTTCCGCCTCCGCCCATACGCGATCATCCTGGCTGGACGTTCTTTGGAGCACCAGCCGATCCTGCAGCGTCTGGTTGGCGCGTTCCACGCGGCCTTTGGCTTGCGGAGTGTTGGCGCAGATGATGTCGATGTTCAGCTCATAGAGCGCACGTCCAAACTGCGTTAGCCCGCTCGTCCGGTCTTTCTCCGATGCATTAGTCGAGCGAAAGACGCTGTGCTTGTCGCTGTAGAACGCCAGTGGTTTACCCCATTGCTGCAGATAGGCCTTCGTCGCATGCAGATAGTCGAACGTGTTCTCTGATCCGGCGAACCGCAGATGTAAGAGCTTGCCGGTCGCATCGTCGATGTAGACGAGCAGGGCGCATTTAGGACCGCGGTTCTCAAACCACCAGTGATGCGACCCATCAATCTGAACCAGCTCCCCGAAACAATCGCGACGGCCACGTGGCTGGAAAACTCGCTTCTTGCGCTCGCGCCGTGAGATCCAGATGCCGGCCTCTGTCATCCATTGCCGCAGCGTCTCCTTGGCGACCGAAATATGATGCAGTTCGATCAGCTTCTCGCGAGCCAGCGTCGGACCGAAATCCAGATAGCGTTCGCGGATGAGATCCAGCGCCGCATTGCGAAACTCCTCGCTGTGGCGCCGATTGCTTGGTCTCGATCGCTTCTTCGAAACCAGGCCGGCCGCACCGGCATGGTCATAGGCCTGCAGCAGCCTGTGCATCTGACTTCGGCTAAGGCCCAGCAGTTCGGCGGCCTGGACAACGCTCAGGCGCTGATCACGGATCTTCTGGACAACTTCGAGGCGATGCAATTCTTTCTGCGACATGGTGATCATAAAGGACATGACGACTCCGACCGCTCCTGGTCTCGACCAGGCTGAAGATCGTCATCCTTGCTCCCAACGTTGGCTTTGACCAGTGCGTCGAGAGGCGAGACTGTCGCATCTCTAACTGGCCCAACTGTCGCATTACTAAATAGCCCTTAGAGCCTGACTCGAAAAGGTTTCAACGATATCCGTATCTTGCCAAGCGTCGTGTCAGGACGCGGATGTGGGCGATAGTGATCCAGGCTTCGGCTGAAGCGAGGGACTTTTCCCAATCCTTCGCCAAGCGTCGGCATCTGCCAAGCCACGCGAAGGTGCGCTCCACGACCCAGCGACGCGGCAGAACCTCGAAGCCTTTTGCCTTGTCGGTCCGCTTGACGATCTGGAGAGTGAACTTTGCGATCTTTTGCAGTGCGCCCTTCAGCTTCGGTCCGGCATAACCACCGTCGGCGAAGATATGTCTCAGCCACGGCCAGCGCTTGAGAATATCGGCGCTGTGAACCACGAGGCCGACCATCAGTCCAAGCGTGTCGACGACGATATGACGCTTGCGTCCCTTAATCTTCTTGCCCGCGTCATAACCCGAAATGCCGCCGCTTTCCGTGGTTTTTACGCTTTGACTGTCGATCACGCCCGCAGACGGCGAGGCTTCCCGGCCTTCCAATTCACGCGCCTCCATCACAAGATGATGGTTGATCCGACCCCATAACCCTGTCGCTCGCCATTCATAGAAATAGGACTGCACAGTTGTAAAAGGCGGAAAATCCCTGGGCATCATCCGCCACTGGCAGCCCGTCGTGGCGATGTAAAGCAACGCATTCACGACCTCGCGAAGATCGGTGCTACGCGGCCTGCCCAGCCGCCTCGGTCCAGGCAGGCAAGGCGAGATCAATCCCCATTCCCGGTCCGTCAGATCGCTTGCATACCGCATTGCGCGTCGGGCATATTGCCGACGGGTGAAATCAGTCCAGCCCATTGCGGTCCCCGTTCGTCCTAAGCAAACAAACAGAATCACAACTGGCTGATTTCACTCAACTCTTTTTCGGTCAGGCTCTTACACATTTGGGCGGCGTAAAGCTTATTTATGGGACAGGAATGCGGTTTCGGCTATTGCTTTTTTAAGCCGACATTGAGACATTTGCGCGGGTTTGGGTGTCAATTTGCACGCCGAAACACAGCGATATTGTCGAGATAGAACTGCTTCCCGTGGTTTTCGACCTCACCAGCCTCCATGACGGCGGCACCGAGGATCTGGCGCTCGACCGACGCAGAGGCCTTGCTCTCGATGGAAACGCCCCACAGTTTTCCGGCTCCTGTCGCGAAAGCGACGGCGGCATGCCCCAGCTCATGGATAGCGAGCGCCCAGAGGAACTTCTCGGACAGCGCGACACGGCCGGGCAGGCTCGCCATGACGTCCTCGACGGCGACCGGCCGGCGATGACGGCGGGCCACCCGGCGGGCCAGCCTGACTAGCCTCGCGATGTTCGCTCCCGTGAGGCCCAAGCTGTCGTCGGCGAAATGGGAGAAGTCCGCGTCAGGAAGGTTTCCGCAAAGATGTAGTCGAAGGTTTCCCACGCGGGCTTCGGCGTCCGTATGCCAGCCTGATGTGATGGTCTAGCCGGCCGGGTCGAAGAATCGCGGCGTCCATAACGCTCGGGTTGTTGCAGGCACCGACGACAACCACCCCTTCCCGGCCGGTCGTTCCATCAAGGCATTCGAGAAAGCTGTTGATCACCTGCCGGACGTAGCTTGCGTTCCTGCTTTCCTCGCGATCCCTGTCGGTGAAGCTATCGACCTCGTCCTCCACAGATCATCAACTGACCGCAGGACCACAGCCGTCGTGGTTTACACAGCTCTATCGCGTCGGCAAAAAGACTGTGACGCCCTCCCCATGAGCCCGACATAGTGGCAGCAATGTTCTCAAGAGATGCGGATTCGGCGTGTCACCTGGCCATTGCTTTCCCAGTATGTGTGCTTTTTGGCGATCAAGGGGTCGTCCATTGCCGGTTGAATCTGGCCAGTGGTGCTGATCGCGCGCGAGGTCACAGTGTGTTCTCCAGGAGAGGGATTTGCCCAATCCAAGGACCAAATTTTCCAAGCGTGATCGGCTTCCTCACTGTGATCAATGATCGCTGGTTTCCATGGCGTTTGATCGATTTGCACTTCGACCCGGTCGATTGGTGCCCCCCAGGCCGCGCCGATAATGCGGTAACCTGAGTCTGTCCGGGTGACTTTGGCGGGCGCGGACTTTATCCGGGCTCGGCCGACGGAAGTCTCAGCCCAGACGATCTCCCCGTTGTGCTCTTCCTCCCGGATGGTGACATAGTCGCGGGCCATCAGCAGGCTCATGAAGCGGGTATCGCGAACCTCGATTTCCTTCAGCCACTTGACGTTGGCGATGCCGTACCAGCCCGGAGCGATCAGCCGCAGCGGAAAACCATTGGGCGTCGGCAGGGTCGCGCCGTTCATTTCATAGCAGAGTAGATTGTCGGGGCTCATTGCATCGGCGAGCGACATGCTACGAGCGAAGTTCTGTTGCATCTTGATGTCGCGTATTTCGATGTCGCCTCTGTCGGTACCGAAGAAGACAACCTCGATGCCATTATCAAGGACCCCGGCTTCCTTGAGGATCGGCGCAAGCGGCGTGCCTGCCCAGCGGGCATTGCCGATACCGCCCGTGAAAAATGGGAACCCGTGGTTACCCGAGCATTCTACTGTAAAAACGACCTCCTGTCGCGGTCGCGCCTTTATGTCAGCAAGCGTCAATTTTAATGGCTTCTTGACCAGGCCGCCGATATCGAGGGACCACGATTTCTCGTCGATCGTCGGTCGATTGAAATGCGCGATGCTGAAGAACTTGTCATTTGGAGTTATGAAGCTATCCAAGTCTTCCCAGACGAGCTGCGTCTGGATAACGGCCGGATTAGGATTTTCCGTCGGCTGATCTAGCCACGGAATAACCTTCGCGCCCGCCTGCGTCGGAAAAGCGTTGACCCCCGAAGCGTACAGACCCGCGATTGCGGCGAGTACCGCGCTTCCTTGAACGATAAATTCCCTGCGTTGAAGATCAGGCATGTTCTTCCCTCCCGAATGTCATCCGGAACGGGCTGCAATGCGTCTTGGGCCGTAGTCTGAAGGACGGATATGCGCACGATGTTTACCCCACCCGGAGATGCCCCGGACGAAGTCAAGCGTCAGCTTCGCATATCAATTATGCAGCACCGGGCGACTTCTACTTTGCCTCGTATATGCGCGATTGCGAACATAGTCCAGAGTTGTGGACATAGAATCCTGACGGAAACCCAGATTAATCGACCAGATGCTGCCGCTTCGCTGGGGCGTTGCTGTGCTATCTAGCTCCCAGTGTACCATTCGGCACCCGATACGGCTAACACGACATACGTTGGTGAATCTGGCCTGATCTAACCCCCCTTGATGCTGCGTCCTCTCCGGCCCGAGGACCGACAGTTTCATTTGGGAAAGGATTTCCCGCTCCCTCGACAGGCAATAAGAGGCGTCCGCCTGTGCGAACGGGATGAGCCATCAAAAAATCGATTAACGACATGATGCACCATTTTTTGGACTGATCGAACCAACAATTGGATCATCTCGTTCGCCAAGCGGCGCTCCGGTATCACTGCTGTGTTTGGAATCATCCCGGTCGTTCGGCATATGGAGCGGCGAAAGAAGACGTCGGGAACGAGGAGCGGTGTCGCGAAGCGCGCAGGGCCGTCGACGCGGCGAAGGTAGGCGTCGAAGAGCGCGGGCCGGCGTCGTGGACGGACGGCGACCCGAATCTCAATCGGCATTGTGGCCCGGACGACAACGTTCGCATAGTGGTATCGGGAACACCCGGGCGGCGGCCGAAGCTATTTGCTGCTCGTGTCCGCCATGTCGGCGTGCCGATGGACGAGTTTCCATTCGCCGTTTTCACGACGGAAGACCTCCGTGACGCGTAGGGACATCGGAACCTCTCCTTCCTTGCCCTCCATGCGCACTTTGGCATGTTGAAGACCCGTCCAGAACGAGAGATCGCCACTCTCCGCCGATTGGATCACCTCGAAATGTCCGGAGCTGCCCTCCTTGAAGGAGGATGCACCCTTTTCGTTGGCGGCATTCACGTTCGTTGCTCCCGAAATTCGATCGCCGGACGGCGGGAAGAAGGTCGCCGGATCGTGCGACGTCGAGATGTCGATCAAGGTGGCCGGGTTGCCGTTGATGTAGTCGAGGGAAACGCTTTCGCGGCGTTTCATGAACTCTTCGAAAGATTCGTCCAAGGCTGGCATGTCGTTCTCCTCCGTTTCGCTTGAAACGCGAGTGGCGAGGAGTTGTTCACCGACATCGCCCCGGAAACTACTCCATTGCGAGTATCTTCCGAACTGCGGTCAAAAAACAGGTACTGGGCGTCGCCAATGATCAGAAGCTCGGTCCCGACGCGCAGAAGCCTCAGGATAGCCTTGTCGACGTAGGCGCTCATTCCCCCGGTCGCGCGATTATGGCGCGCCGCGGTGAGCCGGTTTCTCGTGCGCGAACTCGACGGGCGACATCCTTGCAGCAAGATGAACAACCGGGGAGGGTTCTCCTTCGTCGTCGTATGTCGGCGGATGCATCGCCGCGTACACTGGAACCGCGAATAGGCTTCTGCGGCTTTCGAGCACGCACTGCTGGATTGGTGTCCCAACGTGCTTACCTGTGGCGACAAGTTCAAGCGGTCGACGGCGCCGCTGAAACGGCAGGGCGTGGGAAGCTGGAAGCCATCGCCGAAAGTCTGCCACGCATCCAGAAGATCCTCGACGTAGAAAAGCTTTCAACCCCACCTTCCAACAGATCGCGTATAACCACCGTGCGCGTCGCCGGCGGGACGGGTTCCAAAGCTGTTCTCCGAGCTAGGGAGCGGTCCGGTATGGATCACTACTCAAATCTGCCGAAATCGGACATGGCCCCCGACCTCAAACGGTGGTAGAATAAGAAATTCTACATACAAGCGAAGGGGGAAGCCGCATTCACATGCGGGCGTGCTGGTGTTCGCCATCAACCGCGCCTTTGCCGCCCGTCACTGCTCCACGACAATCGAGCAACGACATTTGCGCTTCTTGTGGCCACCGCCACGTCTTGACAGTGCGAGACTGGCGAGCGGCACATCGCCTGTGGTCGCCTATTTGTAAGGAATCACACTCACCGTCGAGGCGCCTGCCAACGAAGCATCACCAGGAGGACCAACCATGAAGCTTCGTTCCCTCAGCGTACGCCATGTCGGCGCGCTTATGATTTCCCTATCTGCTTTCGGGCTGATGACTTCAGCAACATTGTCCGAAGAAAACAAGTTCTTCATCAAGCCGGTGGTTGAGAAGAAGGTCACAGAGCTGCCGTCTGGGCCATTATACTGGCGGCTGGAGAATTTCCCGACGCTGAAAGATGGCCAAGACGCGGCGGGTCCGACCTCGCTTGTGGCGGAAGTTGCGGACAAGATCTGGTTGTTCACGCTCGGGCCCAAGGGTGGGTCGACGCCTGGCGGAACCAAGGTCGCCGAGATCGGCCCCCTTCCGCCGGTCAAGGCGAGCGAGTATCTGCTGCGCATCAATCACGCCGGTGGAGCGCCCGGAACCAAGTCGGCAATCCATACGCATCCGGGCTCCGAGGCATTCTATGTGATGGCCGGCAAGCTCGGTCAGAAAACGCCCCACGGCGTGACCTATACTGAAGCCGGCATGACCATGATCGGGCACGGGGCCAACACGCCGATGGAGGTGTTCAACGCCGGCACAACCGATCTCGACGAGCTGGCCATCTTCGTGGTGGACGCCAATCGGTCGTTCTCCTCGCCGGCCAGCCTCGACTGAGCGACGTGACGATGGCCAAGGCAGGTAGTTCCCCCAAGGCTCCGTGAGGCACCTTGAATAGCCATCCGAGCTGCAGGGCATCCCGTTCGAATGGGTGCGAGAAGGTAGGCGGCGAGAAACCAGGTTCGCAGCGGAAGATGCGTGCCCTGCATCGCGATGCCAGCGATCAACGAGGTCTGATGCCGACACGCGGTCGTCGTGCGCGTTCCGTTGTCATCGACGCCGCCGCCCTGGCATTTCCAGATCCACGGCCTGGCTTCGAGCGATGCGCGGTCGCCTCCACATCGAGAGCATTGGGAATCCTGACTTCCATCGCTTCTTAGCCAGATACTCCGCACACGCGTAGTCGTCGGCGAAGTCCGACGTGAACTTCTCAAGCGATGGCCCAAGCGCGTCGGAAACAGGCTTTCGCTCATCCTGCCCTGCGACGTTTTCATATTCCTGAAAAGACAACTGGATTTGCAAGAAGTAACCGATTGCGGTCGTTTATGCGTTCATATGTCGAATATGGCAGTGCATTGGAGCAATTTTTAGGTGCGCAATATGCGTTCAGTCGAAGCCATCCTTTCAACTATGAGATGTCCTGGCATCTTTCCGCTGCAGCAGTACCTCGTAGAGATCGACGGTGGCCGCCTCCAGGCGCTCGATCTGGCTTGGGACGCCACGAGAAAGCGCTGGTTTCACCTCTACCCAGACACAGATGTGGGCGCCGGAAACGGTCTGTACTGGACCGGCGCCTACAAGAACTGGCAAGCTCGATGCGCGGTCTGCAGACCGATTTCCGCAAGAACTACGAACCGGCTTCGCACGCCTACCGTGGAGCGATCTCGCTGTCGGCTGCGAAGCCTGTCATGGGCCGGGCAGCGCACATTTGGCGTGGGCCGAACGAGGCGAGATGGCCGGTGCCGATCTTGATCCGCACGGATGGCTTCTGCCGCGCGCGGCTGGCAAGCAGGCGATCGAGCAGAACATGTGCGGCCCGTGCCATTCACGCCGCGAAGCAATTGGGCCGGACACCACGCTACCGGGCGAGGTTTTCGGCGACCACTACAAGCTGTCATACCTGACAGACGGGGGTTATTTCGCCGACGGGCAGCAAGACGGGGAATCCTACGTGTTCGGCTCGTTCTCCAATCGATGATGCACGAGGAGGGCGTCACCTGCACCAATTGTCATGATCCGCATTCCGGCCTGTTGCTGGCGCAAGGTAACGCGCTTTGCACGCAATGCCACAACCAAACGGGCCGGCCGGGATTCCCGACCTTGAAACGGGCTATCTATGATGCGCCGTCACATCATCATCACACTCCTGGCACTCCGGGCTCGCAATGCGTGAGCTGCCACATGCCGGAACGCAATTACATGGTCGTTGATCGTATAGACGACATTGTTGTCGTTGCACTCCTGAAGGAGCTTCTCCATTGCAGTTCGACCCCCGTCTTCGGCACCACCGGTCATTTCGTGACCGCAAATGCGGGGATCGCTCTCGTCGCCATACCGGTTAGGATCCTGGATATCGATCCCAAAGCCCTTCATGAACCCCTGGTCGCGGAGGTAATCGACTGTCGGCTGGCTGACAGCGAGGTCGAGGAACGCGATCTTTGCGTCCTTGCTCTTATCGCCGAGGGTTTTCGAAGCCCATTCGCCGATCAGCTGCTCGGCTTTGAAATTGTCCGTCCTAAAAGTGGCGTCGGCCGCGTCGATCGGTTCGAGGGGCGTATCGAGCGCGATTACGAGAACGCCGGCGTCGCGGGCAGCTTGGACGGCCGGCACGATCGCTTTGGTGTCGCTCGGCGTGATCAAGATGCCCTTTGCGCCAGCCGAGACCAGATTTTCGATCGCTTGAACCTGGCCGTCGTTATCGCCGTCGAATTTCCCCGCGAACGAACGCAGTTCCAGCCCCAATTCCTTCGCCTTCTCTTCGGCGCCTTCGCGCATTTTGACGAAACCGGGGTTGGTGTTGGTCTTGGTAATGATGCCGACGATGTCAGCCGCATTGGCGTGGCCGGCGAAGGCCACAGCCGTGGCTGCGAATAGAACACGTGGGAATTTCATAGCGTAACCTCCCATTAACGCTCCTCCTTGAGTACACCGGCAAAGGGCCACAAAAATTATCTTTGCGTCAATAGTTTTTGTTGTATAAAAATAAATTATATGCAAGCTCGTCGTCTGTGGAAGCGGGTCAATTACAGCCAAAAGTATTTGTTTCGAAATGAAATTAATGTCATAGCCGAGGTATCAACGTGTTCGCTCAGCCGCAGAGAAATCTTAAGATGGTCGACCAAACCCTGGCGAGATTCCTCAATGAATTGCGCATTCTTACGATGTTGCGCACGCAGGGACCGGCAAGCCGCGCCGATATCGCCCGTCATCTTGGCGTGACGCCTGCCACGATCACTCGTCTCATCAATGGCTTGGTCGAGCGCGATCTCGTGCGTGAGGCTCGCAAGCCCTATAGCGTCACAGACAAGCTGCGCGAACCCGGGCGTCCAGGCGGACAGGTTTTTCTCAACGCCGAAGGCGCATTTTTCCTCGGCGTCGAAATTGGCGTCGGGGTGATGCGCTTTGCTGTGATCGACTTACTTGCTGGTGTCGTGGATTCCCAAGAAATCTCGATCCCGCGTGATACGTCGCCAACGCTGGCCGTCAACGCTATTTCCGAGCATCTCTCTTCACTGACAATACAGCAACGATATCGTGACAAAATCCACAGCGTCGGTGTAACCGTTCCGGGTATCGTGACCTCGGAAGGGTACGTTGTGAATCTGCCTATCCTAGGCTGGAAGTCGGTCGATCTCCTGGCCGAGCTGTCACGCGCCGTTCGTCTGCCATGCTCAGTTGAGAACAACGCGAATGCAGCCGCGTTCGGCGCGGTTTACACCCAGCCGTCCTTGCCGAGCGTTTGCACGATTTTCCTCAAGCTTGGAACGGGATGCGGCGGGGCCGCCATCGTAAACGGTCGCCTGCTGAGAGGAGCTGGCGGGACGGCAGGAGAGTTCGGCCACATTCGGCTCTCCGACGAGGGCGCGCTTTGCAGCTGCGGCCAGAAGGGCTGTCTCGAAAGCTGGGTCAACTTAGGCTCGCTGGCAAGAAGCCTCCACGGGACTGACCAGTTGACCGAATCCCAATTCGCGGCTCTCCCCGCGGACGTGGTTGCCGGAGCGGAACAGAAGGATCCCGTTGCCATCAAGGCTCTGGACGACTTCACCCGCTGGTTAACGCTCGGCATCGTCTCCCTGATCAACATGTTCAACCCATCGACGGTGATTCTCGGCGGGGTCATGCGCCCTGTTCTCGAATTCACCCTGGAGCGCATCCGAACGGGCGTTCAGAGCGGCATCATTCCCGGCATCCCTGTACCAGAGGTCCGCTTGTCGGAACTCGGCAAATTTGAATGCGCGATTGGTGCAGCAACGATCGCGCATCATCACGGCTTTGACATCTCCCGCGTGGAGATATCGGAGCAAGAGCTACAGCCCTAGGAACAGATATCGCACGATGGGAGGCTCGACCGCCGCTCAGCGGCGCCGTGGGCATCAATTCGCGTATCGTATGGAGGAATACGTTGAACCAATCCTTGGATCTAGAGAGCTATCGTTTCAAAGCGATCATATTCGATTGCGATGGCACACTCGTTGACACGGCCTCGCTGCATTTCGAAGCGTTCAAACATGCCTTGGCTTTGCAGGGGAAGAGCCTCGACAAAAGCTGGTATCTATCCCGCACCGGCCTCTCTGCGGGCAAACTTCTTCAGGCGTTTGAACGATCATTTGCATGCCACGTTGACGTGGATATGACAATTCGGGACAGCGAGGCAGCTTATACGGCCTCGGTTGAGAACGTCTGTGAGTTTTCCGACGTTGCCGACGTCGCTCGGCTCTATTCCAAGCAAATTCCGACCGCGGTGGCATCAGGAGGCCAACGCATTTCCGTCACCCGAACGCTGACGGCGTCCGGTCTTATTGCGGTCTTCGATCACGTGATCACCATCGATGACGTTGAAGAAGGAAAGCCTTCGCCGGCGCTCTTTCTGGAAGCTGCCTCTCGATTGACGACAGCCCCGCGAGATTGCCTGGTGTTCGAGGATACCGATGAGGGCGTGGAAGCGGCTCGTCGTGCGGAAATGCAGTGCATTGATGTGCGCCGACACCGATCCGTCGGCTCGACTCGGCAGGACGGCGCTAATGTGCCCGAACCGTCAATTCAACTATCCGACAGGACAAAAAGAAATGCCTCAGATACTCGCACTTGACACTGTTCGCTGGAGCCGCCGTACCTATCATCGCGACTGGCTGCTGACCCAAGCGAACGGTCTCTTCGATTTCTTCCAGCACAATTCGGTCAATCCCAAGGGCGGCTTCTACGATCTCGACGCCGAAGGTAGGCCTCTCGACGCCGAGGGCCAGATTCGCGGCATCCATATCGCGGCGCGCGCCGTGCATTGCTTCTCGATCGGCGCCTTGCTCGGCCGCCCCGGCGCTGCCGATGTTGTCGACCACCGCATGGACTATATCTGGAACCACCATCGCGACCGGAAGAATGGCGGCTATTTCTGGTCTCTCGACAATAACGGCCCTGTCGATTCCAACAAGCAGGGCTATGGCCATGCCTTCGTGCTGCTCGCCGCCTCATCGGCAAAGACGATCGGTCATCCGCTTGCCGACGGCATGCTTGATGATATCACCGAGATCCTCAACACGAAGTTCTGGGAAGCGAAGCACGGCGCGATCGCCGAGGAATTCACCGCCGACTGGCAGCCGCTCGATGGCGGCGCCTATCGCGGCCAGAACTCCAACATGCACCTGACCGAAGCGCTGATGGCGGCCTTCGAAGCCACCGGCGACCGGGAATACCTGACCAAGGCCGAAACCATTGCCGATCTCGTCATCCGCCGCGTCGCTGGTTCGGTCGACTGGCGCGTCGCCGAGCATTTCGACGCCGAATGGAATCTCGACAAGACTTACTATCATCCGAACGAAATGTTCCGCCCGGCCGGCACGACGCCCGGCCACTGGCTGGAATGGGCCCGCCTCATCCTGCAGCTCTGGGCACTCGGCGACAAACGGATCGAATGGATGCCGGATGCGGCCAAGGCGCTCTTTGCGCAATCCATGGCACTCGGCTGGGACAACAACAAGGGTAGCTTCTTCTATACGCTCGATTGGGACGACAAGCCCGCCAAGCGCAACAAGCTCTGGTGGCCGGCCTGCGAAGGTGCGGCTGCCGCACATTTCCTCAACGAGCACCTGCCGAGCGATTTCCATGAAGAGAGCTACCGCAAGATCTGGAACGTGATCGAGCGCGCCTTCATCGACCACAAGAACGGCGGCTGGCATGAGGAGCTGACGGAAGATCTCGTTCCCTCTCACTCGCTGTTCCCCGGCAAGGGCGATATCTACCACGCGCTCCAAGCCTGCCTCATCCCGCTCTTCCCGGCCACCGGCAGCCTGACAAAGGGCATCGCCGAGGCCAATGCTTCGATGTGAGATGTCTCGGGATGCCGCGCGCAAGGCCTCCCTCGCCCATTCGCGTCTACAGGCGCCCCTTCAACCGGAGGGGAAAGGGCCTCTGCGTGAAGCGAAGCGGGTATCCGCCGCAAGGTGAGCGAATTGCTGAGAAGCCCCGGCGTGGCCTGATCTATGTCCGATCGCAGATGCGGTCGATATCCGAGATCAGCTCATCGGCCTGCTCCGAAGTCAGGCGCCCAACGCGCATTCGCGCCGACCACGTCTCCTGTCCCGCAAGCGTAGGGACCCTCCCCTGCTTCTTCTCTGCGCTATAGCCATCGATCCCGCACGTCGCCGGTTCGGTCATCGCAAGACAATCTTGATCCGGCGTCCTCGAGAACCACCGAAATGCGTGAGGAAGTTGATCGGGTCGGTGTGCCACCCAATCTGCCGTTCCGTCGCCATGTCGCTGAAGTGCGTGGGCCCATCCTTCGTCATCGGCAAGGTAGCCGATCTTGAACACGACTTCCGGATCATAGTTCGTGGTCTCCGAAATGGCATGATGGCGCGCGGGATCCTCTGCGAGGTCCGAAAGCAGCGTTCGGTATTCGTCCGAGGGCGTCAGATGGGCGGGAATTGCGCTACGGACCGCAACGGCTGCCGGCGTATACGGCGCCGAGTAGATAAGCGATGACCCATCCACGGGGCGAAAATTGATATGACCAAGATAGCAAAGGTCCATTGGCGTCGTTTTCAGGTTGTTCACTTCAACATTAATGTCGAATGCCGCCTCGCCTTGCTGGATCGTTATAGAGGAATTGAAGCGGTATCGGCTTGAGAATGCTTTTGCATATTCAAACGATCCCTTGATCGTCACGGCAAGCATGCCATCCTCGCCGGTGATTTCGAGACACGCCCTGTCGAATTCGGCTGAGGGAAGTTCTCCGTGCAGGGCGTGGTCATCGCCCTCTCCCGGCGCTGCGATGGCAGTCAAGCCACAGTGGAAAAAGAAGCCGCCTAGGTTTTCGAGGAGCGGAACGCCCTTCTTTGGATAGTGCACCATACTCTTCATGCCCAGTTCGTGCCCATCAAGGGTGGCCGACCAGATTTGCTGTCCGAGATAGGGAAGGACCACGAGACTTGCGCGCTGTGTTCGAACGCGCAAAGCCTCTACACCTGTCGGGAACGTGAACGTCGAGACAGTAAGCTGCGTGGACGTCACGAAGGGCCGTTCATCCTGATGGAAGGTTGATTTCGGAAGTTCGAGACGCATGGGCACTCCATTCGGCGATTGTCCTGGCTGAACCCTTCCCCGGGCAGAGTTCGGAGCAGCGCCCGGCTGTCCCGAAACGCAGTGTGTTTGCGCCCCTGGACGGCGACCGAGCACTTACTTCACACGTTCCAAAACCTGATTGAGAAGCACGGCACCGAGAATGATCGCGCCACGTACGACGTACTGCCAGTATTCGTTGACATTGAGCAGCGTCATGCCGTTGGTCACGCAGCCGAGGAAGAGAACGCCGAGCAAGGTTCCCCAAACACGGCCCTTTCCACCGAACAGACTCGTGCCACCAATGATGACAGCGGCAATCACATCGAGCTCCATACCCGTTGCCGTAGTGCCGGTTCCCGAACCGATCTGTGACGCGATCAACATGCCACTCACAGCCGTAAGGCCACCCGTAATCGCCAGCGCAGTCGTCTTCACGCCGAAGACGTCGATGCCCGATAGGCGGGCAGCTTCGGCATTGCCGCCAACGGCATAGACCGAGCGTCCGAAGCTTGTGTACTTCATCAAAAAGTGCATTCCGACAAAAACGACCAGCAAAACATAGACCGGGAAAGGGATGCCAAAGAGATCGCCTGCCCCAAAGAACGAGAACCAGCCTGGAAGGTCGGTCAACGGAAAGCCGCCGCTGATCAGGTTCGCCGTTCCACGCAGCGCCGTGAACAGCGCAAGCGTCGTGATGAAAGTCGGCACATTGAAGAGGCGCCGGATCGTTCCTGTGAACACACCGCAGATTACGCCGACCGCCACAGCGGCGAGAACACCAATCAGGATTGCCAGAGGATAGTCGAGGGACGGGGCAAGCTGTTCGGAGCAATAGGCTACGATGCAGCCTGCGAGCGCCACACCTGCACCAACCGACAGGTCGATTTCGCCGGATATGATCACGGCCGTCATGCCAAAGGCGATGATCCCCAGCATGGCGCCCGTGCGCAGAACATTCAGGGCGTTTCCAAGCGTGGCAAAGCCTGGAGCCACGATGATGAGAACCACGATCAGCGCTAGAAGGATTGCTTCCATGGCGTAAATCTTCAGCGCTGTAGTGCTCCGTTCGCGTGGAGCGGGATTGTTGGCGGACCCGGTCGCGAGACCAACATTCGTGTCGCTGCTCATTGGTCAGCTCCTTCCATACACAAGCGGTAAAGTTCGGTGAGATCGGTGTTTGCAGGATCGACCATGCCAACCTGCCGGCCACTCTTCTGAACGAGGATGCGGTCTGCCACCTCGAGAAGTTCCTCGAGCTCGCTGGAGACGAACACGCAGGCAAGACCCAGCGCCGCCTGTCGCCAGATAATCTCGAAGATCTGCTGGCGGGCTTGCACGTCCACGCCCCGGCTTGGCTCGTCAAAGAACATCACCTTCGGCGACGTATTGAGCCAGTTGCCAATGACAATTTTTTGCTGGTTTCCGCCAGACAGCGATGAGACTGGAAGCTTCGCATTGGGGACGTTGATCGCAAGGTCGCGAATCTGCTGCTGTACGAACGGCTCTTCCTTGGCGGCTGTGATAACGCCGCCGGCGGCAATGCGCGACAGACTTGCAAGGCACAGATTGTCATGACTAGACAGCATCTGGACCAGCCCGGCTTCCTTGCGGTTTTCTGGCGTATATCCGAGTCCGAGGCTCTTCATTGTTCGCGGCGTGGGAGCGCTGATTACGCGTCCTTCGAATTCGATCGTACCGCTGCTGAAGCCGTCCGCTCCGAAAATTGACTTCAAGACTTCCGTGCGACCGGCGCCGAGCAGTCCGGCGAAGCCGAGAATTTCTCCCGGATAGAGATCAAACGAGATGTCTTCAAATACGCCTTCCCTTGTGAGGTTCCGCACGGAGAGGATGGGCTTGTTGCGCGCAATCTCCTGTCTTGGCGGTCTTTTCGCTTTGGCTATATCGCCGAACATCATCTCAATGATTTGCGAAGGCGAAGCTGCCGACATTTCGATGCTGCCAATGTAGTGACCGTCCCGGATGACGGTGCAGGTGTCGGCAATATCGAACAGTTCGTTCATGCGGTGGGTGATGTAGATCATCGTGACGCCACGGTCCCGCAGCCGCCTAATCAGGCTGAAAAGCTGGTCGACTTCACGCGTGGCGAGCGCGGACGTCGGCTCATCGAGGAGCAGGATCCTCGGCTCGAACGACATCGCTTTCGCGATCTCGATGATCTGCTGTTGCCCGACGCTCAATTCGGAAACCAGTCGCCTGGGATCGAGATCGAGCCCCATTTCATGCAGGAGGCCGCTTGCCTTGGCGTTTACGGCTTGCCAATCAACGACGGAGGCGCCGAGGAACTGCTTCTTCGGCATGCGGCCGAGATAGATGTTCTCGGCGACCGACAAAGAGGGAACGAGCGAGAGTTCCTGATGCACGGTAATGATACCGGCCTTGAAGGCGTCGCTCGGTGTTTCCAGGGCGGTCCGTGCGCCATGGATTTTGACATGACCGAGGGTTGGCTGAACACCACCGGATAGAATCTTCACCAGTGTTGACTTTCCGGACCCGTTCTTGCCCATCAGCGCATGTACGCGGCCGGCACTGAACGCCCGATGGATGCGAGCGACAGCAATCTTGCCGTCGTACACTTTGCTCACTTCAACGAACTCAATGGCCGGCGCTGAAGCGCCGGCCCGAGTTTCGACATGTTGACCCGCTGTCATCGCACCGGTCACTTGTACTTCTTGAGTTCGTCACCGAAGGCCTTCACACTTTCCGGATCATTCCGGTTGAGGGCCTTGCCGGGAACGATGATTTCCTTTTCGGCGGGTTTCCCGTCGAGGGCAGCAATCGCCGTTTCTACGGCCGTGTAGCCGATCTCGTACGGCTGCTGGGCGGTCACGGCCTGCAAGATGCCGTCATCGGAGAGCAGGAAATTGACGAGCTGCCGTGAGCCGTCGATACCGAAGACGAAGACCTTGCCTTGCTTGCCGGAGTTACGCACCGCCTGCACGGCGCCAACGGTCCCACCTTCATTGGCGGCGTAGATGACGTTCACTTCCGGATGCGCCGTCAGAATATCGTTGGTAACGGAAACCGCCTTTTCGGCAAGCCAGGCGTCCTGGTCGGACACGACCTTGACGTCACCACCTTCGGCAACGGCCTTCGTGAAGCCGCCGACGCGTGCAGCACTCTGCTCGGGAACCTGCGATTTGAACTGGAGAATGGCGATATTTGCCTTGCCACCAAGGTTTTTCTTGATGAAAGCCGCCGCCGCTTTGCCGGTCTCGGCACCGAGATCTTCCTGGCTGGAGTTGATGAAGGCGGTCGGGGTGTCACCTTCAATGGTCGAATTATAGGTGACGATTTTGCTCCCGGCCTCTTTCGCGCGATTGAGCGCGGCGGCAGACGCCGTCTTGCTCAGCGGCGAGATGACGATGGCATCCACCTTTCGGGAAATGTAGGTATTGATAAGGCTTTGCTCTTTTTCCGGCTTGTTGTCGCTGTTTGCTCCGAGAAGCTCCACGCCCTCTTTTTTGGCGGCCGCTTCCATACCGATCTGAATGGTCCGGAAAAACTGGTCCTGCTGGAAAACGATTCCTGCGATCACACGATCGGCAGCATGAGCAGAGAATGCGGTCGCGATTGAAAGCAGCGCGACGCTGCCAAGAAATGTCGAGATCTTCATGAGATCCTCCCTTGTTTCAGTGAAATTCCTGCGTGACGGCGGCCATCGAAATCTCCTCCCACGTCAGACTGGACGGTGCCAAACTGACGGCACACCAAGCCCGAGTCAATATTTTTTTTAGTAACAATAATAATTATAGACAGACCGAATTCCGTTCTGGTACGGATTGCACATTGCCATGGAGGATGGCGGGAGGTGCATATGACGACGGCTTATCGGGCATTCGAGCTCGGCTACGACTGTTCTCTCCGCGTTATTTCCGGGGAGATTGAGCCATGATCTTGGAGCGGGATCTCGCACCCGCGGTCGACGGAGTCATTGGTCTCCTGGACGCGTCAAAGTCATTCGGCGTCGTCGCCGCGCTGAAGAACGCGACTTTCTCACTTCGGCCAGGAGAAGTGCTTGCATTGCTCGGCGAAAACGGTGCGGGAAAAAGCACCTGCGTGAAGATGCTTGCCGGCGTTTATCAGCCAACAAGCGGAACCGTAGTGTTGAGTGGCGAACCTGTACTCCTGTCGGGACCATTGGATGCACATAAGGCCGGCGTTGCCGTCATGCACCAGCATCCTGGCCTCTTCCCGGATCTCTCCATCGCTGAGAACATCTTCGCCGGGCACATGACGCCCGGCCCGCTTGGGCTGATTGATCAGCGAAAGTTGGAACGCGACGCCGCGAAGTGGATCCAAGCGGTCGGACTTCGACACCGTCCATCAGAAAAGGTTAGAAATCTGCGGATTTCCGAGCAGCAGCTCGTCGAGGTAGCTAAGGCTCTTTCGTTCGATGCGCGTGTTTTGATCATGGACGAGCCCACCGCGGCCTTGTCACAGCGTGAAGTGGAGACTCTGTTTTCGGTCGTTTCAGAGCTGAAGAAGCGTGGCGTCGCCATGATGTTCGTCGGCCACCGAATGGATGAAATATTCAGAATTGCAGACCGCATAGCTGTTCTCCGGGATGGACAGTTGATCGGCATCGAGCCCGCAGCATCATTGGGCAGAGGCCGGGCAATCAGCATGATGGTCGGACGGGAGCTGACATCGCTTTACCCCGAGCACGGAGCCAACATCGGCGAAGTCGTGCTATCGGCCGAGCAGCTTTCCAGAGCCGGCGCCTTCGAGAATATCGATCTCACCGTTCGTGCCGGTGAAGTCGTGGGTATCGGCGGTCTGGTTGGAAGCGGTCGCACCGAACTCGCTCGTGTCCTGTTCGGCATCGACAGGGCAACGGACGGCGTCATGACGCTTGGCGGGAAGAGAGTGTCTTTCAACTCTCCATCGGAAGCCGTGCGAGCTGGCATCGCCTATGTGTCGGAAGATCGTCTCGGCCAGAGCCTGGTGATGGAATTTTCCATTCTTGAGAATGCCGCCCTCTCGGTCTTGGGCAAGGCGGCTCGTTTTGGCCTAACCAGTCGTCAGAAAACGCTCGAACTCACGCAGGGCGAGCTCACCCGCATGCGCCTTAAACACCGAGATGTTGATCAACCGATCAGGGAACTGTCGGGAGGCAACCAACAAAAGGTCGTTCTGGCCAAATGGCTTGCCACGAAACCCCGATTGCTGATCCTCGACGAGCCAACCCAGGGCATCGACGTGCAGGCAAAGGCCGAGGTTCACGCGATGATCGCGGAACTCGCACGTCAGGGCCTGGCGATCCTCGTAATATCTTCTGAACTGCCGGAACTACTAGGTGTCTCGGACCGCATCGTCGTCTTGCGGGAGGGTCACAAGACCGGCGAATTCCTGGCAAATGAAGCGACGCAGGAAAAAATCCTTTACGCAGCGACACAAGAATCAGCGCCGGCTGAAATCGCTCGTAGGTCTGCAAATGACACAAAGTCAGCAAGCAGCAGTTGGGCGCGCCGGCTGTTTGCCCAACGCGAGTTCGGGCTGGTCGCGGCGATCGCGGCGATCCTTGTGCCGGTCTCGATCATCAATCCCAGGGTCTTCGGTTCGGACAATATAACCGCCGTCGGAATGGATGTGGCGCTGCTCTCGATCGTGGCGCTGGCGCAGATGTTCGTCATGGTGACGCGGAATATCGATCTTTCCGTTGCCTCGATCATCGGCTTGAGCGCCTATGCAGCCGCCAGGGCGCTCGAACTCCACCCCGGGATCGGTATTGTCGGGGGCGTCGCCGTCGCCAGCCTCGTGGGGGCGGGCGCCGGAGCCGTCAACGGATTGCTGATTGCCTATGGCCGGCTGCCGGCCATCGTCGCAACTCTCGGCACTTTGTTCGTCTATCGCGGGATAAATGCTATTTCCGCCGGCGGCCACCAGATCAGCGCCGACGACGTCCCAGAATCCTGGCTGGAGATGACAACTGTTCGGGTTGTTGGCGTTCCCGTCGTGGTCATCATCGCAGCCGCAGTTCTTCTGATTGGCGCCTTTATCTTCAACCGTACGCCATTCGGGCGGGAGCTGTTCGCGAGTGGCTCCAATCCGGACGGTGCCAGACTGATCGGCATCAAGGTCGAGCGCCTTGTCGTGCTGACATTCTCTATCGCCGGTCTGTTGACCGGTCTGTGCGGCGCATTATGGGCCTCGCGCTATGCAACCGTCGATGCCCGGGTCGCGTCGGGATTTGAACTCACGGTCATCGCCGCTGTGGTCGTCGGGGGCGTCGCCATTCGAGGCGGCTCCGGAACCATCAAAGGCATCATCCTCGGCAGCATCACGCTACTAATCATCCGCAACGGTCTCACGCTGGTTCGCGTCCATCCCCTCTGGCTACAGGGCATCTACGGACTGGTGATCATCGCTGCCATCGGCATCGACGCGGCAGTGAGCCGCCGCGACGCCTCAAGAAAACAATGAGGAGCCGGCCATGCGCGTCAAGCTAACATGGGAATTCTTCCTCGCCGCGGTCACAATCGCTCTTATCATTTTGGGCGCTATCACCACCCGCGGCTTCGTAACCACCTTCAACCTTTCGCAACTCGCGGCAGGCGTCTCGGAAAAAGCGCTCATCGTGCTTCCCATGGTGCTGCTGATCATTGCCCGTGAGATCGATTTGTCCGTCGCTTCAATCCTTGCGCTTGCGAGCGTGATATTCGGAAGCCTATTGGCCGCAGGGTGGCCACTGTGGGCAAGCATCGCAGTCGCTATCGGCGCCGGTGGTGTTCTCGGAGCGTTCAATGGCTTCTTTGTCGTGGTGCTCGGGCTTCCCTCCCTCGTGGTGACGCTTGGGACAATGGCACTCTATCGAGGCGGTGCCTACGTTCTTCTCGGAAGTGGCTCGATCAACATTTTTCCGGTTGCTTTCCTGAATTTCGGCATCGACAATATCGGACCGACGGCAGTGCCCTGGACACTGTTGCCCTTCCTGATCCTTGCTCCCGTTTTCGCGCTCGTCCTTCAATTCATGCCTGTTGGCCGTCGCATATACGCGCTTGGGGCCAGCCCTGATGCCGCTCTCTACTCTGGAATCACAGTCAATCGGATCCGGTTCTGGCTCTTTACGATCTCCGGTTTCGTCTGTGCCATAGCCGGGATCGTGTACACGGCGCGCCTCGCGAACGCGCGTGCCAACAACGCCGTCGGCATGGAGCTCGATATCATAACGATCGCGCTCCTCGGCGGTGTCAGTGTGTTCGGCGGCGAGGGCAAGCTCCCGGCCGTTCTATGGGCGCTGATCCTGATCGCCACCGTGAGAAACCTCTTAGGCTTGAACCAGATCAGCGGCGATGCCCAAGGGACGGTCATCGGCCTACTGCTGATCGGATCCCTACTCATCAACAATCTAGCAGGTTCCTTCGCCGGCATTGTCCAAAGGACATTGAGTGCCGGCAGGGCTGGGGATGGGGCGACCCCTTTTTTGCCTCGATATTTCCGGAGGAGGAAACCATGAGAATTGTCACGAAACTAACGCTTGCCGCTGCAGCCGTCCTTTTTGCGTCTGCATCCTACGCCCAGGAATGCGCGACCGAGGCCGTGAAAATCGGCTGGCTGCCAAAGCTCGACACGGACCCCTATTTTCAGGTCGCCGGCGACGGTGCCCAGGACGCGGCCAAGGAAATCGGCGGGGAGATCATCAGGCTCGCGCCGTCACAGGCGACTGCCGAGGCACAGGTGGAGATCGTCAACAATCTTGTGTCTCAGGGCGTCAAGGTTATCGCGCTGGCATCGAACGACGCCAATGCGATCGCCCCGTCGCTGAAACGCGCCGCGCGCCAGGGCGTCAAGACCGTCACGTTCGACTCCGACGCTGCGGCGGATGCCCGCACCGTGTTCGTCAATCAGGCGAAGGGCGACAGCCTCGCCGAAATGATGCTGCAGAGCATGCACGCGCTGATCGGTGGCGACGGCGAATTCGCCATTCTCTCATCGACGGCAACAGCGACCAACCAGAACGCCTGGATCGACTTCATGAAGCAGAAGCTTTCGAGCGATGCTCAATACTCGAAGATGAAGCTGGTCCAGGTCGCTTACGGGGAGGAGACCGAACAGATCAACCAGCAACAGGCACTTGCGCTCGTCCAAGCCTATCCCAACCTCAAGGGCATGATTGTCCCCGCCGGGATCGGGCTGCCGGCAGCCGCCCGCGCGCTCGATGAAGCCGGACTGAGCGGCAAGATCAAGCTGACGGGTCTCGCTCCAGCCTCGTTGATGAAGAAGTATGTGACCAACGGGTCTGCGCAGGTCATCTGGTGGAATGTAACCGACCTCGGCTACCTCACCTACTACGCGGCACAGGCCGCAGCACAGTGCAAGTTGACCGGCAAGGCCGGCGAGACATTGAAGGCTGGTCGTCTCGGCGACTACACGGTCGGAGATAAGGGCGAAATCATCCTCGGCCCAGCCAAGATCGTGACGCCGGAGAACCTGGCAGAATTCAAGTTATGACAATTGCTTCGGCTTCCTGATGAAGCGTCCTGGTTGCGCTCGGCCACGGCCAGCCCATCCAGATAGCTGGCAGAACAAAGTACCGGCGGGTGAAAATTTGCTTGCCGGTATTTTATTTCTTTTGTAAAAGAAATAAAATAGCCACGATGACAGTCTGATGTCTTGGGAGGACGTTTTATGAAAACTGAAGCAGATAATGACGACGACACACTCGGGGTAACGCTCTCGAATAAAGCACTCGGTGAGGTGCCGCAACGCGTCACGGTCCCCGCCTACGATCGCAGCCAGCTCTCCGCAGGCATCGTGCATATCGGTGTGGGTAATTTCTTCAGGGCACATGAAGCCCTCTATGTCGAGAAATGCCTCGAAATCCCCGGGCAGGAATCCTGGGGGATCGTCGGGGTTGGCCTCGGGGATGGAGATGACAAGCGGAAGAAGGCCGACGCTATCGCTAAGCAGGACGGCCTTTACACGCTGACGGAGTTCGCGCCGAACGGCTCGGTGGCGGTCCGGGTTATCGGCGCGATGATCGATTTTCTTCACGCACCTGCAGCGCCTGACAAAGTGCTCACCCGGCTCGCGGCGCCGGAAACCCGCATTGTTTCGCTGACGATTACCGAAGGTGGTTACAATCTCGACGAGGCGACACGGGAATTCAAACTGTCCGATCCCGATGTCCAGTATGACCTTACGAATCCGAAAACTCCGAAAACGACATTCGGCTTCATTGTGGAAGCGCTCTCAATGCGTCGTGAAGCTGGATTGAAGGGCTTCACGATCCTGTCCTGCGACAATCTTCGCAGCAACGGCAAGGTATCGCGCACGGCCGTCCTGGGCTTCGCCGCCGCCCGCGATATGGAACTGGCGAAGTGGATCGAGCAGAACGTCTCTTTTCCCAATAGCATGGTCGATCGCATTGCTCCTTCGGTTGGCCCGGCCGAAGTGTCACGCGTGAATGGCCTGAGCGGTATTGCCGATCAGACGCCGGTTATCGGCGAGACCTTCAGCCAATGGGTCGTCGAAGACGATTTCATTGCCGGTCGCCCGTCGTTCGAAAAGGTCGGCGTAGAGCTGAGAGGCGACGTCGAACAATTCGAGGCCATGAAAGGCCGGCTGCTCAACGCATCCCATATGATGCTTTCCTATCCCGCCATGATGTGTGGGTTCAGGATTGTGGATCAGGCGCTCCGTGAGCGCGCGATTGCCGACTATCTTTTGGCGTTCCTCGAGAAGGACGTGATCCCCATCGTGAAGGGACCGGATGGTGTCTCTCTGGGCGATTACAAGCGCAGCATCATCGCCCGTTTCGAGAACCCGGCGATCGGCGATCAATTGTTGCGCATCGCTCAAAACGGCGTCGCAAAGCTTCCGATCTTCCTGTCGCGCACCCTCGGTGAACTGTTGTCTCGGGGTGGCTCGTTCGAACGGGTCGCACTTTGCCTTGCCAGCTTCGATCAATATTTGCGGGGCAAGGATCTGAGCGGTGAACCGCTTCCCGTCGATGAACCGCATTTGACGCCCGGCGACGAGGAATTGCTGCGATCGGACGACCCGCATGCAGTCCTCAGGCTTTCCCCGTTTGAGCCGCTCGCAATGGCGGACAATCCTCGCTTTGTGGAAATCTTCGACGCGACGAAGGCGCGCCTGCGCGCGGAAGGACCGGTTGCGGCGCTGCGTCACGCGGCCAGCGCTCTCTAACCCTGGCGCGATGAACATCATCCCGAGCGTGCGCTCGGGTGGGATCTATCATTCTTCCGACGTCGAACGATGTCTGAAGGACACATTCGAACGGGGTTAAGCCCCGCCGTCGGCTTCGACAAGAAAGGCATGGAAATGGAAGACCAAAAGCCCGTCCTCAAGGTCGGCATTCTCGGATGTGGACCGATTTCGCAGGCCGCGCATTTCGAGAGCGTCACCAAAGCAAAGAATGCTGAGCTCTACGCAATCTGCGACATCGCTGACGATCTGCGCGAACGGATGGACGCAACGCACGCGCCGCGAAAGGCGTTTAAGAACTATGCGGAGATGCTCGCCGATCCTGAGCTTGATGCCGTCGTCATCGCCACGTCGGACGCGTTTCATGTGCCGGCCGCTCTCGAGGCGCTGAGTGCAGGCAAGCATGTGCTGAGTGAAAAGCCGATCGGCATCTCCGTGGAAGAAGTCGAAGCGCTCAAGCGGGCCGTCGAGAAGAGCGGCAAGCTCTTGCAGGTTGGCCATATGAAACGTTTTGACGCCGGCTTGCAAAGCGCCAAGGAATTCATCGATGGCGGCATGGGCGAGATGCTCGCCCTCAAGGCATGGTACTGCGACTCCACCCATCGCTACGCGGTCACCGATGCGGTTCAGCCTCTCATGGTCAAGAGCGTGGACGCCAAGAAGCCGTCGGGAAACCCAAAGGCCGATCTGCAGCGCTACTATATGCTTGCGCATGGCAGCCATCTCCTCGACACCGCGCGCTACTTCGCAGGCGAGATAACCGAGGTTGATGCGCGGCTCCGGGAGCGGTTCGGCGCCTATTGCTGGTTTGTCGATGTCGCCTTCAAGAACGGTGTGATTGGACATCTCGATCTGACGATCTCCGTTCGAATGGACTGGCACGAAGGCTTCCAGATATACGGAGAGAACGGCAGTATTCTCGGCAAGACCTACAATCCCTGGCTCTTCAAGACGAGCGAGGTGGAAATCTTCAGTGAAAAGTCCGGAGCAACGACACGTGTTCTGGGGGCTGACGGTCACTTCTATCGCCGGCAACTCGAAGCATTTTCCGACTCAATTCTGACCGGAACGCCCATGGCCGGCGCCGACATCGACGATGGCATCGCGTCCGTCCGGGGCATGGTTGCGATTGCGCGATCGGTAAAGTCCGGAAAACCCGTGAAGCTCTCAGAAGTCTCGGGAGCCGTCTGATGCAGATCGGCATCTTCGCAAAGACGTTTCCCGGTTCCGCGCCGCACGATGTTCTGAAGGCGGCCAAGGAAACAGGCTACCAGTCCGTCCAGTACAATATGGCCTGCTCCGGTCTGAGTTCCCTGCCGGTGGACGTGAGCGATGCCGTAGCCGATGCGGTAGCGGTCGCTTCCCATGAAACAGGCGTATCAATTGCCGCGATCTCAGCGACATACAACATGATCCATCCGGACCTGACCGTCCGCGAAACCGGAAGAGTGAGCTTTGAAACGATTGCCTCCCAGGCAGGTCGGATGGGATCACGGCTCCTGACCGTTTGCACAGGCAGCTGTGATCCCATCGATCAATGGCGCCACCATCCCGATAATGACACGGGTGCAGCCTGGTCCGAGATGATCAAGGAATTCCGGCTGCTGATCGCCATCGCCGATCGCTACGATATCCGGATCGGTGTCGAGCCGGAGCTCGCCAACGTCATAAATTCCGCGCACAAGGCGCGTACCTTAATCGACACTCTCGCCAACGACCGCATCAAAATCGTTTTCGATCCGGCCAACCTCATCGAACAGGAAGAGCCGGAGCAAAGAAGGCGGATCATCGAAACCGCTGTCCATCTGCTTGAAGATCGCATCGAGATCGCACATGCCAAGGACCGCAATGCCGGCGGAGGCTTTGCCACCGCCGGCAGGGGTGTCATCGACTACGCTCATTACATCGCAACGCTGCGCGCGTCAGGCTTCGCCGGTGATCTCATCACCCATGGGCTTGCCGCCGGCGAGGCAGGCGACGTGTCGCGGTTTCTGCGCTCGACCTTGGATCGACCATGAAACGCACGACCCACGTCAGCGGAAGCGTGAAGCTTTCCGTCACCGAGACCGGTGACGGTGAGGCATTCGTCTTCCAGCACGGGCTGTGTGGCGACGCTGCCCAGCCGGCGCTGGCCTTTCCCGACCGCACGGCATTTCGATGTGTGACGGTCGAATGCCGGGGCCACGGCCTCTCGGGGGCCGGCCGCGTGGATGACCTCTCGATCGCGACGTTCGCCGATGACATCGTCGACTATGTTCAGGCGTCGGGGGCGGAAAAAGCTGTGATCGGCGGCATCTCCATGGGGGCCGCCATTTCGCTCCGCATTGCAGTTCGAAAGCCAGAACGCGTTCGGGCATTGGTCATTGCTCGCCCCGCGTGGCTCGCGGAATATAATCCGGAGAACATGCGGCCGAATGCTTACGTCGGCGAACTGCTTGAGACACTGCCTGCACTCGAAGCACGCCAACGTTTCGAAATCTCGGAGATTGCCGATACGCTTCGGCGCGATGCACCCGATAACCTCGCCTCGATCCGTGGCTTCTTTTCCCGCGAGCCGATCGATGTGACCGCCGCTTTGCTGCGCCGGATTTCCGCCGACGGCCCTGGCGTCAGCGAACAGGATATCCGGCGGATTTCGGTGCCGACGCTGGTCATCGGGCATCAACGAGACTTCGTCCACCCCATCTCTTACGCGGGCACTTTGGCAAACTGGATACCCGGAGCCCGCTTCGTCGAAATCACCCCAAAGGCCGAGAGCCCGGAAGCCTATCGCTCGGACTTCCAGGCCGCCCTCGCCGCATTCCTCAAGGAGCTTTAGATGAGACCCGCCCCCAACTGGATCGACGCCCTTCCGAAGAACCGCTTGATGGCGGAGATGTCGCTGTGGTCCGCCAATCTCGGCCGACTTGAAGACGAGATCAAACGCGTCGACGCACTCACGGACATTTATCATATCGACGTGGCCGACGGTCATTTCTCCCCTGCCCTGTTGTTCTTCCCGGACCTGGTGGCTCTCTGCCGCAAGCACACGTCAAAGCCCCTCCATGTGCATCTGATGGCAACCGACGACATCCTAGACGATCAGATACGCCAATTCGCCGATGCGGGTTCCGATCTGATCAGTATCCACGCAGAGAACGCCAACATCGATGCCGGTCTCAAGCTCATCGCTGATCTCGGTCTTGTCTCTGGCATCGTGCTTCAGCTGCAGACCGGTGTTGCGGACGTGGCGCAATATCTCGATCGCATTGGCATGCTGACGCTGCTCGGAACCCGCATCGGCATCAAGGGCCAGGGTCTCGACGCGCAAGCCGAGCCGCGTCTTCTTGAAGCCGCCGCCCTGATCGCCGGCAAGGCATCGACGAACAGGGTGGTTCTCGCAGCGGACGGCGGAATCCGCGAGCACACCGTCCCGGGCCTTCGTCGCGCCGGCGCAGAAACCATCGTCATGGGATCGCTCGCATTCAATGCCGACGACTTCAGCAAGCGGATGGAATGGGTCCATGCTCAACCGACTGAGAGATAATTCCATGACCCGCCGGCAGGGGCTTTCCATCGGCTTCGATCTCGGCGGCACTCAGGTTCGCGCCGCCTTGGTCGATAGCGGAAAGGTCGTAAGCCGTGCCGCGGCGAAAACCGACGTTGCGGGCGGCCCCGAGGGGGTGATGGTCCAGTTCCGTCAACTCGCTTCGGAAATCTGTGGCGGATCGCAGCTCTCGAATGTTCAGGCTGTTGGTATCTCGGCGCCGGGGCCTCTTGATACGGAGACAGGCGTCGTCGATCACATTCCCACCCTTCCCGGCTGGGAGCAGTTTCCGTTGCGAAGCCGTCTTTCCGAAGCCTTCGGTCGATTGGCGATTGTCGAGAACGACGGCATCGCCGCCGCCTTCGGTGAATGGAAACACGGGGCAGGTCAGGGATTGGACCATCTCGTCTATGTGACGGTGAGCACGGGAATTGGCGGCGGTGTCGTGGTAGACGGCAGTCTCATGCACGGACATCGCGGCATGGGTGCCCATGTCGGTCACTTCCGCATGGCGCCCGATGGCCCCGTGTGCTCCTGCGGCGCCCTCGGGTGTTTTGAAGCCTTCGCAGCCGGTACGGCCTTGGGCAAGCGCGCGAAAAAGATCGCCGCAGAGAACCCGCGCGGCTATCTCGGTAAACTGGCCGCGACAGCCCCTGTGGAAACGCGGCATGCCGTTGAAGGCGCGCGCGGCGGCGATGCAGAGTGCATCGCCTTGATCGAAGAAGAGGCAGACCTGCTCGGCGTGGGATTTACCGGTCTCGCCCATCTCTTCAGCCCGCAGCGCATCATCATGGGCGGTGGCGTCTCACAAGCTTTCGACCTGCTCACTGCAGGTATTCACCGGCGTATCAGGCGAGATGCGATGGCCCCATTCAAAAGCGTCGAAGTGGTTCCGGCAGCCTTGGGAGACAATTGCGGGCTGGTCGGCGTAGCGTCCCTCGCCCTCAGCGTCGCCAATGCAGAATCGTGAAGGAGGAAAACTCATGGATTATTTGAACAAACTCAGACTTGACGGCCGCCGTGCCGTCGTCACCGGCGGGGCCGGCGGCATAGGTGCATCTTGCGTCGATGCCCTGGTCTCGGCCGGCGCCGAGGTCGTTATCGTCGACTTCAGCCAAGCCAATCTCGACGCCGCCGAAGCGCGTCTCGGTGATGCAACTGTCTCGTTCGAAAAACTCGACGTCACCGATCCAGCCGCCGTGAAATCGCTCGCCGAGAAGCTTCAGCCGATCGACATCCTCGTGAACAATGCCGGTATTGGCCGCCAGACGGCTGGCGAGGACATCAGCGAAGCGGAATGGCATGAGGTGATGAATGTCAACTTCAACGCCGTCTTCTGGTGCGCCCAGGCCTTTGGCCGCGCTATGATCGAACGTGGTCACGGCTCGATCGTCAATATCGGCTCGATGGCCGGCGAAATTGTCGTCCGACCCCAGAAGAACGTCCACTACAATGCATCCAAGGCTGGGGTGCATCATATCACCAAGTCTCTCGCGGCCGAATGGGCGCCCCGCGGTGTCCGCGTCAATGCTGTCGCTCCCGGCTTCATCGAAACACCGATGAACGCCTTTGCGCTCAAGAACGATATCGAGACCACCAATATCTGGCTTAATAACATTCCGATGGGCCGGGTCGGTCAAACGCATGAAATCGCATCGATCGTCCTCTTCCTGGCTTCGGACGCTTCAAGCCTCATGACTGGTTCCATCGTCCTGGCGGACGGCGGCTATACGGTCTGGTGACCGCGCCCATGGGTCTGACGGGCAAAGTGGCAATCGTTGCAGGCGGCGCAAGTGGAATCGGCGCCGCCATCGCCCTGCTCGTCTACATCGACGATGCGACCGGCAAGCTGCTGGTTCGCCGGATCAGAGAACACGTTCGACTATCTGCATGCGACGAAGGCCCCTCGGGTCAAAGCCAGCGCAGGGTCCAGCGAGAAGCGATCAGGATCCTTCAGCCACGCATCGTCATATTCGAACAGTATGGTCTCTGAGCCGCGGATGCGATTGCTCCTCGCAAGACCAATTCTGCGGGTATCTCCAGCAAGGTCGATATGAACTTCGAAGTCAGCCATCGCGAGACGATCCTGACGCGGGCTTCAGGCGAACGCGCTTTGGCAGATCGGCACTGGCAAGCGCCTGGCCGACACTGTCGTTGCTGATGTCAGCAACCTGGGTCAGCCCGTCGAGTAGCCCTAACGCCTGGAGGACGCCCGCATAGATTCCGATGCCGACGTTCGTGTCGCCCGCCTCGATCTTTTGCAGGGTCGAGCGAGAGGTAAATGCTCGCTCTGCTACTACTGCCATCGGCAACTTACGTCGGCGGCGAGCATCATAAATATCCGCGCCAAGCTTTCGCAAAGCTTGCCTGACGGCTGCCGATGGTTGATGTGGGGTAGGCATCTGAGACCTTCGCGCTACAGAATTTAGCTTTATGTAGCACGAAGCTTACAACATTTCCACCACAAGCGTGATGGACCGTCTGCTCCTTCGAGGGGCCGGAACAAGAGCAGTGCGAAATCGTACGCTAAGGGGAACGGGGCGGGAACTTACGCGGCACGCCGTAGCCCAGGGCGGAGCGTTCGGAATCCGTTCGGCATCTGATGTGTAGATGCCGGTAAGGTTGATATGTTCCCAACTTAGTGGCGAGATGTGCTTCAACAGAGCGTCAGGAATGTCTCGCCCCGCTCGTTTCAGCTGTGTGACCGCGCGATCAAGACCGTATTCCAATGCACGATCGCACTGACGACGATGTCTTCGTCGACCGACCGGTTGGTCCGTCGGGACATGATCCAGCGACTGCGCCCCGAAGATAACCGGCATTCGCGTTCCGGCGCTGTATTTTTTCCACCGAAGTAATTGTCCCACGTATCACTATGTGCATCAAAATGGATGAGCGCCAAAGGTCCGTGTCGAGCGGCAACCGCACGCAGTTCCGCCAGCGTCAAGGAATGCTTTCCTCCTATTCCGCACCGCACGATGCCTCGCTGCACCAACGTCGACACCGAACGCTCAAGATATTCCAGAGTTTCCATTTCGTAACCGGGGACGTATTCGAGTCCCCAACGTCTGCTATCCGCAGCGCCTCGAAAATATTGATGTTGTTTCGGTAGGGATTGATCGGCCTAAGCATCACGGATGCCGTCCGCACGGCATTCGGGTGCGAATCGTGCACCTGTGCGGTACGGCGCGCCCGAGTCTGCCGGCAAGCCGATGATGGCCGCATCTAGCTGATCCAAACCTGTGGCCAGAGGCAAGCGCATAAATGTCGGCGCACCACAAAAGCGCGGTGTTTCGAGTGAGTTGATCGGCAATACAGACATCTGCAGTCTTCCCTTCGCTTCTTTGAAGGCGATGCTTCGACCGACGCGGTAGTTCACCCTGTTCCAGTGTTCACAGCCGAGCTCCGCGGCACGGAGCTTTCGATGGCGCCGCCAAACACAGAAATCTTATAAGGAACGTCAATCCAGATCCGGCAGATTCTCGTGCCTCGGCAGAGGACGATTGGTTTGCGCAGATCTTATGCGCACCTTGACCCATGTGCGGAGCTGACCGTGACAGGCGTGCCCTGCCACGGTGAGAGAAGTGAGCATTCACTGCTGAATGCTTTTGATGGGATCTTTCGGGGCTGGATTGAATCCAACCAGATCCGTCGTGAGCTTGGCGTAAGTACCATCTGCAATCATTTCAGCCAGAGCCTTGTTGACGGCCTTGACCAGCTCGGGCTTGCCCTTCTTGACCGCAAAGCCCTTCTGGATACGGCTGACGAATTCCGGTAGAACCTGAAGCGGCATGTTTGCGGATTTGATCATGTAGCCGGCACCGATCGCATCGGTGATCTCAGCGTCAATGTTGCCGTTGATAAGATCCTGGATGCCGTCTGTCTCGGCCTTGTACCCCTTCACAGCGGCGCCCTTGTCTTCCGCGATCTTAGAGAAGGTGGAGGATGCCAGCGCGCCGACCGTCTTGCCCTTCAGATCGTCCGGCGACTTGATGGAAGAGTTGTTCGGAACGACGACGACACCGCCGGATTCCAGCCAGCCATCCGCAAAGACAACCTGCTTCTGACGCTCGGGAGTTATGTCCATGGCATCACTTGTAATATCATATTGATCCGCCTGAAGCCCGATCAGCAACGACTCCCACTTGATGATGACAGGCGTGTATTCGAGGCCAAGACGCTTGGAGATCTCCTTCATCACGCGGATTTCAAGACCATCGAGAGTCCCGTCGGCTGCGCGCATGCTAAACGGCGGGAAAGTACCTTCGGTGGCGACCAGCAACTTGCCGGGCTGCAGCAATTCGAGATCGGCGG
Source organism: Rhizobium leguminosarum (assembly GCF_001652265.1). GTDB lineage: Bacteria > Pseudomonadota > Alphaproteobacteria > Rhizobiales > Rhizobiaceae > Rhizobium > Rhizobium leguminosarum_D. Next base: position 37,681 of record NZ_LWBS01000253.1, read on the forward strand.
CCGAGGCTGACACCTGGCTGGAAAAAACGGCGGCTGCGGCAAAAGCAAAGGCGATTATCTGACGTTTCATTTCTGTTCCCTTCTTCATTCTTGTTGGAGGTCTCTTGCCGCTCGGCAACAAGAGGTCAGTTTCTTCGGGCAGGAAGCACGAGGAATATGGGCAATCGGTTCAGCTATGCACGGCGTAGCGGCGCTCCAGCCATGCCGCGAGTTGCGTGAAGATCGTCGTCAACAACAGATAGATCACGGCGACTGCGATATAGAAATCGAACGGGCGGAAGGTCATAGCGATCAATGTCTGCGCGTAGAGCGTCAACTCGACGACGGTGATGGTTGACAGAAGCGATGTGTTCTTCAGCGTCGAGATCGCCTCGTTCGTCAACGATGGAAGCACGATGCGAAACACCTGCGGCAGGATGATGCTGCGCATCGTAGCGGCGTGGCTGAAGCCGATCGCAAGGGCCGATTCCATTTGTCCGCGCGGGATTGCCGATAGGCCGCTGCGGATGATTTCCGCGACATAGGCTCCACTGTTGATACCGAGCGCCAGAACACCTGCCGTAAACGGCGAAAGCCTGATGCCGATCTGGGGAAAGCCGAAATAGACGATGAAGACCTGGATGATCGTCGGCGTTCCGCGGATGAACCAGATATAGAATGCTGCAATGGAGCGGACCCCGCGCCATGTCGACCTTTGACCAAGGGCTGCCAGCAGCCCGGAACTCCAACTGACGACGATGGTGAGGATCGTCAGCCAGAGGACCGTCCAGGAGGCGGTCAGAAAGCCGGTACCGTAAAGCCTGACATCCGTCAGAAAATCCGTCAGCATGTCATGCTCCCTGGGCAGTTTCGGGTGCGCTGGCGCCGTAAGCTAGGCCGTCGTGCAGAATACGATGGAGGAACTGCCGTAACCGGTCGCTCTGTGGATTGCGCAGAATATCGGGCGTGCCGGATTCAGCCATCACCCCCTTGTCGAAGAACAGAACGCGTGAGGATACGTCGCGGGCAAAGGCAATCTCGTGCGTTACCAGCAGCATGGTCATGCCTTCGCTCGCAAGTGCGGCCATCAGCACGAGCACCTCATGGACGAGCTCTGGATCGAGTGCTGAAGTCACCTCGTCGAACAGCATCAGCCGGGGCTTCATGGCAAGCGCCCGGACGATCGCCACGCGCTGCTGCTGTCCGCCGGAAAGACGAGTGGGATAGCTGTCGCGTTTTTCATAGAGCCCGATACGCGACAGAAGCGCCCCGGCCTCGTCGATTGCCTGCGCCTTCGGCAGCTTGAGCAGCTTCATCGGCGCATGGATGACATTGTCCAGAACCGTCATATGCGGCCAGAGGTTATAGCTCTGGAAAACCATGCCCACCCGCTGTCGAAGTGACTGCATCTGCGCAGGCGTCGGCATAAAGCGGGATTCCGGGTGAAAGTCGAAGGACAATTCCTCGAATTTCAGGAAGCCCGTCTGCGGCATTTCAAGGCCATTGATCGAGCGCAGGAAAGTGCTCTTGCCGGAACCGCTGGCGCCGATGATCGACACGACCTCGCCGGGCTCGACGTCAAGGGAGACACCCTTCAGGACTTCGTTTTCGCCGAAACTCTTTCTGATATCATTGAGAGCCAGAAGCGGTGGGGTCATGAGGAAGCCTCCGGATAATCCGCAACAATCCGGATTGCCACGTCCCGCGGCGTGCGGTCGTCACCGTCGATGACGGTGATATCCTGCGGGTAGGCCGATAGCACCAGAACCAGGTCCATCTCGGCGCGCAGCGCAACGAAATCGCCTGCTTTCGATGCCGGCGCATGACGCTCCAGGGTTCCGTCGGAATGAACCGACACGTTCATGAAAAGATTGAGCGAGGCGGGCGTAAACGGCAGATCCGTCGCCTTTGCTGAAAGCGCCTCGTGAAAATTGTCGGAGCAGCTGCGATGATAGCCGTTGCAGCCGAGTTGCTGGTAGAGTTCCGCATTGCACGGGCAAAGCAAGGTGTCGTGGCGCAGCGCCGCGCTGTCGTCGAGCAGCGTCACCATCGCCCGCCTGCGATTGCTGACGACCACCATCCCTTTTTCGAAATAAATGCTGCTGTTCATCGATCGGGTATGGTCTATGGAACTGTACTCGCCCGCCTCGTCCGCAGCCAAAGACCAGGCGTCCACCACCTGATTTCCATGCAGGTTGGTAATTATGGCAATTTGCCCAGCCTGCATCTGATATCCGCGCCCATGGCTTGCGGGCACGGTCTCTGAACTTCCAGTCATTCTTTATGTACCCGTTGGCGCCAAAGCCAGCTCTGCCTTGGCGCGCAGGAATTTCGGCCTTCCTTGCCTTGTCCACAAAACTCTATTCAGTATACCATTGGAATTCAAGCTTTAATTTCAGATATTTATGACTACGTATTAGCCAGGATGAATGATTATTGTTTGGCAAATGATGAATTTTTCATCAGGGCAATTTTTATGGGCGCCGGAAAGATCCAGTTGCGTTGACCTCGGAACACTCTTGGTGTACCGAAGTTTTGATCAGCTCGGCAACCCGGTACGGCCGATCCGCCGACCCTCGTGACAATCTATCCTCGCCTCTAACGCGGCACCCGTTTCCGCTTCGATCGAGGTCCCCAGGAGACGAGAATGACCCGCTATTTTCCGCAGGATGAATATGAGGACCGATGGGAAAAGGTTCTTGAGCAAATGCGATTGCGCGGGTTCGAAACCGCCGTGGTTTTTGGCCGCGGCGGCGGCACGACGGATAATTGCGGCGACATTCTTTATCTTTCCAACCACTATGCGATCAGCGGCGGCATGGACTCGCTGATCTGGTCGGCACGCTCCTTCTCGGGAATCATTCTTCAGCAGGGCAAGGAGCCGCAGCTTCATATCGACGAACCCGAAGTTCGCACCGATCTCGTTTCCATTTCCGATGCGTACAGTTCAAACCATCCGTTCCGCAGCGTCGCGAAGGCACTGAACGAGAGGGGGGTCGCCGGGCGCGTGGCTCTGGTCGGCACGCAGTTCATTCCAGTGAAGTTCTATCAGCAGCTTCTGGAAGAGGCGCCAGATATTCAGTGGATTCCGGCCGACGATCTCGTCAGGTCGGTACGGCGGATCAAGAGTCCCCGAGAGCAGGATTGCTATCGTATCGGCGGCGAGACCGCCACGATTGGCTTGAACCGCTTGATGGAGGGATTGATCAGCGGTCTTTCCGAGCGGGAGGCCGCAGGCGAGGCTTCCCGGGAAGTGGTGCGCCGTGGCGGGAGGCTGCAGATGATTGGCACCAATCATGGGGAAACGCTCGGCTTCGACCAGCGCTTTCCGCTAGCGGGATATAGCGCCGATACGCCGAAGCCCGGCGATATCGTGACCGGAACGCTCCATGGCGCCTTCCACCAGGGCTACTATCTCGATCCAGGCCGGACCGGCGTTCGCGGTCGGCCGACGGCCGACCAGCGACTGCTGATCGAAGCTGTTGCCGACATCGTGCACCGGCTTTCCGCCATGATGCGCCCCGGGACGAAGCTCCTGGATGTTGCGGCAGAGGGCGACCGGCTGACGGCCGCCTTCGGAGGCTCGGTATCGCCGATCATGAAGAACTTTCCCTTCTACGGCCATGGCATCGGGCTTGGCTTCGAACAGCCGCGCATTTCCACCGTCATGTCGCTTCCGGAAGACGCGGTCGAAGAGAACATGGTATTCGGCCTCGAAGCCTTCCTGTCCCTCGATGGTGTTGGAGCGGCCTTTTACGAGGACATTCTCATCATCGGCAAGGATGGCAACGAACTTCTGACGCGCTCCCCCAGCCAGTGGTGGTAATCCGCAGGCGAAGGCTTCCACGAACGATCGCGATAACGAAAAACGGGACGGAAAACCGGCGGCCAAGGGCCGCCGGTCCGCTTTTGAATGCACGCAAGGACCTAATGCGCAAAGACGCCGTCGAAATCCTTGAAGCCCTTGACCTCGATCGGGTTGCCGCTCGGGTCGAAGAAGAACATCGTGCGCTGCTCGCCCGGCTCGCCCTCGAACCGCACGACCGGCGGAATGTCGAACGCTATGCCTGCGTCCTGCAGACGCTTCGACAGAGCAACCCAATCGCCCAGCGGCAAGACGATGCCGAGATGGGGCATCATCACCATGTGATTGCCGACCTTGCCGGTGCGCGTGACTTCGAATGGCTTGCCGAGATGCAGCGAGATCTGGTGGCCGAAGAAATCGAAATCCACCCACGTATCCGTCGACCGGCCTTCTTCACAGCCGAGAACGCCGCCGTAGAACTGACGGGACTTGTCGAGATCGGTTACATGGTAGGCGAGATGGAAAAGCGAACGCATGATAGCTCCTTTGCGATATCAGGATAGGAAGTTGGGCATATTTTACCGGACGATCAGATCGCGCTGCAGACTGGAGAGTGGCTCTGCGCCATTCTCGGTCACGATGACCGTTTCGGAAGCGCCAACGGTCCAGACACCGTAGCTGCGCAAGGTCGCCGGCAGATGAAACACCATGCCGGGCTCCATTATGCGCTCGACGCCGGAAAACAGGCTGAGAATGCCGCCCTCGCCCCAGTCCGGCGCGAAGGCCACGCCCATGGAATATCCGATCCGCTTACGGAACGCGGCCGTGTAGCCCGCTGCATCGATCACCCGTTGCGCGGCCTCGTGCGGCGCTGAGCAAGGGACACCCGGCCTGATCTCGCTGAGAGCAGCGTCGAGCGCAGCCAGTGAGCAATCCATCATTCGGCGGGCTTCGACCGGCGGCTGGCCTATCCAGACCGTGCGCATCAGGGCAGCGTGATATCGGGCATGACTGCCGGCCAGTTCGAGGAACACGGGATCTCCGGCTTTGAGCTGACGCCGGCGCCATGTCATGTGCGGCAAACCGCTGCGCGGCCCCGAGGATACCAGCGGCTCCATCGCCATCACCTCCGAGCCGGCCCGTGTCGCGGCATCCAGCATGGCGGCGGCGATGGCGTTCTCGTCCGTACCGACCCGGCAGGCCGAAATCCCGGCGGCAAGCCCTTCCTGTGCGTAGGTGGCGGCCGATCTGATGGCCTGCAGTTCTGCGGACGATTTCACCACTCTGAGCGGGGCAAGAATTGCGGAACCATCCGGAATGGCTTCGACGCCGGTTTGTGCAGCAATCCTTTGTGCGAGCACCGGTGGCAGGAACCAGCCTGCGAGCTCGATCGCAGGGCGCGCGATCTCTCGTAAGAACAGGATTTGTGCGAGGGCGGAAGCCGGATCCTCTCCATCCTGATAGGCAACGATATCGTCTATCCAGGTGTTGGCGACCGATCCCACCAGTTCCAGCTGACGCACCAATAGGGTCGGCTCGCCCTCCACCGGCATGATCAGCGCCTGAAAGGCAAAATAGCCAGCAGTCTGGCGACCCGTCAGCCAGTAAATATTCTCAGGAACGGTGACGATAAGTGCCCCATGCCCGGCCGCCTCGATGGCAGCACGGGCACGGTCCTGCCGCTGCTTGAACTCGTCCTCGGGGAAAGCGGCCTCGCGGCCTCGGAATTCGGCAAACTCATGCATCCTGGCATTACTCGACTTCGGCATTGGTGTCTCACGATCGAGACGAGAACGGATTGCGATCCGGAATGAATGAACACGAAACGCCAGCACTTCCCTTAGAAGACGGCGCCGCAGTTTCGACACTGCGCGCTCTAGGGGCGGGCAAGCCAACTCAGAAACCGGCCGCGCACGCTGTCGAAATGGGCTTCCATCGCCGCGGCGGCAGCGGCCGGATCGCGCGCCTCGATGGCATCGATCACCGCAATGTGCTCGGCGGCCTGCTCTGCAAAGCGGTCATGGGTCCGGGTGATCGTGCATCGGCGGGCAATGCTGCGCATTTCCCGCAGCATGGCAGGCAGAAGATGCAGATCCGCCGCTTCGGCAACGGCTTCGTGGAAGGCGTCATCATCCATCCAGAAGCGATCGAAAGCCACGTCCTTGCCTTCGACATACGCTTGCATGACCTGCCGCGACTGCTTGAGCGCCGCCGTCATCGGGCGCTCCGCTGCGCGGGCGGCAGCGGCTCCTTCCACCAGACGACGAACCTGGACAATTTCCAACAACTGCTCCACGGTCACAGGCAGGACCATTAACGTGCCGTTAGTGAGCCGCGAGATGACGCCCTCTTTCTGAAGCCTGGAAATGGCAGCGCGAAGCGGCGTGCGCGAAATGCCGGATTCAATCGCCAGCGTCCGCTCGGTCAGCAGATCGCCGGTCTTGATGGTGCCCTCGAGGATGCGCTGTTTAACGTCCTTATAGGCTTGCTGGGCCAGGGTCTCACTCATATTTCCCCCTTACCTCCGGACCACGCGTGATGCAGAACCCGGACGGCCTGGACCAGGTCCTCCGGATTCATCGCCTCGTCCGGATTGTGGCTTCCGTTCCAATTGCGCAGAAACACCATGACCGACTCCCAGCCGGCCTGGGCGAAGGCCGCCGCATCGTGTCCTCCGCCCGACAGCATGAATCGAGGCTTCAGGTCGAAGGCGGCAGCCGCAGCGGCTATTGTGTGGCCGAGTTCGGAGGACAGCCGTGTCGGCTGGCTGCGCGACTGGGCGCCGGCAACGACCCGCACCTCTCTTGCCTTCTCGATCTTTTCGATCTCGTCCTGAAAGATCCGATCGACCCGTTCGAGAATTGCCGCATCGTCGCTGCGGATATCGACACAGAAATCGACCCGACCGGGAACCTTGGCAAAGGCATGTTCGGTTGTCGCCGCATCGACGCGGCCGAAGGTGACAGCGAGGTCGTGCCCTTCTTCAAGGATGGCACCCCAGGCATGGTCCATAGCGACGATGAGATCGGCCAATGCAAATACGGCATCCGATCTGGCGGCGCGCGGCGCTCCGCCGGAATGAGCCCATATGCCCTCGATAAACGCATCCCGATAACGCAAGCCGCCGCGCACGCCGTGAACGATTCCGAAAGCTTCGGCAGCTTTGTCGAGGAGCGGTCCCTGTTCGATATGCAGTTCGACGAAGCGGGCGGGCGCAAGACCCGGACTGCGCAGCACGGCACCCGGATCGCCGCCCTGTTCAAGCATGTGGTCGGCAAGGGTGCGGCCGCTATCGGCTCGCTTGGCCTGCATTTCTGGTGCCGTCAGGCGGCCAAGCGCTGCACGGGAGCCGACATAGGAGACCGGAAACCATACGCTCTCCTCTGCCCGGGTTACGGTCACGACGATATCGGCAGGCGGTGCTTCGCCGCTCTTTGCGAACGCGGTTGCTAAGGCCATGGCGCCGACGACGCCGGCCGTGCCGTCATAGGCGCCGCCCATCGGAACTGTGTCCAGATGCGAGCCGACGTGAAGCGCAGGTGCGTTTCGATCCCGGCCCGGCAGACGTGCAAAGAGGTTGAGCGCCGCATCGCGCGTGACTTGAAGGCCAAGCGCGTCGGCGTCCTCGGCAATCACGCGGTGAGCATCGCTTTCCAGATTGCTGTAGGACGGCCGCGTGTATCCCGGACCCGGGCCAGAAATGGCGTTGATCTTTTCCAGCAGCCGCTCGACAGTTGCTTTGATCAGCTTCTCGGTCATACGGCTAACTCTGCGGGATTGTTAAGTGCGGTGGCCGGACGCTCACCAGAAAGAGCGGTCAGCACGTTTCTTGCCGAAGCAATCGCAACGCGGCGCAAAGCCTCCTCGGTTGTTCCGCCAAGATGTGGCGTGAAAATCACCCGGTCGGTCGCGGCCAGCGCCCCTAGTGGGGCGTCGTGGGTATAGACGTCCAGGCCTGCCGCGGAGACCCGTCCGGCCTTGATGGCGGCGGCAAGCGCCGTTTCGTCGACCAGCCCGGCACGAGCGGTGTTGACGAGGATCGCTCCGTGCTTGACGACCGCAAGGGCCTCTTTGCCGATCAGATGCTGCGTCTCGGGACGCAGCGGTGTATGCAACGAGACAAGATCCGCCTGCGACAGGCCGGCGTCGAGGCTGGCAACCCGCTCGAAACCCTGAAGGTCGGAACCGCGCGGCGAATATACCAGCACGCGCATATCGAGCGCGGCCTTGAGCATATGGCCGAGTCCCGCGCCGGTGGCACCGAAGCCGACAATCAGGGCAGTCTTGCCCGAAAGTTCACAGAAGGTTTCACGTTCGCGAAAGCCGTGAAGGCCTGCTCGCACGCTGCGATCGGCGACGGGAACACGCCGGGCAGCAGCCAGCGCCAGTGCAAGCGCGAGTTCGGAGACGGAGCGTGCGTTGGCGCCCGGCGTATTGCAAACAAGAATACCCTTCCGCGATGCGGCATCCTTGTCGATCGCATCATGGCCGGCGCCGTGGACGACGATGACGCGAAGTCGATCGCTGGCCTCAATTGCCGCAGCGGACAGGCCGGCATCGCGGGTGATCACCGCATCGCAGCCTGCGATCATGCGCGTAGCAGTCTCCGTATCCGGCTTCGGGCAGAGGACCGGCTCGACGCCGGCCTGGCGAAGCAACTCCAGCCCATCGACATGAACCGGCTGAACGATGAGGCATCTCATTCCGCCGTCCTCTCGAGGGATAGCGCCAGCCTTTCAAGAATGGCATCGCGCGCATGAGCGATATGTTCGGCCATCAGGACGCCCGCTCGTTGACCCTCGCCCGATCGCAGAGCCTCGAGCATTTCAAGATGCTCATCGCAGCTTTTGAGAAAACGGTGCGGCAGGTTGCTGTGGTCGAACATGCAGGTGCGGCGGCGCAAGTCGGCGATGGTGCTGACCATCACGTTGCTGCGGCTCGAAAGCGCAATCGTCCGGTGCAGGTCATCGTCTACCCGGCGCTGCTCATCCTCTTCGCCCGGGCCGTGGCGCTGCAGGTGACGAACCCGTTTCTCCAACTCCTCAAGCACGGACACCGGAATCGACGTTGCCTGTCGGATGCAATAAGGCTCCAATACCCCGCGCAGGAAAAAGATCTCCTCTATCTCGGCAACTGTCAGCGTTCGTACCTTCAGAAAGCGGCCATCCTGTTCGGCAAGGCCCTCGGCCTCAATCCGCTTGATCGCCTCGCGCACCGGCGTCCGCGACATGTCCAGCGTCTCGCCCAGCTTGGCTTCCTGCAGCGCATCGCCAGGCACCAGTGTGCCCGAGAGGATCATCTCAATGATCTTTCCATAGGCCTGTTGAGCAAGTGGTTGGCTCAATGCAATATCTCTCCCGGTTGATTGTCGCTTCTCGGCTTTGCGACCAGATTTGCAATGATGTCCCGCAAAGCCTGCCGTTCGCTGATCAGCAGCTCCTCGGCCTGTTGCTGTGAAACGCGGGCAAAGCGGATCGCTTGCCCGCTCACGAGCTGAGCCAGCCGAGGCAGATCGACAGACGCCACCGTGGCGATTTTCGGATAGCCGCCAGCCGTCTGCCGCTCCGCCATCAGCACAAGCAGCCTTCCCGAGGCCGGCACCTGAATGGAGCCGGAACAAGTGCCATCCGAAACGATATCGTGCCCAGCGGCTGCCTGGATCGGGGACCCGTCCAACATCTGCGCCATCCGGTCGCGGCGGGCAGAAACGATGAAAGGCGTCTCCAGAAGCGTCTCCTGGACATCCGCGGAGAAATAATCATCCTGAGGCCCGTAAATGATCTGTATAGGCCGCGCATTCCGCCGCCACGGTTGCCGCAAGGTGAGATTGGCCGACGCGACGGCCTCGCCGAACGGCAGGCGGTCGCCGATCTGCAACCGACGTCCCTCGTGACCACCGAGCCCGGTGCCGAGATGTGTGGAGCGCGAACCAAGCACCGGCGCGACGTCGACGCCGCCGGAGATCGCGAGATATCCCCAGACACAATCCCGCAGGGCGCCGATCGTCAGCATCATTCCCGGCAACAGATCGTAGCTCTCCCAGGGATAGACTTTCATACCGTCGAGTCGGATATCGACATCACCGCCCGTCACTGCGAAGCGTACCGGCCAGCCGACGGTAAAGCTCCCGCCCACACCTGCAAATTCCAGCGCCGCGGATGTCGGCTCATTGCCGACGAGAGCATTGGCGATCCGAAAAGATGGCGCATCCATCGGGCCAGAACCGGACACGCCGGCATGCTGAAGGCCTCTTCGCCCCAGGTCCTGAACCGTCGTCATCGGCCCTATCTTTTGGATGTCGAGAAAGGTCATTGCAGAACCATCCCCCCGACAGCCTGCCCAGCGGCCACCGATCGAGCGACAACCGCGGCTTCCTCTTCGCTGACAGGCCTGAAACTCACCCGATCGCCTGCCCGAAGCAGGAACGGCGTGGCCCGTGCAGGATCAAAAAGCCGCAGCGGCGTCCGGCCGATGAACCGCCAGCCGCTTGGCCCGGGAACGGAATTGATACTCGCCTGCTTGCCGCCGATACCGATCGCGCTCGCCTCAATTCTCTGCCGGGGCGTAGCAAGACGGGGCGTATGAAGTATCTCTGGCAGCCCGCCGAGATAGGCAAAGCCGGGCGCAAACCCGATCATGTAAACGCGATATTCAGCCGACGAATGAAGTTCAATAAGCTGGGAGGCCGTGAGTTCTTTCATGGCCGCAAGCTCCTCTAGATCCATCCCCACCGTTCCGCCATAAACGACCGGAATGTCAAAGCGCCGTGAGGGACTGTCGCCAATGACAAGACTGTCCAGCCGGTGCCACAATTCCGCCGCAAGACCCCGCCCGCGAACGATCTCGGGATCATAGGCAACCATAAGCGAGCGGTAGGTCGGCACAAGTTCCTCGACGCCATCGATCGGCACATCCGTCAGGCTCTGCGTCAGCGCGATGACACGCTGGCTGATCACCTCGTCAATGATGTCGGAAAGCTCAACGGACAAGGCGCTGTCGCCGCAAGCAAGAATGCGCGGAAACGTTTTGGCCATTGTGCGCCGATCCCTTTCATCCACTACGGGCAGGCGCGATTCACACCTGGTTTTGGCTATTGCTATTTCAGTATACCAACTGTATGTCAACTAAATCCGCTGTCAACCCGATGCCACAAAATGCAACCGCGCGGGAACAGTTTTATTGCCGGAAAGCAGGCGCACCCTGCAAGGAGTCTTTCGCATGGCAACCGTCGATCTCAATTGTGATATGGGGGAAAGCTTCGGCGCCTACACGATTGGCGATGACAAGGTGATGCTAGAGCTCGTCTCTACCGCAAACATCGCCTGCGGCTTTCACGCGGGCGACCCGGTGGTGATGCGCGACACAATTCTGGCCGCCAAGGCCAAAGGCGTGGCGATCGGCGCTCATCCGTCTTTTATGGATCTCTATGGGTTTGGCCGCCGGCGCATATCCGGCGAGCGCCCGGAAGATCTGGAAGCGCAGATCATCTATCAGATTGCCGCGATGCAAGGCATGGCGTCGGCTCTTTCCTGGCCGATGACCCATGTCAAGACCCATGGATCCCTCGGCAACATGGCAGCTGTCGATGCTGAACTCGCCGCGGTCTGCGTTCGCGCCATTAAGGCTGTCGATCCGACGCTGGCGTTCGTTACCCTGCCCTATTCGGAAACAATGAAGGCGGCCGACAAGGCCGGCCTTCGCGTTGTCTATGAGGTCTATGCCGACCGGACCTATGACGACGCGGGCATGCTGACCTCCCGCCAGATCGAGGGATCGGTCATTCACGATCCGCAGCAGAGCGTCGCTCAGGCTCTGTCGATGATTCGGGACGGCATTATCCCGACCGTGGGCGGAAGGAAGCTGCCGGTCGATGCGGCAACGATCTGCGTTCATGGCGACAATCCCGGCTCCGTTGCGACCGCACGCGCTTTGCGCACGGCGCTCGCCGAGCACGGCATCGATATCGCTCCTTTTGCAAAGCCCTCTTTCTGACTGAGGACATCTTATTGACCCGCACTGTCTATCTGAATGGCGCCTGGTTTCACGAGACCGAGGCGAGAGTCTCCGTTTTCGACCGCGGTTTCCTGTTCGCTGATGCAATCTACGAAGTCACTGCAGTAATCGGCGGCAAGCTGATAGATTATTATGGGCATGCCGCTCGTCTTCAGCGGTCGCTTTCAGAGCTCGGAATCGACTGCCCGCTTTCGGAGGCATCGTTGCTTGATGTCCACCGGGACATCGTTCGCCGCAACCAGCTGGACGAGGGGCTGATCTATCTGCAGATCAGCCGTGGCGTTGCCGATCGCGATTTTGCATATCCGGCCAATGCGCTTCCGACCCTGGTGCTTTTCACCCAGGCGAAGCCGGTACTGAACAATCCTCGCAGCGAAACCGGCCTTTCGATCGCCACCCTACCGGACTGGCGGTGGGAACGCCGGGACATCAAGACGGTACAGTTGCTCTATCCGTCGATGGCGAAGATGGAAGCCATGCGGCGGGGCGCGGACGATGCCTGGCTGGTCCAGGACGGCCTTGTCACCGAAGGCAGCGCCGCGACGGCCCATATCGTAAAGGCGGATGGGACCCTGGTCACGCGCGGTCTGTCCAATGCCCTGCTGCATGGGATCACGCGCGCAAGCATCATTGATCTTGCTCGCGGCGCCGGAATGGTCGTCGAGGAACGGGCGTTTTCCGTTACCGAGGCCCAGCAGGCTGCCGAAGCCTTCATCACCTCTGCCACCAACTTCGCAACGTCGGTAGTCAAGATTGACGACTTCATCATCGGTGATGGTAAGCCGGGCCCCATCGCCGGAAATTTGCGCAAGCTCTACACCAAGACACGATTGGCTACGGCAATCTGAGAAAACAAGATACTCACCAGGATCCATTTAGGGCATCACCGTCAGGACATCGAATAGGGGACGTCAAAGCCGCTCGCCTTGAACGGATTCGAACCGCGGACCCGTCGACTATTTAGCGAAGCCATTGATAACTTCGGTGATTTAGATGAAACTGCGCGATCATGTCTAATGTGGGTGGCGGCTTATTGAAATGCCTGATCTTCATGGGAGATTCCGGCCGCTTCGCTTCGATCATCAAATCATCATCGATCAGGTTCTCGAACGCGCTGAGAACGTCATCGTTCTCATCGGCTCAAGCCACCACCGCCCGCTCGCCGCGCATTCCCTGACGGCTCTAGCTATGTGAGCTCCACGTTAGGAAGGTCTCTGGTTTGACGCCATCCGTCCGCGCCTTCTCGATCAGCGGCCCGAGGGTTTCATTGACGAATTCTTCCATTGTCGTGAGCAGTGCAGGACGATCATCGTGAAACTTTACACGCCCATCGTTAAGAGCAGCCAAGGTGTCGTTATCGTAGACCCACCGTCCGAGAGTTCCGAACCTCTCCCGGAATACCGCCTCGACTTCGCGATCGCTCCTATTGATGAAGCGATAGTCCACCTCTCTACCGAGTGCCCGGCTGATAATCCCGGCGATCTCGGTCATCGTGTAATCGATGCCCAGTTGCTTTACAGATCGGTGCTGGTCAGTCGGCGTGTCGAACTCCTTCGCTGCGAGATCCGCGATGTCCTGAATGGCAACCCAAGGAGTTTTCACGTTGGGGTCAAGCGACCAGCCCATCCTATCGTGATGCGCGATCGAGTCGATCCACCCGGACAGGTCCTGCATGAACCAGCCACCCTGCAGGTGCACCAATTTAATGTCGCGTAGTCGGTTGAGGATCTGATCCAGGATATGGAAGCCCTGGAAATGGCCGGTGTTTCCGCTGACCTCGGATCCCATCCCGGTCAGGCTCACGGCCAATTTCACAGGGGAATCCCGAAGTGCGTCGAAAAACCGAAGCGCTACTGTAGGGTAGTGCCCATGGAGGTCCTCCGAGCCCCAAATGGTTTTGACCATCAGGAACGCAGCGTCAGCGTCTTCGAAGAACGTGTTCAGCTCACCAGCACCTGTGTCGAAGCTGCCAATGAGCGGTTCTGCTCCTTTCGCGACAAGTGCATCGAGGGCGGGCCCTCCTCTCGAAAGAGCTTTGACTGAATGGCCATTGGCCAAGAGGTTCTCGGTAAGTTTGGCACCGATCCTGCCGGTCGCGCCAACCACGGCTATACGCATGGATGATCTCCTGAAGTTGCTGAACCAGGAGCCTAAAGGATTGCGCCGCGAGCAAAAGTGGAGATAATGCCATATGATCTCGAAATCGGGCCAACCTTCGAATAAGCCACCCTGCAGTACCGCGATAGATCTAAGCCTCTCGCATGGGCCGGCGATGGCAATCAGGATGGACTTCGCCGACTATGAAGCCGAGGGGGTGCAGCACCAGCACCCGCAGGGTCAACTGATCCTGGCGCTCCATGGCGCGGTGACCTGCAGAGCGGAAAGCGGGGTCTGGATCGTTCCGCCCGACTGCGGAGTTTGGATACCCGGTGGCGTTCCGCACAGTAATCAGGTCACGTCCAATGCTCGTCTAACGTACCTGTTTGTCGAGCCCGGCGCGGCCATGCTTCCGGCTGTATGCTGCACGCTTTCGGTATCGCCGATGCTTCGGGAGATGATACACCGGGTAGCGGACCTATCGGAAAATCACGCGCGCGACGCTCATGTCGATCGCCTCGTGCGGGTCATGCTCGATGAGCTCGCGCTGATGCCGCGGGAGAGGCTGGAGCTACCTGTCTCTGATCATCCAAAGATCGCCGTGATCGCTGCGGCTCTTCTGGCAGACCCGAGCGACCGCCGTACCCTCGGCCAATGGGCTGAGCATGTCGCCGTCAGTGAGCGATCGTTGAAGAGGCTTATGGTCCAACAGACAGGATTGAGCTTCGGCCGTTGGCGGCGTCAGCTACATCTAGTCATCGCGCTGCGGGAACTTGCCGGCGGTGCGACAGTCCAGCGGGTAGCAGGAGACTTAGGGTATGAATCCACGACGGCCTTCATCGTCATGTTCAGGAAGGCGCTTGGGACCACGCCATCGCGCTACTTTGCCGATCGGCTTTTGAGCGCCGAGCGTGCGTGAGACGTCGCCCATCCAAAGTATCGGCGGCGATAATCGTAAGTCAACTTTCTGACTGAAGGGGGAGGATGCCAGCTAACAGGCACCTAGCAGTGATCCTCGCAGACTTGGCCTGGCGTGCGCCAAGCCGATGGCTGGTTGGCGGCAGAACTGCTCACGTCAAAAACTGAGCGTTGTCCAATCCGTGCGTGCCATGGGCAGAACTGCGGATGGCTGTTTCTCGACCACTCTCGTAACGGCCATCGTCGCTGGTGTTCGGACAAGACATGCGGATCGCACGCAAGAGTGCGGAAGCTCCGGGCTGCGCACTCCGATTGAGGTATTGCGACAGACAGCGAGCGCCGACGACGCTACCAATCATCCTGTCCATCATTGACAGTTGCCCAGCTCGGCTGCGGTTCATTGGTGTGAAGTTACTCAGAGAAACCTTTGCCTTCTTTGGATAAGCCAGAGGGATTCGTTAATCTGAGCACGCAAAAAAGGGCCGGAGACAGTGTCTCACGGCCCAGGTTCTCGTCGAGCGAGGAGGGAGGAGAACCACATCGAGAAGATGAGATTGGCAGGTCATGGTCAAACCGTAACCCCTTACCCGGGCCAAGGTTTGCCAAGCGGCAGAACTCATCGAGCCGAGTGCAGTCTGGCTATCTCTTGAGAACTGAAAGCTGCCTCTCGAAGTCGCCCAGATCGAAATAGTCACGCCAGACAGTGATTATCCCGTTCTCGACTGTTACCGTACCCATGACCGGCAACGTGATTGTCCCGCCGCTTTCATGGGTGAACACATCGATGCGTTCGTTGAGGACGACGTTTCCTGATGCCGCGATGTTCGTGACGGCCCAATCTACCTTGAACGCCGTTCCCACACCGAAGTCCTCGTGAAACTTCCGGACGTTATCTCGGCCGGTGATCTTTGGCAGGGGTACGTTGTCGTAGAGGACGTCATCCGACAGCATTGCAAGCGCATCCTCTATGCGATTAGCGGTCCAGTGGCCGAAGAAAGCGGTGGCGATATCGATGGGGTTGGTGGACATGGTTGTTCTCCAGAAAGAGTTTAAGCGAACTTGACGAAATTTATTGCCGGCAAAGGTCCGCCGGGGAACTGCGTGAGCTTGCCGCCGATCGAAATCGGTCCAAGGTCGACGCCGGCAAAACCGAGTTGTGCTATCAAAGCCGCGACCTCTGCCTTCGCGCCATCGTCATCTCCCGAGTAGAAGAGGACACGGCTCCCGCCTTCCGCATGCGGGTCAGCGGACAGAAGGGCAGCAAGAAGATGATTGAAAGCCTTGACCACCCTCGCTCCCGGCACCAGGTCGGCAACGATCTCGGTCGACAGCCGTCCATGGAGATCCGCGGGCTTGAACAGCGGCGCCTCGATCGGATTGTTGGCGTCGATGACGATCCGACCATTCCAGTTCGGCAGACCGGCAAGGGCTGAAGGGAGCTTCGACCAGGGGACGGCGATGAGAACGATATCCGCCTGTGCCGCCGCTTCAATGGTACCGGCTGTGATATGAGGAGCGAGCTCCTGTGCCAAGCTCGCAAGCGTCTCCGGCCCGCGGCTGTTGGCGATAGTTGCCGCAATCCCATTTCGTGCGAGGATCCTTGCAAAGGCCGCGCCGATGTTTCCAGCTCCGATGATGCCGATGGTGGCCATGTCTTTTCTCCTATTGGATGGGTGTTAGGATCAAGCGGATTGGCCGCCATCGACGTTGAGCGTGGCGCCGGTAATGTAGCCAGCGTCCGGCCCTACGAGGAACGCGACAGCCGCGGCAATATCCTCTGGCTGTCCGTAGCGACCGAGTGCTGCAAGCTTGTTCAAGCTTTCTGCGAACGGACCGTCCTGTGGGTTCATGTCGGTGTTGATCGCACCGGGCTGGATGACGTTGACGGTGATGTTTCGCGGGCCGAGGTCGCGGGACCAGCCGCGGGTATAAGCAGCCACTGCCGCCTTAGTGGCGACGTAGTCAGCTGCGCCGGCGAATGGAATGTGGACGGCCCCTGTGGTGCCGATCGAGACGATCCGGCCGCCATCGGTCATCAGCGGTGCCGCGGCACGGACAGCGGCGACGACGCCTTTCACATTGATGTCAATCTGGCGATCGAAGGCGGCAATATCCGCCTGCGCATCATCGACCATGCCTGTGACGAAAACACCGGCCGAGTTCACCAGTATATCGAGCCTGCCAAAAGCATCATGGACCGTGCGAACCAGTGCCGCGACGTCCGCCGTGACGGCCTGATCTGCTTTCACGGCAAGCGCGCGGCGGCCCGTGTTTTCGATCTCCCTGACGAGCTCATCGGCGCGATTGGCCGAAGCGGCATAGCTGAATACGACATCCACGCCGTCACGGGCGAGGCGCCGGACAATCGCGGCGCCGATACCTCGGGATCCGCCGGTGACGAGCGCGACCTTGCCGGCGAGTGGTTGATGTATCTGGGTCATTACCTTCAAATCCTGTTTGTTCGATGACGTGAACATGGCCCACCGATTTCATTTTGATTAGCCGCTAATAGACGCTATCCGTTTCAAGTGATTATTGAAGGTGGAATGATGGAAAGTCTGGCGAACCTGGAGTCATTTGTCCGAAGCGCCGAACTCGGCAGCTTCTCGGCTGCGGCGCGGCGGCTTGGCCTGACGCCGGCTGGCGTCAGCCGCAACGTTGCGGCGCTCGAAAGCAACTTGCAGCTTCGGTTGTTTCATCGCAGCACTCGCAGTCTCAAACTCACAGAGGCCGGCGAACGGTTCCTCACCTCCATCCGCGATCATCTTGAGAACCTACAGGGTGCGATCGCGGAGGCCTCACAGACGGACGGGCAGCCAGCTGGGACGCTGAAGGTTAGCATGGGTCCGACCTTCGGTATCGGCTATATCCTGCCGATGCTGCCCGCGTTCAGGCAGCGATATCCTCTTATTCGGCCCGAGTGGATGTTCGAGAACCGGCAGGTCGACCTGATCGCCGAAGGATATGATGCAGCGATCGGTGGTGGCTTCGAACTTGCTCAGGGCGTGGTCGCCAGAACGCTGGCACCTGCCCATTTGATCGCGGTCGCCTCCCCCGCCTATCTCGAAGGCCGGTCGCGGATCGCTGCCCCAGTTGATCTCGCAGAGATGGACGGTATCGTCATGCGATCTCTGCGAACCGGCCGTGTGACCCAGAGGCAGATGCGTAACGCCGCAGGGGAAGAGGAGGCAATCTCCCTGAAAGAAACGATCGTCGTCAACGATCCCGCCGCCATGCGAGCGGCCGCGATCCTGGGGCTGGGGGTTACGCTGCTTGCCAAGCCGGACGCATTGCCTCACCTGGAGAGGGCCGAGCTCGTGCGATTGCTACCAACGTGGTGGGTGGATGCCGGGCCGATATCGATCTATTACGCAAGCAAGACGCTGCTTCCCGCGAAGACGCGCGTGTTCATTGACTTCGTTATTGATTGGTTTCAGCGCGAGCGGTACCCAGAGCGCTTCGCGGGCAGCTTGGGGTGAGAGCCTTGGTTGTTCTCACTCAGCGGAAGCGCCGTCCCTGTCACACCTTGACCAAGAAGCTTGCTAACAACTCCAGGGCTGCCGCCATGACGGGGACGGCAGCTTCGCGTCGCCAATTGCGATCGGATTAATGGCTTCTTTACGTTGGGATAAGGGAAAGCAGCTCAGCCATTCCCTTGCTTCTGGATGGCTTGTAAAACGCCTCGTATGTTGGAGCTATTGACTAGCGCGCATGAGAGCATCAATTTTTCCATCAGGGTCGTGCTCGGCATAGACGTTGCGATCTTCGTTGCCGGTGGCATGTATCACTTGCTCATGAACGAGCGCCTTGCCAAGGCTTCGAAATTCGGCAACATTACCTATACAACTCCGTTCACGATCCACACCGGGATCGCTTGGGGCTCTCCGGAGTGTCCGCAAGAGATCAGAGACGAGTATTTACATCTTCGCAGTCAAAGGCTGAAGCACAGCGCTGTCGTTGCGATCCCCATGTTGTTCTACCTCATTTTCCTTCGGCCTTATTATCAGTAGCGACACGAAGACCGCTTCTCTGATCGGGCATTTCGTCGCTTCTTCCTGGAATGTCCGCTGGATGGGCGATGGGAACTTCGGTGTCTCGCGGCCGTTTGGTTGCAGATGCGGCGTATCGGGCGGACATCCTGCGCCTCGGGCGGCAGAAGAGATCGTCATGGCAAGGGATGCCGACATAACCATATTAAGAAAGCGCGGAATGCTGGCGACCGTGCGCGGCGTCGTTGCGCATAGCGTGGGCGGGGCCGAAGTCGAGACTGCGCCCTGCGATATGCTACTGGGTAATGCAATTCTGCATGTCGCGAGACTGGACGTTTCGGTTTGCACGACCGCCGCCGCGAGTGTCGTTGCGGAGGGCATTATGTTGAATTGCGAGGACTGCCGTCGGCTCGCCTTGAAATATGGCGACAAGCTTGAAGTTCGTGAGTAGGAAGCAAGAGCCCTGAGCACTGGCCGATCAGCTTTCTGGGCCCAAGGAACCTCAATCGGACATCAACACGACAACCGACCTCGGAGCCACGAGAGAATTCAGTTCGATGATGGTGTTCGGGAGTTTCATGGTTGAGACGTGGGGCATTGAACCGCCTCGGCTGATGGTCTTTCGTCCACCATTCTTCACCTTTGAGTTCTCGTAATCGGGCAGCGTTGTGAAGCAGATGGGGATTGCGTTCATGTCGGACTCCGATGACGGACGCCGCATGACGTAGAAAAATATCTCCTGCCATTCAGTGCGAGGTGATCGCACGACCGCTGGACGCGAGATGCTCGGTAATGGCGCGCCGGATTTCGGTAACCGTGTCGAAGAGCCTGTTGTCCAAGTCGATGACATTGAAGCGGACAGCGATGAATTTGAGGCGGTTTTCGACTGGGACCGCGATCCCGACTTCCTGACCGTTGAATACGACAGCTTGCTTTTGCATAACAAACCTCGGGCGCGCCACACGGGAGCACCATCTTAGAAAAGTGGAACAAAGGATTTACGACGCGTCAGATTGCCGTCGTAGTTCGGTATCGGATCGAGACGAGATCACGCACTCGCTGCACCATTGCAAAGAAACGAAGTCGGGCAAACAACGTCATCATCCTCCTCAAGCGAGGTCAAACGACCGCTAAGTATCGCCGGCGAGGGCCGGTTATTTCGGAACTATTCTGTAAAAAACGTAGTCGAGAAACTTCGAGTAAGCAACTGATTTTTGTTATTAATTAGCGTTTTGAATCGTATGACAATTACCGCAGGTGCGAAGTAATAAATGATGTACGTTCGTCCGACCCATCGTCGAAGGCCCGTCAACGGCTTTACTGGGCGATATTGCAGACTAGGCGGCATCCATTACATTGTATCTTTCAGCCTCTTTCAGACTCGGGTACTCAAGCGGTCACTTCTACTTTTAAAACTAGATAGCCTTTGTTGAACGTCCTTCTCATCGAAAGGACCACGGACCTGAGATGTTTAGGGACCGGTAAACTCGAGGGTTTTGCAGGTTGCGTCGGGACGTGTAATTGCTTTAAAATCGAAATCGCTGCCCCCGGCTCTCGTCAGAAAGGCATCAAACCCCGGCAATGGAAGGGCGTCCCCCGATGCATAATCTGGCTACCGCTCTGGCAATCACCCTCTCCTATCTCGATGGACGCTCATCGAACTCCACTGAGGATGATGATGTTGAGGTTTTGGAGGCTGTCGCCGCAGAGCTTCAGAACGCTCCGTCGGACGAAAAGAACTCGGTGATCTCAGCTCTAGTTCACATCGGTAAGGCCGATCTCGCGGACGGCCTCGGTTTGAACTAGATTCACAAGAGACCGCGATCGCGGGTTGGGTTTTCGCGACCATCACGACACGATCGAGGGCCGGAGCCATGACGAGGACGGCAACTATGCGCCCAAAAGCGGTCGCCAGCCTATGTTACTTACGCAGCATGTGCAGACCGAATTTAGCGATTTCCGCTTCCAACACATCTAGTTGCTCGCGTGTATCCGCGATAATTACATCGGTGCGGTCAAAATTTCCTAGGATGCGCACCCCATATCCCTCAAGATATATATCCATGAACAGAGCCTCGCGCAGACTACGCCGCAGTATTCGTTGAAATTCGGAGCTAGCGGAATTTATGGACCGAAGCACTCCTGGACAGTTCACGATGGCGCCGGCGTTTCCGAGATGATTATAGAGCGCGAGAAATTTTCTTTCCCCCGCTAAATAATCCTGAAGTTGATTGGCCTTAAAGGCATTTCTATAGGTGAACAAATTCGTCGCCATACACTCCGCCTCCGTCAACCAGTGGTCGAAAACTGAGACAAAAGCAAAAGGTACCCCCAGACTGGCAATCTCTTGGTCGCCAATATCGGGAAAGTGGTACTGGTGCGGAATAGTGACGGTCATAACGCTGCTCAGATAAGGTGGTCCAGAGCTACTTCCATCAGGAGCAAACAGTCAATCGTCCGCATTGGGGCGATAGAAGCCTTTGAGCACATATTACCCTGCCGGGTAATTCCACGGCAGGAGTTCTCAAAGCGATGTCCGGCGTCGTGGCCGCGTCTGCAGCGACCATGATGTCGCCTTCATTTTCGCGATCCTCATTGTCGACGAGCACCGTCATTTTTCGACGGCGAATGGAATCGATCGCATCTTCAATTCGCGATATTGCCATTTTCCTACTCTTGGCATGGTGCCCTTTTCTGTCATGAAGTTTGAAATCCAGCGGCTATGCGAATTGGTCGCGTTGAGCTTTCGGGATTGATGGAAGCTCTGCGCCCTTAAAAAAAAGCTCATTTGGGCGCCTCTACTTGCAAGATACGAATGCCAGTCGGTGGCGACGCCCGCGACGGCCAGCCGGTCGATGACATCCTGATTGGCACGGGCATGTCATGTCACTCAACCTTCGTCTTTAGGGTTATCAAGATGCGTCGACCTGTCATCGAGAAAGGCCGCATTTTGCACGGGCACCTGCAATCTGGGATAGTCAGCAATCGTTGATCGACTGCCTGAACTCAGGGAGTTCGAAGCGAAAAATGAGGACTACGACTGCTGGCTTTTACAAGGTCAGCATTGATCATGTCGTTATCTTTGACCTTTGAACTTGCTTCAAGAAGATCCATACCCAAATCCAGCCATCGCTGCAGAAGGCGCTGACGAAGGACTTCACGGTCAAATTCCACATAACAGTCAGATCAAACTTGAGTCATTCCATGGTGATCGATCGAGCAGAAGATAGTTTCCTTCCACGATCACGGTGCGAACGGTACGAGGAATTGTTCGCGCACCCGCTCTTGCAATTCAATACTTCTGTCGAAGACGGGCACGGCTACTTCTGGCTCCAGATTGTCCCGAAGACGGCCGATCATGTGCGCGAACCCTGCCACATCGAAGGTTTCGGGCGCGCCTTTGCGCGGCCGCAATCCTCGGGGCACGAGCACCATGTCATCGAAATGAAATCCATCCATCGGCAATATCGCGGAACTTCCCGCCGATATCGCATTGAGTTCGGCATCAAGCTTCTCTGCAAAGGTGGATTTGCCTGATCCTGGGGGCCCGGCAATGGCAATTATGCTACGTCCTTCACTTTGCGATCCGGCGATGCGCCCTAAATTTCCCTCGTGAGCCAACGGATCATGTTAGCCATCAGCAGATCATAACCTGACCATTGCACGAAATCCTGGGACAGCCAGTGGGGGCCAATGTCGGTCGTCCAGACCAACGATCGCCCTGCGCCGTACTCGCGAATCGATAGCAGCGGCATTTGCCCGCCGCGCCCGCTGCAGTGGATCAATGTTGTCGTATCCGCATGGTCGCGAGCCAAAACACGGTTCATGCCCAGGACATACGGAATCGGGAGCGAGAGGCCTGACAATATCGGATGACCGGTTTCGTCAATGACCGGGTCCAGGCCCTCCGGCGCCTCCAAGCCGTCCGGTCCCGGAAAGCACTCGACAGGCAGGCATTCCTCGACAGCCGTGCCACGGAACATCGCAAGACCGTCGATGCCTTGAAAGCTACAATACCCACCCGCCATCATCAGCGAGCCGCCGTTTTCCACCCATTCTCTCAGGAGTTCTAGACGGTTCACCGAGCGGCGGCCCAGTCTCGTCTGGGGCGTATAGAGAAGCGACAGCGCACCCACGTCGGATAGCACGACAGCGGAATAGGCAGAAAGGCCCTCCATTGTCGTTGGAAATTCGCTTTCGCAACGCTCACCGCCGATCTGGACGACCGTGATGCCATGCGCCGCGAGGCCTTGATTATAGCGCTCGGCTCCGTTGGAATAGCGTGACGATGCCCCGACCTCATAGCCTTTGGCGGCAAAAGACGTGACGTGAAACGTCTCGCCGGCGAGCAACACTGGCTTCATGGTGGCCTCCCGATGTAAATTTGGAAACGGGTGGCGCCGGGGAGGCGCCACCATTCAAGTCGAGGATGTCAGAACTTGAATTCTTCGACGTTTGCCGGCGTGACGATGTCAGCGGGTCCGAGAAGAACTTCTCCGTTGGCGCCAACCTTGTAGGAACCGAGCCTGCCGGCTTCGAAGGTCTCACCCTCTTTGCCCGTCAACTTGCACTGCGCAACGGCCTGCGCTGCGTAGTAGGTCAGGTAGCCGAGATCCTTGACGTTCCACCAGATATCCTGGACCGAGCCGTTCTGGATATATTTCTTGATCAGTGTCGCCGGCGCTAGACCGGTAAGCTTGACCTTGCCGAGAAGACCCGCCTGGTCCATGGCACGGGCAGCCGCGGGCAAGCCGATGCCGGCCGGAATGATGATGCCCTTGAGGTTCGGGAACGCCTGTGCCAGGGCCAGAGCCTGCTGCTGGTTGACCTGCTCGCTCTCCTGGCCATAGGCGACCTGAACGAGCTTCATCTTGGCGTATTTCTTGTCGCCCGCCATCGTCTTCTTCATGAAGTCGATCCAGGCATTCTGGTTCGTCGCCGTCGGCGTTGAGGAGAGGATGGCAAACTCGCCGTCATAGTTGATCATCTGGCCCATGGATTCCAGCATCATTTCGGCCAGGCTGTCGCCAGCCGCCTGATTGAGAAAGACGGAACGGGCGGCAGTCGATACGTCGGAATCATAGGATACAACCTTCACGCCCTGCTTGGCCGCGCGGCGCAAAGCAGGAGCGACGGCATTGGCATCGTTGGCGGAAATGGCGATGACGCCGACCTTTTGGGAAACCAGATTATTGATGAAATCGATCTGCGCCTCGGCGGTTGCCTGCGATGGCGCCTGCTTGATCGCCTTGCCACCGATCTCCGCGGCAGCCTCTTCCGCGCCGGTCTGCGCGACCTGGAAATAGGGGTCCGTGTCCAGCTTCGGCAGGAAGCCGACCGTGACCGGTTCCTTGGCGCATTCCTGAGCGTTTGCCGCGACGATGCTTGCGATCAAGCTGCCCGTAATCAGCAGGGTTTTGATAAGATGCGATGTCATAAATGTTTCCTCCTCAAGATATCCGGTTCGGTGAAGCAGGCTAGCCCCGGAACTACTCGCCTGTTTTGACTTTGAAATACCGTGTTCGAACGTTGGCGAAGACGCGCTCCGCCGCGTTGCTGGTCAGCAGCGAGACGATGAGCAGAAGGCCGATGACCGTCCCCTGTGCGTCGCCGCCGATCTGCAGCAGACCAAGGACATTGCGAATGGTGGCGACCAGCAGCAGTGCCCACAGCACGCCGGTCAGCCGGCCACGGCCGCCGAAGACACTGATCCCGCCCAGCAGCGCGATGGTGATAACATCGAGCTCTATGCCGACTGCATTGTTGGCGCGGGCATTTGCCAGGCGAGCCGCATAGACCATGCCGGCAGCCGCACAGACCACCCCCGATGTGACGAACAGGCCAAACACCGTTCGGCCAAGCCGAATGCCGGAATAGCGCGCAGCGTCGGGACTGCCGCCGATCGCATAGATGCGGCGCCCGAGCGGCATCTTCTGAAGCGCTATGGCGAAGACCGGGGCAAGCAGCAGAAACGGAAGGATTGTCAGCGGCAGCGGCGATGTGCCGACCGTGTCGATGCCAAAGTTGAGGAAGCTGTCCGGAAAATCGTTAATCGAGTCCGAGCCCAGGAGAATATACGCAATGCCACGAAACAGGGCCATTGTTCCGAGCGTCACGACGAGCGACGGAAGACCGAGCCGTGTCACCAGAACGCCGTTGAAGGCACCGCAGATTCCGCCGGCGACGAGCGTTACCGGAATTGCCAGCAACAGCGGAGCCCCTTGCTGGATGAGCAGCCCGAAGACCACGCTGGTGAGTGCCAGAATGCTGCCTACGGACAGGTCGATTTCTCGTGCGATGATCAACAGGACCATCGGCAAGACGATCAGCGCCCGCTCGGAGACGCCGGCCACCGCCTGGGATATATTAAAGACGGACGCGAAGTTCGGCACGCCCAGAAGAGCGTAGACGATGACGGCGATTGTCAGCACGGCCAGGAAATTGTCCCAGTTGGCAAAGCGGCTGATGAAGTCGGGATTTCGTTCGGAATGTGCGGTCATCAATGCGCTCCCCTGCGCTTGCCGGCAGCACGGCGGGCAACGAGCGCGTCAATGCCGATGGCGGCGAGAATGACGAGGCCATAGACCCCCTGCAGCCAAAGCGGATCGACACGCACGAGCGTCAGCCCGTTGTTGATGATCAGCAGCATCAAGGCACCGGCAGCCACGCCGAGCACGGTGCCGGAGCCGCCGCGGACGGCAATGCCCCCGACGACAACAGCAGCGATCACGGTCAGTTCGAAACCATAGGCGACGCGTGCATCGACTGTTGCGTAGCGGGACGCCCAGAGCGCACCGTCAAACCCGGCCAGAAGACCGGCTGCCGAAAAGGCCATCAGGATGCGTGCCCGTGCGGGAATGCCGATGAGGCTCGCTCCGCCGGGGTTGGAGCCGATGGCAAACAGTTCCCTGCCGATCGAGGTGTTGCGAAGGATGTAGGCAACGACGAGAAGTGTGGCGATGGCGATCAGGAGAACCGCCGGAACCCCAAAAATATTCGCCGCCGTCATATCGAGCCAGGCTTGTGGTACCTGGTCGGCACTCACCTGCGTTCCACCCGCCCAGAGACTGTTGATGCCCCGGAAGATGGACATCGTGCCCAGCGTGACGACGATGGCCGGAACCCTGCCGTAGGTCACGATGAGCCCGTTCAGGAAGCCTGCGGCGAGCCCGATGGCGCAAGCCAGGGCGACACCGCCAACCACACCGATCTCGGGATGCATATGGATCGTCGATGCCGCCCCATAGGCAGCAAGACCAATGATCGCGGCCACGGAGAGATCGATGCTGCGGGTGATCACCACCAGCATCTGGGCGACCGCGACGATCATCAGCAGGCCGGCGTCCATCGCCAGGGCCGATAGATTCGCGCCGCTGAGCATACGCACGTTCAATATCGAGATCGGAACGACAACCGCTGCGATCGCTGCAAAGAGCCCCAATTCCCTGCGAGCCAAAATCCGTCGCCACGGGCTTTGCGCCGCTCTTTCCGGAATCGGGGGTTTTTCGCCGTTATGCAAGGCCGGCTTGGCGACGATCTCGCCATCCACCTTCCTGACGATCGCGTCGGTCGCAGCGCCGATCACCTTTTCCTGCGTGGCCTCGTCGCGGCTGAACTCGGCGGTGACCGCGCCTTCCCTCAGCACGATCATCCGGTCGGCCATGCCAAGAAGCTCCGGTAGTTCGGACGAAATCAGGATGATCGCCATGCCCCTGCCGGCCAGATCGGTCATCATGGCATGGACGTCGGCCTTGGTCTGAACGTCGATGCCTTGCGTCGGCTCGTCGAGGATAAGGATGCGGGGATTGGTCGCCAGCCATTTTGAAAGGACGACTTTTTGCTGATTGCCGCCGGACAGCGCTCCGACCGGCTGATCGAAGGACTTGAACCGCAGCCGAAGACGATCGAGAAACGGCCTTGCAATGCCGAGTTCCTTTTCGCGCGACATCAGGCCGCCTCGGGTCGCCTTGTCGAGCACGGTCAACGACGCGTTGTCGAGAATGGGGAAGTCCATCACCAGGCTCTGCCCGATCCGATCTTCGGAAACATAGGCGATGCCGTTGTCCATGGCATCTTTCGGCGAGGCAAAGCGCATCGGCTTGCCGGCGATCCCAATCGTTCCCGCGGTCGGCTGATCGATGCCGAACAGGACCCGGGCGATTTCGGTACGGCCGCTACCGACCAATCCACCGAATCCCAGGATCACGCCTGCTCTCAGCTGAAAGGACACGTCCTTGAACGACCCGTCGCAGGACAGTCCCCTGACATCGAGAACCACGTCGCCAGGGGTCGCGGTGTTGCGAGGATAGAGCCCATCCAGGGAACGCCCGACCATCATCTGGACAGCACGTTCCCTGGAGAGATCCACTGCCATCTCCGTTCCGACATGCCGGCCGTCGCGAAGAACGGCGATGCGATCAGAAACACGATAAATCTCGTCCATGCGATGGCCGACGAACATCATCGCCACCCCCTGGGTCCGGAGGTTGTCCACCACCGAAAACAACCGCTCCACCTCTCTTTGCGACAAGGCGGCCGTGGGTTCATCCATGATCAGAACGCGCGCGTCGAGCGAAAGTGCCCGAGCGATTTCGACCAGCTGCTGCTCGGATGTCCGCAGCCGCCCCAAAGGGGCCGTGACGTCCACATCGAGACCGACGAGCGTCAGAAGGCGTGTGGCCTCGCTCTGCATCTGCCTGTGGTCGAGCTTCCAGCGCAGACCGGTCTGCCCGATGAAGAGATTTTCGGCGATGCTGAGATCGGGAAAGAGACCTGGATGCTGATGCATGACGGCAACGCCGGCGCGCTGCGCCTCCAGCGGGGACGCGAACGCAACGGGCTTGCCAAGCATGACGACCTGACCGCCATCCGGCCGGTGGACGCCGGCGAGAAGCTTGACGCAGGTGCTCTTGCCCGCACCGTTCTCCCCAAGCAGGGCAAGCACCTCCCCTGCCCGCAGTTGGATCGACACATCTGCCACGGCGACGGTGCCGCCAAAAACCTTCGTGACGCCATCGAGCGACGCGACGACTTGGCCGTTTTCCGTCGTTTCGGCAGCCGGTCTGCCTGAAATATCAAGCATCCGGTGCATCCGCAAAAACTGGAATTTGCAACCACGCACAGCGTTCCATCTTACTGGTCCCTCCTCTAACGCAAGAGCGCGTATCGCACCCAACTCCCATCGGGTATTTATTAAAGCAAATTACTATAATAAAGCTTGAATGTCGTCAAGTCTCATTTTAATGATGATATGTGGAGACGCTTTGCTCGCTTGCGCAATAGATTGCGTAAATTCAGCTGCCGCGTTACCGGTGACATGCTGGCACTCGCTTAAAGCAAGGTGCTTTTGAAAATGGTCTTTCACGGTGGAATCGCATGGCAGGAAAAGGCAGCAATTCTGTCCAGCTTCGTCACTACAACGAGCGCGTTGTTCTCGACGCGGTGCGACGCTTCGGCCAAGCATCGAAGGCGGAGATCGCACGGTTTGCGCACTTGACGCCGCCGGCTGTTGCCGCGATCGTCGAGGCCCTTGTTGCCGGCGGCTATCTGGCCGAAAACGGCAAGCGCTTCGGCGGCAAGGGCCAGCCGTCGGCAATGTACGGACTGGCCAGCAACGGTGCATACTCGATCGGCTTTCATATCGGCCGCAGAGCGATGGATGCCATCCTGATCGATTTTGCAGGACAAACCTGTGCGTTCGAGACCCACGACTACGATCATCCGGATCCAGACAGCATAAAGCGTCTAGGCGCCGGCGCCATCGGGCGATTCAGGTCACAGCTTGGCAGCGTTCATAGTTCGCGCCTGATCGGCATCGGGATTTCCGCGCCGTATTTCATCGGCGGATGGGACGAGGAACTTGGTTTTCCCGGTGATGTCCAATTGGCCTGGCGGTCGTTTGACCTGAAAGGCCATTTTGCCGACACCCAGAACCTTCCTGTTATGATCGAGAACGATGCGTCAGCGGCGGCCGTCGCGGAACTGGTATACGGGTTGGGTAAGAAATTTTCTGATTTCCTGCATATTTCGCTCAGCACATTCGTCGGTGGAGGCCTTATCCTCGACGGCACGCTGCAGACCGGTCCGAACGGAAACACGGCCGCGTTCGGTCCTTTCCCGGTTACGCATTCGACCTTAAGCTCCGTTCCGAAGCCGAGAGGAAAATTCGAAGTCCTGCTTCATCGCGCGTCCATCTACACACTCGTCCATCATCTCCGGATAAACGGGATAGACATAAAGCGCGTCCGGGATCTCGACCCGATGCCGCCAGCCGCGCGCACGTTGGTTTCCGAGTGGCAGGACGACTGCGCGGATGCTCTTGCCCAGGCGATTATCGGCAGTATTGCTGTCGTCGATGTCGAAGCGGTCGTCATCGACGGGCTTCTTCCCGCTCCACTGCTCATGGAAACAGTTTCCCGCGTCCGACAATGTTTTTCCGAGATGGTTCCACCTGGATTGATCGCACCCGCCATAGCCGCCGGAGCTTTGGGAGCACGGGGGTCCGCACTTGGAGCAAGCATCCTTCCGCTCTATTTGATGTTCGGCCCGGATACAGGCGTGCTTATGAAAAAGGGCAACGACAAGAAGCCGCTTTTGATCGGCTCATAAGATAGTTGATCGGACAGTGTCGCTGCGGCAGGCGGGGCGAAACAAGAAGACGTCATTAATTTCCATTTGACTTGAGAAGAAGCGGCACAGACCTTCGCCTTCAGCTACATCGCTTGACCGGAATCGAACCGCACGCTGGATCCCTTAGTGAAAATTCCGGCTCTTCACCTTCAACGTATCGATATGAAGATCTTGAACGAAAATATCCCTCGGCTTGACAGTCGGCGCTCGCCCCCGCGAATCCTGGCTGCCCGGCGCACCGTGAGCAAACTCGTCACCGCGACCTGTCGGCAGTTTTATCTCCCCGTCAAAACGTAGAAGATCGGAGAGCGTCGACTGTGTTCCTTCGATCTGTGAAGAAAGAACAGCCTCCTTCCTGACGTACATGTAAAGAAAGAGCTCCTGACGAGGGAGAAGCATCGTGATACCATCTAGCCGTCCGAGAGCTCGCTCTGCCAAGCTGAGACGCTCCAGAAGTGAAAGCACATCAATGGCAGGCATGGCGGCAATGGCGGAGGTACGAATGCCCGCACGGTTTCGCCAGCAACGGCTGTTTCGACAAAGCGGCCGAATCGCTGATTTAGTTCGGAATCAGACATGGGCTGATTATGATTTTCAGCTGCTATTTAAGCAAGCGGGCCTTCGCTTAAATAACGAGTATGTAAGGTAAGCGCTCTTAAATAAGCGTACGCCCCAGTCGAGCGCCTTGAAAGAATGCGAGACCCGCAGACCTGATCATCGGTGCGGCGTAACACCGATTTATGGAACCTGACGCGAGCCAAGCTTGCGCATATCTGACCTCAAGATTGCCGTCGACCATGCAGGTCCTGCCCACATATTCCTTGCGCGTGCAAAGCAATCATCGACGCGGGCACCACAATAGGGTCAAGGCAAAAAATGTGGTAAGCGCCAGCCAAACAACAATAGCAGGAGTGGAATGGTGAGCGAACCGACCGTAGCCGATGCAACAAACCGCATTTATGAATCGCTCCAGGCGGACAATGCCGACATCGACGTGCATATCGCGACTCTCAAGGCAGCATTGACGCGAGCGCGTTTGAAAGAGGCCGTATTCGACCCGGGCCAGGCTCGTGCAGAATAACCGTTGTGGCAGGAAGCCAATGCAGGCCTACTTTCGGCAGCGCGGCGTGAGGTGAAATACTCGGCTTCGTGAAGCCATTCTATGACGTCACACGGCCGCAGTACGACGGCTGACCTGATCATCCTCAACGAGGCCTGACACTAAGCTTTGGCCTTCGGAAGTCCCGCGCCCGTACCGGGGCGCGACGCTGCCGGAGTAACTTGGCGGATTTCAACCCTAAGCAGTCAGTATTCCAGACCGCATTCTCCGAAAATTCATGAAATGAAATTTACAGGCAATCCCCCGCCAAGACTTTCGCCGTCTCGGATGCAGGCGTACAATATGCAGACCAAAAAGCACTGACGTTAGCTATCGTCGAGAAGGAACAAACCTGCCCCGGTCGTCGGTTGATGAGCATCGACTGCCCCGTCAATGGAAACCCTGCGGTCTAGTCGTTGGTGTTGCTTTTGCAAACAACTTTAGATGGGTGTGTCGGATCGGAACGTTCGGATGGAAGCGCCACCGCTTGAAAGAAAGCTTGCAGCCATTCTCGCCGCCGATGTTGAGGGCTATTCCCGACTGATGAATCTTGACGAAGAGCAGACGCTGGCGACCTTGACGTCGCATCGTACGATCGTCGATGGTCTCATTGAGAAAGCGCACGGACAGATATTCGGCACCGCAGGCGACAGCGTGCTGGCTGAGTTCCCGTCCATCGTCCATGCCTTCAATTCGGCCGTGGCGATCCAGCAAGCGATGTGGCGCGCCAACCACGAGCTTCCCGAAGACCTCCGGATGAATTTTCGTATCGGAATCAATGTGGGCGATGTGTTGGTCAAGAACGGGGACATCTTCGGCGATGGCGTCAATATCGCCGCCCGGTTGGAAGGGCTTGCCGATGTCGGAGGCATCTGCGTGACGAGAGGGGTCAGAGATCACCTGCGCGATCGGGTCGATGCGACCTTCGAGGACCTGGGAGAGCATAGCATCAAGAATATAGCCCGCCCGCTCCGTGTATTTCGCGTCATATTCGATCCGGAGGCCGAACCGGTACTGGATATGGAATTGCCGCCGGTCGGAATGCCCGAGACGTCCTCTTCAGTGGAGCAGTCGGCGGCACACGACCCCGATTGCGACGACGAGGGCCGCCGCGTCGAAGTTGCATTCTGGGAATCGGTACAGCAAAGTGACGACCCGACTGAATACGCTCTCTACTTGGAGCGCTTTCCGAATGGGCAATTTGCCGAATTGGCCGTGGCCCGTCTTGAAAATGGCGGACCTGGCGACCACGATCCCGGCGTGGAAGTCGCCTTCTGGGAGACGGTGCGCGATACAGGCAATCCGGAAATGATCGAAGCCTATGTGGCCAAATATCCGCAGGGGCAGTTCAACGACCTCGCCAACATCATGCTGGGCGAGCTTCGTGTAAAATTGACCCACGAGAGCGCATCTTCGATCAATTAAACCACGGCGTTTGAGATATCCGTGATAGGATTGCCGTGGATCAGTTTTTCTTCCCACATCGAATTAATCCACGTCCATGCGGGAAATGGCTTTCGCATCGCGAGCCTCTGGCCGAAAGGACACTCAATGACAGCCGTCATTCCTCTCCATCCTGAAGCCTCGCTCAGTCTTGCCCTCGCGGTCATTGCATCCTCCAGTGCGCCGATCGTGTTACTCGACGGCAATCTCTGTGTGATCGCGGCCAGCGCGTCGTTCTACGACGCATTTCTGATCGACTCGGAAACGGCTGCGGCTAAAAAGTTCTCGCAACTCGGCGAGGGCGAATGGCACGTCGCGCAGCTATCGGTTTTGCTTGAGGCAACCGCAGCCGGTATGGCGGACGTCCGTGGCTATGAAATGGATTTGAAACGCCCCGGCCAGGACACCCGACGCCTGGTTCTTTCCGCGCAGAAGCTTGACTATGCGGATACATCCAAGGTCCGACTGCTTTTGACTGTGGCCGACGTAACGGATGCGCGGATAGCCGAGAAAGTGAAGGACGACCTGTTGCGAGACAAGGCGATCCTCCTGCAGGAGGTCCAGCATCGCGTGGCCAACAGCCTGCAGATCATCGCGAGTATCCTTTTGCAAAGTGCCCGAAAGGTTCAATCTGAAGAGACCCGCACGCATTTGAAATCCGCGCACAGCCGGGTGATGTCGATTGCCGCCGTTCAGCAACAGCTTGCAGCGTCCAGTGTCGGGGAGGTCGGGCTACGCAGCTATTTTGAACAGCTCTGCAGGAGCCTCGGGGCGTCCATGATACATGATCCGGAACAGCTTTCGATCGACGTCCGTGTGGATAAAACCGTCACCGAAGCAAACATCTCTGTAAGCCTTGGTCTCGTCGTTACCGAACTTGTGATCAATGCGCTCAAGCACGCGTTCCCCAAACAGCGCAAGGGGAAAATCAGTGTCGACTATCACACCAAAGGAAAAGACTGGACCCTTCAGGTGAGCGATGACGGCATAGGGATGCCGGCGAACCCAGATGACGCGAAACCCGGCCTGGGCACGGGCATAGTCGAGGCGCTCAGCAAACAGTTGGAAGCCGAGATCACCGTGGTAGACGCGATGCCCGGAACCACGATTTCAATTACGCGCCGAGACGATGCCGTCATTGTTGACACGCCAGAAGCTGCGTGACCTTCGACAACAGCCGCCGCTAGTTACCCGGTATGATTTGAACATGCGCATGAGGATCAATTACCCCTCTTGGGAGTTGTAAGTGTTCCAACCGCCAAGGCAGGCGAGAATTTCCGGAAACTTGATGTCGATAGACCGAAAAAGCGGCCTGAGACCAACAAAAGAATGAACGCTTGAGGCTGTGAAGGAGAGCGGTTGGAGCGCCTTCAACTTCGCTGGTCAAGGAAGATCGCTGTTAGGGGAACAGTGTTGGGCTTCTTCTTCATCAGATTGTCGAGAAGTAAGTTCAGCGGCACATCGTCGGCTTTGGTCCTGTCTGAAGGCAGCTTGCATCCCGATATCCATGTCTGCATCAGGAAGGCGATGAAGATGGCGACAACGGCTGGCACCCAGCCGCCTTGGGCAAATTTCGCGAAATCGGCAGCAAAGAACCCGGCATCGATGATGAGCAGCGGGATGACAACTGCGAGCTAGGTAGCAGTGACCCAAATCGGTCTGAGGGAGACGCTTTTAATCGCGAGCGGCTACGACGAAGATCGGGTGAATCTTTTCTGTTCTAAATTTAATAGAAACGGTCGTTGCACGATTGCATCCGGAGAGCCAAGAAACCGCAATGAGGACGGTGCCTGCGTTCAACGAAGGTGTTCCCGGATGCCCTGCGTGACGGTGATCGCAAGGAAGGTTTCGTCGGATGCCTATCTCGTCGCCTCGGATCTCGAATGGGTCATCGTCCGTCTTGGCACACTCTCGGATGCTCCTGGCACGGGAGAGGTCAAGCTCGACGTCGCTATCTCGTACGGCGATATCCCCAGGGAAGACGTTGCCACGTGTCTGACACGAATCATCGGCGAACCGAACGTGCGCAACGTCGTTTTGGAATTGACGGCAGGTTCCGAGCCGATCAATCAAGCTCTATCGCGGCTTGTCGCGCGCGCCGAACTCCTGACCGGTCGTATCATTTGACTTGAACGCATCTATGCCGGTCGCGATTTCGCCTGGACCGAGTCATCACCAGGCTGGGGATCGCCAAGTCTGTTTGTGAACGGTTCGATTACTCGCGCGCTTCGAGCAGGCAGTCAACGAGCGCGTTGACGGCTGCATCGGCCGTTGTGCTCAACATGCCGATCTCGCGGTCAATCGGTATTCTCCCAGGGGAATCGTGCGCACGCCTGACGGTAAAGGCCCGGTAGAGCGAAACCGTGCTGTTGCCGAATCGCAGTCCGAGGCGGTTGCGATTTCCGCAAAACCTTAGATCGCTCTCTGCATGAGGTACGGAGATTTTTCGACGGGAACCCGCGCGAGGATTTTCATCATGAGTGTGGGAACGACGTCAGGAACAGACCTAACTCGTCCATCTTTGTAGAGCACCCGCAAAAGGCACGTCTCGCCGTCGTATTCAAGTTCGGCGATCGTCTTCGAATGGACCAGAAATTGCATCTTAAGCCGCCTCCCAACCCGCAGCATGACTAAGATGAAAGCAACCGAACGCCGCCCGTCCTGAAGGGACAATGCTTGATCGGCACGAGAACGCTTTGCCACTCCTACGGCCGGCGCTGTCCGAAAAACGATCCAAAAGACAATGCACCTTGCCAAATCGTCCTGACGAAATGTGAAATCTAGTAGAATCCACCACTGGAATCACGTGAAATCAGCGTGACACACGTTGCACGACTATCCGGCCTGCGGCCCACCACAAAAAGGTGTGAGTAACTCGTGCTGCAACGGCGACATCCGGACTATGAGTTGTTTTCCGAAGACTACCGAATGGATACCAGCCGGTTTCAAGCCCTTAAGAAGGTCGCTTGCCGCGCTACTTGAACGGCGGCGACGACAACCTAGATGGAGGTTAACCCGCTGGTCCGGGCCCCTCTGGCGTGAGCTTCGGGAATTTGGCGATCTCCTGAAAAAGCTGGATGTCGTTGAGACGTGCAATCCCGGTACAAGGCAATGAACGCCGGAAGCGGCCCGCTTAGGGCCACATGGATCTACGTCAGAAGCAACGATATAAACCGGGCACGAACTCGCTCGATCTCAGTCCCCGTAGTGGTAGACCGGATCGCGTGTGAGTTCGCCATTTTCGATATGGCCGTACAACTGCTTGCCTAGGATCCAGAATGCAATCCTCTCGGTCTTCATGCAAAAGACGTAATCGCCATCGACCCGAAATGCGGCGTCCGACGAAGCGAGAGGAAACAGGAAGTTTTCGGCCTCGTAGAAAACCGCCCTGTCAGATGCGCAGTCGTATAGGTACCTCTCCGTAGCAGCAGCCAAGCGGACCTCCTGGTGATTTTCCAAAAGACATGTAGACGCGAGCTCGAGCACTTCGACGTAAGGAGGTCCCGGCCGTCTCGAGCGACTCAAACTGCAGCGCCAACCGCATTGGAGCCTCTTATTTGGACTTTGCAAGCCCGACACGCAGCATGCAGTGGACAATAGGAGAAACCGGATGTCGAAAACATCCTCTATCTCCAAGCCGCCTGGGTTCGGCCGATCGAAATCGGACTGTCGCACGCTTCCCCTTTTCAAGGTCGCTCGATAGTTGTTTTTTGATAACGATGGCGAGAAATGATTGAAGAATACTATGCCGGCATGTTAGCCATATTCCAAATCTTAGGCGGAACGAGGCTTCTAAATGGCGGGCGGCGTCTATGCATGGTCAAGCTGACGAACTTGTTTCCTTCTACGGACATGACCTGAAGCTGGTCGAATGCTCGGCGAAGGTGGCCGCGGCCTACCACATCGTTGGCGACGCCAGCCGAACTCTTTGGGAAGTCTATCCGGACCTTCAGGAACCGATCGGCAGATCCCACGTCAAAACCGTTCTCGCCAGCGGCCTTCCACGCACGATCGCAATCGAACCCGAAGGTCGGAGTCTTCTGCTTTTCCGTGGCGAACTGGGGCTAGGCGTCATTGAAAAGCGAATTGGGAACGCCCTCTCGAAGGCGTCCGGTGAAGATCCAGACAGAGCTCTGCTTCTGCACCAGGCCAGGCACGACGCTTTGACCGGACTGGCCAACCGTCGCCAGTTCAGCAACGACCTTGAGACGAACTTCCCTGGAACCCGTGCACACAAGCTTGCGCTGATGCAGATCGATCTTGATGACTTCAAGCCGGTCAACGACACGCTGGGTCACGGCGCGGGCGACGTCGTCCTCAAGATGACCGCGGAACGCATCCAAGCCCTGCTTCGCGACGGCGAGACCGCCTATAGGCTCGCGGGCGATGAATTTGCCGTCATTCAACGGGCCGACGACCAGCCCGCCGAGGCGGAACGTCTGGCCGAATCCTTGGTCCGTGCCTTCAAAGAGCCGTTTACGATCGAAGGGATCGGCGTATTCGTCGGCGCGAGCGTCGGCATCGCCATCGCGCCGGATGATGGCGGCGACGGCGAACAATTGATGAAGGCGGCCGACATAGCGCTCTATGCAGCCAAGAATGACGGACGCGGCCGGGCGAGGATGTTCAACCGCTCGATGATGATCATGCTGGAGCAGCGTGAGATGCTGCGGCGCAGCCTGCGGGTCGCCCTTCGGGAACAACAGTTCTTCATCGAGTATCAACCGATCGTCGAGGTAGCGGCAGGGGTTGTCGGATTCGAGGCGCTGCTGCGTTGGCGTCATCCTTATGCGGGCGTCATTCCGCCGAGTCTTTTCATTCCCATGGCCGAAAATGACGGCTTGATGGCGGAAATTGGCTCATGGGTTCTCGAGCAGGCCTGTCGTGAGGCGTCGACGTGGCCGTCGCACTTCATCGTAGCTGTCAACCTTTCCCCGGCGGAGTTCCTCCAAGGCGGCTTCACCGATCGTATATCCACCATCCTGGACGAGGTCGGTTTTCCGGCCGATAGGCTGGAGCTGGAGATAACAGAAACCGTATTGCTTGAGCGAACGACCGAAAATCTCGACATGCTCCACACGCTCGAAGTGCTGGGCGCCCGGATCGGGCTGGATGACTTTGGCACCCGTTATTCGTCGTTGAGCTACTTGCAGAACTTCCCGTTCGACACGATCAAGATCGACCAGCACTTCATCAGGGATATCGAGTCCAATCCGAAAGGCCAGACGATCGTACGCTTCATCATCGGCCTCGCACACGGACTGGGGATGCAGGTCACGGCGGAAGGCGTCGAAACCGCCGGTCAGGCTGCCTGGCTCGGCAAGAGAAAATGCGACCGGCTACAGGGAAATTTCCTGGGCGCCCCGATGTCTGCAAAAGCAACGCACGATTTTCTACGGCGAAAGTCGTTCGCAATGCACCGGGCGTAGCCTCTCCCGTGGAGAATCGAACGTTACCGACCGGGCAACCGGCGCCTGAAGCGGTCATTCTGCCGACACAAAGCCCTTATTGTGGAGGCAGTTCCACCTTGGCCGGATAATTCTGTGGGAAGAGTCATTGATCTGGGTCTGCTTATGGAGCGTGCGGTCAAGCAGGCCAACGGATCGACATTGAGTGTGCAGGTCTCAACGAGCAAAACGACGGCGGTCCAGTTATCGGTTCCCCGCAAAAACAGTGCGTTGTTCCATTGGGATCTATCGGCCGGATTGTGCGCTCAAGACTGTTGTTGTCTACCTCTTGATCACCCGTGACCGAGGAGATCATAAGGCCGTGGCCGAGCACGTAGCGAAGAACCGCTCCACCAATCGATCAACTGCGTTCATCGGCGGGATGGCCATCGGAACTCTTGGTGGTCTGATCGGACTCGGTGGCGCGGAATTCCGTCTTCCCCTCCTGATCGGCCCGTTCGGCTTTGCCGCTTTGGAAGCCGTGATCCTCAACAAGGCCATCAGCTTGGTCGTCGTTGCTTCCGCCCTTCCCATTCGCGCGACGACGGTTCCCTTTGACCAGATTGCGGCGCATTGGCCGATCATCGTTAACCTCTTGGCGGGAAGCCTGGCGGGT
This sequence comes from Rhizobium leguminosarum, assembly GCF_001652265.1. Taxonomy (GTDB): domain Bacteria; phylum Pseudomonadota; class Alphaproteobacteria; order Rhizobiales; family Rhizobiaceae; genus Rhizobium; species Rhizobium leguminosarum_D. The sequence goes on from NZ_LWBS01000253.1 coordinate 75,716, forward strand.
GCCTGGCTCGGCGCGGGCTGGGCGACACGCCTGAAGTCCGAGACGCTCCACAAGGTGATTGCCATCTTGCTACTCATCATCGCAGGCGTGCTGGTGGTTGGTCACGACATCGCAGCCGGGTCCCCCCTTGTCACGGGGACGGCGCAGGTCATAACAGGCGTGATAGCGGGCCTGGCAATCGGAGCGGTCGCGTCCCTGCTTGGCGTCGCTGGTGGCGAACTCCTAACCCGAATCTCTCAAAGTAAGGGGTGCATCGGGGCTGCGAATCTGAGAAACTGCTTTTGCTACAAAGGCTTACCAGATTCGCTAAGGAGGCCCCGATGCAAACAGACTGTATCTCCGCGCAGTTGGAATTTAAAGGCTTCGACGGCCACAAAGTCGTCGCTGGTTTCGACGGCGGCGCGATCACCTCGGATGCCGGTGCGCTGCTGCTTCGTCACGTCGATGCGGCCATCGGGCTGTTCGACCGGGTGGCCGCCTGCTTCGTTGATGGCCGCGATCGCAAGTGCACGGTCCACAGCACCCGCACGCTGGTCGGGCAGCGCATTGCGGCGATCGCGCTGGGCTACGAGGATGTCGATGATCACGACACGCTGCGCCACGACCCGGTGCTTGCGCTGCTGTCGGAGCGGCTGACGCCGAAGCG
>NZ_LWBS01000254.1 GCF_001652265.1 Rhizobium leguminosarum
CGGCGGATGCCGGAATTCAGGGCGTTCGACAGGCCGAAATCGATCACGCGCGTCTTGCCGCCGAAATAAACGCCCGCCTTGGCACGCCGGTCGCCGAGTTTCTTGATACGGCTTCCCCTGCCGTCCGCCACTACATAAGGCATTGCATTGCGGCCTAGTCGCCCAACGCGCCTTTCTACCACCTTCCCCTCCCACCAGTCACCACTTTTCTGTCTCAACCATGAATCTCCCCATCATCTTCATCGAACTCAATTCTCTCGACGCTCCCCGCCAGGCCGTCTTCGGACTGTCCTAGTTTAGTGCCATAGTGTCGGCAATCTCATCGGCCAGTGCTCACGGCTCTTGCTTCATACTCACGAACTGCCAGCTTCCCGCCATTTTTCACGGCCAACGCACGCCAGTCCTCAACAATCAACACAATGCCCTCCGGAACGACAGCCGCGGCGACGGTCGTGCCACACGCAAAGGTCAGGCGCGCAACAGCACG
>NZ_LWBS01000255.1 GCF_001652265.1 Rhizobium leguminosarum
ATCCAGGGGGCTTAGCAAATGAGCGGACGCACGTAGCGCCTTCGCCTCGATCAAACCACCTGCGACCTTGAAGGAGTCTTACGCCATGTCGGACGCGGGGTTTACAAAGCAGAGACTGTGTGAGATCCCCCTCACGCAATTTGCGAGACCAAAGAATCTCGTCATGGAGTCTCTCAATCGTGTCACAGCCGCGGGCGCGCGTAAGCGCAAAGAGAGCTGGCTCCATCTACATCCCCGAGCTCTTTTCCCGTCACTTCGGACAGGGAGCGATGTCTAGATAAGACCCTGCCGTTCAATACTGTCTATCAATGAGGACTGGACCGGCCGATGCAGGTGCCCGCCTCCTCGCTTTTGCCGGCCAGCGCCCCCCGCTGACCGACACTGACCGCCCATCACACACCGATCGATCACCTTTACGCCCTTCACTAAACCCTCCCCCTCCTGTCCTACAAGCTAAGAAAAATCGCTAAAAAAACATACAGCAC
>NZ_LWBS01000256.1 GCF_001652265.1 Rhizobium leguminosarum
CTGGATCCCCGTCGAGCCCTGCATGACACCGTAGCCCTCGATCTCCACCCAGCTGATGCGCGGGTCCGGTGCTCCGGCCAGGGACGTCGTTGCTTTCGGAGCCGCTGCCGCTGCGCCATTGGCGCGCTCCAGGCGTTCTGCCTTCGCCTGCAGCTGCTTTGCGCTGATCCAAGCGCCGTGCCCGCCGGAACTGCGACCGATGGCCTGCCGGAGCACTGCGCGGACCTCAGCCGGGTCGTTCTGCGCCGCCTTCAGGCGCGTGCGGATGGTCCGCCAGTCCACCCGGTCGCGGTACAGCGATTCCTTCTCCAGCATGTCCAGCAACTGGACCGGTGCCTGTGCTGTCGGCAGGTGGATGGCGTCTGGGGCCACGGCCTGTGCGGTGGTGCAGAACAGGGCGCCCAGTGCAGTGGCCATCACGCGGAGATCAATAGACATTCGACGTTCCTTCGTCGTGAGCAAGTACCGCAGCATACGCGCTTGC
>NZ_LWBS01000257.1 GCF_001652265.1 Rhizobium leguminosarum
CGGCCACGCAAGGGCTTTGCGCCTCATCTTGAGCGCGTCGAGGTCGTGATCGAACCGGAAGAGCTTCCAGAACATGCAGGTAAGACCAAAATCCTGATTGGAGAAGACGTCTCCGAGCGGCTGGATGGTAAGCGACAAGCCGGGGCCGTTCAGGCGGCGTAGTTCCATGGCATGAGCGCGTCGATTTCACTGCTGGGCCATCCATTCGCAAGGCGCTCAAGCGTCTGGGTCAACCAAGCTTGCGGATCGACGGCATTCATCTTTGCCGTTTGCAGGAGCGTCGCGATGGTCGCCCAAGTCCGGCCGCCACCGTCGCTTCCAGCGAATAGACTATTTTTTCTCGTGATCGCTTGGGGTATAGCGCGACGATCAGGATGAGACGCGAGCGACAATCTGGATGAGATTCTTATGTCGCGGTTGGAGCGAAGTTATCATGTTGATTGTCGCTGGCAAGAGTTTCATCGTCTTCTGATTGCCGCTCCG
>NZ_LWBS01000258.1 GCF_001652265.1 Rhizobium leguminosarum
ATCTGCGAGAATTCCGGTTGGTCGTCCGAGCTCGGGGTCATGGCCTGGTCACTCCCACAGACGCGTTGGCATAGTTCGTCCGAACCTGGTCGTAGTCGAGCTCGCGCGGATTGTTGACCAGTAGGCGCTTCTCGGGCTTCATCGCATCCTTCTCCAGCTTGGAAAGATCGCCTTCGCCGATTCCAACCGCCGAAAGCGAGCCGGGCACCCCGCAGTCTCGGCAGATCGCCTCGTTCTCGGCGATGAAGGCCGCAGCGTCAGCCGCATCGGACTGGCGGCGATAGACGGGCTGGATAACGTCGGAGAGCTCGGCATCGAGCGCGTCGGCCGCCGGTCGGGTGAATTCCAACACGTGGGGCAGAACCAGCGCAATGGAGAGGCCGTGCACCAGATGGACGATTTCGCCGATCGGATCGGAAAGCGCATGCACCGCGGCACGCAGCGCTTTGGCACACGCACTGCCGGCGCTAGTGGGGACGCAC
>NZ_LWBS01000259.1 GCF_001652265.1 Rhizobium leguminosarum
AGCTTCCCACCAAGAACCTAAACGTCGTGATCGGCATGACGAAGAAGCTGTCCGAGGATTGGGAAGTCTCGTTCAAGGGCTCGATGTTCCAGCGCGAAAGCATGAACAACCGCGGCGTGCCCTATAACTATTCGCCGGAATCGTTTGCCGGCAACACCACCCTGGTCAACGGCATCATGACCGGCGGCGTGAACGCCATCGACAGCACCCTGTTCGCACCGGGCGCCACCGTTGGCCGCGGCGTCACCAACAACCTGGGCGTCGCGGCTTCGCTGTACGGCTACATCCCTGGCGCGGCACCCGAGCGTACCTCGGACAACGACACCACCGCCAGCCGCTTCTCGGTCGACCTGACCGGCAGCGCCTATGGCTGGGACATGAGCGCCTCCGCCGGCGCCAGCCGTGTCCGCACCAACATCGAGTACAGCGGCTACATCAACCGCGTGGCGCTGTACAACTCCATCAATGCCGGCACCTGGGAC
>NZ_LWBS01000260.1 GCF_001652265.1 Rhizobium leguminosarum
GCTGGGAATGAAGGTCTAGAAGCAGTGGTGCGTGGCGGCCGTCACATGCACCTAGTTCGAGTGGGTGCCGGGCATGCAGGCCGTCTGCGGCCCCTGGTTTGGGGGGCCGAGCGGGCGGGGAGGTGGGGTTTCATACCCGCGGATGACGGGGGGCAGCGGGATGTCCCGCTGGTCAAGGCCCGGCAGGATGCGGATGTCGCGGCTTTGGCCTGGCACGGTGACCGCCCCGGTCAGGATCGAGGCAAGCGGGGCGGGCACGTTGATATAACCGGCCTTGACCCCGCCCTGCCTTGCGCCGGCCATGCCGCAGACGATAACCCGCCGGTTTTCCGCCGCATCGCTTGCGGTGAGACGGTTGGGAAGCACGGCGGAAAACGCGATTTTGGCCGCGCTCGGCATTCCTTCGCCCGAGGGACTTTCACCAAGAACGGTTCCGCCACCTCCCCACCACAAGATACGAAACTTACTCAGTCCCCACTCC
>NZ_LWBS01000261.1 GCF_001652265.1 Rhizobium leguminosarum
GTGAGGTAGTGGTGTGGGGTTGTGGGCTGGTGTGTCTGTGGGTTGTTGTGTGTGGGGGGGTGGATGGGTCAAAGGGTAAGCGCGAGGTCGAGAGGGGGGGGCGATGGGGCGGGGTTAGGTTGGCCGGGGCGGAGGGTGGGGGGGTTGGTGGTTTCCTGCGCGGGGCGTCCGGGCGTGGTTGCAAGAACGTCGGGGCTGGTGGCGGGGGCGGTGAGGGGAGTCAAGCCGCAGGCCATCGAAAGGGCTGGCCGGGTATTGGGAGCCTGGGGGGGTGTGGGGACGGTGGTGCCGGAAGGGGCTGCGGTGGCGCGTGGCAGCAAACCCGGTATGGAGGTTGGACGTTACTGGCGCCGTGTGGAGCCGGCGGCGGGGAAATGGTGGGGAGGAGAACCATGAGGTATGGTAAGATTACGGCGACGGTCTCCGGGCTGGCGCTACCGAGCATCGCCCAGGCCCGTGTCGTGCTGGACGCCGAGGGGAC
>NZ_LWBS01000262.1 GCF_001652265.1 Rhizobium leguminosarum
ATGCCGCGCTCCAACAGCATTTCTTCGACCAGTCGCAGGCTCAGCGGAAATCGGGTGTAGAGCCAGACCGCATGGGCGATCAAAGAGGGCGGAAAGCGATGCCGTTTGTAGCTGACAGGATTCAGGTGGGCCCGTCGCAAACATTTTCGGAGCGCGCGATTATCCCTTGAGCATCTTCAGTTTCATGCTTTGTTAACTTTCTGCAGTCCGAAGAGGCGCGCAAGCAGATCGTTCTGATCGTTGATGGTCCAGCTGCCCGAGAGGCCGAAGCCTTTCCTCAGCCACAGCATCGCCTCGAAACCCGCGATGGTTCGCCGCGCCGTGTTGAAAGATTGGAAGCCACCGATTTTTGGCATGTTCTTCTTTACCCGGAAATGGTCACTTTCGATGCCTTGCTGGAGGTGCTTGGTGACATAGTGGACGGGGTCCGGATGTAGAAGCCCATCATCAACCGACGTTTTGATCGTTGACGGGAAGGTG
>NZ_LWBS01000263.1 GCF_001652265.1 Rhizobium leguminosarum
TTCCCTCAGCGCGTCAAACCTGATGTGAGGCACTGAGCGTCCCAGCTGCGGGCGTGGGTCGGATCATTCCGCTACAGCGGCTGCAGTTCATTGAGACTGCGCGCAAAACATAGGAAGATCCTACCTGCGGAGACCCATTATGCGGCGACCAGGTGTCGACCGCGCAGACAACCCTGCTCCCGGCGCTGGACAGCTTTGAAGACAACATCGCCCAACCCATCGAATACGTCGCGTTACGCGTTCTCCAAAAACAGAGCCAATGCCGAATGACAAAACAAAACAGCCTTGACTAAGGCAATGCGATTAGACAACCGCTGTACACTTTTGCTGGAATTGCTTTAGCCGGCGCGGGAATAGGCTTTCTGCTCGGCGCTGACGCTCGATGCCGCGGCCCTTGCCGACTCATGCAGCCATTCGTTTCCACGCGCCGCCAAATCCTTCAAGATCGCCGCAACCGCTGCCGCATCGTCGGAATGGCAATTGGCGATCTCGAAGCCCATCAGCTCGAGCATCGTCGGCGAAAGCAGGATCTCGGGGTGCCGGTCGATTTCGATCTTGCAGCTGTTCGGCGAGAGCCGGCGCACGAGGATGCGGCCGGAAACCCGATAGTGCGGATCGGCTGAGCGCGCCCGCCCATTGGCGATCTCGCTTGCATGGATCACCACGTCCTTCGGCCTGTGGCGAAGCGACCAGGCGGACGGCAGCAGCGCCTTTGCCTCACGCAGCACCGGCCCGCCCTTCCATTCGGCATAGGCGACGAAACGCGGCCGGCCGAGGCTGCCGGTGCCGCCGCTGCGCGGCTTCGGCACGAAGGGTCCTGACCCCAACGGCAGCGCGGCGGCGAGCGCCTGGACGTAGGCTGATGCCAGCGGCTTGCTGCCGGGAAGCAACATTTCGTATTTCTCCCAGAATTCCCGGCGTTCGGAATTCGGCAGCATCAACGCCTTACGCAGCCATTTGTGGTCGCGCTCGAGGATGACGGGCAGCGGATTTTCAAGGCCCCTGCGATAGCCGCTGAGGATCAGCTCGCCGATCATCCGAACCGAGGGACCGTCGTCACCGCGCGCCAAGATGGCGCTTGCCGCAAGGCGAACGAGATCAAATGCATAGGGCATCACCGCCGCGTCGTCGAAATCATTGACGCCCCAGACGAGCCGGCCTTCGATATCGCGCCAGGTGCCGAAATTCTCCAGATGCGTATCGCCGATCGCCAGGACCTCCGGCGCGCCTGACAGTTCCGGGCAGATATCGAGGATGATCTCGCACCAGCGCCAATAGGTGGCGCGCAGGAAGACGAAATCGCCGCTCCGCATCTTCTCGTGCTTCTCCCGGAGATCGTCCTTGACGAGCTCGCCGCCGAGTTCGCCGGCCAGCCAGGTCTCGAAATTGCGGACCGATTGCGATATCGTCGTCATGCCGGCTCCATCTTTTCGCGACCCGATGCGGAGAATACGCGCACCGCGCGAAGCTGCAATCGTCTTCGCATCGGGACACCACGATCCAGCGGTACTGGCCAGCGGTACTGGCTTGCACGGCGACCGAAAGGTGAAAGGTTGCCCCGGCGACACGGTCCCGGGTTTCCATCGGCGCCCGGACCGATTTCAGCAATGTCCAGCTTGTCGAATGCGGCGCGCCATGCCACTTTCGCGGCTGCTAGAGGGGCAGACATGAGCGAGACTGACAGGGGCGATTTCCGCGCGCGAATCCGCCGTAATTTTGCGCGGCAGGCGGCGATGGAAACGATCGGCGCGGAGCTGACGCGCGTCGAGCACGGCGTCGTCGAGATCGAGCTGCCCTTCGACGTCAAACTGACACAGCAGCACGGCATCCTGCACGCAGGCATCATATCCGCGGCGCTCGATTCGGCCTGCGGCTTTGCCGCCTACAGCGTCATCGACCCGGAGGCCTCGATCCTGACGATCGAGTTCAAGGTCAATCTCATGTCGCCGGGGCGTGGCGATCGTTTCCTGTTTCGCGGGGAAATCACCAAACCCGGCTCCACCATCATCGTCGCCGACGGGCGAGGCTACGCGATCAGCGACGGGCCGGCCAAACTCATCGCCTCCATGACCGGAACGATGATGGTGATCCGCGGTAGAGAGGGCATTACGGGATGAAGTTCGAACTGAAATCGGTCGCGGGGAAATCCATCCTTTTCGTCATGGCGGCGGAGGCCGAATACGGCCCCTTCCTGCGTTCGCGCATCGAACCTCTGATGACCGGCGTCGGCCCGGTCGAGGCAGCCATCGCGCTGAGCAAGACGTTGGCGCGGCTGGATGCCGTCGACGACCTGCCCGATCTCGTCGTGTCCCTCGGCTCGGCCGGCTCCGCGAAACTGGAGCAGACCGAAATCTATCAGGTGACCTCGGTTTCCTACCGCGACATGGACGCCTCGCCGCTCGGCTTCGAAAAGGGCAAGACACCCTTTCTCGACCTGCCGGCAACGCTCGAGCTGCCGCTGCGCATTCCCGGCATTGCCGAAGCAAGCCTTTCCACCGGCGGCAACATCATTTCGGGCACCGCCTATACGGGCATCGACGCCGACATGGTCGATATGGAGACCTATGCGGTGCTGCGGGCCTGCCAGGGCTATAAACTGCCATTGATCGGCCTTCGCGGCATTTCCGACGGCGCCGTCGAGCTGCAGCATATTTCGGGCTGGACCGAATATCTGCACATCGTCGACCGCAAGCTCTCTTACGGCGTCGACAGTCTGTTCACGGCGCTGGAGGACGGAGTTTTCTGGTTCTGAGCCCTTAAAGCGCCGCGCGCCTTGTCAGACGCGCGGGGGACAATCGGAACAATAAAAACCCGATGCCGCCGATTTCCCGGATTGCCAGGCGAAGCGCTTTTCATTAAAGCCTCGCCATGACCCAGACAGCACATCCCGACTCCGTTCTCATCGTCGATTTCGGCAGCCAGGTGACCCAGCTCATCGCACGACGCGTGCGCGAGGCCGGCGTCTATTGCGAGATCGTCCCCTTCCAATCGGCAGAAGAAGGCTTCCACCGCCTGCAGCCGAAGGCCGTGATCCTGTCCGGCAGCCCGGCTTCCACGGTGGACGAGGGATCGCCGCGAGCGCCCCAGATCATCTTCGACAGCGGCCTGCCGGTGTTCGGCATCTGCTATGGCCAACAGACGATGTGCACGCAGCTCGGCGGCAAGGTCGAGAGCGGCCATCACCGCGAATTCGGCCGCGCCTTCCTCGATGTCGACAGGGATTGCCAGCTGTTCGAGGGCCTCTGGTCCTCCGGCTCGCGCCACCAGGTCTGGATGAGCCATGGCGACCGCGTCACCGCGCTGCCGGATGGTTTCGAGGTGGTCGCCACCTCTTCCAACGCGCCCTTCGCCTTCATCGCCGACGAGAAGCGCAAATATTACGGCGTGCAGTTCCACCCGGAAGTCGTGCATACGCCTGACGGCGCCAAGCTGATCGGCAATTTCATTCACAACATCGCCGGCATCAAGGGCGACTGGTCGATGTCGGCCTATCGTCAGAAGGCCGTCGAGCAGATCCGCGCGCAGGTGGGCGACAAGCGCGTCATCTGCGCGCTTTCGGGCGGCGTCGACAGTTCCGTCGCAGCGCTCTTGATCCACGAGGCCGTCGGCGACCAGTTGACCTGCATCCTCGTCGACCACGGGTTGATGCGCAAGGACGAGGCGGCCGGCGTCGTCGCCATGTTCCGCGAGCATTACAATCTGCATCTGCTGCACGTCGATGCCGCCGATCGCTTCATCGGCGAACTCGAAGGCGTCAGCGACCCGGAAACCAAGCGCAAGATCATCGGCCGGCTGTTCATCGAGACCTTCGAGGAAGAGGCCAAGAAGCTCGGCGGCGCCGATTTCCTCGGCCAGGGCACGCTCTATCCCGACGTGATCGAGAGCGTTTCCTTTACCGGCGGCCCGTCGGTGACGATCAAGTCGCACCACAATGTCGGCGGTCTGCCGGAGCGCATGAAGATGCAGCTCGTCGAACCGCTGCGCGAGCTCTTCAAGGACGAGGTGCGCGCGCTCGGCCGCGAGCTCGGCCTGCCCGACAGCTTCATCGGCCGCCACCCATTCCCAGGCCCCGGCCTTGCGATCCGCTGCCCCGGCGGCATCACCCGCGAAAAGCTGGAGATCCTGCGCGAGGCCGATGCGATCTATCTCGACGAAATCCGCAAGGCGGGCCTCTACGACGCCATCTGGCAGGCCTTTGCCGTGCTGCTGCCAGTTCAAACCGTCGGCGTCATGGGTGATGGCCGCACCTATGAATTCGTCTGCGCGCTGCGCGCCGTTACCTCCGTCGACGGCATGACGGCGGACTTCTACCACTACGACATGGAATTCCTCGGCCGCGCCGCGACCCGCATCATCAACGAGGTGCGTGGCATCAACCGCGTGGTCTACGATGTTACGTCGAAGCCGCCGGGCACGATCGAGTGGGAATGATTTTTACCCCTCCGGCAGTATCCGTTTGTACGCTCTGATACGCCATAACGAGTTGAAATGTCGGGATAATGTTGATGTCATCTATCGCCGTCTATCGAGGCGTAGTGCTCCGATTTGACGGTATAGCAGACGGTATGGGTCAACTTGTTCGATCAGGAATTTCTCTATACCGTCACGGCTGAGAGAGCTGATGACGGTATTGTTTTTGGTGTTAACAGGCTGATTCACTACGGGAATCATAGTTGCAGCATCGCCTGTTTTTGCATGACGGTATAATCGGCGCCTCTCCCCGGTTTTTAAGACGGTTTTGGAGGCACTCATGCTTACTGATACTGCGATTAAGGCGCTGAGATCACAGAAGAAATTGTACAAGGTGAGCGATCGTGACGGTATGTACGTCGTGGTGCAGCCGTCGGGGGCCATCGTGTTCCGGTACGACTACCGCCTCAACGGACGTCGCGAGACGCTGACGCTCGGCCGATACGGCCCAGATGGCCTCTCGCTTGCCAGGGCTCGCGAGAAACTGATCGATGCCAAGCGGGCCATTTCTGAGGGCCGGTCGCCTGCTCAAGAGAAGCAGCACGACAAGCGGCGACTGAAGGAGGCGAAGCGGTTCGGCGAGTTCGGCGAGAAGTGGTTCCAGGAGTCGCGTATGGCGGACAGCACGCGCGCCATGCGGCGCGCGATCTACGAGCGCGACATCTTGCCGACGTTCCGAAACAGGCTTCTGACAGAGATCACGCCTGACGACCTCCGCATGATGTGCGGGAAAGTGAAAGAGCGCGGGGCTCCAGCCACGGCCGTCCATGTGCGGGATATCGTGAAGCTGATTTTCGCGTTCGCGATCTTGCATGGCGAGAAGGTCGCGAATCCGGCGGACGAAGTTGGGCCCGCGTCTATTGCGACGTTCGTTCCCAAAGACCGTTCGCTGTCTCCTGCGGAGATCCGCGTCATGCTCGGTCAGCTCGAGCATGTGCCGACATTGCCGACTATACGACTGGGAATGAAGCTCTTCCTCCTAACGATGGTCAGGAAAAGCGAGCTGCAAGACGCGACGTGGGATGAAGTCGATTTCGAGAACGCCGTCTGGTCGATACCCAAGGAGCGAATGAAGCGGTCGAAAGCTCACAACGTCTATCTGTCACAGCAGGCCGTCGACATCTTCATCGCGCTGAAAACCTGCGCAGGCAATTCGCGCTACGTCCTTCCGTCGCGATATGACGCTGACGCGCCGATGTCGCGGGCGACGTTCAACCGGATTACGACCGCAGTCGTTGTCAGAGCGAAAAAGGAGGGGTTACCACTCGAACCCTTCACTGTTCACGATCTTCGACGCACAGGCTCGACCCTATTGAATGAGCTCGGCTTCAACAGTGACTGGATCGAGAAGTGCCTGGCACACGAGGACGGTCGATCCTCGCGGGGGGTCTACAACAAGGCGGAGTACGAGCATCAACGCCGGCATATGATGCAGGAGTGGTCCAATCTAGTGGACGCATGGGCCTTGGGGCGGAAGTATGTCCCAACTTTACTCCCGGCCACGATGGAACTGCTTGAGCTCGAGCCTAGTGTTTGACGGGCCGCGAACGGCGCAATTTCACATCGGGACTGGGAGCGCGCTTAACGGTGTTAGCCCGAGAGGCATGGCGTCGAGCATCTAGCCAGGCTTCTACCTCTGCCAAGTCCCAGACGACGCAGCGCGACGTGAGATAGAAGCGCTGCGGAAATTCTCCTCGCTGTTCCATGTCGTAGATCGTGCTGTCGGCAAGCGGCACGATCTCTCGTAGCTGCTGCCGGCGAATTGTCCTGCGGGCGACGTGCTGCGCGGCGCTCATACCGTATCTCCACTTCTTTGCTCTTGTGGAGATAGAAGGCGATAGATCTCCCGCATTGAAGTCCCCGCGTGAACGTGTGCGGTAATATCGGGCTATAGCGTGCACATCGGACGGGTGGTGCCAGAGGGCAGGTGTCGTCTAGGGGCGTCCGCTAAGCCTTCGACTCCTGTTTGAAGAGCCACAGCCCGTGGAATTTAGCCCGGTGGAACGCACGATTCACTTCAAAATCCGGTTCCGAAAGGAGTGTCGGTTCGATTCCGACCACCCGCACCATCTTATTCATGGCTTGAAGCCATGCGGACCTTTAGTATAGTCGGAAGGTCTGTGCTTAGAAAATGCGTTGCTCTTGCAACTAGATCATTTCGAGTCGGCCCCCTCCTTATCGACCAATCTGCTGAAGGGTAGGAAGTCCTGTTTCGAGCGCTGGATCCAATCGTCTCCTTGCGCCTCGGCGCTGACTGAGCCCGAGAAAGAAACTGTTCTGCTGCAGCACCACATCCCAAGCGAGATTGTCCAGAACCGCGTCGAATGGCACGTCCTCGAATACGGCGTCTCCCTTGAACAAGGCGGCGAGTGCATCCGCATCATGCGGGGCTTGGAAGACTGCCGCCTGCCGGATCAGCTCAATGTTGGTTCACATGGCGGTTCCTCTGACCGAATGCTCCTCACAGTGAAACGGACGTGCGCGCTTGTCGCCATCAGCAACAAGCGCGCACCAAGCGAGCGACGAACTCGCTGCCGACAAAGGCGGGACGGCCGCAGCCGCCGGTTACCTTCCGGTTTGGAGGCGCAGGCCTGACCAGTGTGCCGCGAAGGCCCACATGTCCGCTGTCTGCTCGATGATCTTGTCCGTCGGCTTGCCCACGCCGTGTCCCGCTCTCGTTTCGACGCGCAGGAGCCGAGGCCGATTTCCGAGGGCGGCTGCCTGGAGCGCGGCCACATACTTGAACGAGTGCGCCGGCACCACTCGATCGTCCGTGTCGCCGGTCGTGGTCAGGATGGCGGGATAGTCCGTGCCGTCCTGGACGTTGTGGAGCGGTGAATAGGACAGAAGGTTATCGAAGTCGGCTTGCACCGCTGGGTCACCGTATTCCTGAGTCCAAAACCGTCCGCCCGTGAACAGCGGGAAGCGCAGCATGTCCAGCACGGCGACATCGGGCAAGGCCGCGGCAAAGAGATCCGGACGTTGGTTCACCACCGCTCCAACCAGAAGGCCACCGTTCGACCCGCCGTGGATCGCCAGCCCGTCGGGCGGCGTAATGCCCTCGCGCGTCAGGAATTCCGCAGCGGCGATGAAGTCGTCAAAGCTGTTCTGCTTGTTCGTTAGCCGCCCGGCTTCGTGCCACGCCCGGCCATATTCGCCGCCGCCGCGGATGTTGGGCATGGCGTAGACGCCGCCTTGCTCCACCCAAGCTAGCGCTTCCACAGAGAAATATGGGATGAGCGGAATTCCGAAGCCGCCATAGCCGTACAGCATGGTGGGGACCGGGCCTGTCACATCCTTGCGCCGCATGACGAACATCGGAATGCGCGTACCATCCTTCGAGGCGAAGAAGTGCTGCTCCACGACGAGTTGATCGAGATCGCTCGCAATCCGAGGCTTCGCCCAGACAGTGCTCGTGTTGGTCGCCACGTCGTAGCGATAGATCGTAGTGGGCGTATCCTGACTGCTGAAGACGTAGAATGACTCATTGTCGCCAGGCCGCCCCCTGAAGGCGCCAGCCGTGCCGGTGCTGGGAAGTTCAACAACAGCATCGCGCGTGCCGTCCAGCTTGAAGCGCTCGACCTGCGTCTTTGCATCCACCATGTAGGAAACCACGAGCCGATCGCCGACGATGTTGCTTCCGAGAATGACGGCATCCTCCCGATGCGGGACGAAGTCTTGGAAAGCCGGCTTTTCCGCATCGAAGTTGATCGCGACGACCTTGCCGCGTTCGGCGCCTTCCTCCGTGGTGAAGAACAACCGCGCGCCGACGTTTCCGATCAAGGCCCATGCATGATCGAGCGAGGAGACCAGTGTTTCGGGCGTCCATCCATCCTCCGCCAGATCAATGACGGTAATGCCGTTGCCGCCTCCAAGCCGCGATGAATGGATCACGACATAGCGGCCGTCCGCCGTCGTCAACGCCATGTGGATAAGCGGCTGATCAGTGTCGGAAGCGTAGATAAGGCGGTCCTGCGACTGCGGCGTCTCAAGTCGGTGGAAGTTGACGGTATGCTCGAGCACCAGCGCTTCGAAGGCGGCACCTTCTTCTGGCTCGGCATTGCGGGAGTAAAAGAAGCCCGAATCATTCTGCACCCACCCGATCTTCATGAAGCGCGCCCAGCGGATCTCATCATCGAGGATCCTGCCGGTGTCGATATCCATCACGCGAATGGTCCGCCAATCGGCGCCGCCTTCCTGGATGGCGTAGGCGAGATAGCGGCCGTTATGCGAGACCGCCCATTCGGCAAGCGCGGTTGCTCCGTCCTCAGACCAGCTGTTGGGGTCCACTACAACGCGATCCGTTCCGTTCTCGCGAACATACAGGACCGGTTGCGCCTCCAAACCGGCGCTTCGGACGAAAAAATAACGGTCGCCGCGCTTTTCAGGCGGGATCGGAAGGCGTTCGTGGTCGAAAAGCGCTTGGAGGCGCTGCTTGAACAGGTCGCGACCGGGAAGCGTGGCGAGGTAGTCTTCGGTCAAATTTTTCTGCTTAGTAATCCAGGCTTCAACCTTCCCGTCGCGGCGGATGTCGCCTTCCAGCCAGCGATAAGGGTCGGCAACCGTTGTGCCGAAATGCGTGTCGACGGTGTCGGTGCGCTCGGTGGGCGGATAGGTCATTGTGTTTCCCTTTTTTTCGGATGCCGTGCTAATTTCCGGCAGGAGAGCTATGGCTAATGCCGTCGCCGACAGGACGGCCAGCCCCGTTCGCAACGAATGCCGCGCCTCGCGCTTGGATGAAGATCCGCGCCAAGAAAGGCGCGGGATAAGCAATCTCATGGGAAACCGCTTGTTGTCGGGCGCCGCAGCGTCTGCTGCGGGCGAAGCCGAGCCGGCGTACAGAAGTATCAGCGGCCGACTGTTTCTATCGCCTGCACTCGCGCCGATCAGGATCCCGCCTGCAGCGGTCCCAGCGCGCGCGGTCGGCCATGACCTGAGCGTCTCTTGCAATCTCTTGCGTCAATCGGGTCCGCTCGAGCGACTCCCGTTGCGCGTTGTCGCGCCGCGCCTGTTGTTCCAGCATGCAGTTCGTATAAGCGCGAGACCCGTAGGGTGCCCCAAAGCTCTGGCAGGTATTCGCATCCCTGTACTGCCGTTCTTCGGCCGACACACACGCTGATAGAGCGAGGCCAACGAGGGCGATGGAGAGGATGGTTACCGCGGGCCGACGATCGTCAATGGAAGGGCGTTGCAGCATTCTGTTGATCTCCTTTCGAGAATGAGCACTGGCGGTTCGTTGACGGCGCGAGCGAGACACAGCGGCGCCCCGCGGCCGCCATGACCAGCCGAAACCCCACAGAGCAGGAGAAGATTGCGGCAACATTGTCCGAGTTTGGAAAATCCTCCGGGAGCAGCCCGATCGCCGCTTGGAAGCGCCTTTCCGGCGCTAAGCACACAACCGAGAAAAATCAGCGCAGCGCGTTAGTTATACGTCCTTCGGACAACCGTTCGGGAACGTTGCAGTGGTCGTCACGACTGAGTTCGAAGTGGAGAATCCGCTCATCCCCCAAAGGCCCCGACCTTGAGCCTCGAAATTCGGGCTTCTGAACTCACGATCAGTCGCGGCGTGGCCACATTCGCATTTTAGTTATGGCATTATCGATGTGATAGCCAGGAGTTATAAATGGATTTCAACGCAGCCCTGAAGGCATTCATCAGAACAGTAGAGAAGGGCTCCATGACCGGCGCGGCGCGAGATCTCGGCATCTCGCAGCCCGCTGTTACAAAACATCTTCTCAATCTCGAGCGACATCTGAATGCACGGCTTCTCGAGCGATCGCCCCAGAATATCCGCCCGACCACGCACGGTCTGGAGCTTTACGAAGCGAGCCGCGGCGCGATTGCATCCATCGATGCCGCCCTCGAGGGTATCCGATTGAACGTAGGCGAAATCGAGGGCAATCTCCGCATTCACGCGCCATCCTGTATCGGTTCAAAGCACCTCCACGGCATCCTTCTGGATTTTCAGGACCTGCATCCAAAAATTGCCGTCGATCTTGTCTTGGACGACCGTACCGTCGATCTGATCTACGAGAATTTTGATCTCACCCTACGCTATGGCCGGATAGAGGCTCAGGAGGTCATTGCCCGGCGCTTCGGCTGGATGCAACGTATTCTCGTTGCCGCTCCCGGTTATCTTGAACGCGTCGGCGAGGTGAGGTCTCCGGAGCAGTTATCAAGCCTCAACATAATTTCGACCTTCGTCGTCCTGTCAGGAAAGAATATGTTGCCGCTGATGCGATCCGGATCTCCGACAATCGAAATTCCGGTCAAACCTGTCTTCCGGACGAATGACGCTCACGTTCTTCTCAACACACTCCTGGCAGGACGAGGGATCGGACAGGTGCAATGGTGTCTCGTAACAGACCTGATCGCCGAAGGCAGGCTTGTGCGCGTGCTTCCCGCCTACGCAGTGAAGCCGACTGAGGCCTTCCTTGCCTACCCGTCGAACAAGTTCATGCGTCCCGTGGTGCGCGCCTTTACCGATTTCGTCATGCCGCGTCTGAAAGAAATTGAAGGAATAAGCCAAAGCGCTGATGATTTGGGATGCGTCTTATAACAATCAGTTATGCGCGCAATCACTCGATAAACGATAGACAATACTCCCGGGAAATTGTTCTTCTGGTTCGAGATGTTGCCATTCGGGCAACGGTTAGAGACCAGTGAATACTATCTATGCAGCTAGTGACCCATCATATATCCCGCCGCACCTTTCTCCTTGGCTCCATGTCCGCCGCCGCCGCTCTTTCCGGCTGCGCGACGAACAACCCAAGTCCGGAGCAGATGACGTTGGCGAAGCAAGTTCAATCACCTTCGCCAGTTGCATCCGATTCTGAGCTTCAAACTCGTTATGCGGCATTCGAGGATGGAGGGCACTTCGTGCCTGCCATCCCCTACCAGAATATGGACCCGAAGTATTATCGCCAGCGTGTTGCTGACCCGACGGGAGAAAAGGTTGGCACGGTGGTCGTCGATACGCCTAACCGTTTCTTATATCTCGTTGAAGAGGGCGGTACGGCCATGCGGTACGGCGTCGGCATAGGCCGAGACGGGTTTGCCTGGAAGGGCGAGGGTATCATCCACTGGCGCCAGCCGTGGCCACGATGGAAACCTCCTGCAGAGATGATCGCTCGTCAGCCGGAATTGGAAATCTATTCCGTCGCGAACGGCGGCATGGATCCCGGGATCATGAATCCGCTCGGCGCGCGGGCGCTCTACATCTTCCAGAACCGGCAAGACACTCTATATCGGCTACACGGTAGTCACGAGTGGCAGTCTATCGGTAAGAGCGTCTCTTCCGGATGCGTAAGATTGATCAACCACGACATCGTCGATCTTTATGACCGAGTCCCCTATCATGCGCGGATTGTCGTGCATCAGGAACCTTTTATCAGGACGGTATAGTTTCCGAGATAAGGTTCACGTGCGGGCCGGAAGGACCGTGAACGCCTTTGCACGGCAAGTGGTCGAAAACGCCCGACGAGAAGAGACCACAACTATTCCCTCTGCTCATTTGCGAAAGCACAGCTTGAGCGTCATCCTGAGTGGCAGGATGTTCTTCGCAAATGAGCGACTGCCCAGGCGCCCGGCTGCACAGCATTAGAGGATAGCATGCAAAAAGAACCCCACCTATTCCAGGAGGCAGATAAGACCCTAACCGCCGCTGTCGATGAAGCTATTGAGCGCGCCGCCCAGACCGCAGGGCATGAACTTCAGGCGCTCGGTGTCGGCAGATCACCACAGGACTACTTCGCGGACGCCGTCCTCCGCCACCTGTTCCTACGCCTGTGTGGGGCCGACTTGAGAACCAACACGGGAGGAGATCCGGAAACGGCCTGGAAAATCCTCTATATGGGCCGCAGCGTTGCCCGTCACTGGGAAAGAGAGCGCGGCAGTTCGGCAGCACTTCGGAAGAAGAAAGACCGGCGGGTGGATATCGAAAGAGACAAGAGTGAACGACAGCAGCTGGCACTCTCCGCACAGAATTACGCATTGCAAACTGTTGTTCGCGCTCTGGTCGATCACGCCCGTGCGTCGGATCCGGAAATCACAGATCGCCTCGAAGCGGCAATCGACGCCCGCCATGCAAGGCTTGAGTCCCTCTCTGACACCGACCGCGAGTTTACCGAAAGAGCAAAAAGCTACCTGTCGCTCCTCACCACTTCACCAGACTAGGCGTAGTGGCTGCACAACCAAAATCATCAAAACTCGGAGTTAGTGGTGACAAATAGTTGCCCTGTTCTCACTCCCGCCGAAAGAAAGGTCGTCGACGTCATCAAACGTCCGGACACGGCGTTGGCTGCTGCGGTCTCTCTGGTTTTGGAAAAGGCGGTCAAACAGGCTGCCGAAGACTTGCGAGCAATCGATCAGGAAGACGCCGCGCCGGTGCTGGAATATTTTGCAGGCGTCGTTCATCAGCGAATGTATTGCCTGATGTGCGGTGCAGATCCGGACACTTTTGAAGGAGGCGATCCGGATATTGCCTACCGCGTCATCCGAAACAGTCAAAACATCGCCAGACACTATTGGTCCGCGGACATCGAGCCCTACGCACCCAAGGAGTAAAGGGCGACTTATGACAACGGCGCAGGTGGCGCGACGATTTCCTCGCTCTGTTTCACTCCTTTGGCGCACGACATGTTTCAGCAGATCGGACTGCATTTATGGCGATTTACGGCATGGGTGCGAAGCCAAACGCCGACGCGATGTTGTTCGCCCCGTTATAGACGCAGTGAAGGACGACGCTGGGCCAAACCGATCCCGTCGCCCGGAAGAGCATGGCGGATAGAAGACCGACCATGATCGCGACGGGCAGGATCACGCTGACGCCGTGCGCGAGACCGAATATAATTGAGCTGAGTACGACGCCGGCAAACGCACCGTAGCGGTTGAGCGCATTCGCAATCACGCCCCTGAACAGGATTTCCTCGCCGAAGGGCGTGAAAATGGCGCCTCCCAGGAACGATAAAAGAAAAGGGAGCGGGCCGCCACGCGCCGCTGCATGCAGGATGCTTTGTGGATCACTGCGGCCGAACCACGTCTGGTATGTGAACTGTATGATCAGATTAAGACTGTATCCGATGAGTCCGACTCCAGTCGCGATCACGAGCCAGCGAGGTGAGACCGGTCGGAACCCGAAGGGGCGCAGAGCCCGTATCCGCAGGCTATATGCTGCGGCGAATGCACCGATGCCGACGAAACCTCCTGCCGTCGAGCCGACAACTCCTAGGATAACGGGATCGTTGCTGGGCAGAAGTCCCATTAGGAGTCCGAACGAAACAAGAAGCACTGCATATGCGACGAGCCCAATCAGTATTTCTGGCCAGCCGGGCCGTTGCCATCGATCATCTGTGATCATTATCAACCTCAAGTCTGACAAGGCGGCGCCTCGCGGTCGCAGCTCTCTGCAAACGCGCAAGACCGTCAGTTTGGATGCAGGCAGTCTGCATCGCGATCCGTCCGTGTAGATGCGCAGGGAAACATTGCGCCAACATTGGCTCAGCCGCGATTAAGACACCGCAGTGAACTCTAATCGTACGATCGCGCCGCCGCTGGGGGCATCCGCAATCGTGATGCGGCCGCCATGATGTTCGACGACCTGTTTGACGAGGTTGAGGCCCAGGCCAGCACCGGAAGAGCGCGGCCGCAGCCGATGAAAGGGTTCAAGCACTCGCTCGTGGTGGTCTCCCGGTATGCCGGGCCCGTTATCCTCCACCGCCACAGAGGGAGCGTTGACCCACACGATCACTTCGTCTCCGCCATGCTCGACGGCGTTCTGGATAAGATTTATGAGCGCGCGTTCTATCGAGCCGCTATTGCCCATGATCATTCCGGGTTTCTCAACGATCACCTCAATCGCTTTGCCTGATGCGATCAGCACCGGCGCCAGGTCCGCAGCGACAAGCCGGGCGATCGCGACGAGGTCGATCCGGTCACTCGGCGCGCCATTATCCAAGCGGTGAAGATCGAGCAGTTGCTCGGACAGCGTCGCAAGCCGTGACACGTCCGGCAGGAGCGATCGCAGGCCCATGTCGGTCGCAGCCTCGATCTTCATTCTCAATATAGCGATCGGCGTTCGCAGCTCGTGGGCAGCCGAAGCAATGAAGCGGTGCTGACGATTATAACTTTCATCGAGGCGGTCGAAAGCTTCATTGACAGCTCGGACGAGCGGGCCGATCTCGCGTGGAACCTTGTCTGCCGAAAGACGGATGCCGCGACGCCCGGCGTCGATCCGCTCTGCTTCCTCCGCAGTCTTTATGACACCGGCCAAGGCGCGCTTGATGATCATGGGCGTCGCGACGACGGAGACGAGAGCCAGGGTGAGGAAAATGGTAGCGGCTACGATATTGGATGCAATGGTGATGAGCGCCGTGAAGGGTTGGACCCGACCATGCGCAATGATCTTCATATCGCCTGCGGGGCCGGATTCCTGTCGAACCAGGGCGGAAAGGGTAAATGGCTCGAACTGCCCCCGCATGTCTGCCGAAGACAGTTTGTCGAGGTGGGGAACGAGGGGAGCGTACTCCGCCGGCACCTGGCCGAAGGCAACCACATTGCCGTCGTCAAGCCGGGCCGCGAACCAGAGATCCGGCGATTCTTCGCGAAGTTTCGCCAGCTCGGGCGTCACTTCCACTATTGGGGCACCGGCAGCATCCCGGACGATCGAGTTTGCCGCGACTTTTACGACGGCCTCCTCGACATACATCCCGTCAACAGCCGAATTGACGAAAAAGATGATGAATCCGATGGCGGCGGCCGCGACCGTCAGAAACTGGAGGATCAGCTGCCTGGTGACAAGGCGCGTCTTCAATGATGGCTGACGGCGCTTCAATCCTTTGCCCTGAGCAAATAGCCCACCCCTCTTACCGTATGAATCTCGACACCGGCGCCGGCATCGCTGAATTTTCGACGCAGGCGTGAGATATGGGAATCGAGTGTGTTCGACTGGATAGCGTCGTCGAAGCCGTAGACTGCTTCCTCAAGGGACTCGCGCAGGACAACGCGCCCGCGACGCCGAATCAACGCAGTGAGCACTGCAACTTCACGCCTTTGCAGTACCAACTGCGTTCCGTGAACCCGTGCTTCGCCAAAGGCCATGTCGAATACGAGGTCACCGACGACGATCTCGTCTGGTGCAAGTTCGTTCGGGCGGCGCTGCACGGCCCGGATGCGAGCAAGCATTTCCTCCAGGTCGAAAGGCTTCACCAGGTAATCGTCGGCGCCATCATCGAGCCCGGCTACGCGGTCGCTCAGTTCCCCGCGAGCGCTCAACACAATGATAGGCACGCCCGGGTTGTCTACCCGAAGCTGTGGAATAAGGCTGAGGCCGTCGCCGTCAGGCAACGTGCGATCAAGCAAAACGAGCTCGTGCACCTGCGACCGGGATGCTTCTCTCGCAAGCGAAATGCTAGTCACCCAGTCGGCCACGAAGCGATCACGTTCGAGGGCGCCGCGCATTGCTTTGGCGAACTCCACCTCGTCTTCGACCAGAAGTATCCTCATGCTAGTGCTCCCGCAACGTGGGAAGGTGCGCCTTAATCCGCGAAGAGCACCTCTTGCCACCGAGTTGTACTTTCTAATACCGATACGCCGCATTTTCCCTGATTTGCCCAGATTTGACACGTATCTGGGGGCTTCGACGGAAAGCTGAGATGACGATCTTCGCTGCAGCCGCGTTATTGACTGAACTTTTTCGTGCATGAGGTGCACGGGTATGGTCAGGAAACTCCCCGGGTTTTCAGAGATTGGAATTGACTAGGTCGGGATGGGACAGATGCTGGCGATGACCTGTTTCAGCGGCCTGTGTGATCGCCTCGAGCACCCGGTGACGATCGAGCGCGACCGCGAAGTCCGGCGCATCGGCGGTTCCATCGCGGAGGTCGGCGGCGAACTGGGCGTAGAGACGGGCGACACCAGCCGCGGGTGCGTCGAGTTGCAGGTCGGGAGCCGCATATGCGGGCGGGACCTGTAGCCGCTGGACAGGCTCGTTGCCGCGGCGCAAAGTAATGGTCACATCGCCGAAGTGGATGTAGCCCGATGCCGTCTCGACGCGCAGACTGCCTTCGGTGCCTTGGATCTCCCACACCATCGCCGAGCCGGCGGACTGCCCGGCACTGTAGTGCAGCGAAGTGACGATCCCGCCTTCGAGAACGCCGGCGACGACGATCTCGTCCGGCGCGTCCTTCGGGAGGGACGTGCCATCCGAGAGGCGGACACCGTCGCCTCGCTGATTGGCGACGACGGCGGACAGGCTCTCAAATGCGCCGAGTACGTGCGCGAGCGGTTGGAGCGCGTGGCCGAGCATGATGCTTAGAAGCGTGGCGCCATTCTCTGTGCGAGCCATGTACTCGAACGGCGGGTCATATCGGCCGAGCCACATGGCGTCGGTCAAATGCGCTCGGATGCTCGTACTGAGTGGCATTCCGATCACGCCCTGCCGGACGAGGTCGCGAAGGTAGCGGATCGGCGGGTGCAGGCCGCCCTGCAACCCAATAGCCGTTCGCAGCCGCCGTTCGCGGGCAAACCCCTCCAGCGCTTCCGCTTCCGATAGGTTTCGCGCGAGCGGCCATTCGCAATAGACCATCTTGCCCGCGGCGAGCGCGTCGGAAACGATCTGCTTGTGCTCCGGCACCTTCACCGCAACCACCACCAAGTCGACCTCCGGCCGCATGACCAGCGCCTGGTGTGTGTCAAAGGCAAGATCGGCGCCTAGTCGGCTAGCGGTCGCGTTCGCACTCTCCATACGAGTCGTGCTGACAGCGCGGATCTGGAACGCATCGAGCGCCCGCAGCGCCGGGACGTGAGCAATTCCGCCCCAGCCTCGATCAGCACTGGCGCCGACGATGCCGACGCCGATCCGGGTGTTTGCTGAATTTGTCATGTAGGCGTGCTCCTGTCTGGTGCAACCCGGGCAATGCTCGCCGTGCTGCTTCAACATTGTTTCGTTTCCGGACAAATGCTTGGGCGCATAGCGGGTGACCAATCATTGCCGTTCGTGTTGCGGCTGCGTGGGTTTGAGCCCAAGTAACGCAAACGCAGGTAATTAAACGTGAGTCCAATGGGCCTCGAGTTCGCGCGCGACATCGGCCGGACGCTCTATCATCGGCCAATGTGAGCTGCGCAGCTTCACGACGGCGCGTGCGCGTGTGGCATTGCCGAGCTCGTCGGCGAAGCGGTGCGGCAAAAACGGATCGTCCAGGCCCCAAATCACCAGCGCTGGCGCGGTCATGCTGCTCAAACCCGGCTTCCACTCCGCGCCGACCTCGATAGCGGAACGGTAAAGTGCGAGAATGCTTGCCCGCATAGTGGCATCGAGATGCCGAACCGATTCATCCGCCGCATCTCGCGGCATCTGCGCCTCGACGAGCTTCGCCGCAAATTCCTCAAGGTCGAGGTCCTTCATCCATTGCTCGCCTTCACCTGGCGTCTGCCAGATCTTGGCGAGATAGTGCCATGGGTATTCTGGATCGATGGGCCCGCTGATTCCGGTCCAGGTTCGCACCAGGTCGGGGCGGATCGACGCGAGGCGCCCTGTCAGCAGGCAGCCCCAGTCATGGCCGACCAGGTCCACGGGTTCGCCGATCTGCTCGACCTGCTTGATCAACCAGTCGAGATACTCCTCCTTGGTCGAGGCGAAGCCTGATGGCAGCGGCGTGCCAAAGCCCGGGAGATCGAGTGCGACGATATCGGTGCGCGCCAGATGTGAGCGGACGGGATCCCAAAGGCGATGAGTGTCAGGAACACCGTGAACGAGGACTGCCGGCATGAATATCTCCTTGTTGAGCGTTGCGCGTTGTTGAGAAGATAATCGCCTCGATCGCGTTGCAGTAGCGGGCAGACATGAAACATGGGGTTGCTGTTTGAGGAACCCAGGCGAACGACAGCCCATGTAACCCGCAAGGATCACGAACCGCGACTGCTCGGCGCATTCAGAAGCCAGCCCGGATACTCGACCGGCAGACGGCTGACGGAATCGAGACGCGCCATGTCGTCCGGGTCAAGCTGGACTTCTGTGGCCTGAACGTTCTCGCGCAGCTGCTCGACCCGTTTGGCGCCGATGATAACGGTCGACACCACCGGTTGTTTGAGGAGCCACGCGATCGCGACCTGCGCCGGACTGCGATCATGCTTGCGGGCAACCTCCTTGAGGACGCGGATCAGCGGCTCACCCCGGACGCGGTCGATCGGCGGGAAGTCGAGTTCGGTCTGCCGCGCGCCTTCGGGATTTCCGCCGTCGGCGTACTTTCCCGTCAGATAGCCTCCGGCGAGCGGGCTCCATACCAACAGGCCCACCTGCTCGGAGGCGAGGAGCGGCACGATCTCGCGCTCCACGTCCCGGCCGACGAGCGTGTAATAAGCCTGCAGCGAGGTGATCGGCGCCAGATTTCTCGCGCGCGCAATGCCGATAGCCTTCATGATCTGCCAGGCGGCCCAGTTCGACAGCCCGATGTAGCGAACATCGCCTGCACGAACGAGGGTGTCGAGCGCCTCCAGCGTTTCCTCAATCGGGGTCGCCGGGTCGAAGGCATGGATCTGGTAGAGATCGATATGGTCGAGACCCAATCGGCGCAGACTGGCGCGGCATTCGCTTAGGATGTGAAGCCGAGACGCGCCGCCTCGGTTCGGTCCATCGCTCATGGACGACGCCACCTTCGTCGCGACAACCACATCGTCCCGCGCCACGCCTAAATTTTTGAGCGATCGGCCCAGGATCTCCTCGCTCCGGCCATGCGCATAGATGTTGGCCGTATCGAAGAGGTTGACGCCCGCATCCAGCGCGGCGCCGATCAGCGCATCCGCATCGTCCTGCCCCAGTTTTCCGACCTGTCCCCACAGACCGTCCGATCCGCCGAAGGTCATCGCGCCGAAGCAGAGCTCGGACACGAACAGTCCGCTGCTGCCAAGCTTGCGCATTCGCATTGCACATCTCCTTGTCTTGCCGGCCCGGCGCGAAGAACGTGGCGTCGGGTCCGTTTGAAAATCAGGTCAGCCGAGATCGCGCTGCCGTTCGCCCGTTCGGGCCGCGCGCTCCACCGCAGCGACCAGGCGGCCGTTGCGAAGCGCGTGCTCGAATCCCGGCGTCTTGTAAGTGCCCGCGATCAGGTCACGGGCGAGCGAGGCGTAGACTTCCCCGACGTTGATCGCAGCGCCTGCCCAAAAATCCGCGGCGGTCGGGCCGACACCTGTCGCGATCGGCGTGTCGGGTGGCGTGAACGCGACGGTCGCCGTGAGCCTGAGATCGCCGACCTGTGCACCGGCGAGGTGATTGCCGGTCAGGGTCAGCCGTCCCTCGCTTCCACGAATTTCGAAAGTGAAGCGCGCGTCTTCGGCCGGAACGCCGGCGAGCACCTGGACCGATACCGGCGTTCCACTCGAGGACTTGGCGATCAGGTCAAGATGATCCGGGATCTCGCGGGCCGAGATCTCCCCGGTATCGACGACCTCAATCTCGGGCCAGAGGAGCGCGACGCGAGCGTCGACCTCGGTGATGTTGCCAAGAACCGCTTCGATCACATCGAGAACATGGGCGCTCGTGATTGTCATGAAACTCGCGCCCGACGCGGCCTTGTTGAAATAGTCGTAATTGCTCGTCGTCTGAGGCCCGTAGCCGAATGTCGTCGCATCGACGCGGGCCGACAGCAAACGTCCAAGCTTGCCGGACGCGACCAGCTCCGCGGCGCGGCGCACAGCCGGATTGTGGCGACCCTGCAATCCGATCGCGGTGTGGAGCGACTTGGACGCAGCCGCCATCGCCTCGGTTTCCGCCAAGGTCGCTCCGAGCGGTGACTCTGAATAAACCGCCTTGCCCGCTTTCAACGCCGCCATTACCAGGTCATGGTGCGCCGGAACCTTCACGGCGACGGTTACGACATCGATGCTTTCGTCGCGGATGAGTTCATAGGGATCCGCATACCAGCGCTCGGCGCCGAACGCCTCGGCCGCAGCCCTCGCGCTATCTTCCCGGCGTGTCGCCACGCCTGCCAACACCAGCGATGGCTGCGCCGCAAGCGCGGGGACGTGTGATGCGCCAGCCCAGCTCGCCTGCGTATCCGCGCCGATGATACCGACACGAAACTTCCTGTCCGTCATGATTATGCTCCAGCATTGATATTCGAGCGCTCTCTGGCGCTGTCGCCGGGCATTTAAACGGGTGGGATCGATATCTTGAAATCGATATCTGATATGCATCATCATCCATCGCATGGATGACTGGACGCGAGGCCCGCCTCAGTAATATTGCTGTCGGAGGTCGGCGCAGACCTGTTCAGAGCCTTGCCACACGTGCGGGAAGACGCCGGAAAGGCAGCTGCGGAGCCAGCGCTGCGCCGGATGCGCGTCATTGCGGCGATGCCAATTCAGGACAAACGGCACGGGGTTCAGCCGCAACGGAAAGTCCCGCACCGCGAGTTGCTCCGAACAACCCGATCGCCTGACGACGCTCTCGAGAACGGTTGCCACCATGTCGGAAGCGGCAACCAGTTCCGGCGCGCTCGCCATATGCTGAACCGTGACTGCGACCCGGCGCTTTAGGCCCTTAGTGGCGAGCGCGGCGTCGGCCACGTCCAGCCCTTCGTTTTCCGGCGAGACCAGGATGTGTGGCAGCGCCAGGAACCGTTCCATGTCGAGCGGCTGGTTCGCCGCAGGATGGTCCCTGCGCAGGATGCACACGAAGCGTTCCTGAAACAAACGCGCGCTCAGGATTCGGCCGGTCTCGACCGCTGGAAGTCCGACCGCCATGTCAATTTCGCCGCTGTCCAGCATCCGCGTGGCCTCCTCCCGGCTGGTATAGTCGCGGACCCGAAGGTCAACGGACGGCGCCCGGTTGGCGAGGACCCGGATCAGAGGCGGAAGAACCACGCTTTCGGTATGCCCCGAGAGCCCCAGCGAGAACGTCATCGCCGCAGCGGATGGATCGAACTCTTGCGTGAATTCCAGCGTTTGCTGAATGTTGCGCAGTGCCAGGGAGATCGGCTCCGCCAGCTCCAGCGCGCGTGGCGTGGGTTGAAGGCCGTGGGGTCCCCTGACGAACAATTCGTCCCGCAACAATCCCCTCAGACGATTGAGGGCGGCGCTCATCGCCGGTTGCGTGCGTCCGATACGCTGGCCGGCACGCGTGACGTTCCGCTCGGCGATCAATGCGTCGAGCGCCACAAGCAGGTTGAGGTCAATGCCGTGTAAATCCATCATGTGGATGTATAGTCGTACGTGCCATCAGTGACAAGCATGGCCCAACGCGAAAGAATTGAACCGACACTGCCCGATGCGCCGAGCACGAGGATGACGTCGCCGGCGGTGATCCGGTGCAGCGCATACAACCCCATCCACGCGGTCAGGCCCTTCGCCAGGAACGTTGCCGCGACCTCGTTGGAGATGTCATAGGGCAGCCGAACCAGATTCTCTGCGGGTTTCAGTGACGCCGTGGCATAGGCCCCCTCGACGAAGAAATAGGCGGCGCGGGCGCCCCGTTCCAATCCCGTCACGCCCGGTCCGACAGCGTCGATCACGCCCGCCGCCTCGAAGCCCAGCGTGGCGGGCAGGCGCATCGGGAAGAGCCCTGTGCGCACCATCACGTCGACATAGTTGATGCCGATCGCATCCTGGACCAGTCGCACCTGACCCGCCCCGGGTGATCCGACGTCCGTCTCGACGATCTTGAGAACGGCGGGCGTGCCGATCGACTGCATTTCGACTTTTCTGGCCATAACCCTTTTCCTTGGAGGGTGCCGCACGACAATCGCGGCGCGACGAAACGTTGCTACGCGTGGGCGACCGGCCGCATCGTGCCGGCATGAGGGAACTTGCCCTGACGGTAAGCGGCATAGTAGCCGGCGAGTTCACTCGCCGATCCCGCAATGAACGGCCCTTGCGCTACCACCTCGATGCTCTGTGGCTGCCCGGCGTAAAGCAGCACCCGCGCGCCGCGATCGCGCGCGCGCATCGTGAGCGAGCTCGTGCCATCGCCCATCGGCGCGGTCCAGCCCACCGAGCCTGTGGCCAGCTGCTCGCTGGTGACGCCAGCCTCCAGCTCGCCATCGATCAAGACGACGAAGGCGTTGTAGGAGGCGGGCAGTTGCGGCGCGAAGGCGGCTCCTGCTTCCAGATGAATGTCGATCAAGGTGACAGGCACCGCGTTCAAGGTCGGCGCTGCCGCATCCTCCAACTGGCCGCTGTAGACTATCGCCGTGACCCCCGGCTCAGCGTGCACCGGCATATCGGCACGGCGCAGGACCTGCACCCGGGGGCGCATGTTGCGCTGCGCTTCCGGCAGGATCAGCCAGAGCTGGAACAGACGCATCCCCGTCGAGACCACCGCATTCTCCGAGTGGACGATGCCGCTGCCCGCCGTCATCCACTCCACATCGCCTTCCTCCAGCCGGCCGCCGGTATCCTCCATCGTGCCTTTGAGCATGAAGGTCACGGTTTCGAGGCCGGCATGGGGATGTGCATCGCCGAAACGTCCCTCCAGTGTGATGTTGTCGTCGGCCATCAGGAAGAACGGATCGGTCGAGGCAAGGTCGCCGGGCGCGATCACCAATGCGGCCTTGTGCCGCTCGCCGTCGAAGCCCGGGCCGAGTGGAGGTATGCTTGTGACGCGGTCAATCGATCTCTGCAGCATAATTCTGGTCCTTCTCGTAACTTGGGGACCGAGTTCGCCGCGATCGGCGCCACCTCGGCATCATCGCCAATCATCTCGGATCGGACCGGCCTCGATCAAGATAGGGGTTCGAGAACCCAGTGTTGCGCAACGAGGAACCCAAAGATGCGTGAAGAAGTGCAACCGATCGACTAGGACCAATCGACATTCAGGAATCCCAAATCACCTGATGGCTGATTCATAGGACACCGTGTTTTGTTGGCATGCGGTCTTGCCGCTCAGTGGAAGATATCGAGACGAGGTTAATTCAGTCATTTTCTCACTCCTTTTACGTGTCTGTGGAGTGATATTTGCCCATTCTATCCTAGAATATTAGCGTCATATCAGTTGGATCATATTCAAGCATGTGTTGAACATGGGATATTCAATGCGGTCCAACTACCACGGTTTTCAAAGAAACTAACAAGGACGTGTGGACATTATCCGAGACTGCCTGCAAACCGAGCACTGAGGCGCTCGCGACGGAAATATTCAGTATAGAAGTCGATGAAAGCGCGTGTTTTTAGCGGTTGGAGCACGCGGCCTGAGTAGTAGAGCGAGATAGATCCGGCATCGGCATACCACTTCGGAAGGATACGTTCGAGCGCACCACTTTCCATATGCGGCAGCACGTCGGGTACAGCCAGCAATGCGATGCCCAACCCCGCGATCGCCGCCTGCGCCATGGGTGCGGCGTCGCTCATCACAATCGTCTCGTTAAGGAGCGCGCGCTCTTCGCGTCCTTGAGCGTCCCGCATCATCCATTGCCTGATCCGGCCTGAATTGGAGGACCGCATCAAGATCCCGGCATGATCGGCCAGATCGGCAGGGCTAGTCGGCCGGCCACGTCCAGCAAAATAGCCGGGCGAAGCGACCGCGATAACGTGAACCGGTGCGATCGTCGTGGAAACGATGCCCGGATTGAGTTCGAAACCACCGCCGATCGCGGCGTCGAAACCCTCGGCGATAAGATCGACCTTGCGGCTGTCGAAATGCCAGTCAGGTCTGACGCCCGGGTAACGGGCCAGAAAGTCGGGCAGTGCGGGAAGAACGTATCCCATAGCGAACGTTAAACTCATGCTGAGCTTCAGAACGCCGACAGGCTCGCCCTTCGTTTGTGATGCCCCGTCGATTGCCCCCTGAAGGTGGTTCAGGCTGTCGCCGATGCTTGCCAGAAAGGACTCTCCCGCCTCGGTCAAGGTCAACTTCCGCGTCGAGCGGTGAAACAGCCGTATGCCGAGGTTTCGTTCCAGCATCGCAACGTTCCGGCTGACTGCGGCCGGTGTGAGCGAGAGACGCCGAGCAGCCCCGGAAAAGCTGCTCGCTTCCGCGCTTCGAACGAACGCTTCTAGGTTTGCCAGCGTCTCCATAATAAGCAACCTTCAAACATTGATTGAAACTAAAACAATTCATCTATGACTTATGCTGCGTGTATTTGCCAGCCATATTCCAGTCAACAGCAGCACCGGTTTTCTGCAACGCCAACTGCATCAGGCCAAGGATGCAGCGGGAAAACCGGCCGTCGCGGATACAATTCTCACCGCACCGTAAAGGAGTGGATCATGACCGTTGGAATTATCGGAGCCGGCAATATAGGGGGCGCATTTGCCACGGCGCTCGGCAAGGCAGGAATCGAAGCCGTGATCGCAAACAGCCGTGGACCGGAAAGCCTCACGACGCTTGTTTCGAAGCTTGGCAGCACAATCCGGGCTGGAAGCGTCCAAGAGGCCGCGGCGCAAGACATCGTTCTCGTGGCAGTCCCGTGGTCAAAGATACCTGGCGCGCTCGCCGGTTTGAACTTCGACGACAGGATCGTAATCGACGCCAACAACTCCATCGAAGCGCCGCTTTACAGGCCGGCGGACCTTGGCGGTCGCACCTCTACGGATATTTTCACCGCACTTGTGCCAGGCGCGCGCGTCGTCAAGGCGTTCAACCACCTGACGCCAAAGCAACTGTCGGGCAACCCCCACTCGGAAGGCGGCAGGCGCGTCCTGTTTTATTCGGGCAACGATATGAGGGCGAAGGCGGAGGTCGCCGCCATCATTGATCGCATCGGCTTCTTCGGGATCGATCTCGGCGCGCTTGCGGTCGGCAGCCAGTTGGTTCAGTTCCCGGGCGGCCCGCTGCCCGCTCTCAACCTCGTCAAGTTCGACTGAACATCGCTGCGCTCCATCCGTCTGCAATCGGAAGCGCCGCAAGCCATCAGAAACCCGGAGACGATATCGTGTCAAAATTCATTCAAATGCAGTCAATCGGCGGCCCCTCCGTCCTGCAGATCATCGAGAAAGACCTGCGCGCGCCACGAGCCGGCGAGGTCAGGCTCATTCAGGACGCGATCGGCCTCAACTTTGTCGATACGATGATACGAAAAGGCCAGTATCCGATGGCGTTGCCGGCGGTCCCCGGTTTCGAAGCAGCCGGGACGATCACCGAGGTCGGATCCGGCGTCGAGGGGCTGTCGGTCGGCGACCGAGTGGCTTACTTCTTTTCGGAAGGTGCATATGCCACCGAGAGGATCATTCCGACCGCGCCGCTCATCCGCCTGCCCGCCGATATCTCGAACGAGACTGCGGCGACCTTCCTGGCGAAGGGTGGGACGGCCTGGATGGGGATGCGCGGTCTCCACGATCTCAAATCCGCCGACACGTTGCTGGTACTTGGGGCATCGGGAAGCGTGGGCGCCATCCTGTCTCGCTGGGCAAAGTCGCTGGGCGCAACCGTGATCGGCGTCGCCGGATCGCCGGACAAGTTTGACAAGGTCGCGGCCGGTGCCACCCATGCCTTCCACGCTGGCGAGCCGGACATCGCCGCCAAGATCCGTGCGATCGCACCCGACGGTGTCGACGTCGTCTATGATTTGGTCGGCCGGGCGACCTTCCCGCTTGGCGTGTCAAGCGTCCGGGATGGTGGCGTGATTGCCGCGATTGGAGCCGCGTCGGGTCAGCCAGCGCCGGCCCCCGATCTTGTGCGACGGGGGGTAGATGTCCGCAGCGGTGGTTCCCCTCAATACGTCCGGGGACCGGCAGTCGAGATCGCAACTTCTCAGCTATGGGATGCGCTGCGCTCAGGCATTTTCAGTGATCTCGAAACCACACACTATCTGTTCGATGAGATAGCCCGAGCGCATGACGACATGGACAACCGCCGCTTGAGCGGTCTGCCGGTCCTGATCGCGTAACCCGAAAATAATCGTACGGCGGCAGGCCGCACGGACGCCCGCCGCAAGGCGGCCGGGCGAAACATTTCCCCTGTCGATAACGAAAGGAATGATCGATGAGTGAATTAGCAGGTAAACGTGCGCTTGTGACTGGTGCGTCCCGCGGCATTGGGGCCGCGATCGCGATCGCTCTGGCCGAAAAAGGCGCCGACGTTGCGATCACGTACGAACGCGCCGCTGATCGGGCAGCGCAAGTTGTCGCAACGATCGAAGGCAAAGGGCGCAAGGCGTTGGCTATCCAGGCTGATAGCAAGGACCCCGAGGCGGTCAAGCGGTCGGTTGATCAAGCGGCGCAGGCATTGGGCGGCCTCGACATATTGGTGAACAATGCGGCTATCGCGATCTACAAGGATGTGGCGGATTTCACCGTCGCCGAGATCGACGCCCTTTTTGCTGTCAACGCTCGCTCCCCGATCCTGGCATCGCAAGCCGCGATGCCGTATCTTGGCAAAGGTGGCCGGATCGTCACAATCGGCTCCGCAGGCGCAGAACGCATTGTCGGACCGTCGACGGTTTATTCAATGACCAAATCGGCACTTCAATCATTTACCCGCGGTCTGGCGCGAGAACTTGGCCCTCGTGACATCACTGTCAACCTCATTCAGCCGGGATCAACCAACACGGAAATGAACCCGGCCGAGGGCGAGTTCGGAGATTTCCAGCGTGCCTTAATTCCGCTCGGCCGGTACGGCGAGCCGGAGGATATCGCGGCTGCGGTAGCATTCCTCGCATCTGGTGCGGCCCGACAAATCACGGGAACCATCCTGACCGTTGATGGCGGCACGCTGACCTAAACACACGCCAGCGGGTCCGTGACTTGTAACATAGGAGAGTGGGAGCTAACTACATACTACCACCTACTAGCTCTCCACTCTCATTCAACTTTGCACCATCATCAAATAGCGTGTTCGAACGGCGTCTAGGTCGCGTGTCTTTTAGGAGCGGACCGGCCCGTCGCGCGGGGCATCGCGCCACAGCGGCGGTTCTGACCTACGCAAAATAGACACCGCTGGCTCTTCATCGACTGGGTTGTCGGTCGATTTGGGCTTCAACCGTACTGGGATCGTGGACTGGAAAGCGTCCTCGATGATCATGGATGATGCATGGCTGCCGCCAGCAAAAAGCTCATTCCCGGCTAACATGTCTGCGCCCGCCGACGCTGTGGGCGTCAACGGTATCGCCTTCGGTAGCCGCAATCATCAGTGGCGTTTCTTTGTTTCAGCTTTCCTCATATCCTAGCCTCTTCCGGGAATAAATCCTTTCGATGAACTACGTGATTACAGACTCATGACCCAGTTTCGCGACTTCCTGGATGATAAACCCTATGACTTTCCGGAGCATCAGCGGCCTGCTGTCGCCGGTTCGCCCGCAACCCCCTCGCAAGATCCGGCGACCAGGCTCGCCCACATCCTGGTCGCGGTGCTGGTGGGAACGACGGCGGGCCTCGGCAGCGCGCTGGTGAGCGTCAACACCGCTCAACTGCAACAGGTTCTGGGCTTGAGTGTCGAACAGGCGGCGTGGCTGACCACCAGCCATGTCATGACCGCCGTTTCGGCCAATCTGCTGCTGATCAAGATTCGCCAGCAGTATGGCCTGCGCCGCTTCGCCCTCACTTCGCTAAGCCTCTACGCTGCTCTCGCGCTCGCTCACCTGCTGGTTTCAGACCACGGCACCGCATTGTTGCTGCGCGCGGCCAGCGGGTTCGTCTCCGTCGCGCTCATCCCGCTTTGCCTCTTCCATATGATGCAGGCCTTTCCCGAGAGATGGCGTTTGCGAGGACTGGTGCTTGGCATCGGCGTAACGCAGTGCGCAATTCCCTTGGCACGGCTCCTCTCGCCATCGTTGCTCGCCAACCAGGGCTGGCGGTCGCTTTTCCTGCTCGAAGCCGGTCTGGCCCTGCTGTCGCTCGCCGCCGTGGGGCTGCTGCGTCTGCCGCCGGCCGAGCGGGCTCGGGTTTTCCGGCCGCTCGACCTGCTGACCTTCGTGCTGATGGGCGGCGGGCTGGCGTTGGTCGCGGCCATGCTGGGGCTCGGCCGCTGGGAGGGATGGCTCCAGGCGCCGTGGATAATTGTCTCGCTTATCGTCGCCATCGCCGTGTTGCTGACGGCTGGCGCGATCGAAACCCGTCGCACGACGCCGCTGCTCAATCTGCGTTGGCTTGGGCGCGGCGAGGTCGCGCGGTTCGCCGTGGCCGTTTTCCTGGCGCGGATCGTTTTGGCCGAACAGGATGTCGCGATGGCTGCGGTGCGGTCGCTTGGAGGCACGACGGGTGAACTCTTCACGCTTTCGGCGGTCATGTTGACCGCTGCCGCCGCCGGTGTCTTCGCCAGCGCCCTCTCGATGAATGTCGAGAAGCTTGCGCGGCCGATGATGCTGGCCATCGGGGTCGTGGCGATCGCGGCCTTTGGTGAGAGCACCTCGGCGAATCCGCATGATCTGTGGCGCTTCTATGTATCGCAGGCAGGGATCGCGTTCGCGGGGACGTTCTTCCTGGGTCCGGCGCTACTGCTCGGCATCACCAGCGCACTCCAGTACGGTAGCAGGGAATTGATCAGTTTCATCGTGCTGTTCGGCGTCGTCAACGCACTCGGCGCGCTTGCCGGACCTGCGCTGCTGGGAAGCTACATGGACGGGCGCGTGGCAGCTGGCGCCGCTCCGCTCACGGCGCAATCGGATACGCTCCATCTCGTGGCCGCACTGGCGGCGCTCACGACGGCATATTTGGCGGTTATCCTCGCTTTACGCATCCGGCGGAAGATGGCAGAACTGCGGCTTCAGCGCAGCGCCAACACAATCGATCAACCCGCGGCCGCGGGCCGCCCCCATGGTGCATCGAGTGATGGTGGCTGGCAGCCGCCACGCCTTGGCCGAGGTGTTACTGCCGCACTGGCCGCGATGGCGATTGGTGGTGCGCTGCTGGTTCTGGCGGCCTGGAGATTGCCCTGACCCGGCGAACGACTCAGATTTCCCGGTCGAACTTCTCGTAGAGGAAATCCACCAATGCCCGCACACGCGCGATACCGGCGCGCGCAGGCGGCATGAAGATCTGCAGGTCACCCCCTTCGTGCGGGAAATCGGGCAGGACCGCTTCGAGTTCGCCTCGCTCCAAAGGGCCTTCGACCATGAACATTGGAACAAGTACAACCCCCAGACCTGCACGCGCAGCGGCCAAGAGCATTTGCCCGTTATCGGTGCAGAACCGGGAGTTCATGCGCACGTGCTCCCAGTCTTCGCGGCCCTGAAAGCGCCAACGGCCAGCATCCAACGCGTAGAGAATCGTGTCGTGCGCCGCCAGGTCAGCAGGGGCCGCAGGGCGTCCGCGCGCATCGAGATAGGCCGGGCTGGCTACCACTGCCCAGCGAACCTTGGCGAACTTGCGGGTGATGAGAATCGAGTCCGGAACGGCGCCGGGCCAGATCGCAAGATCATACGCCTCGGCGACCATGTCCACCTGACGATCGGTAAAGCGAACATCGAACTGGATAAGCGGATAGAGAAGCGCGAATTCCGCCAGTAGCGGCGCCAGCAGATACTCGCCAAAGGCGGCTGGAACCTGAATTCGCAACTGGCCAGAAATCTCGCTGGTCGACTTGCTGACGACCTCCTGCGCCGATTCCAGTTGCGATAGGCCTGCGGCCGCATGCGTATGATATTCGCGACCAATATCGGTCAACCTCGTGCCCCTCGGCGTGCGGGTCAGCAACTGAGCACCAAGAACGGCCTCGAGCCGACTGACGCGTCGGCTCACGATAGACTTGGCGATGCCAAGGCGCGCGGCGGCATTTGCAATGCTCCCGGTCTCCACCACTCGGACGAATGCGATCACGTCCAACAAGTCAACGGGTATAGGTTCCGGCATCAGCAACTCCACGTTTCTGCCTTGGTGACTACTGCAACACTACAGGATCGGTATTTTCGAGGAAAGGGCAGCGGAAACACCATCCGCCTCCCTTGCAGTCGAACTCCCTGGAGGCCGCCGATGACAAGTTCGCGAAACTCTGAAGCAACGAATATTCCCGGCAATCCGCGTGGGCAGAGCACGATCACGCGTGCTCGTGCAGCCGTGGTCGAGCGAAAGGATGCACCCTTCGTGATGCAGGATGTGACACTTGAAACGCCCCGGCCAGACGAGGTGCTCGTCCGCATGGTCGCAACGGGGATCTGCGCGACCGATGCCCATGTCCGGCAACAGCTGATGCCGACGCCACTACCGGCAATCCTCGGCCACGAGGGCGCGGGCATCGTCGTGCGTACTGGAGTATCGGTCGGCCACATCAAGCCTGGCGACCATGTCGTACTTTCCTACCACTCGTGTGGACAGTGCAAACCCTGCCTGTCGTCTCACGCCGCATATTGCGAGAAAGTGTGGGAGGCCAACTTTGCGGGTGCGAGGTTGGATGGCTCCATCGGTGTCGAGCGGAACGGCGCGGACGACCTGCATGCCCATTTCTTCGGCCAATCCTCTTTTGCGACCTATGCGCTTGCGCATCAGCGCAACACCATCAAGGTGCCCAGCGACATTCCGCTGGAGATTCTGGGGCCGCTCGGCTGCGGCTTCCAGACCGGCGCCGGTGCAATCCTGAAGGCGATGAAAGTTCCGGTCGGCGCCACTGTCGCCGTCTTCGGCGTCGGCGCGGTCGGTCTGGCCGCGATCATGGCCGCCAAGGTTGCCGACGCGGCGACGGTCATTGCCATCGACGTGAATGCGGAACGCCTGCAGCTCGCCAGGGAGCTTGGCGCGACCCACGCCGTCAACGCGGTCGCCCAGGCGGATGTATCCGCCGCGATCCGGCAGATCGAGCCGAGGGGAGTCGAGTTCGTCCTGGACACCAGCGGGCGCGCCGCCAATCTCGATGCGGGGGTTGGTGCTCTCGCGCCGATGGGACATTTCGGCTTCGTCGCCTTCAACGCCCATTCGGGCGCGATGGTGGACGCATCGCGTCTGACAGTCGGGCAGACGCTCCAGGGTATCATTCAAGGCGATGCCGTGTCGGCGCTGATGATCCCCGAACTGATCGGGCTTTACCGCACGGGTCGGTTCCCGTTCGACCGCCTGATCACCTTCTACGACTTCGCGGAGATCAACCAGGCGTTCGAAGACGTCGCCGCCGGTCGCGTCATCAAGGCGGTCCTCCGGTTCGACGCCACGGACGCATGAGCGTCCCGCGCGACTCTCAATTTATCAGCAAAGGAAGCAGATCATGTGCAACAACCATCAGAAAGCCATCAATGCCAGCGATACGCCAGCATTCTTCGCGATCGACAATTACGGCTTTCCCGTGGCGGGTGAGCATCCAGCCGATCCCCCGAACTACTATCCAGCCTATTTCACCAGCGAGCGCTTCCAGAAGCTGGGTTACCATGTGGAGGAGCTGCGCGGCGGCTTCTACTGGGTCACCAGCGGCGGCTATGATGCGGCGTTCGTGGTGACGGACGATGGCGTGATCGCGATTGATGCCCCGCCCACGATCGGTGAGAACATGCTCGCAGCGATCGAGGGTGTCACCGACAAACCGGTGACGCATGTCATCTACAGCCACTGGCACACCGATCACATCGGCGCCGCCTCCGTGTTCGGGCCAAACGTCGAGATCGTCGCTCACGAGATCACCAAGGAACTGCTCGAGCGCTTTCCTGATCCGAACCGTCCGATCCCGACGCTGACCTTCGACAAGGAACACACGCTGACGGTCGGCGGCGTGACCCTGGAGCTGTCGTACAAGGGCGAGAACCACTGCCCCGGCAACATCTTCATCTACGCGCCGGCGCAGAAGGTGCTGACCGTCATCGACATCATCAGCCCCGGCAGCGCCACCTTCATGCACTGCGACGCTTCGCAGAACATAACCGGCTGGTATCAGGCCCAGGAACAGCTCCTCGAGTTCGACTTCGACTTCCTCGTGGCCGGTCACCACATGAAATACGGCACGCCTGAGACGGTCAAGGCGTCGATTGAGTATTTCGCCGACGTCCTTGACGGCGCGCAAGCGGCCGTCGACCGGTTCTCGCGGTCGGATGCCCTGATCAGCATCTTGAACGGCGCCGGCTGGGACAAAGTGTTCGTCGGCACCGAGAACTGGATCAACTCGATGGCGAACTACGCCACCAAATATGTACTCGAGAAGCGCAGCAGCAACGGCCAACTTTGGTCAGAGCGGCTCGCCGGCGTGACCACACAGACCAAGTATCACGCCTACACGGTGCTCGAATCGATCCGTCTTGAACGCCCGCGTCCCAACTATCGCCTGCGCGGCGAAAATGCTCCGCCATTCCTGACCTGATCCCCGGCGCGGTCTGTGCCCGCTGAAGCGAGGTCGCAGCGGACGCAAGCACGAGCAGCAGCTCTCTCTAGCAACACCAGTCCATTCACGGCGGTGGAGGGACCGTCATGTCATGCAGCTATTTAAGGACTTTCAGATGACGACTTATTCGGCCAAGAACTGGATCAATGGCGCGTTCGTTTCGTCGGCGAGCCTCAGCATCTCCATCAATCCGGCGACCTACGAACGCATCGGCGATTATCCGGATGATGGCGGCGCGGCTGCAGGGTCCGCCATCGACGCCGCGAGCCGCGCCTTTCGAGGCACGGCCTGGGCACATGATGCCCAACTGCGAGCCAAAGTGCTTGACCAGATGGCTTTGGCGATCGAACGGAACCGCGATTTACTGATAGACATCCTCTCGCTAGAGAATGGAAAGGTTCGGGGCGAAGCCGCATTTGAGGCTGACGGCGCCCCGAGCAAACTGCGCTACTGGGCGGCGATGGCGCGAACCGAAGCGGGTCGCGCCATGAAACCGCGACCGGGGAGCCTTTCGATCATTCTGCGACAGCCGATGGGCGTAGCGGGAATCATCGTTCCCTGGAACTCTCCGATCATTCTGGCGGTCAGATCGTTCGCGCCGGCACTCGCCGCGGGATGCACTGTCGTCATCAAGATGCCAGGGCAGGCCGCCCAGATCGCTAGCGTGCTGGCGGAGACCCTCGCAGAAGCCTCAGACCTTCCGAACGGCGTCATCAACATTTTCGTTGAAAGCGGATCGGATGGGGCCGCGGTCCTTGTCGAAAGCGCCGACGTGCCGACGATCAGCTTCACGGGAAGCACGAAGACCGGCGTGGCGATCAGCGCGGTCGGGGCGCGCCGAATGAAACGCTTCGGACTTGAATTGGGGGGAAAGGCGCCAATGATCGTGTTCGACGACGCCGACATGGAACCCATGCTGCCCGTTCTGGAAAAGGCGCTGACGGTATTCGCCGGCCAGTTCTGCATGACGGGCTCGCGGCTGCTCGTACAGGAAGCGATCTATGACACCGTTCGCGATCGGCTTGCCGAACGGCTGCGGAACGTGCGGGTCGGGCCCGCCTCTGATCCCAAAAGCGACATGGGACCGTTAATCGACAAACCCAACGTCGAGCGGGTAGACAAAATTGTCCAGGATGCGGTGCATGCTGGAGCCAAAGCGATTGTCCGCGGCGGACCGATCACCGACGGCCCGCTGGCGAATGGGGCGTTCTTTCGCCCGGCCATGCTCGAAGTCGCGGACAACAGCCTTCCGATTGTCCAGCAGGAAACCTTCGGTCCCGTCCTCACCATCCAGCGGTTCGGCGAAGAGACCGAAGCCATCGCACTCGCCAACGACAGCGATTACGGTTTGTCCGCCAGCGTTTGGACGCGAGATCTGGACCGCGCGTTGCGGGCCGCTCAGGCACTGGAGGTGGGCAGCGTCTTCGTGAATGATTGGGCGAAGGTCTACGACAGCACCGAAGAAGGCGGATTCAAGCTTTCGGGATTGGGTAGGCTGAATGGTGTCGCCGCACTCGACGACTTCGTCGAATACAAACATGTCGCGCTGAAGCCCGGTCGGTCCGAACAGTCGGTCCCGAACCCGTCGCGCGATGGCCAGCGCTGACACGCCCGCTATCCATTCCGTGCGGGGCCCCAATCCTTGGTTGCGAGGAAGCGCCGAGAGCGATGGCCAGTGGGTCGTGAAAGGACCCCTCGGAGCCTAGCACTCGACACCAGGCCCGCACGTCGCACCGCTGAGACGTCGATCTCGCAGCTGCTGAATGCCCTGTGAAAATACGTGCCGGCATTGTCCTCAGGATGCGGCGTGCGCGCGAACTGTTCGAAAGGAGAAGTGCCGCTTGCCAGATATGACTCTCGATCTGCGAAATCTGCGTTGCGCGATTTCTGCTGCTGAGACCGGGAGCTTTCGGCGTGCGGCCGGAGCACTTGATCTGCCGCAGTCTTCGGTCAGTCGCCGCATTCAACTTCTTGAGCGGCGCCTCGGTTTTTCATTGTTCGAGCGCAGTCGAGCCGGGGTGCGGCTAACGCCGGCCGGCGCGGCGTTCCTCGAAAATGCGTCAGCAGGAGCTCGACAGCTGGAATTTGCCGCGCGCTACGCCGTTTCAGTGCATAGTGGCCAGCGCGGCGACATCCGGATCGGAATCTCGCCGTGGCGCACTGGAGGACTTCTCCGCGAGGTGCTTCGGCATTTTCGATCGCAATTCCCACGTATCAGCATTTCGCTCGCAGAAATTTCGCCGATGGAAGTACGCCATACCGTGGCGATGGGTGATCTCGATATCGCATTCGTGACTCGGACCGGAGAACTTTCCGGCTGCGAGACCAAGGTCCTTTGGCGGGAAGCGATAGTCGCGGTGATGCCAGAGACACACCGCTTAGCGAAGCGCGAAAACATTACTTGGGATGACATAGGCACGGAGATATTCGTAGTCTCCAAGGGAGGCTACGGGTCTGATATCCATGATTACCTGGTCGCAAGGTTGGCAAGAATTGATCGCCTGCCTACTATCGAGGTCCATGACGTCTCCGAGACAAGTGTCTTCGATTTGGTCATGATGGGCTACGGAATTACGCTCGCCAGCGAGTCGGCGGCACGAAGGGAAAACGAAGGTTTGACGATTCGCCCCGTTGCGGGAGAATCCGATGCGTTGGCGCTCTCCGCAGTCTGGTTGGCGGGCAATGCGAACCCGGCGGTGCTAAATCTCATCGCGATCGCGGACGCCGTCGGGCGAGGAGAAGAGCCGCCGCGTCTGCCGAAGCACAGAGGCCGTAGCCATTCCGATCAAGATGGCGAGGTTGCAGCGGAACGCGCCACCCAGCGCGGGTGGGGCATTTCGCGGTCGACCGCGATGAAGAGCTCCAGCATTGAAGCGATTAGCCGGACGTAGTCGGAAATCGCGTGACCGGATTGGGCGGACAGGAGATCACTTATGCGGCAGAATTCGCAGGCGTTCTTCGGCCTAGCGACCGTAGACGCGAGCGTGTCTCGCTTGGAATGAGCCCAACGATAGTGCCGAGTTTTGGAAGCGCCAGACCGGGACTTGCTTCACGATTGGCGAGAGTGCCGTAACCGTCGCGCTTTAGCAAAACCTCTGTCAGTGGCGATAAAACGTTGGACCATTGGGGCAATGAGCTTCGCTGGGTCGGTGACCGGCTGCCCCGTCTCGTGAGCCAGGACCTCAGCATAGGCGACGAGATCCCGATGCAACGGCGCCGGCAGATCGACGGTCACCTTTACCGGTTTATCGTCGGTGATCGCGTCGAGCTTGAGCTTGGTCATCTTAGCCTCCGTAAGGTTCGAGCACCAGATCGCGGGTGACGATCACGCGCACCGGGAAGCCGGGTCGGATCGTCAGCGTTGGGGCGATGTTGAGCTGGCGACGGATGATCTGCTGGCCAGCGTCGTTGATCGTGTCCTGACCACCGTTGCGGATCGCCTGGATCAGCCGGTCGTCATCATTTGTGGCGAGTTCCGCGCCGACGCTGAGCAGCGTCGACAGACCCGCCGCCTTGGCGAGATCCCACCAGTGATAGTCCACGCCGTCTTCAAGACCGGCATAGCCTTGGGTGTCGGCGCCGGGCTGGCGTTCCAGCACGATGGAACGACCGTTCGGGAAGATCAGCCGGTTCCAGACGAGCAGGATGCGGCGCTGACCGAAGCCGACATCGTTGCTGTACTCGCCGATGATGCGCGTGCCCTGCGGGACGAGGAGCAGCCGACCGGTCGGACTGTCGTAAATGCTCTCGGTGACCTGGGCGGTGATCTGGCCGGGGAGATCGGAGCGGATGCCGGTGATCAGCGCAGCCGGAATCACCGCACCCGTCTGCAGCAGGTAAGGCGACGCGGGTGCCATCACGCGGTCGGGCGCGACCGTGCGTCGATCGACGCTGGCGTTGAGGAAGGCCGCTTGCCGCTCCTGCGCGGTTGGCGCGGGCTGCCCCGGTAGTCCGAGCCCGGTCAGACCGGGAAGCGCGGGAGCGCCGCCGCCGGGCATTCCCGTCGCGGCCGCCGTTCTCGTCTCGGTTTGGAAGAAAACGCGCGAGGTGCGCGCCGCTTCCTCTTCCGCGCGCCTGCGTTGTTCCTCCGGGTCGACAGTCGGCGTGGCAACGGACGGTGGAGCGACGGGCTGGCCGCGGTTCTGGGCATCGAGAATCGGCCGTCCGAGGTCGCCAGGCAGTGGTGGGCCAAGGACGGGGCCAGTGTAGTCGCGGGGCAGCCCGGAGAGCCCATCGGCCGCCGGCCGATTCTCCGTCGAATAGAGCTCTTCACCGCTCCTGCCGGCCTCGCGGGTCTGGAGCGCATAGATCAGTGCGCCGCCGAGGCCGACGGAGGCGACCAGCCCCAGACCCGCCAGCACTCTTCTCGAGAGCCGCGTTACGCGCGGCGGCTCTGCGCGGAGCCGCATCGATACCGCCGATGGCGACGGAGATCCTGTCAGCGGGACGTCGTCGCTCTCGGCCTTAGCTTCGTTCTCATTCATGACGAGGGCCTCCCATCGGTGCGGACGATCCGGACGGTCTGCTGGCGATCCCCGCTGCCGAGCCGCAGCTCGGCGGCGCCGAAGAGCCGGTCGACGATCAGAATATTCTGGTAGATGCGGCTGTTGGCGATCTGTGCCTCGCCGTCTGCGCCGATGACGAAGAGCGGCGGCATCTCGCCCTGCACGATGCCGCGCGGGAACTCGACATAGACATGCCTGCCATCATCGTAGACCGAGACGGGCCGCCACGGCGGATTGCCCCCGGTCAGGCCATAGCGGTAGTTCCGTGCCGCCATCGCCGGGATAGCTGGCGTTGCAGGAACGGTCTGGCGCTGCGATGCCGGGGGCTGCGGATAGGCCCAGGCGACAGCCGGCATATAGGGGCGTTCGCCCGAACGCAGCTCGATCATGTAGATGCGCCTGTCTGTGGTGATCACGAGATTGGTCGAAAGATCCAGCCGTGTCGGTTTGACCAGGACATGGACCCGCCGTGTGACGCCGCTGCCGCTTTCGGTATCGCCGATGACCCAGCGCGCCGTGTCGCCGGCGGCGATCGGACCTGCACCGGTCAGGCTCTCGCCGGGTTCGAGCGCAATGTTGGTTATCTGCCCGGGTGTTGCATAGACTTGGTAGAGGGCGCCTTCGCTCCAGGGATAGATCTGGATCGAGTTGTAGTAGCCCTCGCGGCGCGGCTCGACCCGGGCGGCGGCATTGGCGTTCTGCACACGCCCCGTTGGCGTGTTTGCTGCGGTTCCACCTTTCGCCGGCGCCCAGGCCGGAGGAGTGTGGAGCGGACGGGGTCGCTCATCCGTGACGGCGGCCGGAATGGCGGGCATTGGTGGCACATCGGCGTCGTAGCTGATCTGCGGCGGTTTCGGCGCCGTGGCGCAGCCGGCGAGCATTGTTGCGGAAAGCAGGATTGCCGCAAACGCGGGTCTACGGAAAAGCGGCTTGCCGGCACTACGGGAAGTCTGCCCGTTCATTGGCTCATCTCCCGTGACCAGTTGATGGCGTTGACGTAGATGCCGAGCGGGTTCGCCCGGAGCCGATCGGCGTTGCGTGGGACCTGCACGACGATCGTCAGGATCGCGGTCCAGCGTTCGGTCGTAGCGAGTTGGCCGTTCTCGTAACGGCGCTCGACCCAGGCGACACGGAAGCTGTCCGGAGACGCGCGGATGACGCTGGAGATCTCGACGGCGACCTGCTGGCGGCCGACCTTGGTGAACGGGTCGTTGGCCCGCGCATAGTCGTTGAGCGCCGCCGCGCCGCGGTCGGTCGTGAAGTCGTAGGCGCGCAGCCAGTTCTGTCGTACGATGATCGCGTCGGCCGGGATCGAGCGGACCTGCTCGATGAAGCGCGCCAGATGGAAGGCGATCTGCGGATCGGTCGGGCGATAGTCGGCAACGGCCGGAGCGATCGCCTGCGCCTGACCGAGCCGGTCGACCTGTACCACCCAGGGCACGACCGTGCCGCGCGCCGATTGCCAGACCAGGGCGGCAGCGAAGCCCGCCGACAGGATCAGCGAGCCGAAGGCCATCAGCCGCCAGTTCTTCGCCTGGACGCGCGCCGCGCCGATACGCTCGTCCCAGACCTGTGCGGCGCGTTGATAGGGCGTCTCGGGTTCGAGGGCTTTGCCATAGTGGGTGGAGGGTCGTTTGAACATCAGTGGTTGCCTTCAGAAAGATTGACGGAAGAGCCGCCGCCATGGGCGTCACCGGAGCGCACGGCATGGGCGGTCGCCTGGACGGCATGGGTCATGCGTTGGGAGCGGCGCATGCGCTGCGCCCATGCGGGCGGGCCACCTGCGGCTGCCGGAGCGGCGGAGTCGCCACCGTCGCCGGCTGCGTCGCCACCGACCGAGCCCATGGTCGAGGAGCCGCCGGTGGATTCGAACGCGACCTTGCCACCGGCATTGAAGCTTGAGCGCATGCTCGCGGCGGCGCGTGAGGAGGCACGGCGCAGCGGCGAGACGGCCGCGCTGCCGCCAGCGCGGGCGACACTGCCCAGGCCCGACGAGACGCCACTAATGCCCGACTGGCCGGCTGCGCCGAGGCTGTAGGCCGTGGATGCGCCACCCGCCATTGCGGCGCCGCCCCGGGCGGCCGCTGCGGCGCCTCCGGCAAGTGCCGCACCGCCGGATGCGACGACGCCGACCGCGCCGGCTCCGGCGGCTATCATACCGCCCGCCGCGAGGCCCGTACCCACCGCCGCGCCGGCGCTGAGCTGCGGGCCGCCGGAGACGATGCCGCTGGCGATACCAGGGCCGAAGATGCCGAGGCCGAGAAGCGACAGCGCGGCGAGCACGATGGCCATCGCCTGGTCGATCGAAGGGGTTGCGCCGCCGAAGCCGGCGGTGAATTCGGAGAACAGCGTCGAGCCGATGCCGATGATGACGGCCAGCACCAACACTTTGATGCCGGACGAGATGACGTTGCCGAGGACGCGTTCGGCCATGAAGGCGGACTTGCCGAACAGGCCGAACGGAATGAGGACGAATCCGGCGAGCGTCGTCAGCTTGAATTCGATGAGCGTGACGAAAAGCTGGATGGCCAGGATGAAGAAGGCGAGCAACACCAGCGCCCAGGCGAGGAACATGCAGGCGATCTGGATGAAGTTCTCGAAGAACGACCAGTAGCCCATCAGGCCTGAGATCGATTCCAGAAGCGGACGTCCGGCGTCGAGGCCGGTCTGCGCCACCTTACCGGGCCGCAGCAGATCGGCGGTCGTAAAGCCCGTGCCGCTGGCCTTCAGGCCCAAGCCGGCGAAGCT
Source organism: Rhizobium leguminosarum (assembly GCF_001652265.1). Taxonomy (GTDB): domain Bacteria; phylum Pseudomonadota; class Alphaproteobacteria; order Rhizobiales; family Rhizobiaceae; genus Rhizobium; species Rhizobium leguminosarum_D. The sequence goes on from NZ_LWBS01000263.1 coordinate 39,880, forward strand.
CTCGAAGACGATGCGCGCCAGGTTGTTCCAGTTGCCGATGATGTAGGCGAACACGCCGACGAACAGCGTCTTCTTCACGAGCCGGGCGAAGATGTCGTCGTCGCCGCCCCAGGACCAGAATAGCGCCGCCAGCGTCACATCGATCACGATCAGCGTCGTGGCGATGAACGCGACTTCACCGCTCAGCAGGCCGAAGCCGCTGTCGATGTAGCGGGTGAAGACTTCGAGGAAGTGGTCGATGACGCCGGTGTTGCCCATGATGCTACCGCGTCTCAGTCGGCGGCGACACCGGCGCCGGCTGGGCGGGGACAGCCGCGTCCGCTTGCGGATGGGGAGCCGGCGCCGCTTCCGGCAGCCGCTCAGCGGGTCGAGCGCCGGGCGCGAGGAAGCGGTGGCGGTTCTCCGCCCAGGCCCGCAGGCAGGCCGCGTCGCGCGGCCCGGCTTCTCCGAGGGCCTGGCAGCGGAACAATTCGTCGCGCAAGGGGTCGGACGGGGTCGTGTTCGACCGTGACGAAGCCCAGCTTTCCGCCGGCTCCTCATTCCGGCTCATCTCGATCGCCGTCGCGGTGACGGCCACCGCGACGAACACCACCGCGCCAAGTCGGGCGAGCGTCTTGCCGTCCATGGCCGCGCCCTCAGTTGCCGCTGTTAGGGAACATGCGGGCGTTGCCGGCCTGGTAGCCGGAGCCCGGCGTCAGGAAGCGGCGACGCTGCTCGCGGCCCTGCTCGGCGGCGGCTGCGCGCTCCGCCTCTGACAGCGCCTGCGCCCGACCGTTGGCGGCCACGACGGCCGTGAGGTCGGCAAGCTGCTGCGCCAGCAGCGCGAGGAGCTGATTACCGGCCTGCGTCGCCTGCAGCGCCCCGGTCGCCCCTTGGCTTCGGCCAATCAGGGAGGACATTTCGGTGCGGTTGGTGTCGAGATTTCCGACGACACCGGCCTGGACGCGCATGGCGTCCTGAAGCCCGCCGACGGTGTTCTGCCAACGCTCGCGGGCGCCCGCCACGAGCTGCTGATCGGACGCCGACATGGAGGCGTTGCCGTAGGTGGTCTGGAACGCCTGATCGATGTTTTGAACATCGTACGCAATCCGCTGCGCCTGTTGCAGCAGCTGCTGCGTGCGTTGGACTGACTGCTGAAGTTGCTGGATCGAGGAGTACGGCAGGCTCGCGAGATTGCGGGCCTGATTGATCAGCATCGTCGCCTCGTTCTGAAGCGAGCTGATCTGGTTGTTGATCTGCTCCAGCGACCTGGCCGCCTGAAGCACGTTCTGCACGTAGTTTGTGGGATCCTTCACGATCAACTGTGCCGCTGCAGGCGGCGCCCAGAAGATCGGCGACAAGGCAGTGGAAGCGGTGAGCAGCGCAGCGGCAAGGCGCACGCCGCGCGAACGGCGCGGGTTCATGAGGACGTCTCCATGTTGTCGAGGTTGGGAATGAGATCAGCGGCCCATTCGAGGCCGCGGTGGCGCAGCCAGGCCGGCAGGAAATCCTCGCGGCCGTGCGCTGCGATCGTCTGTGCGATCGCAGCCTGATCGGTCTTTGAGGATGTCGCGCAGAGGGCGAGCGCCACGTCTGAAAGGCCGAGTTCGAACAGGCGATTGCCGCGCCGCGACTGGCAGTAATAATCGCGTTTGGGCATGGCCCGGGCGAGAATCTCGATCTGGCGATCGTTCAGGCCGAAACGGCGATAGATGGCGGTGATCTGTGGCTCGATCGCGCGTTCGTTCGGGAGCAGGATGCGGGTCTGACAGCTCTCGATGATGGCGGGCGCGATAGCAGACCCGTCGATGTCGGACAGCGACTGGGTGGCGAAGATGACGCTGGCGTTTTTCTTGCGCAGCGTCTTCAGCCATTCGCGCAGCTGACCCGCGAAGCCCTCGTCATCGAGCGCGAGCCAGCCTTCATCGACGATCAGCAGCGACGGCCGGCCGTCGAGACGATCCTCAATGCGATGGAAGAGATAGGCGAGGACCGCTGCGGCGGCGCCTGTTCCGATGAGACCCTCGGTCTCGAACGCCTGGACCGACGCCTGCCCAAGATGTTCAGCCTCGGCATCGAGCAGGCGACCATAGGGGCCGCCGACGCAGTAGGGCCGCAGCGCCTGCTTGAGATCATTGGACTGCAGCAGGACCGACAGGCCCGTCAGCGTGCGTTCGCCGATCGGTGCGGATGCCAGCGACGAGAGCGCCGACCAGAGATGCTCCTTCACGTCCGGCGTGATGCTGATGCTTTCACGCGCGATAATCGCGGTAAGCCAGTCAGCCGCCCAGGCGCGTTCCGCGACATCATCGATCCGGGCAAGCGGCTGAAGCGATACGCTGTCGTCGGCGCCTTCGGTGAGTCCGCCGCCGAGATCGTGCCAGTCGCCGCCCATGGCGAGGGCCGCGGCGCGGATCGAGCCACCGAAATCGAAGGCGAACACCTGGGAGCGCGGATAGCGGCGGAACTGCAGCGCCATCAGCGCCAGCAGCACCGACTTGCCGGCGCCGGTTGGCCCCACGATCAGCGTGTGGCCGACGTCGCCGACATGGATGGAAAGCCGGAACGGGGTCGAGCCTTCGGTCTTGCCGAACAGCAGTGGGGGTGCTGCGAAGTGCTCGTCCCGTTCCGGTCCCGCCCATACCGCAGACAGCGGGATCATGTGGGCGAGATTGAGCGTGTTGATGGGTGGTTGCCGGACATTGGCGTACACGTGGCCGGGCAGCGACCCGAGCCAGGCGTCCACCGCATTTATGGTCTCGGGCATGGCGGTGAAGTCGCGGCCCTGAATGACCTTCTCGACGAGGCGCAGCTTCTCAGCCGCGATTCGTGGATCCTCGTCCCAGACAGTGATCGTCGCCGTCACATAGGCTTGACCGGCATAATCGGCGCCGAGCTCCTGCAACGCCATATCGGCGTCGGCGGCCTTGTTCGCCGCGTCGGTGTCGACCAGCACTGACGCCTCATTGGTCATCACCTCCTTGAGGATGGCGGCGATCGACTTGCGCTTGGCGAACCACTGCCGCCGGATCTTGGTCAGCAGCTTGGTGGCGTCGGTCTTGTCGAGCAGCACCGCGCGCGTCGACCAGCGATAGGGGAAGGCGAGCCGATTCAGCTCGTCGAGGATGCCGGGCGTCGTCGCGGTCGGAAAACCGACGATGGTGAGGACGCGCAGATGCGTGTCGCCGAGGCGCGGCTCGAGCCCCCCGGTGAGCGGCTGATCGGCCAGCAGTGCATCGAGATACATCGGTGTCTCGGGCACGCGGACGCGGTGGCGCTTCGTCGAAACGGTCGAGTGCAGGAACGTCAGCGTCTCGGCATCATCCAGCCAGGCGCATTCCGGCATGAAGGCCTCGATGAGCTGGAGGATGCGATCGGTGCGATCGGTGAAGCCGCGCAGGACTTCGTGGGCATCGACGCCGGCGTGATCACGTCCTTCGTAGAGCCAGGTTTCAGCGCGTGCGACGTCCTCGGCCGGTGGCAGATAGAGGAAGGTCAGGAAGTAGCTCGACTCGAAATGCGCACCGGCTTCCTCGAAGTCGGCCTTGCGTTCGGCGTCGACCAGCGCGGACGCGCTGTCGGCGAACATGCTGGCGGGATAGGTCGCGGCGCCGTGCCGCTGGGCTTCGACGAAGATCGCCCAACCGGAGCCGAGGCGGCGGAAGGCGTTGTTGAGGCGACCGGCGACCGCGATCAGCTCGGCCGGCACGGCGCTGTCGAGATCGGGTCCGCGAAACCGGGCGGTGCGCTGCAAGCTGCCATCCTTGTTCAGCACGATGCCTTCGCCGACAAGTGCGACCCAGGGAAGGAAGTCGGCAAGCCGGGTGTTGCGGTTGCGATATTCGGCAAGGTTCATCATGGCCGCGCGCCTTCAAACCGACAGATGACCGGGGATGCGCAGATGCCTGCGCACGACATCGACGAACTGCGGATCGCGTTTGGCGGCCCAGACGGCGGCGAAGTGACCGATCGCCCAGAGACCGAGGCCAACGAGCCAGAGGCGCAGGCCGAGCCCGAGCGCCGCCGCCAGCGTTCCATTCAGGATGGCGATCGAGCGAGGCGCACCGCCGAGCAGGATGTGCTCGGTCAGCGCGCGATGAACGGGGACCGAAAAGCCCGGCACTTCGCCTGCCGTCTCCGCCGACGTCGCCATCAGACCAGCGCTCCGCCGCCGAACGAGAAGAAGGACAGGAAGAAGCTTGACGCGGCGAAGGCGATCGACAGGCCGAAGACGATCTGGATCAAGCGCCGGAAGCCGCCCGAGGTGTCGCCGAAGGCGAGCGTGAGGCCAGTCACGATGATGATGATCACCGCGACGATCTTGGCGACCGGTCCCTCGATCGACTGCAGGATCTGCTGCAGCGGTTGTTCCCAGGGCATCGACGAGCCCGAAGCGTGGGCCGCAGGCGCGAGCGCCAAAGTGAGGAAGGTGACGGAGGCCGCCGTCGCGATGTGACGGCGGATACGCATGGCATGGTGGATCATGATGGATCTCCTGTGAGGTGCTGGTTGGCGGGGATGACGCGGTAATCGCAGTCGGGGCCGAGCCCTTCGACGCGAGCTAGTTCGGCGAGCCGGCGCGAGGCGCCGCGGCCGGAGAGCACGGCAACCAGATCGATCGTCTCGGCGATCAGGACGCGCGGAACGGTGACGACAGCTTCCTGAATGAGCTGCTCGAGGCGGCGCAGCGCGCCGATGGCGGTGCCCGCATGAATGGTGCCGATACCGCCGGGGTGGCCGGTGCCCCAGGCCTTGAGCAGATCGAGCGCTTCAGCGCCGCGCACCTCGCCGATCGGGATACGATCAGGGCGCAAGCGCAGCGAGGACCGGACGAGATCGGACAGCGTGACGACGCCGTCCTTCGTCCGCATGGCAACGAGGTTCGGGGCGGCGCATTGGAGCTCGCGCGTGTCCTCGATCAGCACCACACGATCGGAGGTTTTTGACACCTCGGCGAGCAGCGCGTTGGCAAGGGTGGTCTTGCCAGTCGAGGTGCCGCCGGCGACCAGGATATTGCGGCGCTCGGCGACCGCGACCCGTAGCGCATCGGCCTGGTCGGCGGCCATGATGCCGGCCGTGACATAGTCATCGAGCGTGAAAACGGCGACGGCGGGTTTGCGGATCGCGAAAGCTGGAGCGGCGACCACCGGCGGCAGCAGCCCCTCGAACCGCTCGCCCGTTTCCGGCAACTCGGCGGAGACGCGTGGGCTGCCTGGATGAACTTCGGCGCCGACGTGGTGCGCGACGAGGCGAACGATGCGCTCGCCGTCGGCCGGCGACAGCCGTTCACCCGTGTCGGACAACCCCTCCGACAGCCGGTCGATCCAGAGCCGCCCATCGGGGTTGAGCATCACCTCGACGATCGTGGGATCTTCCAGAAACTGGGCGATCGCCGGCCCAAGGGCCGTGCGCAGCATGCGCGCGCCGCGAAGGATTGCCTCCGATTTCTGGTGAGTGGCCGCCATGTCGTCCCCGTTCTTGTGCGGGCCCGCGAAGTGCGGCCCTGGATCGGGGATGAGTAGAAGAGGCAGAAATTATGGTCTGACAACAATCATTATGTGGTCGTCGTACTCTAGCGTACAAAGACAGGGAAACGGCGGAACACATGAATACTTCATCATGTCACCGTCATCTTGGAGTAGGAGGCAGGACAAAACGAAGTTGATTCGTATTGCGCCAGCCTATCGACAACGACATCGGGATGGGCCTTTGAATAGCAGCGCGATCATCGAGGATACGATCAGCACCCTCGCAAACACCATGAGAATGTATGTCGAAGCGCACATGCGCTTCGGCGATTTGTTCAAGATCGATCCCGAGGAGGCGATCGACAATATCGATCGCGCCTTCGAGATGAAGCTCGAGGCCTTCCATACGCTCTATGATGTATCGAAGAAGCTCTTTCCCTATTTTGACCATGGGGACACCGCTCTGATCATCATGGTTCGAAACGCGATCCATCATCGCGATCACCCGCTGTTTCGAAGCCTTAAGCGACGCCTGCACCTTGATGAAGGCGGAGTGGAACGCTGGCTCGGTGCCTCCTTTCTGCTGGCGAGCCACCCCACGCTTCATGGTGCTCCGGTCCTGATTTCCCATCACGTGAGAATGGACGATATAGACGCGCGCCTCGATCCTTCACGCGCATCGCCATATCTCGACACCTTCGTGGGCGGCACGAAGGCAGCCGATCGGTTGAAGTTGATCGACCATCAGCTTGGGTTTCCAGAGATCCGCAAATTTCGTTCGCAGCACCGATACCCTGACGACCAGACCTACCTCGACCTCTTGCCAATTTTCGTCTCGGCTGTGTGCAAGGTCTTCAAAGCGATGAAGGTCGCGGGCATCAGCTTCAAAGGATTCGATGCCAGGACGTACCTGATCCCCTTCACGTCAGAACTCGAGATTGACCTCGGCAGACAGACCTTCAAGCAGTTGCGCCTGCGTGGCTGGGGGCCGCTCGACCTCATCCCCATTCCCATCGGGTAAGAATTGGGTGTGCTCGAATATACCTTATCGGTATGCGGATAGTGTCTCGAACGCGCGCCTTCCAAAGCGGACCAGTCCGAGTCGCTTGGAGGGAGATAGTGCTAGCTGTTGCCAGACGCTGCCGTTTGCTGTGGAGGTCGGACCGCACCAAGGTCTCAATATCTGACGAAGCAATCTATCAATCGACGGCGTCACGCGCCGGCTCGATATCCTCCGAAATTTCCTGCCTGAGCTTGGGTCCATTCGCGAGCCTGCGCCCAAGCGCGGCGACAAAGGCCTCGTAGCGCTCGCCTGCCTTGGCCCGCGCCGCCTGCGCGGCGGGCTCGGGAAGCGCCGGCGTCGTCGTCAGCCAGAAGCGGACGAAGATGGCCAGCGTCTCGACGGAGATACCGACATCGCGCTCCATGCGGGTCATGCGCCGGTCGAGCTGGTCGAGGCGCTTGGTGATCGCCGCCTCCTGACGCTCGGCCGCGTCGGGCGACAGGAAGGATGCAATGCCGGCCTCTGCGATCAGCGACAGAGAGTGACCGCGCCTCGCGGCGTGCGCAGAGAGAGCCTTCATGACGTCGGGCTCGAGATAGACGGAGAGCCGCTGCTTCTTCGGTGATTTCGTCATCGATGGCCTCCTACAGCTCGATGCCGTCGTCAGGATCGAGCGAAGCCTGGCGCGCGACCTGCCGCATGTTCTGGTTCATCCGGCTGAGGCGCGCGGCGTCGTCATCGGCGTCGTCCACCGGGTCGATCTCGAACTCATTCTCGATCGGCGCCACCTTGGCGATCGGCTGCACGCGGCTCAGCTCGGGCTGGCGGCGGCGCTCGGAATCCGTCGTGTCCTCCTCATCTGGATTGGGCCCCGCCGCGGATGCCAGGATCTCCAGAGAAGGCGGCAACGCCAACTTGCTCCAGTCATCGGACGAGACCCCTTGGGGCTTGATGATCGCAGGCGGCGGCAGCACCCGTTCCTGAAACCGGAAATCCTCGTAATAACGCGCCTTCTTCGCGCGGATCGGCGGCGTGCCCGCGACCATAACGATCTCGTCGGACGGCGGGAGCTGCATGATCTCGCCGGGGGTGAGCAGCTGCCGGGCCGTTTCCGACCGCGACACCATCATGTGGCCGAGCCAGGGCGAAAGCCGGTGGCCGGCATAGTTCTTCATCGCCCGCATCTCGGTTGCGGTGCCGAGCGCGTCCGATACGCGCTTGGCCGTCCGCTCGTCGTTGGTCGCGAAGCTGACGCGGACATGGCAGTTGTCGAGGATCGAGTTGTTCGGCCCGTAGGCCTTTTCGATCTGGTTGAGCGACTGGGCGATCAGGAAGCTCTTAAGGCCGTAGCCCGCCATGAAGGCGAGCGCGGACTCGAAGAAATCGAGCCGTCCCAAAGCCGGGAATTCGTCCAGCATGAGGAGCAGCCGGTGCCGGCCGCCCTTCGCCTGTAGGTCCTCGGTGAGACGGCGGCCGACCTGATTGAGGATCAGGCGGATCAGCGGCTTGGTCCGGTTGATGTCCGAGGGCGGCACCACGAGGTAAAGCGTGGACGGCCGCTTGCCGCCGACGATATCGGCGATGCGCCAGTCGCAGCGCCGCGTCACCTCGGCGACCACGGGATCGCGGTAGAGGCCAAGGAACGACATGGCGGTCGAGAGCACGCCAGACCGCTCGTTGTCCGATTTGTTCAGCAGCTCTCGCGCTGCGCTGGCGATGACGGGATGCGGACCGGCCTCGCCGAGATGCGCGGTCTTCATCATTGCCGCCAACGTTGATTCGATCGGCCGCTTTGGATCGGAGAGGAACGCGGCGACGCCGGCGAGCGTCTTGTCGGCCTCGGCATAGAGGACATGGAGGATCGCGCCGACCAGCAGCGCGTGACTGGTCTTCTCCCAGTGATTACGCTTTTCCAGCGATCCTTCCGGATCAACCAGAATGTCGGCGATGTTCTGAACGTCGCGGACCTCCCACTCGCCACGGCGCACCTCGAGCAGGGGATTGTAGGCGGCCGACTTCGGATGGGTCGGATCGAATAGGAGCACGCGGCCATGCCGTGATCGGAAGCCTGCCGTCAGCGTCCAGTTCTCGCCCTTGATGTCATGGACGATCGCCGAGCCTGGCCAGGTCAGCAGCGAGGGCACGACGAGGCCGACGCCCTTGCCGGAGCGGGTCGGCGCGAAGCACAGCACATGCTCCGGACCGTCATGGCGCAGATAGTCGCGAGCAAGCTTGCCGAGCACCACGCCATCGGGACCGAGCAGGCCGGCGGCCTTCACCTCGTCATCCCGCGCCCAGCGCGCCGAGCCATAGGTCTCGACGTTCTTCGCCTCGCGCGCCCGCCAGACGGACATGCCGATCGCCACCGCGATCGAGATGAAGCCGCCGGACGCCGCGATATAGGCGCCCTCGACGAAGATCGGCGGCGCATAGGCATCGTAGAAGTACCACCACCAGAAGAAGGCCGGCGGATAATAGATCGGCCAGCCGGCAAGCTCGAACCAAGGCGGACCAAGCTGGGGCTGGAAGCCGAGCCGATAGGCCGTCCACTCTGTCGCCGCCCAGGTCGTGAAGAGCACGATCAGGAAGACGGTGAGGATCTGGCCCCAGAGGATTTTGGTCGCCGACATGGCGGGGTCCTTTCTTGATTGCGGGCTACAGGCCGAGGCCGCGCTTGCGGCCAAAACTCCAGTCGACCCCGCCATCGCCGCGGGCGACGCCGGAGACCTGCTGGCCAAGGTGCTTTTCGAGAGACGGCGACCAGGGCACGAGCTGGAAGCCGAGGCCGTCGTCGATCATGGCGAAGCGGCCCGATGCGAGAGAGATGCGCTGCCGATAGGCGCCGGCGACATATTCGCCGGTCCCGGCCTTGGCGAACGGGCGCCCGGTCTCGGCCGCGAGCTTCGCACCGACCGCTTCGATCTCGCGCTGACGCAGCGTGTCGATGAGGTTGCGGGAGAAGATGACGCTGCGGCCGTGGCGTTCGGCCAAGCGCTGCTCGATCAGATGTTCAGCGCGGCGGTCCATCGCGTCCCGCACCTTGGCACCGAACCCGCCACTGCCTAGCGCTACCGGCTCGCGGGCGATCGCCTGCCGGTCGAGCCAGGTCGCGCCGGTCGCAGTGACCTGGGCGGAGACGTCGAGATCTGAGCGGACGGCAAGCGCGACGCGCCGCTGCCCCCGCGCATCGTCGAACCTGCGCAGCTCCACGATCGAACCCGGCCCGCTGTCGCCGGCGGCCTCAAGGTCAGGCAGCTTGATGTGATGGGTGCGGCCGTCGACCCCGTCGACAACGGCATAAGCGGTGCCCTTGAGTTCGTCGTCGAGGCCTCGCGTCACCAGACGGCCGACGACGGGATCGTTCAGGCTTTCGCCGGCGAGGACATAGCTTGCCGCGCCGCGCTCGATGCCGCGGTCGGTCAGCGCGCGATGCATGCGCTTGATGATGTCGCCGCGTTCGCCGAGCTCGCGCAGGGTCGCCTCGGCCTTCTCCGAAATTGTCCATTGGCCGGGACCGATCTCGTCGGCGAGGCCAAGGCCTTCGAGCTTGCGGAGCCGCCCGACCTTCAGGGCGTGGAATTCATCCGGCTGCCGGTCGGAATGCGGGGCGAGATCGACGACGCCGGTCCTGTAGGCGTCGCGCGCGAGCTGACGATCGAGATTGGTCCAGCGCTCGGACTCGACCTGGCGCTCAATGGTGCGACGGATTTCCTGATCGGTGCGCGGCCCCAGCTCCTGCGTGATGAGATCGCGCGCGCGGTCGCGCATGCCCTCCTTGATGTAGTCGCGCGAGATCACGAGGTTCTCGCCCTCGTCGCGGACACCGCGCATGATCAGATGGACATGGGGATGCTCGGTATTCCAGTGATCGACGGCGACCCAGTCGAGCCTCGTGCCGAGATCCTTCTCCATCTGTCCGACCAGCTCACGGGTGAAGCCCTTGAGGTCCGCCATCTCCACCGCGTCGTCGGGTGACACGATGAAACGGAAATGATGCCGGTCATCCTCGCACCGCTCCGCGAACGCCTTGGGATCGGCGTCATCCCCGCCGGGACCGAACAGCCGGGCCTTCTCTCCATCCCGGGTCACGCCTTCGCGGCGGAGATAATTGAGATGGGTGCCGAGCGGTGCGTTGCGCCCGCCCTGGCGCACGACGCGGGCTTTGACGACGGCGCCGCGCGAGCGGGCGGTCAGCAGCCGGTTGGCCTGCACCGCCGCGCGCTGGCCGCGACCAAAACGCGAGCGGTTGCCGGGACCGATTCTTCCTTGCCGGGATACCGCACCGCCGGCCTTCTGCGCGGCGGCAAGCGCCTGCGCGATGAAGGGCCGGGCCTGCTGGGCACGCGTCGAGCGGATGCGGCCTGGCCGGATACGGAAATCGTCCTCGGCACTCATGGGCATGGCCCCGCACATCGCGCGAAGCCGAGGAAATCATTGAGAAAGCGCCGCGCGCGCAGGCTGCGCCGATCAGGCGCACCTCGCGCAAACGCGCCATAACCCCTTGAAAAACCACAACCGCACAAGGCCGCACATCGCGGCCCTTTATCCTGCCATCGTACGGTTGTGGTGCCTGCTCTTCCCACCCCTGACGCCCATTCCACGCCAGAGCCCGACAATGCCGCAGATAGTGCGAAACGCATCATCGCGGCCCCGCACTGTCGTTTCGCGCCACGAACAGGCCATCCGATCGCGGTGCAGCCGGCGCCGGATCGCGCGCGGTCTCCGGCGAAGATGATGCAGCGGGGTCGCCGTCGGCCTGCCGCCGATCCGCACGCGGCCTGCTGTCAACCTGAATGATGAAGAGCGGCGCACGGGTCCAGGCGAGCGGGTCGGCGATCGCTACCGTGACGGGGGCAGCAAGCTCGCCGCCGCCGATGATTGGGACGAGAGCGGCGACATAGGCGCGCGTCTCGGCCGGCAATGGGCGACCGATGGCGCGATATTCCTCATAGCGCCCGGGACCGGCATTGTAGGCCGCCAAGAACCCGGGCGAGCCGTAGCGATCGTGCATCTCGCGCAGATACGCTGCGCCCGCCATGATGTTGTCGCGCGGGTCATAAGGATCGTTGCCGAGACCATATCGGGCGCGCAAATCTGTCCAGGTCGCGGGCATGATCTGCATCAGGCCCATTGCGCCCTTGGGCGAGATAGCGCGCACATCAGCGCGGCTTTCGACGCGCATGACCGCTCGAATCCAACCCTCCGGAATGCCGAACCGGCGCGCTGCGTCCGCGATATGACCGGCATAGGGATCGCTGGGAGATGGGCGCTGCAGCGGCGCGTCCTGTGCGACGGCCGGGACCGCCGGCGGCAGGGCGGCAAGCAGGCCGGAAAGGAGGAGGAAGGCTGTGCGTCGGACGGTGGGAAACCGTCCGACGACAGCGCGATGGCGGCGGGCCGGCATTGCTCAGTCCCGCTCGCTGCGCTTGGGCGGGCGGTTCCAGTGAAGGCCCCAGGCGGATTTGTCGTCGGCCGACTGGAACAGATTGGCGCGGATCGGCTGGCTGAAGGTCGGATCGTCGAGCTGCAGCGAGACGTAGTCGCCGACCTTCTCGCCGGTGCGCTTCCAGCCAGCGCCGATCTCGGCGCCGGGTTCGTTGTTCATCCCGTCGAAGACGTGCACGCGGTAATCCGGCGCATTCTCCGAGTCGGACGGCTCGGCCGGAATGATGATGATGATGTCCTGGTGCAGCAGGAGCGTCTGCAAATGGCCGATGAAGCCGTTATCGTCGCGTGTGAATTGACCGATCAGGGACATGCATTACCTCCGTGGATATGCGGTGGGGTTGGGAATGGGCACTCCGTCACCGCGTCGGCGCGCGCCAGACGAAGCGGCCATCGCCGTCCTCGTCGGTGTAGAGAGGGGTGGCTCGGCCGATCACGGCGGAGGCGGGAAGCGGGCCGAAGTAACGGCCGTCGAGGCTGTCGCGAACCTGCCAGTTCATCAGGAACAGCTCGCCCTCGGCGACGACGCGGCAGCCCTGCCAGATGGGCAGCGGATTGCCGCGACGATCGCGGTCCAGCGCATCTCCCATCGGCACAGCGTCGACGGTGATCGCGAGGCCGGTCCTGCAAACCCGCTGGCCGGGCAGCGCCACGACGCGCTTCATCAGCGGAACGCCGCGCGGGAGATAGCCGCGCTCGGCGAGGAAGCTCGCGAGCGGCTCGGGCGCGCGCACGGCGACCAGATCGGTGACGTCCGGGGACCGGTCCGGCTCAATGGCATAGAGCCCGACCGGCGTGCTGGCCGACGCGTTCCAGATCAGCTTCGGTGCGAAGGAGACGAGCGACAGGACGCCGAGCAGCGATACGGCGGCGGTCGTGGTGACGGCGTAGCCGAACCGGGTCATGCGCCGATCCTCCGCGCCAGGAGGAAGGCGCGATGGCGCTGCAGCGTGTAGGCGCGGGGCGTCTCGCCGACGGTCAGACGGTTGTGAACGTGCCGCCAGTGATCGGGCGCGACGTCGATGGGATCGATGCCGATCGCCTCGATCGCGTCGATGAGCTGGAGCATGTGCTCCACCTTCGGCCAGCCATCAACGCGCAGCAGGACGTCGCCGCCAGGCGTCACGGTCGGGATCGTCTGGCAGGCTTCGTCGGCACCGACCGCGCGTAGGATGTCGAGGCGGGAGAGCACGGTGCCATGCTCGTTCGCGGCCCAGCGCACCAGCGCGAAGGTCGTGCCGGGAGGGAAGAAGAGGATGCGGCGGCGACGGTCGAGGACCTGTTCGCGCACCTCGCGGCCGAAGCGGATCCAGTGCTCGATCTGCTTCTCGATCCAGACGAGTTCGACCTGGGTGAGATCTTCCGGCGGCGTGTGAAGGGCGCGGCCGGCGCGCGCGGATGCGGCGGCAAGGCCGGTCATCGGTCGTCTCCTTGGGATGGTGGGAATTCGCACTCGAACAGCGCGCGGAGCATGTCGGCGACGGTCTGGCCGCGTTGGAAGGCCGCGATCTTGATCCGGCCGCGCATGTCGGCGGTGACGTCGATGGTCAGCCTGGCGGTGAAGTCGGCGGCGGCATCCGCGGGCGGCGACGGACGGTCTGGCGCTTTGACCCAGCTTTCCGGATCGGCCGGGCGGGCCGCGAAGCTGCGTTTCGGGGACCGCTCGCTCATGGCCCGATCCCCAAGATCTCGGCGGCGAACGCGGCGATCTCCCGCGCGGCGGGCGATGTCTCGTCCTGCTCGGCCGCGAGCCGCCCGGTCTGCACGACATCAGCGAAAGCGATGCGCTGGCCGATCGTGGTGCGCAGCGGCGGCGGATCGTGGTCCGCGAGCGTCTCGGCGGTTTCGCGGGCGAGGATCGTGCGGGCCGCACAGCGGTTCAGCACGAACCGCGCCTTAAGGTCCGGTCGATAGATCCGCGCTTCGCTGAGCAACGTCAGCATCTCGGCCGACGCCCAGCCGTCGAGCGGGGACGGCTGCACCGGGATCAGCACGAGGTCCGTGGCGAGCAGCGCCGACCGCATCAGGCCGGCGACGCGCGGCGGTCCGTCGATGACGACATGATCGACGTCGCGCGCCAGTTCCGGCGCTTCGCGATGGAGCGTATCGCGGGCCAGGCCGACGACACCGAACAGCCGATCCAGTCCCTCCCGGCTGCGCTGCTGCGACCAGTCGAGCGCTGACCCCTGCGGATCGGCGTCGATCAGCGTGACGCGCTTGCCGGCTCGCGCCCATTCACCGGCGAGATGCAGCGCCAGCGTCGTCTTGCCGACGCCGCCCTTCTGGTTGAGGAGCGCGACGATCATGACGGTCTCCCGGGAAAAGGGGACTCGTCCACACGGCGCGAAAAAGCCGGTTCCGTTAGAAAGATTCCGAAGGAATCTAGGTTAGATAAGTTACGGGGCTCGCAAGCTGCTGATTCAGCGTAAGGAATCGACGATTTCGGTCCCCGATAGCACGAGAGTCCGGTCCCCGATGGCACGACAGTGCCGGTCCCCGATAGCACGAGACTATTCACAGCTTATTCCCAGGGCGAGTTGTCGAGCGGCGACGGCGGCGTGGAATGCCGAGCGCGTCGGGATCGGTCGGTGCAAAGGACAGGATTTCGGGGCCCCCGAGGCATTGCTCGATGGTCAGCCGGTAGCCCGGCAGCGGCTGGCGGCGGACGATGTCGCGCAGGTCGTAGGCGAAGTGCTTGAGCGGCGAGAGGCTGCCGGACTTCGCGTGGAGATGCGGGAAGTCGAAGCTCCAGCCGAACTCTTGGCGACCGCCGTGCTTGCGCACCAGGCGGTAGAGCCAGCGCTCCAGGCCGCCCGTGAGACCGAAATAGTTTCGGTCGATTGTGAGGACGAGCGCGTCGTCCAGGACGGCGCCATAGAACCAGTCGGGGAGGATCAGCTCGAGACCGAGCGGATGGCCCCGATGGTCGGCGCGCTCCTTCCATTCATTGATCCATGAGAAGCGGTGCATCCGCCGTTCGGTCGGCTGGCGGATCGAGGTCGCGATCGTGGTCGATTGCAATCGGTCGAGTGCCGCCTTCAGGCGGTCGTAGTCGCGCAGCGACACGCCGCGGCCGATGAAGTTCAAGATTTCATAGGGGGTGGTCGCCATCAGGCGTGATGGGCGCAGGCCGACGTCGCGCGCCTCGACGATCTGCGAGGCCGCCCAGATCAAGACATCCGCGTCCCAGATCGTGGCCATGCCGTGCTCGGGCACGGCTTCGACGCGGATTTTCACCGAGCCGGCCTTGAAGTCGATCGGCGCCAGGCGCTTCGACTTGGCCAGCGAGAAGAACGGATAGGCCATGAGGTCCTGCGCATCGCGCGGCGCGAGATCGCCGGGCAGTGCCTGGAACAAATCGAGCTGTGCGCGCTCATCGTGATGGGTGTGGCGGGACGACACGGCCGGCCACCTCAGCGCGCGAAGCGGCCGCCGACGGTGGCGGAGGATGCGGTGGTCTGGCGTTTTGCTGGCAGCACGGTCCCGCCGCGAGGATCGGAGGTCGAGGTCACGAGGCCGCGATCCGCCCAGGCTTGAAGGTCATCGACGGAATAGACGACGCGACCGCCGAGCTTGCGGTAGTTCGGGCCGGTCCCATAGGTCCGGTGCTTTTCAAGAGTGCGCTCGGAGAGACCAAGGAAGCGGGCGGCCTCCTGCGTTCTCAGGTAGCGTGGCGGTAGATTGGCGGGTTTTTCGGCCATGATCGAACCTCCGTGGTCTCGCGGGCGGCCGCTTCGAATAAGCGGCGGGTTGCGAGCACGGTGGCGCGAAGACGGCGCCTCGGACGATGTCGAAGTAAGATGCTAAAATCGACACGCGAACGGGTATCAGCGATCCCGGCGTGGGCGGCGCAGCAATGTCCGGTAGCCGCCGCGAACGAGCTTCGTGCCGTCGCGGGCGAGACGGATGGTGATCTCCCGGATCGGGTCGCCGACCCAGGACGCTGCGTCGATCTTGTACCGGGGGAAGAGATGCTCGGCGACGGTGCGGTAGATGGCGCCGCTCGCGCGCGCGTCGACAGCGCGCAGCATCTGGCGGGCGCGCTGTCGTCTTTGCGGCGTGATGCGCGGATCGGGCGGCACACGCTTTCCGAACATTGCGTGCCAGAGGCGTTCAACCGCGGTCAGCCGGTCGGGCGTCAATTCGTCGAACAGGATGAAGGCGCCGAGTGGACGTGCATCATCGACGTCGACCAGGGCCACGTCGTGGGACTCGCCCCGCACCGTAAGCCGGATCAGATCAGGATCATGCTCGATGATGGCATGGGCGTGCAGATCCTCAACGAGGAGGCGGAGTTCTCCCGCCGGGTTCGGTCCGGCGGTGAACGGGAGTGTCGCGGGATCGGCTTGCGGGGTCCAGAAGATCGGCTGGATGAGCGCCGAGTTGCGAGGGTCGGCGACGAAATCGCAACCCCCATTGTTCGGCAAACTCCTGGGCGATGTCTTCGGTCAGTCGCCCGACGGCTACCAGTTCCTGATATGATTTTCTGTAATCGGGATTACGACGCAAGAACTCCCAGGCAAGATCGCCGGGCGTTAACTTGTCGATATAGTCATAGGCAGCTTCAGACTGCCAACTTTCATCCTCGGACATTCTCCACCGCCTCCGCGCAAGGTTGTGCAACGCGAGTTATGCAGCGAATACGATTCCGGGTTGAACGAAGCGCGGGAAGAACGAAGTGGCCGCAACGTGATGCGGTTTGTGCATCACCTCAGTGCAGACGACCCTGAAGCAGCTGAAAGAAGCCGTTGGTGGTCATCCATTTCGCTCGGTCGAGATGGCTGGCGTAGATGCGTAAGGCGCGCTCCGGCTCGGCCTTGGCATCGAGGCCGAAGAGGACCTCGACGACCTCCCTCCAGTCCGCGCTCGCCGCGTCGGCGTCGAGCAGCCGGGCATAGAGCTTCAGATGCGCCTCGTCATAGGTGGTCAATACCGCCTCGGCCGGCGGCTGATCGAGAAAATCGTCTTTGGTCACAACATCCCCCGATGGCGAGATGTATCCAAACTGGAGGAGATTGTTAACCGTGATTTGACCGGAATGATGGCGCAAGGCCCTGACGCGGGAAGAGGTGGCAGCGCCGCGACGTGTCGAACGTCAGGTTTCCTTCTTTGTCTCAACGAGCAGTACTCCCTTGCCCTGATCGGAGTTCAGGAAGACGATGCCAGCGCGTTCGAAAGCCCGTCTCACCTCATCGCGCGTGCTCTCAAACACCTCGAGGCCGCTGGGGGATTCGAGGCGCTTGAGCGCGGTCAATGAGACCCGGGCCTTGTCAGCGAGCGTCTCCTGTGTCCAACCCAGCAGCGCGCGTGCGGCCCGAAACTGTCGGGCGGTGATCATGCATGATCACCTCCCACACGGACCTACGCGTACGCCAAAACTACGGCTATAATAGTCGTTCTTAGCGGGATTTTCCAGCCAGAAGTGGCTGTTTGGACTCTCTACGGTGGATTGGGGCCGCAACTGATTCGGTCGCCGCAAGCCGAAGGCCCCGGCCTTCCGGCCGGGGCCTTCGCGGGGGCCTCAGTCGCCGCGCCGCCCGTTGGGGCGGGACCAGATCAGCGAGAAGGTGTCACCTTCGTCGTCGTCGAAGAGGTTGGCGTAGATCGGGGCATTGAAGCTCGGATCGTCGAGCTTGAGCCCCAGATAGTCGCGGCCCTCGTTGGAGCGCTTGGACCAGGCGGCGCCGATCTCGGCGCGGCCGACCAGGACCCGGTGGCTGGGGGCGTTCTCGCCGGTGGCGCGCTGGTCTGGGACGATGCGCACGTTCTTGGCCTGGACGCTTAGGGTGACGATTTCGCCGGTGAACTCGTTCGAGCCGGTCATTTTGAAGGTGCCGATGGTCGCCATTGTAAGTCTCCGTTTTCCGTTCCCGAGCCCGCACCATTGCGGCCTCGATGGCGATCGGTTGGCCGGAGGGGATCGACGGCGCACCCCTTCCTCGGGGCCCCCGGCGTGCTTGCGGGCTGGGGTGGGGATGGGGTCTGACAGCCAAGGAGGACTTTCTTGTCTCGCGAGGAATGGCGGCGCAGCCGGCAGGGGAAGAAAGTTTGATGCGGCTGTTGCGTCATAGGCTATCAAGGCGAAGCCGGCCTTCGGCCAGATCAGGCCATTGAAGAGGCCGTTTGGAGCGGTCGAGGCACGGTCAGAGAACGGAGAAGATGGCGACCTTCCCGCACCGGCAAACCGGCGTCGCGGAAATGCTCACCGGCTTCATCTCCTCCCGGCAGGCCTACGCCGCTGCATCGTGACCCCGTCGCCAAATGGGAGATAGCCACGCCGGATGTTCGGTGTGTCGCCGTGAAATGTCTTGCCACGACAGCCACTCCGATGAAGGCCCCTTCCGGGGCTCAGCGCCTATCCGAACTCCACGCTTCGATCCCAATAACCTAAGACGACGTGGGCCACCGCTGCTATCGCTGGCCTCGCCCCGCAACGGCGATGACGATGATCAGGCTCGCGCGAAATCCCGGTCAGAAGGGCCCGGGGCCGCCGCCATTCCTGCGACCCGCACTAAGGCGGTGATGCCGACCGCGATCGCACCAATGACGGAGAAGGTGATCTGCCATCCCTCGGAAGGTATGAGGTGCTTCACAATGCCATGCGTGGCATGGAATCCAGCAATCGCCGCCGGCGCGACGAAGGCGATGGCCACGATCAGCTTCAGCCACGTCGGCCGGACGAAGGTGATCAGCAGGTAACCGGCCGCTAGCGTGAGGGCAGCGGCAACGGCCCCGACGAGGACCGCGCCGGGCATCTCGGCACCGGTGCCGTGCGCCCAGGCGCCCGCGGTCATGCCGACGAACGCCGGCAGCGCGAAGACGGCCAGCGTGAACAGCAGCCAGCAAAGCAGGCCGATGGCTGCGAGCGATGCAAGTATTGCGAGGATGATCATAGTGGTGGACTCCATGAGAAAAGTGTAACGGTCGCGCCTCCACCACCACCACGGCGCGCTTGAACATAGCTGAAAATCGACTCCGCTGGGAGCGGAAATCGCGTGCGACTTCAGCGCGGCGGCGGTTCGCCCCGGTTAAGGGGCGAAGGGATCAATCTCATGGACGATCGCGGCCATGTCGCCGTCGTACTCACTTGCCGGCGTCACCGAGAGGGTGCCGTCGTCGGCCTGGAAGATGATGATGGCGACCATCAAGGTGGTGGCGAGGCTGAAGGCGAAGGCGTGCGCGTCGTTGAGGGACATCGATCCGGCTCCTGTTTGAGCGGAGGACCATCCCCCGCTGACAGGCGCCCGAAGTGTCGGACTGAACGCTGCAATCACCGCGCAGGCGCAGCCGAAGCGGCGGCATGCTCGCATAGCCGACCCTTTACGGGTTTATGGCGTCAGGCGATCAGTCTGACCAAGGATCAGCGCAGCTAAGCGGGGTGGTGCTCCGAGATCAGAGCTCGATCAGCACCGCTGGATCGTTCGACATGGCAGCTCGCACTTCCGGCGGCTCGGTAGACCAGGGAACCGTTCCGATACCGGTCGTTGCAGCAATCCACATCAGGTTTCGGGAAAGCAGACCGACCGGACGCATCGGGAATACCCATCCTGCGCCGGCTATTACGCAGAACCTTCCTTTAAGGAGGGCCCGTGCGGTCGCACAGACTTGCAGCTTGGGGAGGAGTTACGAAGCCGCCATCTCAGATTGCTGGAACAGGTCCATGTTGGCTTCTCCCCAAGCTGAAAGGGATAGAAGGATCGGTATGAATGTCCGGCCCCGATCAGACAAGCTGTATTCGACCTTGGGTGGCACCTGAGCATGGACGACGCGATTGATCAGTCCGTCGGCTTCCAATTCGCGCAACTGATTGGTCAAGGTCCTCTGCGTGACCCCGGACATCAAGCGCATCAACTCGTTGAAACGGACAGTACCTCTTTCCTGAAGATACCAAAGCGCAACGCATTTCCATTTTCCGTCGATCAGACTGATCGCGGCCTCTACCGCGCAACCGGGATTGCTATCCAGACTGGTGTGGCGCCGCTTGACCATGGCAGTATCCTTTTGTGCACCTAGGGTAAATTTTGTGCGTATTACATATGATGTGAGTATCCACTATTAAAGCTCTTACCATCAAATGATTTTGAGAAAGGTAAGATCATGACCGACACCATGAAGGCGATCGTCCTCGCCAACTTCGGTGGCTTCGACGCTTTCGAGATGCGCGATGCTACTGTACCAGTCGTCGGACCTCGGCAGGTCCGGGTGCGCGTTCACGCCACCGCCATTAATCCCCTGGACTATCAGATCCGACGTGGTGACTACGCCGACTACGTGCCGCTCCCCGCCATCATCGGTCACGACGTTTCCGGCGTCGTGGAGGAGAAGGGGGCGGATGTGAGCGAGTTCGACGTAGGCGACGAGGTTTACTACACGCCCAAAATCTTCGGCGGCCCCGGCTCATATGCGGAGCAGCACGTTGCCGATGTCGATCTGGTCGCCCGCAAGCCGCACAACATCAACCACCTAGAGGCCGCCAGCCTGACGCTGGTTGGGGGGACGGTCTGGGAAGCTTTGGTGACCCGCGCCCAGCTTGCCGTTCACGAGACCATTCTGATCCATGGCGGTGCCGGCGGTGTGGGTACGGTTGCGATTCAGCTTGCCAAGGCGATGGGCGCGCGGGTCATCACGACGGCGCGCCGTAGCAACCATGAGTTCGTGCGTTCGCTCGGAGCGGACGAGGTAATCGATCACACGTCCGATGACTACGTCTCAGCCGTGGCGGAGCTGACGCATGGGCAAGGGGTGAACGTCGTATTCGACACCATCGGAGGCGACACCCTGACGAGAAGCGCGCTCGCCCTCGCGGACGCCGGACGGCTGGTCAGCATCGTCGACATCGCACAGCCGCAGAACCTGATCGAGGCTTGGGGAAAGAACGCCGCCTACCATTTCGTGTTCACCCGTCAGAACCGAGGCAAGCTCGACGCGCTGACAAACCTTATCGAACGCGGCCTGATCAAGCCGGTGATCGGCGCAGTGTTTCCTTTGGCTCGCGTAGGCGAAGCGCATGAACTGCTCGAAGGCGGAAGCTCCCGTGGGCTTCGAGGTAAGGTGGCGATCGATGTTGTTGGCCAGACTGTCGAGCTTCCCACGCCGCGATAGATACATCTATAAGTCAGCGGTATTCTCCCAAAATACCATCATTTTCGGGACAGCAGCTATCGCCCGTGCCGCCCGGAAGCCGGCTGTCCGCTCGCCACCAGTCCTTGCCGTAGCTGTTGAGGGCGGCGCTCACGCGCCGCCGAACCTCCAGACGGGAATGCCGAGCTTCTTCGCCTTGTCGGCAAGGTTGTCGTTGATGCCGGTGCCGGGGAAGTGCATCACGCCCTTGGGCAGGATTTCCAGCATCTCGTCGTTACGTTTGAAGGGCGCTGCGCGGCCGTGCTTCGTCCAATCGGGAGCGAAGCCAATCTGCGGCACGTTGCGGTTCGTCGCCCAAAGCGATGCGATCTTCTCGGCGCCTTTCGGCGACTTGCCGTGCATCAGCACCATGTCGGGATGCTTTTCGTGCACCTGATCAAGCTTGGTCCAGATCAGCCGGTGATCGTGGAAATCGAGCCCGCCGGTGACGAGGATTTTCGGACCAGGCGGAAGAAGGATCGTCTGCTCGGCCTGCCGCTTCGCTGCCAGGAAGTCGCGGCTGTCGATCATCGCCGAGGTGAGATTGCGGTGATTGACCTTTGAGCCGCTACGCGGAAGCCAAGTCTTGCCGACGTGGCGTTCGTAATGTTCGGCGGCCTGGTCGCGCATCAGCTCGAAGGCGTTCTGACGTTCGATCAGGGTCTGCCCCTCGGCGATGTGGCGCTCGAGTTCGACCGCCTTCACCTCGCTGCCGTCCTGTTCACGCTGCCCGCGGCGCTGCGCCTGCTCGTTGTCGTCAAGCTCGCGCGCGATCCGGTCGGTGGCGCGGTGGAAGACGTTGACTGTCGACCACAGGAGATCGTCGAGATCGGGTTCGAGGCGAGTGTCCTCCAGCGTCCCGATCAGGGCGTCGAAGATGTCGGCGATGGCACCGGCGACATGGTCGCCCTCCGGAAGCGGTCGGGGATCGGGCTCATCCGCGATGGGACGGTAGCCGTAAAGCTGGAGTTCGCTAAGGACATGGTCGGTGGGGGACGAGGCGTGATGCGGTTCGTAGTCGTCGTGCTCGCTCATCGGGATGCTCCGTCGGTTCGACCGCGACCCTCGCGGCCTTCATGGCGACGAACGCAGGCGGGCGGGCCGGACCTGCATCCGCAGCGAAGCGGAGGGCCGGAGCACAGCGGAGGATGGCGAAGGCGGGCTATTTTGTCTCGCGATGGAAAGGCCCGCAGGGCCGCCGGAAAATAGTCCGCCGCAGACATTGCGGGTCCGGGCCGTTTGCTTGCCGATCGCCCTCTCGAAGGCCGAGGCGCGGTCCCCCTCCGACGGTTGGTGCATCCTCGCGAGCATGACGACGCACCGCCCTTGTCGCTCTCGCGCGCCGGGCTATACCGCCAGCGCCATGAACCTTGCGACGTCCTGGGGTGCAATCTGCATCCGCGACCGCTGCCGGAGATGCTCGACGCCGAGGTTGCGGAGATCCTCGTTGAGGTCGCCGAGCGCCGGCGAGATGACGATCGCCTCGATCCCGACGGCGTTGGCCCGTTCGATCAGGCTGTTACGCGCACTGTCGCCGGCCGCGTCATTGTCGCGCACGATATAGAGCCGGCGCAACGTGTCGGGGAACAGGATGGCGGCGAGATGCGTCGCCGAGAGCGCCGCCAGCATCGGCATGTCGGGAAGCACCTGTCGGAGCGACAGGACGGTCTCGATGCCTTCGCCGGCCGCCATGACCTCTCCACCGGGGCCGAAGCGCACCGCGTTGCCGAGCAGGTTGCCCATGGCTCGCCTCGGCGTGTCGATCGGCGCCTTGTCCCGCGATCGGGGATCGAGCCAGGTCCGGTGCGCGCCCGTGATCTTGCCGTCGAGATCGGTGACGGCGGCGATCATGGCCGGCCATGTCTCGGTCGGCGCGTGCTCGTCGGGCCGATAATAGCAGCGTGGATGGAAGCGAAGGTTTCCGGTTCCGCGTAAATCCGTAATGCCGCGTTCCCGTAAATACGCTTGCACGATTGTACCCGTTATCGCCTGCGACATACCGATGAGACGTCGAGCTGCTTCCGGCGAGCCGCGTGGTGCTGACCTTTG
This sequence comes from Rhizobium leguminosarum, assembly GCF_001652265.1. Lineage (GTDB taxonomy): Bacteria > Pseudomonadota > Alphaproteobacteria > Rhizobiales > Rhizobiaceae > Rhizobium > Rhizobium leguminosarum_D. The sequence goes on from NZ_LWBS01000263.1 coordinate 62,944, forward strand.
GCGCTCTTGAAATAGTGGCTCTGGCTCGGGTGGCGGCATGCTGAGGAAGGTGCGCGCCTCGTCGGCGACGCCCTTGAAGTCGACCAGACCGCAACTCTCGCGGATGATGTCGATAAGGTCACCATGCTCGCCGGTGGCAGCGTCGGTCCATTTGCCGGCAAGACCCTTGGGCGAGTCCTTGAGCCGGACATACATGGAGCGGCCCGGCGTGTTGCGCACGTCGCCGACCAGCCAGTAACGTCCCTCGCGGCGTCCGTTCGACAGATAGTGACGGCACACGGCCTCGGCCTGAGCAGCCAGCTGTCGCGCAAGATTTGTGACAGGTTGCATTGCGGACTCCGAAACGAAAAATGGGCCCGCCGTTGCCGGCGGGCCCTCGGGGGACGTGTTGCTCCTTCGGCTATTCGGCCGCGATCACATGCATGTCGATCTCGGCTGGCTCATCTTCGATCTCCGGCTCGGTTTCCGCCATGGCCGTTTCACCGCCATCTTCCGCCGTGTCTTCGATTTCATGATCGCCGGACTGACGAGTCTCGGCAGGCGAGGTGTCGTCTACCGCGGTGACCGGGTGGCCGGGCGTGCGCAGCGGCTCTGGCAACCAGCCGGACCCGGCGAGCAGTTCCTGCGCCTTTTCGGCCATGTCGCCCTTCTTGAGGTGCTCGATGCGATCACCGGCGCGCGTACCCTTCACCTCGCGCACCGACGCGAGGATGCGGGCCTTGGTGACACGGCCGAGATAGGTGTCGATCGTGGGCTCCCACCCGGCTGCCACCATGTCGAGATCGACCGCCTGGGCCAGCTGGTCGGCGTGGGCGAGCGCACGAGGCCGACGGTTGTAGGCCTCGTAGATCGCGTTGACCGACAGCGACACGCAATGCGCAAAAAGGCAGTGGCGGCTGTCGCCGTCGAACGCCTGCAGCGCCTCCCACAGCTCGCCGGGCTCCTTGGGGAGCGCCGCCACCCACGCCTGATGGCGGCCGTCTACTGCCAAGGCCAGGCTGCTGTCATTGAGACTTGGCGCCTGCGTGCCGAAACTGACGCTTTTCAGGTCGAACTCCAGGCAGGTATCCGAGCCATAGTGATAGAAGGCCCGAAGCGTGAGCGCATGGAGCGCGGCGAGGAAGGCGACATCGGGCCGCTCGCCGAGCGCATGGCGCAGAGCCAGCGTGCGATGGGCGGTCAGTTCGGTCATCAAGCGGTCCGGGATCGGCTTCAGGCCGTCGTCTTCCTCAGGGTCCGGTGTCGTTTCGATGTCCGCGGCAAGGTGATCGTCCTCATGCTCGGCGCGCGCCGCGATGGTGTTGACGCCGTCCTCGATCTCGGGATCAACTTCCGGCTCAATCGGCCGTTCGTCTTCTGGGCGGACATAGCCGCGCTCGACCCGGAGGTTGCCCGATCCGTCGATGCAGACGAAAGCGCCAGCCCGCGCGATCTCCTCGGGGTCGAAGACCATCGGCCGATCGTCGAGCGCGCTGATCGCTGTCTCGATCTCCGCGAGCCGTTCGTCCACCTCGTCGGGCAGATCTTCGGCCTCGGCATAGGTTTCCTCCAGGGCGTCCAACTCGGCCTGAAGGGCGTCGCGCGTGGCCTGTTCCTCCTCGGTGAGAGGGAGTTGCTCGCCACGGAGGTGACGCAGGCCGTAGGTGTGGCCGTAGGGGAAGTCCGGCGCGACATCGATCCACTTCCAGCCTTCGGCGGAGATCGCCTCGGACTGCTCACGCAGCTTCTCGGCCACCAGCATGTCGAGAAGACCGACATCGTGCAGCCAGCCGCCGTCGTCACCCTGGAACAGGTCGTGCATGATGACGCCCCCAGCTTCGGTGTAGGCTTCCACCCCGACGAACTGCGCACGCTTGTCGGCGGCGCGGACCGCGCCCTCGGTGAGCATCCGGCGTATGAGATGCGGTTCCTTACTGTAGGCCTGCGCAAGGCGCTCGAAGACCTGTTCCTGCCGCTCATGATCGCCGTTGACGGTGAACGCCATCAACTGATCGAGAGTCATGCCGTCGGCGGCATAGACGTCGAGGAGCTTGGGCGAGATCGACGCCAGACGCAGGCGCTGCTTCACGACCGAGACCGAGACGAACTGGTTGGCGGCGATCTCCTCTTCGGACATACCCTTCTCGCGGAAGGTCAGGAAGGCACGGAACTGGTCCAGCGGATGCAGCGGGGCCCGCTGGATGTTTTCGGCCAGCGAATCCTCCTCGGCCATGCCGCCCTCGCGGACGACGCAGGGGACTGGCGCGTTCTTGGCGAGGCGTTTCTGCTTCACCAGCAGTTCAAGCGCCCGATAGCGGCGGCCGCCGGCCGGGATCTCGAACATGCCGGTCTCGTTGCCGTCCGCATCGCGCACGGGCCGCACGGTGATGCTCTGGAGGAGAGTTCGCCGGGCGATGTCCTCCGCCAGCTCCTCGATCGACACACCGGCCTTGATCCGCCGGACGTTCGCCTGGGAGATGACGAGGTGGTTGAAGGGGATGTCGCGCGACGACGACAGGGTGATCTTTTTCGCAGCAGTAGCCATGGGAATGTACTCCATGACGGGCGGCCGAGAGCCTCTCTCTCGACCTCCAACCCGTCACGAAGCGAAGCGCCGCCCTCTTCCTCTAAAGGGGGCAGCGCCACGTACCGGTGGAGCGAAGAGACACGGAAACGCAAAGCCGGAGACACGGAAAACCGCGTCCCCGGCGTCACGGAGATCAGATCGCTCGGTCGAGCAGCTTCTTGGCCTTGGCCTCCATGTCGAGGCGAGCGTCCTGATGGGGTTTGTCGCGGGCGACGGCGGTGATGCCCTGCACGAAATCGAAGATGCTCTCCGGCGGGCGGCCTTCTTCGGCCAACACCGCGTCGATGATCTTGCCGGTTTCCGCTTTGGAGAAGCCGCGGCGGCGCAGGAAGTCTGTGCGATCCTCGTCGCTGCGCGCCACGATCCGCTCGCGCGCCGCCCTGATGCCGTTGACGAAAGGCAGTGGCGAGGAATTGGCAAAGTTCGCCAGCGCTGGAGCCGCCTCATGCGCAAACCGGTTGGCGGCGTATTTGCTGTGCCGGATGGTGATTTCTTCGAAATCCTCCACGCCCCACAAATTGCGATTCTGGCAGACCGCGCGCAGATAGAAGCTCGCCATACCAAGTGTCTTGGCGCCTACTTCGGAATTCCAGCAGTAGAAGCCCCGGAAGTAGAGATCCGGCGAGCCGTCCGGCAGACGGCCGGCTTCGATCGGGTTCAGGTCATCGACGAGGAAGAGGAAGACGTCCCGATCCGAAGTATAGAGCGTCGTGGTGTCTTTGGTGATGTCGACGCGGGGATTGTAGATGCCCGTCGACCAGTCGAGCACGCCGGGCACTTTCCAGCGTGTGTCGCCCGTGCCGTTGCCGGCAATGCGTTGCACGGCCTCGACCAGTTCATGATCGTAAATGCGGCCGTAGTCCGGGCCGGTGACGGCGCGCAGTTCGACACGGCCATTATCAGTTTCCAGCGTCTTGATCTGCTCGGCCCGATTGGACGTCAGGCCATATTGCAGGTTGATCGCGGCGAGCGGCGCGGGCAGCTGGCGCAGATAGGCTGCTGGCGCGCCGACCAGGCTCGCGAGTTGGCCGAAGCTCCAATGGGTCGGAGCGATGGGCGTATCCGCGCCTGGCAGGATCAACGCCAGCCGTTCCGGGTCGCTGCGGTTCGCCTCAACATGGATCAAGGCGCTTTCCACCACGCGCGTCCGGCTGCGATCGGCGCGATCACGGACGGCCCGGGCCAGCTCGGACAGCGACAGGTAGCGCTCGTCTGCGGGCCGGGAAAACCATTCCGACGAGACGCGGCCGATTCGCTCGCCGCGGCCGACATCCACTTTGTAGCCGCCGCTGGTGTCGCGGCGCGCGTCGAGAACTGAAACTTGGGTCATGGGACCAATCTCCATGACGGGCGCCGGAGACCTCTTCTCCAGCCCTCAACCCGTCACGGCAAAGCCGGTCCGTCCTCTTCCTCTCAAAGGGGCGTTGCGGGGCCTCCCGCAGAAGGGGTCGACCGAAACGCAAGGCTCGGACGTTGGGGAAGACTTTCCCCTTTCGGTAAATCCGTGAATGTCTGCAAGATTGCTGCGAGCATTTGCGCTACAACTGTAGAAATACTGAAATGAGTTCAAGGGTGGGATGAGTGCGCATTCGACGATTGAGGATTTCGAGTATTCGGGGGATGTCTGAGGATCGTGTGTATTTCGCCGATCATCCGCGGCACCGGCGGCGGATGGGCGCATGAGGGGCGCCGAATTCCCGACGCCGTCAGCACCGTCGCGTAAGATTTCCGGGGAAGACGCAAGGTCGTTGATTGAAGCCCAACTGGCCGCTCATGGTGACGGCGTTCTTGCCGTCCTTGGGCGATATCGGCTGGCGGATGCCGTGGCTGCCTGGCACGGGACCATCCGCGCCGTCGAGGAGTTCATCAACCTTCCCCGGTTCGGCATCGACGATCCGCGTGTGAGGGCACGGCTTTGTTCGATCCCTCTCGACGATCGGCTGCTGTCCAATGTGGAGTCCGTCTTCCGGGCCGTTCGGGAGATATTGTCCCCGCGCTTCGACGCCGACGTCGTCGGCCGTTACCTCCAGACGATGTTGCAGACCGCCGCCATCGCCAGCGCGTTCAAGATGCACGGGCAGGCTTTCGGACCCGGCATTACGCTCGACACCGTGGGCGCGGCCGTTGACTATTTCCAATCGCGCCGCCGGCACATGGTCTCTTTGCTCTACACCATGCCCTTCGCGTGCAAGGGAACAGACCGGCTCGTGCCTCTCGACACACTGAATGTCCTTCTGCCCCAGGTCGAGCATAGCTGCATCACGATTACGGGCTTCCACCTGAAGCTGGCCCAATTGGACATTCTCGACGACTTCAGCCTGGAGGCTGACGGGATCGGAGCGATGGCCAGCCACGGGTTCGACACGCTCGATGAGAATTTCCTGGAGCCGGAACGGGCGTCCATCCATGTCATGGCCGAGCTTCGTCGAGATCAGATTGTGTTGCCAACGATGGAGGCGCTCGATCCGAAGAAGATTTTTTCAGCGGCCGAGCTGCGAAATTCGGTGAGGCTGATCGGCGCGACCTACGCGGCCTTCGGGCTGAACGATTCCGATTTCTCGACGATGGCGCTGTTGATGATCGCCTTCGCGCGTCATGCCCCCGACGACTATTTCGTCGAGATCGGAAAGGCGAAATTTCAAGCGATGCTCCGGGCACAGTCGGTTCTCGACCCAGACGAACTCGAACGGCTGCTGGTGAACGTGCCCTCTGACCACGCCACCAACAGCAATGCCTATGAGCCGTTTATCGACGCTGGCGATATGGTGGTCTCGAACGTCAACCTGCTGTCGCGTTTCCTGTATGCCTTCAAGAACGTCCACCTGGGCAGCCGCCGGCGCTTTCAAATCCATGCCGGCTTCATCTTCGAGGATATGGTGAAGCGTGACCTGTCCGTCATGGGTTTCCAGGTGACTGACGTGAAGCGCATCAACCGCAAGGAATTCGACGTCGTCACTATCCACGGCGGCGTGATCTATAATTTCCAATGCAAGAACAACTGGATCGACCTGGCAAAGGTCGAGTCAAACCGGGCCCTGTTCGTCCGCTACAATCGGTCTCTGACCAACTACTATCGCCGCGCGCTTCAAAAAGAGCGCAGGCGTGAAGGTTTGCTCAAGGACAAACTGGGTCTCGATAAGGTGGAGCATTACCTTATCAGCCGCTTTCCGGTGATCGGGTCCGACGCCCGGGTCATCAACTACAATCAGATTGACCGTTTGAAGGCGGTCGTTAGGGGCGCCGCTTGAAGTCCGATCCAGCCAAAGTCATCCATCTCCTGTCGGAATTCACCGGGCCGGATCTCACCCATACGCTCGGGCGAATCGAGGGGGCCGTGCGGGGGATATCGGCCGACGACTGCGACGCCTTCCTTGAAGGGGCCGGTGCTGGTCGCGAAGTGCTTGCCGCGGCCGCCGAGATGAAGCGCTTGGCGGGTCAGATCAATGTGACGATCCACGCGCTGGGCATCCTACTGTGCCTGCCGCACATTCTGGAGCCAGGCGAGAAGGTCGAATATGTCTCGCTCGGCGCCGGCAATACAGGTCGGGAATTCGATCTGGAGACAAACCTGCGGGTGGCGGAGTTCAAGTTCATCCGCTGGCGCGGCGGCGCGGAATCGATCCGACAAAACTCCGTCTTCAAGGACTATGTCCTGCTGGCGGAGCATCTGACACCCAAGCGGAAATACTTGTATTTGCTGGGCACCGAGCATGCTCTGAAATTCCTCCACGGCGGCCGGGCGCTTTCCAGCGTGCTCAGCCGGAACGACAAACTGCAGAAGATGTTCTCCGAGCGCTTCGACGGCCAATTTCGGAAGGTTCGCGACTATTATGCTGTTCATGGAGATGCGGTGCAGATCGAGGATGTCTCGGCATGGCTTTCGGAACTGGCGGAGGTGCTGATCATCGAGCCGGTCCCTGACGATCTCATAGAGTGACTGCCGCAACGTCCAAGCTCTATGAAATGCGCTCGAAGCGGATATCGCGGTCAATTCATCTTCTTTACCCGCCTCCAAAATCTTTAAGGCGCTGAATGCATAGAACTTTGATAATCGATGCTGTAGTAGAAAAATAGGTATCAATGACGTTTTGCGTGTATTGCGTTTTATTGAAGACGGGAGAGGAAGTAAGTGGCGAAGACGACAGACGAGGCGCACCGGAAGACGTCGAAGAAACCATACAACGAGCGATCTGATCTTGAGAAACTTCAATCGCAATGGAACAAACTTTCCGGCCTTCATCTGAGGGATGAACCGTCCGCTGCGATCGTGCGCTGCGCGACCGCTGCTGAAATCGCCGCGAACTACGCCATCAGAACGGAATGGGCTCGTCAGACCGAGTTCGACGCGGCGATCGTCGATCAATTTTTGCGATGGGCCAACGGTCTCCAGCTCAAGGTCTCGCGTCTATTTGTGCCAATTTACTTCGCTCGTCCCGAGAAGAGTAAAACCGGGAAGGCGCTCATCAAATCTGCTGATCGGATCAATTCCGTGCGGAACGCTGTCGTACACCAGGGGGCGTTCAGTAATGCAGAAGAGGCCGAGGCGGCGATTTCGGAAGCGAAGACGTTCATCAACCTGATCGTCGGCCTTTCCATTCCTGGCTTCGATATCGCGGCCAAGGTGACTAGCAAGTAGCGCACGAGCTTTGGGGGGACGAATGAGCGCTTTGATCTCAATGGGAGAGTTGTGGGACGTCGACGTCACCGTCGGCCTGACCACCCATACAAAGCATCGGCACGTTCCCAGCCCGGTAACACCGCTCTTCCAGGCGCCCGGAGCCGCGCCGGCTCTGACCTTCGGACCGATCGCGTTGGCCGCGGCCGTCGCCAGAACGGCGACGACGCGCCCAGCGCGACCGCGACTGCTCGCCGGTCTCCAGAAAAGCGCGCTCGCCCATTTGGAATGCCTGATCTCGAACGGGTCGTCGTTCGAGCTGACACCGGACTTTGCTGACTTGGCCGACACCGAGAGAACGCTGTTCACTGCGCGCTGTGGAGCCGGGATAACGGATCTCTATATGAACGCCTTGGGGTATGTCTGGCGCGCCAACGCAGCTTGCCTATCAAAGGCGCTCAACCCGCATGCGGATTTTCTTTATGATGGCGGGAATGTCGATGGGCACGGCGTGGTTTTGGCCGAAGCGCACGGTTCGTTCGCCGCGAACGCGACCGCAAAGACCATCGCTTCTCAGGCGAAGCGAAAATATGCCCGACAGGTGAAGCCCTACGTCAACACGGGGTCAACGTTTGGCCATGTCGTCCACGGCTACTCCGTTGCCTTTGGCTCGAAGCCGGGAACGACAGGCGCATTCCTGAGTGTGGCCGAGACACGGATTTCGAAGCCCAAGAAAAAGTCTCCGCCGGGGCCCTCTGGCCAATCGCCCACCGGCAGCGGGGTTTCTAGGCCGATCGCGCTGGCGACGCACCGCTCGAACTTCTTTCTTATGGGTGCGAGCCATGTCGTCGATTGGATTGACTGGATCGGCGCGCCGGGTGAGTTGCTGGTGGATTCCGGACCGGTTGCCTTTGTTCGGTTGCCCTATGCCGGGCGTTGGTATCTCGGAAGCGCCTTTTCGATCTGGCCGGCTTTACACCCCCACTGGTGGCACGACGGACTCTGGGACGATCCGATGTGGCGGCACCACGCTGTTCGCGAGGTGATGGCCAGGGGTTTCCCGGCCGAGTCGGTTGGCTGGTTCGTCATGGAGGAGACGGCCTGTGCGGCGTTCCTCAACGGTCTCACCGGTATGATCCGGAGCGGCGGCGGCGATGGTCGTCCAGAGCGGCTCGACCTACCCACCTTCGACCCCGTCGGCTTCGGTATTGGTGAGGGTAGCCGCAGCCGGCGCGTTGATGGCTCCGAGTATAATTACGCGCTGTTTCGCGACGGCCTTGCGCTGCTGGGCGACCCTTTCCGTTCACGCAAACTCGAGATGAGACGGTGGTCGCCCAAAGAGGGATTGGAGGGCTAGCGGCATTGCACACGATTCGACGATCGCTACACGATAGGGTAGCGCGAAAGACAAAAACGGGGGGAGCATGATTAGTCGAGGGTCGGAATGGCGCCGCTGGGAGCCACACATCCACGCGCCCGGTACGGTGATGAACAACCAGTTCACCGGCCCGACGGCGTGGGAGGATTATCTATCCGCGCTTGAGGTTGCTGCGCCCGTCATCGAGGCGATCGCCGTTACTGACTACTATGTCACCGAAACCTATCAGCAGGTGTTGAAGTACAAGGCTGCCGGGCGACTGCCGGCGGCGTCGCTGGTATTCCCGAACGTCGAATTGAGATTGGACGTCGCGACCGCCAAGGGAGGGTTCGTGAACCTCCATCTGTTCGTGTGCCCGGAAGACGCGGACCATATTGCAGAACTGCAGCGCCTGCTGTCGCGGCTGCACTTCACCATGCAGCAGGATCGCTACGACTGTACCCGTGCGGACCTGATACGGCTGGGAAAGAAGGCCGATCCGACCATCGTCGATGACGGCGCGGCGCTGGCTTACGGCGCGAACCAGTTCAAGGTCAATTTCAGGCAGCTACGCGAGGTGTTCGGCGAGAGCGGCTGGGCCAAGAAGAATATCGTCATCGCCGTCGCGGGCGGCGCCACCGACGGGACGTCAGGCGTGAGGGAAGCCGCCGACCAGACTATACGGAGGGAGATCGAAGGCTTCGCGGACGTAATCTTCGCCAGCAGCCAGGCACAGCGCGAGTTCTGGCTTGGGCAGAGGGATCTGGACCCGAAGGAGATCCGCGCCCGATATGGCGGCCTGAAGCCGTGTCTCCATGGCAGCGACGCGCACAAACTCGAAGACGTTGCGACGCCGTTCGGCGATCGGTTCTCGTGGATCAAAGGCGGGCTCGAATTCGACTCCCTGCGGCAGGCCTGCATTGATCCGCGCGGACGCGCCCATGTCGGTGCCGAGCCGCCGACATCAGCGACGCCGTCACAGGTCATCTCGGAGATTCAGATCGTCGATGCGCCCTGGCTGCAGACGCCGACCATTCCTTTGAATGCCGGCCTCGTCGCCATCATCGGCGCGCGAGGGTCGGGCAAGACTGCGCTCGCCGACATGATCGCCGCCGGATGCGATTCCATATCGGATGAGGCCTGGGCCGCCGACGAATGGGCGAACCCTTCGTTTCTCGTGCGAGCGCGGCCCCTGATCGGTCAAGGCAAGGTGAAGGTCAGTTGGGCGGCTGGCGATCCAAGCACGCGGTCGCTGGACGGATCGGATGCCAACGGTCCGATGAGCTATCCCCGCGCGCGCTACTTGTCGCAGCAATTCGTCGAGGAGCTGTGCTCGTCGAGCGGCCTGACCGACGGGCTGCTCCGTGAGATCGAACGGGTGATCTTCGAGGCGCATCCTGATCATGATCGGGATGGCGCCCTCGACTTCGCGGAACTGCTGGAACATCGCGCCTCACGCCATCGGTTGGCGCGCGATCGCGAGGCGGAGGCTGTCTCCCAGATATCGGAGCGCATCAGCACCGAACTCGAGAAGGAAAAACTGGTCGCAAGCTATGAGGCTCAGGTTGCCCAGAAGAAGAAGCTGGTCGACGCCTATACCGCCGATCGCGCGAAGCTTGTCTCCGCTGGGAGCGAAAAGAGGGCCCAGCGCCATACGGATATCGCCGCAGCGACCAACCACGTCAGGAGTACGTTGCGCCAGTATACGAACCGACGTCAGACGTTCCTCGCCCTTCAGGATGAGGTGAAGGACCTGCGGCGCAACCAGGCGCCGGAGGCTTTGCGACAGACGCAGTCGAGGCACACGCACAGCGGAATGTCCGAGGAGCAGTGGGCCGCGTTCATCCTCGATTATAAGGGTAAGGTCGACGATAACCTCACCGGCTACGTCAAATGGGTCGATGGAAAGATAGCCGAGTTGAAGGGGACTTCGCCGGCCCCCGGAGACCCGAACACCGCATTCTTCCCTGACGATACGGACCTCTCGACGCTATCGCAGGCGGTGTTGGAGGCCGAAATGGCGCGGCTGGAAAAGCTGGTCAGCTCCGACAAGGAGACCCAACGGCAATACACCGCGCTGTCAGGCCGGATCGCCACCGAGACGGCCGCCATGCAAACACTCACCGGCAAGCTGGATGACAGCAAGGGCGCGAAAGATCGCGCGCGGGACCTGCAGACCCAACGCGAAGAAGCCTATGGCAGGGCCTTCGACGCCCTGGTCGCCGAGCAAACCGTCTTGAAGGATCTATATGGGCCGCTGATGGCGCGTTTGGCGGCGGCGTCCGGAACGTTGAAGAAGCTGTCGTTCTCGGTGGCGCGGGTCGCCGATGTCGCGCAATGGGCGGGTCAGGCCGAGGAGGGATTGATCGATCTCCGGAAGGGCGGGGCGTTCAGGGGCAAGGGCACTCTGCTTCAGAAGGCGAACGAGGTTCTCAAGCAGGCGTGGGAGACGGGCTCGTCCGCTGAGGTGGTGTCGGCAATGGCAGAGTTTCGTCGGCTCTATCAGAAGGAATTGCTCGATCATTCGCCGGTTGCCCACACCGAGCAGGCGGAATTCCGGGCCTGGTCGAAACGGTTCGCCCAATGGCTGTTCAGCACGGATCACATCGATATCCACTATGGCATCGAGTACGATGGTGTGGATATCCGGAAACTGTCACCTGGAACCCGCGGTATCGTCCTTCTGCTGCTCTACCTAGCGCTGGATGACGGTGACGGCAGGCCTCTGATCATCGATCAGCCGGAGGAGAACCTTGATCCGAAATCTGTCTTCGAGGAGTTGGTGGGCCTGTTCATCGAGGCCAAATCGAACCGCCAGGTCATCATGGTGACGCACAACGCGAACCTGGTGATCAATACCGACGCCGATCAGATCATCATTGCCGAGTCGGGGCCGCATCCGCACGGCGCGTTGCCGCCGATCACCTACCTGTCAGGTGGCCTGGAGAACGCGGACATCCGAAAGGCAGTTTGCGACATATTGGAAGGTGGTGAAGGCGCCTTCCAGGAGCGGGCCCGCAGATTGAGGGTCAGGTTGGAGCGGTAAAGGGGGCCGGTTCGTCAGCGTCGGCCTCGACGTACGTGTTCAGCCAAGCGGGACGGCCATCCTGGCGACGTTGGAAATCGTAGGAGGTCGTCGTCGAGTGGAGGATCGTCATCGACGGTCCATGAACGACGTATTCCCCATCGTCCAGATGCACATGGGTTATGCCGGGAAACAGCGCTTCGTCTGCCGGGTGAAGCGCTTGTGGGTTGTGAAACAGGATAAGCTCATCGGACCACCCCTCGGCATAGGCGGGGCTCTCGACGTCAATCTTAAAAGGGACGGCGCTGGCCACGCCGGCCGCCGGATCAATCAATACGCCCTTTCGAACTAGAGCGTTTCCTTGTTTGGTTGAATCGTTCCGGATTGAACGAAGCCGCTTTCGCGGCATTTGGAGCGCGGGATTTGCATGATGCGCTTCTGATTTGAAGGATTGGGCTGTTTTAGCCCAACCTTTGAACAGGAGATGACGATGACAGAGATAAGCCCG